>NZ_JBXWPN010000005.1:0-418181 GCF_059611885.1 Ruegeria sp. CDSA193 | reverse complement strand
CTAAATCATTCCCTAAGATGCCCCCAGCCTCTCCTGAGCGTCTCCACCGTCTCTCCGATGCGTCCGGTCGTCTCTCCAACCCGTCCCACCGTCTCTCCAGTGTGTCCCAAGCGCCTCAGCAGCGCCGGTGAAGGGGGTTCTAAGCATTACAAACATACACCGCAAGCAGAAAATCACGCCCTGAGAAACTTTTTTGCACTTTCTTATTTTACTCAATAAATTCAGATAATTAAGGTGATAAATTCGACCGATGCACCCAGGAAAGCCCATTATCACGGCTAAGGTATCCACACTGCTTTCCGTACGAGCTATGCCCGATATCAACATATTGTTGAGCTCCCCACGTCTACTACAAGACTCGTGTGAGTCGCCGGGTATGAAACACACCCGCACCGAGTCGGAATTTGCCTGCACGCGGTCTGAAACAGGGATGCACCGGCAAATACTTTGCACCCTCTCTTGCGAAACGCTCTGGATTGCGTTCAGGTCACCTGACTAGTTACATACTGGCACGCAGCGAGATGACACGAACACACGCCGCCATCTTCCCACGCATATGCACCGTCGGCTTTGACGGCCTGCTGGTCTCTTTCGCCGAAACCATGGCCGAGCCATCGAACAGGGCAGCATTGGCGTTTCGAGCTGCGGTGGATTCTGAACGGTGGGAAGGTGTCATTGAAACCTCAGCGACGCTGGCGTCGACTTATATCCGATTTGAACCATCCCAGTTTGCCCACGCAAACCTTCGCGACCGGGTCGAGCAGCTGCTGCGGCGGCAGGATTGGTACAAAGCGCCCCTCCCCCAGGGGCGCAGGTTATGGAGTGTCCCCACGGTTTATGGCGGCGCGCTTGCCCCTCAATTAGATGAGGCAGCGGCTGCGGCCAGGCTGTCCCCCGATGAAGCCGTTCATCGATTGAGCGCCACAACCGTCCGCGTCCTGACGATCGGATTTGCTCCCGGTCAGCCATATCTTGGCCCGCTCGGCCCCGAGTTCAACATACCGCGCCTCAATAAGTTGACCCCGATGGTGCCCGAGGGCGCTTTGGTATTGGCGATTTCGCAATTTGTCCTTTTCTCGGGGCCCTCACCAACCGGGTGGCGACATATCGGCCAAACCGCTTTTCGCTGTTTTCGTCCTGAAGCACATAACAGCTTTGCCCTGAAACCCGGCGACGAAATGCAGTTCATGTCAGTCACGCGTGAGGAACTAGAGGCGATACGCGCCAATGACGTTGATGGATCAGGCGGCGCAACCTGTCAGGAGATCGCGGTTTGAGCCTGTCTGTCCTGCGCATAGGGCCTGCTTGTACAATACAGGATCAAGGCCGCCACGGGTATCTGGATCAAGGGCTTTCCCGATCTGGCGCAGCAGATTTACTGGCCCTGCACGAAGGCGCCGCATTGCTGGGACAAAGCCCAAAACTTGCCGCGCTTGAAATGGCCGGAATGGGCGGTGAATTTGAGGCCACTCATCCCATACAGATTGCACTGACGGGCGCGCCGATGCGGGCCAGTATTGATGGCACTGCCATTTCGTGGAATGCCTCTTACCGCCTTGAAACCGGACAGCGGGTGATGATCGGGGCCGCCACACGGGGAACCTATGGATATTTGCACCTGGGCGGCGGTATTGAGATGCAGGAGTTTCTGGGATCCCGCTCAACTCACCTTACTGCCAAAATCGGGCGCGCCCTACAGGCCGGAGACAGCTTATCCGCCGGGGCAGCGTCACAGCTGGCAGGACAGAAGTTGCGGGCTGAAGATCGGTTCTCGGGCGGTTCGCTGCGGGTTGTGGCCAGCTTTCAGACCGAGCTGTTCGACCGGCAAACGCTGGACCGCTTTTTGCGCACCACGTTCACACGCGGGGCCCGCGCAAATCGCATGGGAATGCAGCTGGAAAGCGACGGAGAGGGTTTCGCCGCGAAGGGGCAGCTGAACATATTGTCCGAGGTCATCACCCCCGGCGACATTCAGATGACCGGCACTGGAAATCCCTTCATTCTGCTGCCCGAGTGTCAGACAACCGGCGGATACCCCAGGATTGCAACCGTCCTTCCCTGTGACATGCCACAGGCAGCGCAGACCCCGGCAGGCGCGCAGCTTCAGTTCAGGCTGGTCGAATCGGACGAGGCCATTACCCTGCAGGCGGCCTTTGAAAAGGAACTCGCCAACCTGCCATCCAAGGTCGAGCCCCTGATCCGTGATCCTCATGACATTGCGGACCTGCTATCTTATCAACTGATCAGCGGAATGATCTATGCCAAAGACTAAGGAGAATGCCGATGCCCAGCGTCGATCTTAATGCCGATATGGGGGAAAGCTTTGGGCCTTGGAGCATGGGCGATGACGAAAGCCTGCTGCGGATTATCACCTCGGCCAACATAGCCTGCGGCTTTCACGCTGGCGATCCGGACGTCATGGCGCATACGATGAGTCTGGCGGCGGAAAACGGGGTCGGCATTGGCGCGCATCCGGGCTTTCCTGACCTGCAGGGCTTTGGCCGTCGCAATATGAAAATACCCCATGACAGCCTGCGCAACCTTGTTCGGTATCAGTTGGGATCAGCGATCGGCATGGCAACCGCTGTTGGAACGCAAGTCCGGCACCTGAAACTGCACGGAGCGCTGGCCAACATGTGCTCGGTCGATATCGATATGGCGCGGGCCTGTTATCAGGGCGCGCTGGACGTGAACCCGGACATCATCATAATGGTGCTGGCCGTCACCAAACAGGAAGAGGCCGTGCGGGATCTGGGCTGCAAGTGGGTCGGTGAGATCTTTGCCGACCGCGCCTATAACGACGATGGCACTCTGGTCGACCGGAGCCTGCCCGGCGCCGTCATCCACGACCCCGAAATCGCCGGGCCTCGGATGCTGGAAATGGTCCGCGAGGGGGCCATCATTACCGAAACCGGCAAAAGGCTTGAAACGGCGATCGACACGATCTGTCTGCATGGGGATGGACCAACCGCCGTTCAGATTGCGCATTCGGTCCGCGAAAACCTGATCGCGGGCGGGGTCGAGGTGACAAAGTTCCTGCGGTAATCCCGCGGGTGCAATGCGTCCGCACGTACTCAGACTGTTGCCGAGGCTGAATTCCCTCCCTAGCATGTCAGCAAGCATATGTTCTGAATACCACAATCCCGGCAACGAACCGCACCTGGTTTGCCTAGTCTGGGCAAGGAGTAACTTTATGTCTTTTGATTTAGCGTCTTACGAACCACGCGGCGACAAGAAGAATTCGGACTTCTTCAACGAGTATTTGCCAAAAATTTACGAACGCCGTGCCAGCTCTGGTGTCGCCCAGCAGGTTGGGTCCATGCGCGCTGTCGTGCTTCAGGTCGAAACTGACGTTCTTTTCGACACTCTGGTCGAGCTATATGTGATGTCGCCATACCGTCACACGGCCAGCTATCTTGGACGGACACATAAATACTCGGTCCTGCATTCACACCTGGACTACCCGGCGCTCATCGTGATGGCTCCGCTTAGCCCGACATTCGAAGACTTCATCCCGCGCATCAACCGCATGTACCCGTTGGCACGAAACACGCCGCAAACGCGCTATGTTGGCGAAGTGTTTGGCGCCACTGACCTGAACACGCTGACCAAAACGCTGGAGGATCAGAATATCCGGTTCGAATATTCCGGCGACACCGAGAACCCGTTTTACACGCTAAAGGGCCTTCGGTTCACCACCCCTTCTGATTTCACCTGCAACCGGGTCGGTTATTCAACGCTGGATTTCAACGATACCGACAGTTTGGGTCTGGGCGACAGGGTATTGCTCAGCAGCGCAGAACAAGCGCGACTGGATGAGGCTGCTGCCTTTGGTGCCGATAGCAATATCTCTTCACTGATGTTGGGCATCGACCATCTGGCGACACGCGTTCTGGCTGGTGAGCGCGAGGATGCGATCCTCGAATTTCTGACGATGGTGCCCTACTATTTCTGGGGGGCGTACAACATTTTCGACATGAATTCGTCGACCAATGTGAACCGCAATGCCGGTGTGGATGATGACAAGAAATCCCCGGCCAAGGTATTTACAGCCAATAATACGCCTTCGTTTGTAAACTCTTTTGCCAAACGGCCCATGCCAACCGAGGATTTCGTCCGCAATTTCGGACGTCGGCTGCATCACATGGCGATCGAGATTCTGGACGGCGATCACGGTGCGGGCGAAAAGAATGTGGATTTCGTTGTGAACACTCTGAAAGACCAAGGGGTGCCATTCCTGGCCCATGTGGTTGGAGAGTGCAAAGACGATCCGAACCTCAAGCAGATCTTCTCAAAACACTCGAAGAACACTCTGCTGATCACCGAGTATATCGAGCGCTGTCATAAGTATGATGGGTTCTTTACCAAAGATAACGTCGCGGCCCTGACTGCGGCCGCCGGTCAGGATGAGCAATATCAGCACGGCCACGTATTCGACTGACCTGATCCCTGCCGCCTACTACGGCACGCTCGCTCAGCAAAAAAAGGCCACGGAATTCCGTGGCCAGACCCATCCAGGAGAGTATATGTCGGGTCTTATGACGGCCCGATCATGAAACAGGTGACATTGCGGGCCTGAAGTCTGCGGCAGGCCAGATCGGCTTGCTCTCGGGTCATGCCCTGGAACGTCGCATCGAACCCGCGTGAGTTTTGATTGACCTTGCGCAGCGTGCCTTCCAATGTGGTCATTTCCGACAGGGCCGTTTTCAGTAGAACCTTTTCAGCCTCGTACCGGGTCGTATAGCGCCCCACATTCACGCCCCACAAATGACCGCCAGAGGTCGACAAGCGTGTGACGATTTCCTGCTCTGGCTCGGGCTGTTCTGCCGAGGCCAGCACCAGATCATCCGTGCGTACCGTCGGGCGCGTCGTTCCTTCGGTCGGCGTCTCTACACCTGCCGAGGCGATGGCTGCGGCGATACCGTCCTGAATCCGCGCGTCGTTCTTGGCTGCGGTTGCGGCGACGTTGTTCGCCACTAGAACGGTACTCCCCCGCTGGGGTCGAAGAACCGGTCGCAGGCTTCTGGTGGGCGCGCCGCTTACGCTGGCGACTTTCGCATTCAAACCTGCATTACCGGCATAGGCCGGCCGGGCTGGTTTGCGGATCGGCGCGCGCGACGGGGCGCGGCGGAAACCCATGTCCAACAGCTCGGCTACTTTGGCATTGCGCGATGCGCCGGATTTGCCACCAAAGACAGTCGCGATGATCCGTTCGTCCTTGCGCTTGGCCGAGGCAACCAGATTGAACCCAGCTGCACGGGTATAGCCCGTCTTGATCCCATCCGCACCGCGATAGGCCGCTAGCAGGCGACGGTTCGTATTGGGAACGGTTTTGATCCCCGCATTCGTGGATTGGCGCGAAAACAGGTTGTAATATTGCGGGTAATCATACAGCAGATGCCGCCCCAGCGTGGTCATGTCCCGTGCGGTCGACAGATGTCCGGCCTCGGTCAGACCATGTGCGTTCTTAAAGGTTGTACGGCTCATTCCCATCGCCTTGGCGGTACGTGTCATGCGGCGCGCAAAGGCGGCCTCGGACCCGCTGAGGGCAACACCAATGGCAGTGGCTGCGTCATTGGCCGACTTCACCGCCGCCGCACGGATCAAATAGCGGAAAGCAATCTTCTGCCCCGAACGCAAACCCAGCTTTGAAGGCGGTTCAGAGGAAGCCTTTTTGGTGATGGTCACCTGCGTATCGAGAGTGATTTCGCCGTTCCGAACCGCTTCAAATGCGATGTACAGTGTCATCATTTTGGTTAACGAGGCCGGATGGAGGCGTGTATCGGCGTTTCGGGAATGCAGCACTTCGCCCGTTCGCGCGTCGATCACCATCGCCGCATATGGGGCAGCAATGCCCTGCGCCGGAGCGAAGGAAAACAACAACAGGAATGCTGCAAGGAATACGCCCATAGGGGCCGGAACTGTCCGCCGTACCTGCACGATTTTTGCCTCTGTCTACCTCAGGCCGCCGGGTTTTCCCGGTCAGCTACTATTTATTTTATTACCCATCAGCGTAGCACAGCACCCCCGCGAAAGAAACCGAAAGCTCATATCTTTAACGCTTTCAGCGTATGTCAAAGACCCACTAGATGTGGCGGTGCAAACGGCGGTGCACCGCTAAACCTGCCATTTCGTCAAGACTGTGTCGTCGACCGGCCCCTATTTTCGGAAACTGCGACCAAATGGCAACATCAACTCAAAGAGCGAACAAGCGCCGTCAATCCACCAAGATCGGGCAATTCGTGGTATCTGGAACTGTCGGCCGGCACGTCGGCCTGTTCGATCTCCCAGACCAGCCCATGCGGCACGTATACGCCCCAGCATCCGGCCTGAATCGGAGCAACCACATCGGACCGCATCGAATTTCCGACCATCATAGCCGCAGCGGGCCCCTCGCCATGCTGCGCGAAGATCTGGCGATAGATTTCCGGGGTCTTTTCAGACACGATCTCGACCCCGTCGAAAAGATCGCCCAAACCGGATTGCGCAAGTTTGCGTTCCTGGTCTATCAGATCACCCTTGGTGATCAGGATTACGCGGTGGGTGTCGGCAGCGCTTTCGATGGCCTGCCGGGCATAGGGCAACAGCTCGATCGGATGGGCCAACATCTCTTGCCCCGCTTCGATCAGTTGGCGAATGACCGCTGCAGGAACACGGTCTTCGGTCACTTCGATCGCCGTTTCGATCATGGAGAGAGTGAAGCCTTTGATTCCATACCCATAATGCCGGATATTGCGTTTTTCGGCAGCCAGCAATCGGTCCATCAGGTGATCCGATTCGGCATGATCTGATAGCAGGTCGACAAAATGTGCCTGCGTCAGCTGAAAGAACCGTTCGTTGTGCCACAGCGTGTCATCGGCATCGAACCCGATTGTGGTTAGTTTTTCGCCCATTTGGATAACGTCCTGCTGGCTCTTTTATCTGACGCATTGGACGTTATATAAGCGCACAGATAAACCGAAGCCTGAATCGGACGTTTGCGCCTAATGTTTGAGAACCAATGGATGATGTCTGACAAACCGGACGACGATGCAGATTCGTCGATCCTGGTACAGACGCGCCCCAAGACCAAACGCCCGCCGCTGTACAAAGTGCTGCTTTTGAATGACGACTACACCCCGATGGAGTTTGTCGTTCACGTATTGGAACGTTTTTTTGGCATGACCCACGCAGAGGCGTTCGAGATCATGCTAACCGTCCACAAGAAGGGCGTCGCCGTTGTTGGTGTCTTCAGTCATGAGATTGCCGAAACCAAGGTCGGGCAAGTCATGGATTTTGCTCGCCGCCATCAACACCCCCTGCAGTGCACTATGGAACGCGAAGAGTAAGGCGACGCCTGACCTCTTTTCGGAATTGCCAATGTCCCCTCGCCTAGACCTTGCCTTGCAAAGCGGCCTTGAAATCGCGCAACCCCTGTCCGTGATTGGGCCAACGCCCGAGGAAGACCTCTCTGGGCTGGCCTCAGAGACGCAAGTGGTTCAGCCCTTCAAGCCGTTTCACGACCATTTTGCAGACCATGGGTTCACGGCCACGCCCGAGGCTGATGACCCGTGCCAGGATGCAATCGTGTTCCTGCCCCGCGCCAAGGCCTTGGCCCGCAGCCTTGTGCATCAGGCCTGCCAGCGCGCGGACGGGTTGGTTGTGATTGATGGCGCCAAGACAAATGGCGTCGACAGCCTGTTGAAGGATATTCGCAAACGCGTAACCGTGCAGGGGCCCATCGCAAAAGCACATGGCAAGATCTTTTGGTTCCAGTCCGACGTAAACGCGTTCGAGGACTGGGCCGCACCCGCCACCCAATCCGCCGACGGATTTCAGACAGCGCCCGGAGTATTTTCTGCAGACGGGGTCGACCCGGCCTCAGTAATACTGCTTGCCGCCCTGCCTGAAAAACTGGGCGGTCGGGTCGCCGATCTGGGGGCTGGCTGGGGATACCTATCCACAGGGCTAATGGGTGCAAAGGGGCTGCAGGAATTGCATCTGGTCGAGGCCGATCACATCGCCCTGCAATGTGCTCGTGCAAATGTAAAAGACGACCGTGCGCAGTTCCATTGGGCCGACGCGGTCACATGGCGCGCGCCTGAGCCGCTGGATACGGTCATTATGAACCCGCCGTTTCACACATCGCGCAGTGCTGATCCCACGTTGGGTCAGGGATTCATCAAATCTGCTGCGCGCAGTCTGACACGGGGCGGTTCCCTTTGGATGGTCGCCAATCGGCACCTGCCCTATGAAATCACGCTGAACGAGGCCTTTGCGCAGGTGAAGGAAGTAACCGGGGACAATCGTTTCAAGGTCTTCCACGCCTCTCGCCCTCGGCGGTGAACCCCGCTAACCTGCACCGCATATCAGGAGAATACGCATGTCCTTTTCCATAGCCGGCAAGACCGCGATCGTCACAGGTGGTGCAAATGGTGTCGGATTGGCCATCGGACGTCACTTCGCGGATGCCGGGGCCAATGTCATGTTCGCCGACATGGATGAAAAACGACTGGCCAATGAACTGGGCGAGCAGGCAGATGACAGCAACATCCGTTTCTTCGCCGGGGATCTGCGTGAAAAGCTGACGATTGCGAACCTGCTTTCGGCCACGATTGACGCTTTCGAACAGGTCGACATCCTGATAAATGGCTCGCGCCAGGTTATCCCGTCTGATCCATTGGACATGGAAGACGACTCGGTCCGCACCTTGTTGAACCAGAACCTGATGCCTGCCTTGCGACTGAGCCAACTTGTTGCCAAACGGATGATCAAGCAATCCGGTGATGATGAAAACGAAAACCCTGCGGGATCCATCATCAATTTATCTTCGATTGCTGCCCGTCGCACCCATCCCGATCTGATGGCCTATTCGGTGTCTACAGCAGCGCTTGATCAGTTGACCCGATCCCTGGCCGTTGCCCTTGCCCCAAACCGCATCCGCGTGAACTCGATCGCGCTGGGATCGGTGATGAGCGCTTCGCTGCAATCCACGCTCAAGGAAAATCGCACATTTCGGGATGATATCGAAAAGCACACACCCCTTTCCCGGATTGCCGCGCCAAACGAACTGGCCGAAACCGCACAGTACCTTGCCTCGGACGCCGCAGGTTTCATCACTGGACAAATCCTAACCATTGACGGTGGGCGCACTTTGCTGGACCCCGTCGCAGCCCCGGCCCATTAGACAGATGTTCGATACTGAAAAAGCCACCGCCGCAGCCTGGTTTCGTGACTTGCGCAATGAAATCGTAAACGCTTTTGAGCAGCTTGAGGATTCCCACGACACCGGACCTTTTTCCGATGCTCAACCCGGTCGTTTCGAAGTCAAAGAGACCAAACGGCATTCCGATGACGGGGCGGACGCCGGTGGCGGTTTGATGTCCGTGATGCGCGGCGGCCGCGTGTTCGAGAAAGTCGGCGTCAATGTCTCGACAGTATTCGGCCAGCTCGGGGAACGGGCGCAACAGGCAATGGCTGCCCGAAAAGGCATTCCCGGAATGACCGAGGACCCGCGGTTCTGGGCCTCGGGTATCAGCTTGGTTGCCCATATGCAGAACCCGCACGCTCCTGCTGTTCACATGAATACGCGCATGTTCTGGACACCTCACGCCTGGTGGTTCGGCGGCGGATCAGACCTGAATCCCTGTATCGAATATGACGAAGACACTGCCCATTTCCACGCAACCCAGAAGGCCCATCTGGATCCCCACGGACCGGGCCACTATCCGCGTTTGAAAGAGTGGGCCGACGAGTATTTCTTTATCCCGCACCGCAAGCGCGCCCGCGGTGTCGGCGGTATCTTTCTGGATGACTATTGCACCGGAGACTGGTCATCGGACTTTGCCCTGACACAGGATATCGGGCGGGCCTTCTTGCCAGCCTTTCTGCCTTTGGTCGAAAAGCGCAGGCAACAGAGCTTTGACACCGCCGATAAGGATACCCAACTGATTCATCGCGGGCTCTATGCCGAATACAACCTTGTCTATGACCGCGGAACCAAATTCGGGCTAGAGACCGGGCACGACCCGGACGCAGTGCTTATGAGCCTGCCGCCCTTGGCCAAATGGGTCTAACGCCTGACCTGCCCCCTGCGGTGCTTTTTACTTCCGGGGTTTCAGAACCCGAAATCCATGAAATTGTCAGAGCAATAGCGCTGCGCCGATGCCGCTGACATGTTCTCGCCAACGCGTTTGACAGTAACCGAATAGCCCGGCGTCGTATCAACCCCTTCGGGCGCAGTCAGCGAGAATTGCACCGTCCGTGTCTGTTTGTCATAGGCCCGGGTTATGTAAATACGCTGGTTCGATTTGGTTCTAAGCGTGCGTATCGCAAAATCCCCGATCCCGCACCAATAGGCCACTGGCGCAGAGCTGCCGCTGGTTGCGACCTCGTAAACGCCATTGTCACGTGGTGTCACTGTCGTTCGGAATGCGGGGTTTATACCGACCCCGAACCCAACAGCCTGGGCCATGGCAGGCACCATCATCAGCGTTAGAATACATGTTGATACAAAGTATTTCATGGTGCTCGACCCCGGACAAAATGGTTTCCTTGGGAAATCATAGAACAGATGCGCTTTCCGTAAAGCGCCGTTTCAATTCTCAAAGTGCAGCCGCCCACCAACATCCTGCGGTGCCAGCGCCACGGTTTTGATCACCGCAAAGCAAGGTTTGCCCGCAGCAAGCCCAAGGGCTTCTACCGAACGTCGGGTGATCCGAGCCAGAATAGTCCCTGCAGGTGTAATGACAGAGACGATCGCACCGGGGCCTTCCCCCGCTCGGATCGTATCAACCTTGCCCTCCAGTACATTCAGCGCTGACAAGCCCTCGGGCCGCTTACTGGCAAGGATCACCTCTTGTGCGGGGATGCGAATACGCAGGCTTTCACCGACCTTATGGGGAATACGCGGCAGAAATAGGCGCGCCTCTTCGGCTGCCAACTCGGTCAACCCGTCTGCTTGGTGAGCTGATACCTGCACCTGAAGCACCGCACCAACGGCTCTGACACCGAGCGGGGCCACAGAAGGATCAGCCATCACTTCGGAAGCCGGGCCTTGCCGAACCACCTTGCCGTCCTGCAGGGCAACGACAGAAGTTGCCAGCCGCGCAACTTCGGCTGCCGAGTGGGTCACATAAAGGATCGGCACCGAAATCTCATCCCGAAGCCGTTCGAAATAGGGCAGTATCTCGGCCTTCCGTGCATCATCCAATGCGGCCAGAGGCTCATCCGCGAGGATCAGACGCGGGCTGGCCAATAAGGCGCGGCCTATGGCGACACGCTGCTTCTCGCCACCTGACAGGCTCAGTGGACGACGGTCCAGAAGATGCCCGATCCCCAACATCTCAATTACCTTATCGGGGTCTTCGCGCGGCACGCTTTTGGGCGCAAACCAGCGCCCATAGGACAGGTTCTGGCGCACTGTCAGATGCGGGAACAGCCGGCCTTCCTGAAAAATATACCCCAAGCGGCGTTTATGCGGAGGCAGCCAAAGGCGCTTTTCCGTATCGAACAACGTCCACCCGTCCACGGATACGCGACCAGCTTTGGGCTCCAGCAATCCCGCAACAGCGTTAACGATTGTCGTCTTACCGGCGCCGGACCTTCCATACAGAACCGTCACCCCGGCAGGCGCATCAAATTTGGCATCCAACTGAATACCTGGCAGATCATGTTGCAGATTGACGGAAAGGCTCATGTCCCCGACACCCTTGCCGCGGCGCGACGACCGACAAACTCTGACAACAGCAGAGCCCCCATCGCGATGATGACCGATATCACCACTAGCCGCATCGCCGCCGCCTCACCACCCGGAACCTGCAGAAACGCATAAACGGCCGATGGCAACGTCTGTGTCTGTCCAGGTATGTTCGAAACAAAGGTGATCGTCGCGCCGAACTCACCCATGGCTTTTGCAAAGGCAAGGATGGTCCCGGCGATCACCCCCGGCAGAATCATCGGCAAAGTTACGGTGACAAAAACCCAAAGACGCGAGGCACCCAGCGTGGCTCCGGCCTGTTCGAGCTTAGGGTCGACGGCTTCGATCGAAAGGCGAATAGCACGGACCATCAGCGGAAACGCCATGATCCCAGCGGCCAGCGCCGCGCCGGTCCAGCGAAACGCAAAAACAATTCCAAGCCCTGCCAGAGGTCCACCAATCGGGCCCTGAATACCAAAGGTCAATAGCAGCAGATATCCCGTAACAACCGGCGGCAGGATCAATGGCAAATGCACCAACCCATTCAGCACTTGTCGCCCGGGAAAGCGCCAGCGCGCCAGCGCATAGGCAACGAATACACCAAAGGGCAAAGTAACCAGCGTTGCCCAGAAAGAGACACGCAGCGACAATTTCAGCGCCTCAAGTTCTTCCGGTCCCAGCCAACCCATCGGCTAGTCGCCCGGCAGGGCAAATCCCTGCTCTGCAAAGACTGTCATCGCTGCGCCCGTCTGTAAGTAGCTTAGAAATGCATATGCCTCGGCTGAGGCTTGCGTTGTTACAGCGGCCGGGTAGACAATTTCCGGGTGAAGATTTGCAGGGAAAGAGGCCACCACCCGCACCCGATCCTCGGCCTGCGCATCCGATCGGTAGACAACACCCAAGGGGGCAGCCCCCGCGGCAACCAAAGCCAGAGCCGCGCGTACATTGTCGGTCTGCGCCACCTGCTGCTGAACACTATCCCAAAGACCTAGGTTTTGCAGCGCCGCTTTGCCGTAAATTCCCGCAGGCACGGCATCGACCAGGGCCATCGCAAGATGCCCACCTGACAAAGCGGCTGAGATGTCCGTCTGCGGGGAAAGCCCCTCAATTTCAACGGCCGTCGGCCCACCGATCAGGACAAGCCCATTTCCCAAAAGGTTAACCCGCGATCCAGCATCAATCAGCCCATTCTCCTGAAGGACATCCATCCAGTCACTGTTGGCTGAAATATACACATCCGCCGGGGCGCCCTGTTGAATTTGACGTGCCAGTATAGAAGACGCCGCATACGATATGACAACCTCCTGACCACTTTGCCGTTCAAAACTCGGCACAAGTGAATCGAGAGCATTTTTCAGACTGGCAGCAGCAAAAACCAAAACATCGTCGGCCTCTGCACGCTGCGGAGTCGATATCAAACTACCCAAAACAATAGCAGCAACCAGAAAATGGCTTGCGGATGACAGGGTCATATTGTTCCCGTCTCGTAGGTTAAGGTTCCATCAGGGGATATCTGAGGCGGCGGGGGGCGCGCAAGCATCGATAGGACGCATCGTGAATAAGAACCTTTGAAACGGGCAATCCATAGCCGCAACAACACCCAAGATATTTTGAAGGTGCCTGGTCCGAAACGACTGGTTCAGATTTCGTGATCCCTCAGAAAGTCTGATAAATCGGAGCCCGGTTGGCTGTGATATCACCCCAGATTCCCGCCTTGTCTAAATTCAGTGAAAGAAATTGTGCCGGACCCTCTTGCGCCCGCGCGCCGGCTTGGCTAAATGCAGCCTCACGGGTGATTAGCTCAGTTGGTAGAGCGCTTCGTTTACACCGAAGATGTCGGGAGTTCGAGTCTCTCATCACCCACCATCCATTCCCCACAATGTATCAAGGTCTTACGCGACTAGCACCTCTTGCTGTGCTGCGCATGAAACTGTGTCCGCTGCGCCTCCGCTGCACTTAAACGGAGGTGAAGTCTCCAACACAGGAGATAGGAGCTCTGGCAACAATCGTAAAACGACCTAGCGGGAAGTGGCAAGCGATTGTGCGGAAGGACGGGCAATCCCGATCTAAGTCTATTCATAAGCGTGCTGATGCGACGAAGTGGGCTAGTGAAACGGAGATGAGCACCGACAGGGGATTGCTAACCCCAACCCTCAGTGTGGGCGTATCCGAGATGACACTTGGTGAAGTGCTGCGAAAGTCCCGAGCCCGCGCGAAGTAGGTATGAAGCTGGTAGTAGTCGGTTCAACGAGTGCCGTAGGGGCTAGCCAACATGCCGAGGACGATTATGTCTTGCACGAAATGCTTCGCCTCTTCTGACGCATCCCAAGTCTTGCTTTCCTCGCTGGCGTGTAGCGCGCCACCAAAAGTGGTCGCTATGGCGCATGCGGCCAACAGGGTCTTCATGACAGAACGTCCCTAACTGTTTTGATCTTAGCTGCTACTTTCGATCCACCTCAGAAAACGATCCGGGTTCTTAGACCGAACAGCGTAATGCTATCCTGAGCGGGATTCAGCAGCGGGTCAGAAATGAACTGCAGTGATGGCGTGATCTGCAGTCCGGGTGCGATTGAAAAACGGTAGAATGCTTCGAGTGTGAACTGATCGCCATCTATGCCTCTTGCCTCGGCCCAGTTCAGGCCCAACCCGGCCAAATCGGTATTGCGACCGTAGTAGCCAATACCCGCAGAAACGGACCGATCATAGAGTGCTGCTGCCCCTTTTGAGGCCCCTGCCCGGAAGAACGGCATCCACTTATTGTCAATAAACCATGCTGCTGAGAACGCGGCACCGTAATCTTCTGGACGGCTACCATCGTCAGCCGCATCCGCATGCCAGAGGGTCAGATGGATATTGTCGAAGTAAATGCGATCAAAATCAGAGGTGTAACCAAGTTCGAGTGATTTGAAGAGATTGCCGTCGCTAAACACATCAAAGTTTGGATCAGACGGGTCGGCGTTTGCGTCTGAGACGCTCGCAACGGCGTAAAGGTTCTCGCTTAGCTTTACCCCACCGGCAATGCCAAGGCCTTGATTGGGCGTGTTAATTGTCGGATTGGTATTGAAAGACAGGTTTTGGAAACCACTGTAGGGGCTTACCAACCCATAGATATCCACAAAGTCCGTTACATCAATCTGGCCGACTTGCAGCGTCCACGAACCGTTCTCGGCCCTTTGGGTCCAGAACAGGTTGGTCAATAGCAAACCATTATCGTTGAAGGCTGTTCCCGTGATCGAAAGGGCTCCGCCATCTAGCCCAAGAAACTGTGGGGCAACATCGGTATAGCTGTGCCGGTCTTCGATCTTGAATGTCAGAGACCCCCGTTCAGTCGCCTGCCAACTGCCATAGAACCGCGCAATTCCGCTGGCAGCTTCGCCCTCCCCCAGATCCGCGTTCGTGGTTTGACCCAATGCCAAGTAATCAATGTTGAACCGAAACCCATTCTCCGCCAGTCTGTCTTTCCACTGAAACCAACCCGGTGCGGTATTGCGCGGAAAATCGGAACGATATTGTGGATCGGTCAGTCCATCTCCGGGCTCAAGATCAGCTTCGACCGAAGAGGGCCCGGACAGACCTTGAGCCGACGCCGCGCCGGCTGAGACAATACTCAGTACGACAACGAGAAGTCTTATCATTCAGACGCCTTTGCCCCGCCGGTCTTGCGATTGCCCGCCGCTCGGATACGATCAGCGGCACGCTGCTTCCATTCCAGCCTGTCTGCTTCGGTTTCCAGAGTTTCGACACGTTCCGTCTCCAACTGGAATGTCGCACTCATAGGCATGAGGCCGTCCACAACCATCATATTCTGAACAGTGGGATCGATAGTCAGCGTGCCCGTCAGCCGAACGGGTTCGTGGAAATAGCTGGGCGTCCAGTCGCCATTCAACCGCACGCGAATCATTTGATTGGGTTGGGGCGGGGGCATGTGGCTACACATTCCTCGTTCTGGCACTAGATACGCCACAGATCGCCCGTCTGGATCGCTCGGGCCCGGGATGGCAAAGCCCGCGATTGTTATTGTTTGACCGTCGAATTGCGGATTTCCGTTTGTTCCTGCCTTTCTTCGCCGTTCTTTCACAAGCTCTCTTTGATCGAGCAGCCAATCGACATCAACGCCAACTCCCGCCAAGGCATCCTCGGTCTCGGTCAGAAGCTCCTGCCATTTCAATCTTTCTTCCGCGCTGCCAGTGTCTTGCTGCAGCCTGCCACGCATCCGCACAACGAATAGGACGTCGTCGAACTGTTCGGGGCTGAGGTCCCGATAGGGATCCTCAAAGACCTGAACAGATGGGTCCGGGAGGTCTGCCCAGTCCAGCACTGCTCCTGGCGTTGCCATGGCAGAATGACCGTAACAGACCAAACCCGCGAGCAAGACGGAACGAAACCAAAGGAACATGAATACTCTCCGGTCGAGTTTTGGGGTCAATTCAGTGTATTTTTGTATATCACACCGTCCTTCATGATCAGCCGGATCGTTTCAGGGCTTTCCGGCCTCGGATCGGCACCAAACCACTGGTCACCCGTGCCAACGACCGAGAAGTCTTCTAGTGGGTTACCATCGATCAGCAGGATGTCTGCATAGGCGCCTTCCTCGATCACACCCAGTTTTCCTGCGGTATAAGGGTTCATAAAGTCTCCTGATAGAGCGACTGCCTCGCCACCCGTCGATGTCAACGTGACCATGGACGTATAGGGGCCGAAGAAATCATTGTTTAAGTGTTTTTCGTAGGCAATCTGGATATTGCACGCCTCTACCGAACCAACACAGTCTGTCTGGAAACCCCGCTTCACCGGGCATTCTTTCATATTGTCGATATAGCCTGCAAATGTGGCCGAGGCAGACTTTGCCTTGGCAAGGCTCGCCGGAACATTCGCCACAGCCGGAATGTCGAGAAGGCCGGGGTCAAATGCCGTTAGGTTTGTTGTAATGTACGCACCCTTCTCGTTCATGACTTCGGCAATTTCGCAGTCAAAAGAAAAACCATGTTCGATTGACATAACACCTGCGTCGAGCGCACTCAGGATAGCTTCCTTACGATAGGAATGCGCCATGACATAGCTGCCATATTCATTCGCGACCTGCACGGCGGCTCTGATTTCTTCGGGCGACCCGGCCAGCAATTGCCAAGGGTCGAATGCCGACACGACACCACCGGATTGCATGAATTTCAATTGCGTCGCGCCCATACGAAAGTTGTTACGTGCGAATTTATAGACGTCATCAACACCACTGACCTCCTGAGCCATGTTCAGCCGACCCATGTTTGTCTCCGAACCAGGTGGTGCTGTGAAATTCGCGAAGTCAGCGTGACCACCGCGTGTTCCGATAAACGCCCCAGATGGATAGTAACGAGGGCCCTCGATTTGCCCCGAGTCAATCGCCCTACGTAGTCCGCCATTAGCGCCACCAGCATCCCGGACAGTGGTGAAACCCTGCATCAAATACATCTCAGCCATCCGCGCACCGTGTATGGCAAAGTCCTCCCAGGTCGTGTTGGCCTCCATCGCAGGCAAGGTCGGCCCCATCAACATGAGGTGCGCGTGCAGTTCAATAAACCCGGGTGTCAGTGTCCGCCCCTCTCCGTCGATGACCGTAGCATTGGGGGCATCGATCGCATCGGTTGATACGGACTTAATCAGGTTGCCCTCGACCAATACGCTGGCATTCTCGATACGTTGTTCATTCACGCCATCGAAGATGTGCACGTTGGTAAACAACGTTTGGGGTTCTTCTTGATCTTGAGCCTGCGCGGACGCTGAAAAAGAAAGACCTGCAGCGACAATTACCGTCGAGCAAAGCGACATTCGTAGACCGGACATAAGTACTCCCTTCATATTCATGTTTTGCCAACTGTAGTCCGGAAAACTTTTCCTCGGTTGCCACTTTTGAATTAGCATGTTCGAATGTGTTCGTAAAAATGGCCACTGAATACAAATACTAATCATCACAAGGGTGACGAGCTTGCCTTTCAACTCAACCTCTCAAGAGCATAGCGAAGGCTTTATTCGCCTCTCCTTAGCCGCTCCGTTTTTGCAGTATCTCACCGAACGCAAGATCAATCCGCAACCAGCATTGGACCAGGTCGGATTGAAAGCCGAACTGTTGTCTGACCCATCCGTCTTCGTTCACTCAGAGCTGGTCTACGGTTTGGTGAATGCCTTCTCAGAAGTATCAGGGGATCGATACCTAGGACTGAATGTAGGGGAGGCGTTTGACCTACAAGGATGGCCGCCTTTCGCTCAAGCTTTGCAATCTACAAAAACGCTATTCGAGTTTTTTACTAGCTTTGTTGGGCTCGTACCGCAGGAGTCCAATTCTGTGCGGCACAGTCTCGTCATCGAAGCAGACAAAGCGACTTACCGTATCGAGAGGCAACAGGAACCAACTGTCCCACCCATTCAGGTGACCGGTTTTGGTGCCGCAATCTATGTACGCCTATTGCAGACCGTCGTCGGAGATTCTTGGGATTCTTCGCGTGTGCGATGGGAAAGCAGATACATCAATGGTCTGCCTATCGACTACAAAGGGATTGAGGTTGGCCTTGGGAGTGATCCCGGAATGCAAATTAGTTTTCCTGTGGATTGGTTGTTTTTGCACCATGTCTCTGAGGGCTCTGCCAAGCCCATAGTCTCACCTCAACAAGAGGAAGAAGTAACCGTGGTGGCAGCTTTGCGCTCTGTCTTACGCGACAAACTGGATGAAACCGATTTGGGGCCAGAGATGGTGGCTGGAATGCTGGGAATACAACCGGAACGGTTTCTGAAAGCGCTTCAGCGACAAGGCACAACGCTACCCCGTGAAATCAAACGGCTGCGTGTCGATGTCGCCAAAGAGCACCTCAAAGAAGACCAGATGACAATCGCAGAGATTGGTCTGATGCTCGGCTATTCCGACAAGTCCCATTTCACTCGCTTTTTCCGAGGTCAAACCGGAATGACACCGACCAAGTTCCGCCTCGGTGTATTGTTACGTTGCGAATAGTTAGATTGCTTTTCCACTACACACTAAGTGGGGGCCGACAAGGATTTGCAACACACTTTTTGGAGCCCCTATCTAAGGATCACAGAGGGACAATTGCCACCATAGCCCCTGCGGCTGTGCATGCAGCGCTGCGCCACCGCTGCACCAACTCTTTGTTTCAGTTCGATCAGCGACAGACCTGATCTAAGAAAGATGTCATATGATCTTGATACGTCCAGAAGATTGTCCAACCTTCAAGCCACTGACAACACTAGATATCTCTCCAAGGTAGTGCTGATTGCGGCAGGGGAAAAACAGCACCTTGTTGCACGTGCGGATTAGGATAGAGCGCTTCGTTTACATCGAAGATGCCGGGAGTTCGAGTCTCTCATCACCCACCATTTCCCGCTAGTTTCTAATATCCTTGCTGTGGACAAATCGACACTGAATGCCCAGTGTTTTGGATGTTTGTATGCTCTGTTTTACGAAACCGATGCTGTTGTAAGTCGGCCCTTGGGAAAGCGAATTCAGGCTGGATTTTGGCAGTTACATCTTCATTTCCTCTGGCTCTGAGATGCGCCAAAAATCTAGCGCTCTTTGAATGCCCCCTCGATAGTCTGTTGAACCGGCTTCAATAGGTATGACAAAAGAGTCTGCTCTCCGGTTGTCATTTCGGCCACCACGGTCATGCCTGCACTCAAAGGACGTTGGAACGATCCCGATCCGATTTTGTCTTGGGACAGGGCAAAGGCTGCGCGGAAATAGGTCTCTCCGGTCTGCTCATCTGTCAACGGCAACGGATAGACCGATTGCAGACGCGCCGGGACTTTCCCAAATCGACGCACATCAAAAGTATCAAGGCTGACGGCGACCGGCTGATCAGTGCTTACATGCCCAACTTCGGAATTGGGTATCCTCGCCTCGACAACCAGTTCCTGTCGTGTCGGCAATAGTTCAAATATCGCCTCTCCGGGGGCGATGACCTCACCGGGGCTAGGGTGTGTGACCGCCTGGATGATGCCACGAGCCGGAGCAGAAATGCGCAGGGCGTCCAACTTGGAGGTTACCACGCCAACCGATACACGCAGGCGCGCATCTTCCTGTTCCAATTCGGAAAGCCGAATAAGCGTTTCTTCGCGTAACGAAAGGGTTTCCCGGGCCAGAGATGCCTTTGCCAAAGTCAGGGCGTTCCTGAGTTCCGCAACCCGGACCCGCGCGTCAGAGACGGCAGCGCGCAATGCATCAACCTCGTCCTCTTCCTCCAGAAAATCGCTTAGGGATTTGAGGCCTTGTGACTGCAGCTGCGCGTATCGCTGCAAGGCAATCTCTTTCTTGTCCACCCGTTCCTGAGCGACCGTAGCCGCCTTGGCTAGGATAGAAAGTGTCCCCTCCTGCTGGGCGATGGACAGGCGCTGGATACGCTGACTTTCGGCATACAGCTCCAGCGCCGCCGAAGCGCTTGTTAAACCGCTCAGGGCAAGAACCCCGATTTCCGACTGAGACAACGGTTCTGAACTGCCCAGTTTTGTCAGCACGGCGCGCGCGTTCGCCAATTCCTGCCCGACCGCTGACATCTGCCCCGCAAGGACATCGCGCTCGTGCAACAGGTCTGGGTGTTGAAGCTGAATCAGGACATCGCCCTCTTCGACAATCTGACCGTCATGGACATGCACAGACTGAACGACACCGCCCTGCAGTGTCTCGATCTGTAAATAGTCTCCGAAAGGGATGATTGTACCCGGTGCGCGCGTGATTTGCGGGATCGCCGTTTGCGTTGACAGAGCAATCAGGCCGGCGATCATCCCCAAAGAGGTCAATGCCAAAAAGGCTGCCAGGCGCGGTTTCTGCCTGCTGCGATTTCGGCTGTTCACTTCCGACGCCTCTTGCGGGATTGGTTTATTCAAGAATATGGCGATGGCTATCCTCCGAGCGCTTTCAACACGGCTTGCAGCTTCTTCCGGCCAGCCTCTCCGGTGGCATTCACAGCAACCTTGTCGCCATTGAGAAATATGAAACGGTCGGCGATCTGCATGAATGAGCGGTCGGCGGTTGCGATGACTACAGTGCATTTCCCCCGCTTGTCACCAACCCAGTGCTTAAACAGGTGACGCCGACGATCCGAAAGACCATTGGTCGGTTCGGAAAACAGAAAGAGCGAAGAAGGCCGCGCCATACAGCGAGCCAGAGTCAGCGCTTTGACCGCCTCTTCAGGCAACTGCGACAGCACAGTGTCGGTCAGTCGCGTTTCCTGGCCTTCTGGTAAAAGTTCGAGATCATGCAGCAGGTCCATCCCGTCCAGAGCCTCGGCAACCTGGTCCGGAGAAAGGCTGGGCACCGCCAGGCGGAAATTCTGCGCGACCGTGCCGTAGAACAAGGATTTCTCATAGGTTGCGTATGTGACGGATTTCCGTAATTCGTCGCGAGCGATCTGGCGAATATCTATCCCATCATGCTCGATGGTGCCGCTCAGGGGGCTATACAGCCCGTCTATCAGGTCGAGAATGGCAGTGCGACTTGCCGTATCACTCCCCATGACCAGCACGACCTCACCCGGATTGCACTGGAAACTGACCTGCGAAAGGATCGGAGGATTCAACGGATCGGGACGGTACGTCACCCCCGAAAAACAGACCCAACCGCTAAGCGTCTTCTGATGCGATTGCTTGAGCCCCATTTCCAACTCTTCGGGCAGTCCAAGAACTCGATCGGCTTGTGTGCTGCTGGACCGGAACGATAGAATTTGAGGGAAGCTGGTGTACAGAGATTGAATCGGAGCCAGCACTTTGGATACCAACGCGATGGAGGCGATCATTGCGCCAAAGCTCAATGAGCCATTCAGGGCCCCATATGCGCTTAAAACGACTGCCCCGACCGTCGCCAATCCACAGATTGACTGTACAAGCGACTGGGTAAATGACTGAAACAAACGCGCTCGTGCTGTCGCGCGTTCGCCGGCTTCAGCAAGGGGCAGACTGCGTGCCAGCCATTGTTTCTGCATTCCCAGATTGACCATCACCTGTTGATGCAGCACCGCGTCATGAATGGCGGCTTGACTGGCCGCATTAGCCTCGGCCGCCGACTTGTCCAATCGTTGTTGAAAGGCAGTGGTAAAGATACCAAGGCCGACAAGGAACAGGATCGAACCCAATGTCAACAGACCGACAGATGGCGCCAGATAGCACAAAACCGCAAAGAAAATCAGAACGAAGGGCAGGTCAAGAAAAGCTCCCATTCCCGGACCGGTAAACATGTCGCGCAGGGATTCGAATTGTCTGAACCGGGACAGTTGCTGATTTATGTCAGACTTCTGAAGCTGGCTCAGTGGAAGGGACATCAACTTGCGAAACAATGCCTCCATCATCTGTCGTTCGCCATTCCAGCCAATGTAAGCAAGCGCTCGGGTACGAGCGTGACGAAAACACAGGTCGGAGAGGCCGATTATGGCCACGCCGAAAGCCAATGAAATTAAAAGATCGACTGATCCAGACGGAATCACGCGATCGTAAATGCCCATGACCAACAGGGGCGCGGTCAGCCCCAGCAGGTTAGTTAGAAACGACGAAATGATCAGCCATGGCATCATCGCCCGCAGGCCACCAAATGCTGCTCCTACAGTTATCGGGCGGTCGTCTTCGTGTTGATGATCAAACCGGTCGATCCTGATAACCCTGCAAAAACGATGTGTTGGCTGTAATAAACGCAGATCGGGATTGTGATCGTCGCTGACCTGGATGCCGCGCCCTGTTCGTCCTATCGCAAGATAGCAGCCTCCCTGATCTGGAAAGACCATGGCCGGGCATTGCCAATCAGATATCTCGTTTTCGCGGCACCTCAACTGCGTATGGGGAAGACCAAGGTTGCGGAGCGTCTGAAGAATATCCTCTACCCGAAACCATTCGGACATGTGTGGCGTAGCTTCGATGATCGCATCCGGACGGTTTCGCCATCCGCCCTGAACCAGAAGCTGCTGTAACAACTGCGCTGCAATTTCCGCGTTCAAAGCGATCATGCCGCCCCCTTTCTGATAAGCTTTGCCGCTGTTTGCTCTAAAGTCGTGTCGAGTTCCCATTCCGCATACACACCCTCGGCAGAGGACCTGAGGCGAACTGTCTCTTGTGTGAGGTTCTTCATTCGGGGATCGGGGCTGGCAATAATCAGGGTTAGTCGCGGCGAAACAGACATTAGATAGTCAGCCAGCGCTTGCCTTTCGGCGGTGTCCAAAACTGCCGTTGGCTCATTCATAAGCAGGATGCGCGGCTGCAAGGCCAGAGCCCGTGTCAGGGCGATCATCTGCCTGTTCACCGGGTCTTTTTCAAATGCTGTCCCGGTGTTCAGCGGAGTGTTATAGCCCAGAGGAAGACGATGAATGCGTTTCTCCAGCCCTAATGCTGCAGCTACTGTTTTTGCTCGCTCGACCATCGTGGCATCACCAAAAGCACTGAGGTTTTGCAACAGCGTGCCGGACAGGATCGCTGGCTGAGCCTCGAGCATGACCATGGCGTTCTGCCCACGCTGTGCCGCACGTTGGACTGCGGGCCGTTCGTCGATCCAAACTTCTCCTTGATCGGGCATTCGTTGCCCGGACAAGGCATCGAAAAGCTCGTCTACCATCCAGCTTTTCTCAGCTTCAATCAAAACCCCAACAGAAGGCGCGCCGCGAAATCTGATAGGGCCGAAACTATGCCCAGAGCCATTCAACCGCTTCATCGAGACATCATTGATCTCGATCCTGCCGGTCAAGGCTGGCTGATCAGAGACCGCACTGGAAACCGTCTGCAGACTGCCCATTTCGCCGAGCCTGCTGCGCGAGATCGCGACATTCTCGGACTGGACCCAAAGCGCCATCAGCTTGGTTAACGGCTGCACAATCCGGCCGTTCAGCAACATGCAGGCAGCCATTTCAGCAATGCCAATCAGATTGCTGATTACCAGATAGGCTCCAAGCAGACCCATGGCCACCACGGTCATTTGCGAAAAGATCGCTCCGAAGTTTTGGGCCAGACCGGAAAACTGAATCAACTTCCGGCTCATATCCACTGTCTGGCTTTCAAGCATCTCAAAACGGCGGGTCATTTGCCGCTCCATCCGGTTGGCCTTGACCGTCTGCATGCTAGTCAAAATCTCGGATAGAAACGCATAGCGGCGCGTGTCGATTGATTTACGACGGCGGAACAAATGCCATTGCGCACGCTTCATGATGGCCGCGAAAATGGTGACCGTACAAAATGCTATAAGCGGGACCAAAACAAGCCAACCCCCGATCAACCCGATCAGCACCGCAAACAACAGGGTGAATGGCAGATCAATCAAAAGAGTTTGCCCCCGCCCGGCCTGGTGATCTCTTAACTGGCCGATCGCCCCGAAACGTTCCGCGTAAGTGCTTGCCGGAACCTTGGAAAAGCTCAGCGTATTCGCTGTGATCACCGTGGTCATAAACCGCTGGAAATTCGATACAGCGGCATCCTCAGCTGCAGCCGAGAGCAAAATTGCACGGCATTGACGCAAAATCAGCTCCAACACTGCGCTGACCAATAACACAACTGTCAGGACCCGCAGGGTGTCGACCGACTGAAATGGAATGATCCGATCAAAGATCTGCAGGATCGAAATTGGCATCAGCAACGAAAGCACATTCAGCGAAATGGATGCGGCCCAGACAGGGATATCGCTTTGTCCTGCCGTCATTCGCCCGGATAACCCACGCGGTTTCATCGTTCTCTTCACCCAGTTGGTTGGCCTTCAGCTTTGGGGACGTAAAATTGAAGAACAGTAAATCTGAGCGCCGTGAGAGAGGAAATTTTCTCTTAAAATTTAAAGGTTTAATTGACCTTCGCTGAACACCTGCATGGTAAAAGGTGACGTGAATCAACAAATTTCCTGAGGTGTCACGCGATGAGCAATATGAAAGACAATCCGGAATTTCGGGCGAAAACACTGCAGGCCGAACACGACGAAACGCATGAAATCGCCGCTCATCTATCGCGCAATACTGTCAACACCTCTGACGATCCCAGCCGCAGTACATTGCATACCGGCGAGCAACAATCCGGCGCGCTGGAAGACCGCGCGCGCTTTGAAGAGTCGATTGAAACGCTGAACGTAACCGCGCCAACCGCGGTTGAAAGTTTCGAGGCACCAACCGACCAGAGCCTATCCAATTTCAGCACAACTGGATCCTCAAGTGCCGCGCAGCCTTTGCAGTCTGAGGACACAGCGGACACACCCGCGGTGCATACCCCGCCTCTCGAAGGGAACATGCCCGCCCAAACTCCTTTCGAGCTACAACAGGCCATTGAAATTGACCCACTGGCTCTGCAAGCGGCGGAACCAAGTCAGCCGATTTCATTCCAGAAAACTGCCGGACAGTCTCCAGATTTTTCGGAGCCGGACGTGAACGACGCCCCCGAAGAAATCTTGTTGGACGGCACGACTATAGCCGAAAATGCAGTGGGCGGCGTGGTCGGAACCCTTTCGGTTGTGGACCCGAATGACGGGGAAACACATACATTCGAAGTCTCGGATGCCCGCTTCGAAATTGTCGACGGTCAGCTACAGCTAAAACCCGGCCTCTCGCTGGATCATGAGGAGGCGGCGCAGGTCGAGGTGGATGTCACAGTCACCGATGCCGGCGGGTTGAGCCTGACGGAAAGATTCACGGTTGATGTTCTCGACGTGAATGAAGGACCAGAAAAAATCACCTTGGAAGGCAATACCATTTCCGAGAACTCGACGGGCACGGTCGTCGGCCACATCACAATCACTGACACGGATGACAGCGACACACATACATTCGAAGTCTCGGATGCCCGCTTCGAAGTTGTAGACGGTCAGCTACAGCTAAAACCCGGCCTCTCGCTGGATCATGAGGAGGCGGCGCAGGTCGAGGTGGATGTCACAGTCACCGATGCCGGCGGGTTGGGCCTGACGGAAAGATTCACGGTTGATGTTCTCGACGTGAATGAAGGCCCAGTAGGTATCGCGCTGAACGATACCACAATATCGGAAAACGTCACCGGTGCGATTATTGGCCGAATCGAGGCGATCGACCCGGACGCGGAAGATGCCCACGTATTCGAAGTGTCAGATGACCGGTTCGAGGTCTTCAATGGAGAGCTTCGCGTGAACCCCGGGATGCAGTTTGATCACGAAGAGACCGCTCAGATCGACCTGCAGGTCACCGCCACCGATTCTGAAGGGCTGAGCGTGACCGAGTCTTTTGTCATCAACATCAAAGACATCAACGAAGGACCCACAGATCTTAGCCTTGGCAATGACACTGAAAACCTGATCCACAACGGTAGTTTCGAAGAGTTTGACCTTGATGAAGGTCGCTGGCGGGGATTTGACGGCGACGATAGCGGCGCCTGGACCGACGCAAACGGGATCGAAATCTGGGACCGTCTCGGCGGAACCCAGGCTTCTGAGGGTGATCAACTAATGGAAATGGACCATGCGCGCGGCGTAGACAGCATCTCTCAGGTCGTCGAAACCGAGGCAGGCCAGCTTTATGATCTTGGCATCGACCTGCGCGAACGCCTTGCAGGTGGAACGGACACGGTTGAGGTCTACTGGAATGGCAATTTGGTCGCGGAGCTTGATCCTCAATCCGCCGAATGGCAAACATTCGACCTTCAGGTGGTTGGAACCGGTCAGGACAACCTGGAGCTGAGGGAAGCTGCAAACCAAAATGACAGCTATGGCGCGCTTGTCGACAACATTACTCTGACTGCGGCCGAGCTAACGGTGGCCGAGAATGTTGAAGGTGCCGTTGTTGGAAAAATCCCTTTTGACGACCCTGACCTTGGCGGCTCGCATCGGTTTGAAGTCTCTGATGACCGGTTCGAGGTTGTCGACAACCAGTTGCGGCTAAAACCTGATGTGGCGCTTGATCACGAAGAGGCCTCATCTGTAACGGTGGATGTAACTGTCATTGACGAGGGCGGTCTTACTCTGACCGAAAGCTTTACCGTCAATGTCGCGGACATGGTCGATCCCCGTATTTCCGCCGGCACAGATGGGGACCAGCCCCAAGTCACCGAGAGCGAGCCTGACGAGCCTGAACCAGATGCAAAACTTCCTGATGGGAGTGATGCCCAAGATCCCATTTCGGAAAAGGCAGAGTTTCAGCCAGATGGTCTCGGTCCGGTTCAGCCTGAATCGCCTGCTGATCCGAACCAACCTTCGGCACCATATGAGAGCGGAGCACAGCCCCCTGCCCCGAGCGCCGAGATGCAAACTGGTTTTCATGCAAGTTACTACGATGTAGACCAGAGACTGACCCGAATGGATCAAATCGACTGGAACTCAGCCCCGACTCATCAGGAAGTTGTTTCCAAAATCGACTACGAACTTGGAAAAGACTCATTCTGGGAAGGCGGATCCTCCGACACATTCGGTGCCAGGCTGGAAGGGTCCTTCACTGTCGAGGAAGGGGGCAGCTATACTTTCTTTGCCGGAGCAGATGATGGGATTGCTGTTTTCATCGATGGAACAAAGATCATCGAGTACGATAAGCCACATGGGTTTCGCACGTATTCAGAAGAGGTCAACCTTGAGCCTGGGACTTATGGCATCGAAGTCCGATATGTCGAGAACCACGGCCATGCGGGGCTGAAGCTGGAATGGGACGGTCCGGATACCGATGGCCGTGAGGTGATGCAGGCCGATCCCGGTTTGTCGGTTCCCAAGGACGACGCGATCCAAGTTGGCATCCAGGTGTCGCATGCGTCTGATCAGGCGAATGTTACACTGGAAGGGTTACCGGCAAATACCCTGATAATCAGTGGTGAGCATTCGGTGATCACCAATGGTGATCCGGTGGATTTGTCGGGTTGTAACCTGAACCACCTGGAGCTTTCCCCGCCAGTAGGTTTCGAGGGCGTAATTCATGGTCAAATCGTTGTGTCAGACATAGACAGCGCCGGCACTCTCATCACTTCGGAAAACCCATTTGCCCTGACCGTCGGTGACGACCCTGTCAGCCCAGGGAATTCTTTGGACGAAGAACTGGCTTACGAAGCGCTGTACTCGAGTACTCCTGGAACCCTGCCTTGGGATGCTATCCATTCGACCGACAATGCCCCAGAGGTGGATGTTCTGGACGAGCCGATCTCAACCCTCGGAGATGCAAATATTACTTGTATTGAAACAGATACTTATGAGAGATTTGATTGGTAGTGAATGCAATGCTCAGTGGAGCCGACCTGCATTCTGTTCTGGGATGCGATCTTTGCCACAGGCTTCTTGCCGAGACGCTAGAATCTTGATTTTGCAGACGGTCCAACACCTATATTTTCTTTGGTTGTGCCCAAGGCACAGTCTGGCCAGAATTTCAGCAAATTTATGACAGAAATCACACCTAGCTGCGGCGTTCGAAACGAATCTGCTCTAGGTGAGATCAAATGAAAAAGTTGGCCATTCTTCTTATATTTATGCCCTTCACGGCGCTTGCAGAAGAGCGGGTGTTTGAATGTCAGTCGCCAGACGAACAGCATCCCGAAATGGCTGCGAAACTGATCAAATATGAAGATCAAAACAAAGGTCGTATCAAGATCGGTGACATCGACAAAGAGGTCGATGTTTTCCCGGGGCTCGATACCTTGACCTACCTGTATATCGGCGAGGATCACACGCTGAGTTATAACGTCCACCCCCAGAAAGGCACGTTCGATTTCTCTGCCTCTGGTAGTAGAACCGGTTGGGGCAAAGGAACTTGCACGGAAATCACAGGGCAATAACCCGCATCTCCTCCTAACAATGCACCGGCCTGTTCCTTGGGCGTGTGCTTGCGGCAAACAGTGGCTGCACCCGCAGTAGCGCCACATATCTATCGGCGGACCAACCAGCACTGTGCCTTTTTCAAATATACGCATCGCGCCGTTTCCGTCCCGAAACGGCGCGATGACATTTCAGTTAATGCGCGCCACTGCGCTTGGCGTTGACGACCGTCTGCTCCAGAGGGTTATAGCCTTCTGGAACAGGCACAAGATTTACCCTTTTTGCATAGTCCTCAAAATAGGCCTGCATCGCTGCGACACGCTCGGGCATCTGGTCCGCCAGATTGTGTAATTCCGACGGATCAGCTTCGATATCAAACAGTTCCCATTCGCCTGTGCCTTTAGGGGCCAGATTCTGCATCAGTTTATATTTGCCCTGGAATACTGCTGAGGACCCTGCAAGCTCATATCCGACCGGGTTGTTATCGTCGCGCACGGTTTCCGTCTCACCCTTCAGGACCGGCATCATACTGATACCGTCTGGCGTATAAATTTCGCGACCGTCATAGACCGGTCCGGGAACGTCTACGCCGGCAACGTCAAGAAGTGTTGGAACGATATCGCGAACAAAGGCAAATTTATCGACTTGCGATCCGGGCTCGACAACACCCGGGAATTTCACGATCAAAGGGACACGCAAACCACCCTCGGTCGAGAATGTCTTAAAGTAGCTGCCCGGAACCGCTGCGGCTGCCGCCCAGCCAGGGCCGTAATCAGCATAGACACCCTGCTGCCCCATATCCGAATAATCGCCGTCAAAATCCTCGATATAGACCTTGTCGTAATGGGCTTTGTACCAATCACGATAGGCTTCAGACAGCGGCAACTGGTTCGGATCCGGGCCGTTATCCGCAAGGAAAATGACGATGGTGTTGTCCGCAATACCTTTTTCATCCAGATAGCTCAGAATCCTGCCGATATTGACATCCATATTGTCCAGCATTCCGGCATAGGTCTGCATCCGTCGCGCGTTGAATGCTTTTTCTTCGTCGTTAAGCTTTTCCCAATCCGGCATCTGCCACGGTTCATAAGAGGTTTTCGCAAACTCCGGGTCCAATTCCACATCCGGAGAGATCAGCCCAAGTTCCTTCTGCTTTTTCAGACGCGAAACCCGCAGGGCCTCGAACCCTTCGTCATAAACGCCGTCATATTTGTCGATGAATTCTTTTGGCGCCTGATGAGGATAATGGACGGCCTGATACCCGACCCAGGCCAAAAATGGTTTACCGTCATCCAGGTTGCTGTCGATGTAATCGATCATCGTTTGGGTATAAAAATCGGACGAGAAGTAGTCGTCCGTTGGCAGGCTGACAAGCTTGTCGTCCTCGTAATAGTGCACCCGCGTATAGAATGGGGCATAGGGCTGCTCGACCCAGTTATCCGCACCGCTTTCGCCCAGCATAAAGGATTTCTCAAATCCGCGGTCATAAGCGATCGTGCCAGGCTCATGACCTAGGTGCCATTTGCCGGTCATATAGGTGTGGTATCCTGCGTCGCGCAACAGACGCGGCAACGCAACAACTTTGTCGTTCAAATGACCTTCATAGCCAGGCTTGCCGAATTGGTTATCGGCCTGAATCTCTAACATATTGCCGAGGCCTGCGAGATGGTTGTCGACACCGCTGATCAGCATAGTCCGAGTGGGCGAGCAAGACGCTCCGACGTGGAAATTGGTGAACAGCATACCGTCATCTGCCAGTTGGTCGATCGAGGGCGTTTCGATTTCACTGCCAAATGCGCCAACATCGGAAAACCCCATGTCATCTGCGATTAGAATAAGAACGTTTGGGCGTGTATCCTCAGAATCGGCAAGTGCTGAAGTCGTTGATAACGCCGAAGCGCCAAGCACAGCTAATATATTCCTTAAAGGAACCATTGAATCCTCCGTTATGTGGGAAGTCCGGGGCGTCGTGCCACGGTCGACAATAATGTCGCAGGAAACGACAATTCCGGCTACAGAAAGAGACGACCATTCCATCATTTGGTATGAGCGTTCTGAATATTGGAACGAGGGTGTAAATGATTGATTCCAAAGCCATAGATGCGGTGCGCTCATTGGCCAGACACGGCAACTTTCGCGTGGCAGCGGATGCAATCGGAACCTCTCCGGCAAGTTTCTCACGCTATATCGGCCAGGCAGAAACTTATGCCGGTCAGGCGCTATTCGAACGGACAGGCCGCGGCGCAACCATCAGACCGGCGGGGAAACGCTTTCTGCAACTTCTGGACGCGCTGCACAATGCGACCAGCCAGTTTGAAGCAGGAGTCAAACGGCTGCGTTCGGTCGGCCCGGAGGTGCTGAATATCGGCTGCGGCCCCCTGACGACCCGGACGATCATCACGCCGCTTCTGGCAGAGCTGCTTGATAACTGGCCAGATCTTCGCGTCCGCGTTGATGTGCGGGCCACCATGGAACCCCTCGAAGCATTGCGGATAGGGCGTCTGGACGTGGCGGTTTGCGATCTTACGCACACGCCCAACCTAAGCGATCTGGACATTCAGGTCGTTCGAAAGGAACCCGTTTTCTTCTGCGCTCGCCCCGACCATCCCATTCATCAGGCTACTCCGGTCTCAATCGCTGAGGTGTTTCGGCATCCGTTTGTAACCGCGCATATGCATCGCCACTGGCGCTCTGCCATTGCCGCCACTTTGGGGAATGACGAGAAAGCCTGGCATATTGTTGACCGATTGCCCCAGATCGAAAGTGACGATTTCTCTTTAGTTGCCGATATGGCCTGCAGAGCAGACCTGATTGCCGGAGGAATGAAGGAAGATTTTGATCAGCACCTGAAATTGGGGATGTTGAAAGAGATACGAACCACGCAACCTCTGACCTGGAACATATGCGCTGCCCGTCGCAAGGGCGTTAAATTTGCCGCGCTTGATATGTTCTGGAATCGATTGTGCCACCAGTACGGGGCGGAATAAGCCCGCCGCATGACCGGAATGCCCGGCGGTTAGTCTACATCGCGGACAACGCGAAATCCGACATGATTGCTGCCCAACGACATCTCAACCGGCTGCCGCGCTGCAGGTCGGTAACGCAGACAGAAATTCGGTGCGCAAAGCCATGAGCCCCCTTTGACCAACCGCATTGCACCCATCGATGCGCTACCGAACTGGGCGGCAAAGGCCTTTTCCGGGCCGGTAGGATCAATTTGGTCGCCAGGAATGTGCCCCGGCACCCACCAGTCGGCCACGTGCTCCCAGACATTGCCCGCCATGTCATACAGGCCGTAGCCATTGGCCACATATGAAGCTACGGGTGCGGTTCCGACATGGCCATCGTCAGCCAGGTTTTCGCTTGGGAACTGTCCTTGCCAGGTGTTTGCCTTCCACCCATTGCTGGGATCATAGCTGTCACCCCAGGTGTAGTCGGCGCCTTCGATCCCGCCGCGAGCTGCAAATTCCCATTCGGCCTCGGTCGGCAGACGACCTCCGATCCACTCTGCAAATTCTGCGGCATCCTCGGGTGACACATGCACCACCGGATGGTCGCCCAGTTCCGCAATCGAACTGCCCGGTCCTGCCGGGTGTTGCCAGCTTGCACCTTTGACATAGCGCCACCATGCGTTGGGATTATTCAGCGACACCGCTTCCTTAGGCTGGGCGAAGACCATCGATCCAGGCTCAAGCAAATCTGCAGGCAGACCCGGGAAATCCTCCGCCGACAAGCCACGCTCTGCCGTTGTCTGATACCCGGTTTCTTCGACAAATTTCGCAAATTGGTCGTTGGTAATTTCTGTCCGCGTAATGTCAAAGGACCTGACATTCACTGGATGGACCGGAGTCTCTTCCGCTTGAAAGTTTTGCGAACCCATCAGGAATTCTCCACCATCCAGCCGGACAAACTCAGGACCTGGTTTGGAACCGATACTGGTATACCAAACGGCAAAGCATACAATCGCAACCACGGGAACCGAGCCATAGGCTAGCAATCTTCTTGAAAGGGGCATGTAGCATTAACCTGTTGGATCTATCAGGGGTGAATGTAGTGATTTGGTACGGTTTTCAATCCCCTACTGTGAATGGGCAGCATTTCCCCCCTTCGACCTGAGCTTCAACGAAAGGCGCGCGCCTGCCTGCTGCGAAGCAAATCCACCTACACTTGTAAATTCATGTCAAATTGGGACCGCTGTTCAATTCAAACGATCCACAGCTGCCAAAGCACCCGACAGAGCGACCTTGATCTCTAAGGGCATGCCTCTGCCCTGTTTATATTGATTGGCCGCGATCCAACCTGCCTTGTGCCCCCGCGCACCGATCGCCTTCATCCGTGCATCAGCCGCAGAATCCGGCATTTTTTCAATCAGGTTTCTCGAATACTCGATCTCATCGCGGGACAAAATCATACCAACCGCACTGTATACATCCATGCCTACTTGCATCGTCAAATGATCCAGCCGATGCGTTGCCCCAGACAACATCCGCGTGCAATAGGCCGCCAGAAAATACCAGCGAAAGATCGCAAGTATGCGCTTCTGAGTATCAGTGACTGTATCCACCTCAAATATTGCCGTGGCGGATATCTTTTCAAATGCTGAACTGGCCGCCTGCGAGGCCTGAATAATCTGATCCTCGCGCACGTCTACGGGTATGACTGGCGGGACAGGTGTCACGACCGGCTGGTAAGTTTCGAAATTCATGCATGGCCTCCGGCTTTGGTTGCTGAAGGGAACATGGGGGTTCGAAAATGCATCCCGATGTGAATCTCTGCCATAGTTTGTAAGTATACCCGGTATTTTGGCTAAACTTAAAAGCCATTTTTCATATGTAACGCAAACTCAAGGACAAACTTGGCTATTTGAGCTATTAATTGTGTGGGATTTGAGCCGCATTTTTTGCAGAAATCTGGGCCTTTATATCGCCCTAAACCCCCTTACATCTGACACGATCTTGCAGAATTTGTGCCCTTTTTACCAAATACAAACAGTCAATCCTGCTGATCAGTTTACGAGTTTGAATTTAACGAGGGGGTACAAGCGGGACTAGGGGGTGAGCGCCTGCCGGGCCGGGCTCGCCCTAGGGCAGAGCAGCTCCCCCCGCCGCCTTCCGTCAATCGATTTTGCTTTTTTGCGAATGCGGTGTGACACCAAAACTGGATCGATAAACCCGCGAGAAATGGCCGGGATTTTCAAAGCCACAAGCCAACGCGACCTCGGTGACAGATGCTTCGGTCTGAAGCAAAAGCTTTTGCGCGCGTTCCAGGCGCAATTCCATAAAGTATTTTTTGGGCGAAGTGTTGAGATACTTACCAAATAACCGCTCTAACTGGCGCGTGGATATGCCAAGATCATCCGCGATCTTTGACGGAGAAATCGGTGCTTCAAGGCATTCGCGCATGGTATGGATAGCCCGAGCCAGATGTGCGTTACGCATCCCGTTGCGCGATTGCAATGATACCCTTTGTTTGGCCGTTGCGTTGCGGGCAGCATTATACACCATCTGGTCTGCAACCGCGATCGCCAGCTCCTCGCCGTGGTCGCGTCCGATCAGATGCAGCATAAGATCGGCAGTTGCCGTCCCACCCGATGCCGTGATGTGTTTCGCGTCTGCCACGAAGACACTGCGCACAAGGTTCACCTCTGGGAACGCTTCCATAAACGCATCGTGATATTCCCAGTGGATCGCAGCCTGAGAGCCATCCAGAAATCCGGCCTCTGCTAGAAGCCAAGCACCAGAACACAATGCCCCGATCGGCGTGCCCCGCGCACGTTCGCGTCGCAACGTCGCCAGAAGGTCACGTGAGACATGGTTGCGCATGTGGATGCCCGACAAGACAAACAGCTGATCAGTCTTTGGAATATCGCCCAACCCGCCATGCACAAGTGTCACCACCTTATTGGAACATACTGCACGCTCTGCGTCCTCCGATATCAGCGTCCAATCATATAGCGTTTCCTCACTGACCAGATTGGCGATCCGCAGTGGTTCGACGGCACATGAAAAGGCGAGATGCGAGAACTCCTCGATCAGAACAATGGTGATGTGCCGCATCTGAGGCATAGGGTTTTCCACTTTGTTCGGCCGGATTGGCTGAGTCTTTGTAGTTGCATTATGCTGCACGAAACTTCTATGTATACAATATGTATTTTATTCGGATACAAAAAGGAGGCAATCGAACCCAATCGATTCTTGCTGGCTGGGCTGGAGGATCCGGATGAAGGACGTCGCAAAAACCCGCAAAACGCAGCTGGCCGAGCACTTGAAGGTCTCGATCCTGACTTTGCGCCTGCAACCTGGCACCGATCTGGACGAGGTGCATCTGTCCGATGCGTTTGGCCTGTCGAGAACGCCTTTACGCGAAGTGTTCCGACAACTCGCCGGAGAAGGGTATCTGGACCTGCGAACAAACCGCAGCGCGCGCGTGTCCGAAATGTCGTATACCACCTTGCGCGATTTCTTTCTGGCCGCGCCGATGATCTATGGTGCAATCCTGCGACTGGCAGCGGCGAATGCAAAGCCTGTGCAGATTGAAGCCCTGAAAACCGCACAGCAGGCATTCAAGGCCGCGCTGCGGGATGGGGCAGCCGAAGAGCGCGCCCTGGCCAATAACCGCTTTCACGAAGTGACCGGCGAAATGTCGGGCAATGTCTATCTATTGCCCTCTTTCAACCGTTTGCTGATTGACCATGCCCGTATCGGCATGACCTTCTACCGGCCGCAGTCGGGCAGGATGGTCGAAAACCTGTCCGAGGCAAGCCAGCAACACGACGCCATCATCGACGCCATCGAAGCACGCGATGAAACGGCTGCTGCGCAGCTGGCCGAAGATCACTGGAACCTGTCACGCGATCAGATCGAACTGTTCGTGATGCCCGATGCGCTGGATGTCCCAATGGGCCTCCCACCGCTTTCGAAACCTGCATGAGGACGGAATGAACCCAATTTTCCGATTTGAGGGGGTCTATACCCCGGTGGTCACGCCCTATCAGGCCGATGACAGCGTGAACTGGGACGCGCTGGCGCAGGTGATTGAGCTTCTGATCAAGAATGGCGTGCATGGTCTGATCTCGGGCGGGTCGACCGGTGAGAATTATGCGCAGACCGTGGAGGAACGGCTCGAATTGGCGCGGTTCACCCATGTGCGTCTGAAAGGCCGTTTGCCTCTGGTTGTTGGCACGGGCGCGATGTTGACGTCGGACTCGGTTGCGCTGGCGTCGGGTGCAAAGGAAATCGGGGCAGATGCGATCCTGTTGGCCAGCCCGCCCTATTCGGTGCCCACCGACCGCGAAAATGCGCTGAATGCGCTGGCCATCGACAAGGCCGCCGACCTGCCGGTAATGCTGTACAATTATCCTCACCGCACAGGCACGATGATGGGCGAGGAATTCCTGGACCGCGTCGGACGCAGCAGGAATTTCTGCGGCATCAAGGAAAGCTCGGGCGATATCAACCGGGTGCATCTTCTGGCGCGGGACTATCCGCATATCCAACTGGGATGCGGTATGGACGATCAGGCGCTGGAATTCTTTGCCTGGGGCGCGCCTTTCTGGGTCTGTGGCGGCTCGAACTTTCTGCCTGCCGAGCATGTGGCGCTATACCAGGCCTGTGTAATCGAGGGCGATTTTGCCAAGGGCCGTCGGATCATGTCGGCGCTGATGCCCTTGATGCGGGTATTAGAACAGGGTGGCAAATTCATCCAGACCATCAAGCATGGTGTCACAATGAATGGGATTGACGCGGGCATCGTTCGGCCGCCGCTGAAATCTTTGAACAAAGATGACAAACGCGCGCTAGAGCAAGTGACGCGCGTGCTGAAACAGAAAATCGCTGACATCATGGCAGAGGAGTAAGGTATGACATTGCTGACGCAGGACGAATACGACTCCATCGCCGCGGGTCTGACCTTGCCAACCGGCGCCTTTATTGATGGCGCGTATCGCCCGGCGATTTCCGGGCAGTCCTTCACAACGGTTAACCCGGCGACCAATAAGAAATTGGCCAACATTGCCGCCTGCAGTGTAGCGGACGTGGATTTCGCCGTCGAGAAGGCGCGCGAAGCGTTCGAAGATGGCCGCTGGTCGAGGCTGCACCCATCCAAGCGCAAAAATGTGCTGATCCGGTTGACCAAACTGATCACACGCAATGCACGTGAACTGGCGGTGATGGAAAGTATCGACAGTGGCAAGACCATCTTTGACTGCGAGACCGTCGACCTGCCCGAGACCATTCATTGCCTGAAATGGCATGCTGAGGCGATCGACAAGATCTATGATCAGGTCTCGCCCGCCAGTGACGACCACATCGCTTTGGTCGTGCGCGAGCCGATTGGCGTTGTCGGGCTAGTCCTGCCCTGGAATTTCCCATTGCTGATGCTGGCATGGAAAATCGGGCCCGCTCTGGCTGCGGGCTGCTCGGTGGTTGTGAAACCGGCCGAGGAAACTTCACTGACGGCATTGCGGCTGGCCGAACTGGCGATGGAGGCCGGTCTGCCACGCGGCGTCCTAAACATCGTCCCCGGCGCAGGTGCCGAGGTGGGCGAACCTATCGGACGGCACATGGATATCGATATGGTGTCCTTCACCGGTTCAACCGTGACTGGCAAACGGTTTCTGAGCTATTCGGCGGAAAGCAACGCCAAAGAGGTGGTGCTTGAAATGGGCGGCAAGAATCCGGCCATTGTGATGGAAGATGCAGAAAATCTGGACCGCGTGGCGGCACATATCGTCAATGGTGCGTTCTGGAACATGGGTGAGAACTGCTCGGCCACCTCCCGCCTGATTGTCCACAAGGCCGTAAAGGCCGAGTTGCTCGACCGCATCGCCCATCATGTAAAGCAATGGAATGTCGGCGAGCCTCTGAACCCGGAAACACGATTGGGCGCAATGGTCAGCGAAGCTCATTTCGATAAGATCTGCGGATATCTGGATCAGGCCGAAAACGTAGTGATCGGAGGCAAAGCGGACAATGGCTTTGTCGAGGCCACCGTAGTCGAACTACCTGGCAATGACGCCATCCTGGCACGTGACGAGATCTTTGGTCCTATTCTTTCGGTGATCACGGTTTCCAGCTTCGATGAGGCCATCAAGATCGCCAACGATACCGAGTATGGTTTGTGTGCGTCGATCTTCACAGCCAATGCGAAACGCGCCATCCGCGGGGCGCGGATGATCCGGGCGGGAACGGTGACTGTAAACAGTTTTGGAGAGGGCGATATCACCACGCCCTTTGGCGGTTATAAACAGTCTGGCTTTGGTGGGCGCGACAACTCGATCCATGCGCATGACCAGTATACCCAGCTAAAAACCATCTGGGTCGACCTGTCCGACGATGCGGATGAGGCCGTGGATTGAGCAGCTATGCCGCCCGAACCCTGCCTGTCCATCGCGGACCTGCGGCCTGGAGCGTCATATTAGGCGATCCACCCCCAGCCCAAGAACTGGATGGTGATCTGACGGCGGATGTCGTGATTGTTGGTGCCGGTTTCGCAGGCCTGTCAGCGGCACAGCGTTTGAGGCAGCTGCAAAGCGACGCAAAGATCATCGTGCTTGAGGCTGGCCGCGTGGCCGAAGGGGCTGCGGGGCGCAATACGGGTTTTATGATCGATCTGCCACATGACCTGGCCTCGGACAATTATTCCGGGCCGGGGGATGATCGCACCATGATCACATTAAACCGACTTGCAATTGATTTTGCCCGATCGGCGGTCGAGCAATATCAGATCGACCCGAATTTCTTTGATCCGGCTGGCAAGGTTAACGGAGCGGTGAGCGCGGCGGGACATGCACATAATATCAGCTATGCGCATCATCTCAGCACTTTGGGTGAGACCAGTGAAATGCTCGACCAACAGCAGATGCACGCCCTGACAGGGTCGCGCCACTATCGGTCGGGGCTATACACACCCGGCACGGTTATGTTGCAACCAGCAGGCTATATTCGCGGTCTGGCTGCGGGACTGATCAAGGATGGCATTGCATTGTACGAGAGCTCTGGCGTGACCGGGTTTGAGAAGCAAGGCGGTGCGTGGCTGGTAAAAACCGCGCGCGGTACCGTCAGCACTGGTACAGTCATCCTAACGGTTAACGGGCATCTGGAAAGCTTTGGGATCGAGCGCGACCGACTGATGCAACTGTTCCTTTTTGCGGCAATGACCCCTGAGCTGGACGCCGAAGTGCTATCGCGGCTTGGGGGGCAACCCCGCTGGAGTGTCACACCATCTGATCCGTTGGGTACAACGATGCGGCGCATTGATACGGCGCAGGGCGGCAATCGGATCATAACCCGTACCTGCGCGGCCCTGCGCCCGGGCATGACCTCAACTGCTGGTGATCTGGCGCGCGCCTCGCGGGTGATGCAGCGCAAATTCGACCAGCGATTTCCGCAGTTGGCGGGGCTGGACATGCAATATCACTGGGCCGGTCATCTCTGCCTCAGCCTGAACGGCGTTTCCGTCGCGCGAGAGGTCGAACAGGGCGTGATTTCCGGCTGCGTCCAGAATGGGCTAGGCACGGCGCGCGGCACCCTGACCGGTATCGCGGCAGCAGAACGCACCTGCGGCCACAGCTCGAATATCACCCGGTATTTCGACGCCCAGGATCAACCCAAACGCCTGCCCCCAAAACCATTCCGAGAGATCGGTGCCAATGCAGTGCTGCGCTGGAAAGAATGGCGCGCGCGGGACGAGTGATCAGGGCAGGCTCAGCTTGGCCATGCGGCCTCCGTCGACTGTGTAGACCTGCCCGGTGATAAAGCTGGCATCATCCGACGCCAGGAAGGCGACCAGCGCCGCAACCTCTTGCGGGCTTCCGGTTCGGGCAACGGGGTGTATGCGCTTGATATCCTCGTGAAATGTCTCCGGGTCCGGCATTGAGGCGATGAAATCCACGTTCAACTCGGTGTCGATCCAGCCAGGGGCCACGGCGTTGCAACGAATGCCCTCTGCCCCATGATCCACGGCCACCGCTCGTGTCAGGCCATGCAACCCGGCTTTGGATGCGCAATAGGCAGCATGGCCGGGATTGCTGCCCAGCCCCTCAATCGAGCCGATATTGACAATCGCCCCGCCCGCCCGCCGTAGATGGGGCAGCGCCGCCTTGATCAACAGGAACGGGGCCGTGAGGTTGACTGTCAGCGTGCGCTGCCAGTCTGCAAGGCTCATCTGCTCGACGCCGGCTTCCTGCATCATGCCTGCATTATTGACCAGAATGTCCAATCGCCCGGACAGATCAACGACCTGATTGACCACCGTTTGCGGGCTGTGGGGATCTCTGAAATCGGCCTCGAACCCTTCGAATTCCGGATCGCTCCCACGTTGCACGGTAAAGACCCGTGCACCTTCGTGTTGCAAACGTTCCGCGATGGCGCATCCGATACCGCTGCGCCCGCCCGTAACCAGTGCGGTTTTGCCGGTAAATCGCGTCATGAAACCGGTTTTCCTCCGTTCACTTCCAGCAATGCCCCGCACACATAGCGCGCGGCGTCCGAGGCAAGAAACATCACCACATCAGCAATATCCTCGGGCTCGGCGATACGCCCCAAGGGCACTGTCCGGCCCAGCTCGGCCACGGCAGTATCCGGATCGAAGCCGCGTTTTTCAAACCCCGACCGCAGCATCGGCGTGTTTACTTCATTCGGGCAGACGGCGTTAATGCGGATGCCCTGATGCGCGTGGTCCATACCCATGCATTGTGTCAACGACGCAATAGCTGCCTTGGTCATGCAATAGACCGCGTGGTTCGGCCCAGGGCGCAGCCCCCAGCATGACGCGGTGTTCACGATCGCGCCACCACCACGCGCCACCATGATCGGGATTGCGGCGCGACAGATGCGAAAGGGCGCCTCGACATTTACGCCCAGCGACAATGCCCAGTCGGTATCCGAAGTCTCGGTCACCGCTCCGCGGGTGATGACCCCCGCATTGTTGACGACGATATCCAGCCCGCCCAGCGCATCCGCAGCATGTTGCGGCAATGCATCTGCATAAGCGCTCTCGCGCAAATCGCCGGGCAAATGGGCGTCGGCCTCGATACCCTCAACCGAAACGTCCGCAACCGCAACTCGTGCTCCTGCCTGCCGCATCCGCTGTGCAATAGCAGATCCGATGCCGCCCGCAGCCCCTGTGATGAGCGCTGTTTTGCCCGTCAGCTCCATTTTCCCTCCGAGTGCTAAATGGAAACCCACCCGACAATGCAGTCGGGATAGGTCCAAGGCGAAATCTTTAATAGGTTTGGTTCAGCTCGTCAGCGGCGGGAATTTCCCGTTCTCGCCGGGCAATATAGTCCAGCAGGGCCTCGTTTTTGGCCACGTCCAGTGTCGGTTCCTGGTATTCGGCCAGCAGCTTGCGCGCGTGCTTCAACGCGCGCTCAGTGATCTCAACCCCGCCTTCTGCCACCCATTGCTCAATCGAGTTATTGTCGAACATCTCGGGCATGAAAAACGCCGTTTGAAAATTGTCCTGCGTGTGCGGATGACCCAGATAGTGCCCGCCTGGACCGACCTCTGGAATGGCGGCAAGAGCTTGGTCAAAATCATCCCATTGCGGGCCTTCTGCCATGCGATAAGCCATCGCACATTGTTCAGCATCGACAATGAACTTGGCGGTGGAACAATGCATCCCGGCCTCATTCCAGCCGGCCGAATGCCAAATATAGTTCGCACCGGAATGAAGAACGGCCTGTAGCGTCGTGGCGGATTCGTACCCGGCCTGCGCATCAAATGTCTTGGCCCCACCCAGCGTATTCGAGGTGCGCCATGGAACGTCGTAGAACCGGGCCATCTGCCCGATCATAAAGTTCATCAGGCTGATCTCGGGCGTGCCGGCCATCGGGGCACCTGATTTCATCGACACCGTCGACAGGTAGTGCCCGTAAATCGCCGGAGCACCTTTGCGAATGACTTGGGTATAGGCCAGCGCGCTCAGTGCTTCGGCGTTCAACTGCGCCACTGTGGCGGGAACCGATGCGGGCGTATTGGCCCCGCCCAGCACAAAGGGCGAGCACAAGACAGGCTGATTGCGGCGAGAAAAGGCCCGCATCGCGCCCAGCATCGTTTCGTCCCAGACCAGCGGAGAGTTTCCGTTGCAGTTGCCCGTGGTGACCGGATGATCTTCAATGAAATCTTCCCCGAACAGGATCGCACACATCTCAATGACGTCTTCGGCGTTTCTGGGCGAGGTGGTCATACCCATGAACGTCTTGTCCGAATGTTTCATCGACGAATAGGTAATCCGCAGATGTCGCTGACTGATCGGGTGGTCGTAAGGTTCGACAATGTGATGCGCCGAGGAATGCATCGCCGGCAGCATGTGGCTTAGTTTGTGGAACATTGCCAGATCATCGAGCGTCGGATTGCGCCTCACGTCATCGAGATCGCGCAGAAAGGGCGCGCCGGTCATCGGCACAAAGATCGAGTGCCGTCCACCCAGTCGCACGTTCTTGTTCGGATCGCGTGCATGATAAGTGAAGGTGCTGGGAATGGTGGCGATCAGCTCTCGGACCAGGCCCCGGTCCAGATAGACCAGTTCGCCCTCGACCTTTGCGCCAGCTTTTTTCCAATCCTCCAGTGCGATTGCATCGCGAAACTGAACACCGACATTCTCAAGAATATCCATTGAGGCGCTGTCAATCCGGTCGATCTGGCTGCCATCCATCACCTCGCATAGGGGGATGCCTCGGGTCAGGCCGGGCAACATCTCGAAATTCGGAGCAGAGCGCAGCGCGCGCCGGGCCGCGCGGCCACCGGTTCGGGTCATGGTACGAATATTCACAGGGCGATCCTCCAATCCTCCCCAAAAGATTGCGGTATTTGGTCAAAGCAAGCCTCACTAATTGCGATACATGTTTGCAGGAAGCGACCCACACCCGAAACCGCCGAAATGATCTACAGACCCATGATGACGACTAGACCTGCTATCAGTTCAACCTTGCTTGGCTCGGGATCATCTCCGCCCATATCTATGATCCACTCCATGCCGGTGATTGCATAAGAACCGTCAATGAACTGGCTGACACCAAACCCGGTCGTCACAGAAACATTACCTGATTTTGACGGCACGCATCGGAAACACGGCACTCGACATCATCGTTTTTGAAAATTTCTTCTGGCGCACAATCTTAAAAAGTCCAATATTTGAGTGAGAATAATTAACCTGAAGACCGCCAACGGCTACACCTGTCATGTCCAGACGTCACTATAATCTGCCGCCACTCACCACGCTGTCGGCCTTCGAAGCCGCTGCGCGCCATCTAAGCTTCAAGAATGCGGCTGAAGAACTGTCAGTGACGCCGGGCGCGGTCAGTCATCAGATCAAAGCGTTGGAAGGTGATCTTGGCACCGCCTTGTTCCAGCGCAAACACCGGGGGGTCGAACTGACGGAAGACGGCAAAGCGCTGTATGACGCGCTGGCTTCTTCGTTTACCCGCATCTCAAAAACACTGGCAACAATCCGCGACCGTGCCACCGTCGAAAAGGTAACCGTAGGATCAACCACTGCAGTGGCTGCTCTTTGGTTGTCGCCATCGGTAATCCGGTTCTGGCGCGAAATGCCTGAAGTAAATGTTGACCAGCTTTCACAGGATCGACCATTTCGGGATCGACCGGATATCGATTTCTTTATTCGCTACGGCCGGGACGGCAACGGTGACCTGTCGCACACCCCTCTGTTTCGGGATTGCCTGGTCCCCGTCGCCTGCCCAGAGGTGGCGGATCGGTTGGCCGGTGCAAGCCTCGAAGATCTCGCCGCTGAACGACTGATACATCTGGACTCTGAAGACCGCAGCTGGACCACTTGGCCCGAATGGTTTCAACAACTCGGGTACACGGGAACCATTCCGATCGATTCTCGTGTGAACAGCTATTCAGTAGCCCTCCAGCGGGCGCGTAAGGGGGCCGGGCTGGTTCTTGGATGGCAACGCTTGATCCAACCCATGCTGCAATCGGGAAAGCTGGTGGCAATCGGGCCCCATCTCCAGATCGCTCCAAACCAGTTTTATCTGGTTGGCCGCTCGGATGAAGACTTGTCCGAAAGTGCCCGGGCGCTGAAAGATTGGATCATTCAAGAGGTTCAGGACGGTTCGGTTTAGGTGAAATCACCCAGTGATGAGGTTTTCTGATATTGAGTGGATGCCAGCGTATCCGCCAATAGAGACCAAGCAACACCTGCAGGAGAGCCCGATGAACAAGCATACTGCGCTGTCTTCCGTTCTGGTCGATGTGAATGTCGCAAACGGCCTGCCAAACGAACACTATATCGACCCGGCACTTTTCGCCGAAGAGCGTAGATCGGTTTTGTACGCCAACTGGTCCGGGATCGGCTTTGGCAAAGACGTGCCCGAGGAAGGCGATGCCATGCCGGTCGATTTCCTAGGCATGCCTTTACTAATCGTGCGGGATCGGGATGGTGAGGTTGGCGTATTTCAAAATACCTGCCGTCACCGCGGGATGATCCTTGTCGATACCCCTCGCAAGATAAGTGGCGCGATCCGTTGCCCCTATCACAGCTGGTGCTACAGCCTGAAGGGAGAGCTGCGTGCGACGCCACATGTTGGCGGCGCCGGTCACAACACCCATGAGGACGTGGATCGCAAATCTCTGGGCCTTATCCGTATTCGCTCTTATGTCTGGCGGGACGTGGTCTTTGTTAATGTGGACGGCAATGCACCCGAATTCGAAGAGGCGCACGCCACCTTATTGGAACGCTGGAAAGAGTTTGATCAACCAGTACATCACGGCGGTGAGGCCTCTTCGTTCAAGTTGGAGGTCAAGACCAACTGGAAGCTGGCGGTTGAGAACTATTGCGAAAGCTATCACCTGCCCTGGGTGCATCCCGGCCTGAACAGTTATTCGCGACTTGAAGATCACTATAACATCGAAATGCGCGGGCATTATTCCGGTCAAGGCACGCTGGTCTATCGACAACTCACTGACCATGACGGCACCACATTCGCCGATTTCGACGGGCTAAGCGATCAATGGAATGAGGGCGCAGAGTATGTGGCCGTGTATCCAAATGTTCTTTTGGGTGTGCAGCGTGACCATGCCTTTGCCATTGTCCTGGAACCGGTTGATCACGAAAATACCGTTGAGCATATCGAGCTTTATTATGCCAAAAGCATCGAAGACACACCTGAACATGATGGCCTGAGGGCGGCAAACGCCCAGCAATGGAAAACTGTGTTTGAAGAGGATGTGTTCGTTGTTGAAGGGATGCAAAAGGGTCGGCACGGAATGTTGTTCGACGGCGGTCGGTTCTCTCCGGTGATGGATGGTCCGACCCATAATTTCCATCACTGGGTTGCGACGCAGATTGAAAGCGGTCGCGCCGACTGAACCAGCTGTCTGGCCACGCACGACTGGCCAGACGCGACGGAGACCCGATGGAGAGAACAGAACTGGATCGCTTGCTACTTGAGGCGCATGATCATGATGATCCCGCCGCGTTGGTCCGCTATTACACTATTGCAGCAGATGAATGCGAAGCGGTGCAAGATATCGACGCGGCCTGTTTTTACCTGACCCACGCCTTTATATTCGCCCTGGAAGCCGGGGCCTCTGAAACAGATGAATTGAACCACAGACTGGTCGAGTATGGACGTGCATAGTGGTGGGCATCGGAGACTAAGCTTGGTTTATATCTGTTCAATCCCACGTGAAATTTAAACCCGTTGTCTTGGGTTCAGTACTGGTAACACATGACGACAAGACCAAAATTTTGGATGACAGACTCATGAAGACAAATGCACAGGCAGTGGTAATCGGCGGTGGTGTGATTGGGTGCTCGATCCTGTATCACCTGACCAAATCGGGGTGGTCAGACGTGGTGCTGTTGGAACGGGATGAACTGACATCCGGCTCGACCTGGCACGCGGCGGCGAACATCCACGGACTGCATGACAGCACCAATATCAGCCGCATCCAACACTATACGATGACGCTGTACAAAGAGCTTGAGGCTGAAACCGGCCAAAGCTGCGGTGTGTTCCAGCCCGGATCTCTCTATCTGGCCCAGACCGAAGAGCGCGAGCACCAGCTGAGGCTGCAGGCCGCCAAGGCCAAGCTCTACGGTATGAATTTCTATGAGGTCAGCATCGAAGAGGCGCAGAGTCTGAATCCGCTGGTCAACTATGATGGCATCCGCTGTGTCATGTATGAACCCGATGGCGGCAATGTGGACCCCTCGGGGGTTACCAACGCCTATGCGGTTGGCGCGCGCCAGCGCGGGGCCGAAATCCACCGCTTTACCCCGGTCACAGCGACAGATCAGCAAGAAGACGGCACCTGGATCGTGCGTACCCCTAAGGGCGACATTCACACGCCGTGGGTTGTGAATGCGGCCGGTCTGTGGGGCCGCGAAGTGGCAAAGCTGGCCGGGATAGACCTGCCCTTGCAACCGACCGAGCATCAGTATTTCGTCACTGAAACCATGGCGGATGTCGCGGCGCAGGCTACCCGCCTTCCCTCGGTCAGTGACCGCGATGGCGAGTATTACCTGCGGCAGGAAGGCCAAGGCCTTCTGGTCGGAGCCTATGAGAAAGATATGAAATTCTGGGCCGAGGACGGCACCCCTCTGGACTTTGCCCATGATCTGTTCCCCGACGATCTGGAGCGGATCGAAGAGAATATGATGAACGCTATCGAACGCGTGCCTGCCGTGGGCGAGGCCGGGATCAAACGGGTCATCAACGGGCCGATGATCTGGTCTCCGGATGCCAATGTTCTGATAGGGCCTGTGCCCGAGGTCGACGGCTATTTCTGCTGCAATGGTATCATCCCCGGATTTTCGCAATCGGGCGGCATGGGCCTGATGGCGGCGCAGTGGATCATCGAGGGCGAAACCCAATACGACATGTTCGCCTGGGACATGGCGCGGTTCGACACATGGGCCACCAAAGACTTCACCAAGGCCCGCGTACAAGACCAATATGCCCACCGCTTTGCTATCCACTTTCCCAATGAAGAACGCAGCGCCGGGCGCCCTGCCCGCACCCGTCCGATCTATGACAGGCAAAAGGACATGGGCGCGGTCTTTGGTCTGAATGCCGGATGGGAGCACCCCGTTTGGTTCGCCGATGCGCCGGGCGCCAAAGACACCAACGGGTTTACCCGCCAGAACTGGTGGGGGCCGGTGGGCGCAGAATGCCGGATGCTGCGCGATCGGGCGGGGATCATCGACATCTCAAACTTCGCCAAATATGTCTGCTCAGGTCCCGGGGCCGAGGATTGGCTCAATGCCGTATTCGCAAATTCCATGCCGAAATCGGTGGGGCGGTCCTGCCTCACGCCACTGATCTCAAAACGGGGAGGTATTGCCGGCGATTTCACCGTGACCCGCGTGGCCGACGACGAATTCTGGATCATCGGCTCGGGCATGGCCGAGCGCTATCACAAACGGTTCTTCAAACAGGTTCCTCTGCCCGATGGCACCCGTTTCGAAAGCCGCACCGAAGAGAATTGCGGCTTTAACGTGGCTGGCCCGAAATCGCGCGAAATCCTGCAACGGCTTACGAATACCTCGCTCAGCTCCGAGGATTTCCCCTTCATGCGCTCGCAACAGATCGAAATCGCCGGAATTGCGGTCCTGGCGCTGCGTGTCTCCTTCACCGGCGATCTGGGCTGGGAGGTGCATTGCGCCGCGAAAGATCAGCTCCGCCTGTATGAGGCGCTGATCGAGACCGGAAAAGAGTTCGGCGCAGGCCCAGTTGGCAGCCGCGCACTGATGTCGCTGAGGATCGAAAAGGGCTATGGGTCTTGGGGGCGCGAATACAGCCCCGAATACTGGCCACACGAGGTCGGGTTGGACCGGTTGTGCAAATTCGACAAATTGTTCTTGAACAAAGATGCCGCCAAAACTGCCATGACCTCTCCAGCCAGAGAGCAGCTTGTCCTGCTGCATCTGGACGAAGCCGACACCGCAGCTTCGAACGCTGACGCGACCGGAGGCGAACCCATTTTCATGGACGGGCGCGGAATTGGTCGGGTGACATCGGGTGCTTATGGCTATTCCGTGTGTATGTCGCTGGCCTTGGGCTATGTTTCGGGTGCCGAGGCAGGCGATAGGGTCGAGGTCATGGTATTAGGGCGCCCGCATAGGGCAACGATCCTGAAAGAACCGCCCTTTGATCCAACTGGGACGATCTTGCGCGGCTAACCCAGTCCGCATTAGATCCTTCAAGCGAGCTGTGGACATTGGCTTCGGGTTGTGGCGCTATCCGGCCAGTAATCTGATCTGCTCCATCCAGAGGATAGGCTGATGACAATCTTCCTGACTATTGCGCTGTTCATTGCACTGTTTCTTGTTGCGATGAACCTTTGGACACGCAAGCTGACCCGTGACGGCCAGATGCGTGTTCCGCAACCGGGGGAGATCATTCCCGTGCGCGGCGGCGATATCCACTATGTGGAAAAGGGCGACCCTTCCAATCAGACGGTTGTGCTTATTCATGGGCTGGCCGGGCAGTTGCAACATTTCACCTACGCCTTGATGGATAAACTGGCCGAGGATTTTCACGTCATTGCCGTGGATCGCCCCGGTTGCGGATACTCAACTCGTGAGTCGGCAGAGCTTGGGCGGTTGCCCGAACAGGGCCGCATGATACATGAATTTCTAGAGGCAAAGGGGGTCAGCAACCCAATTCTGGTCGGCCATTCGCTGGGTGGCGCGGTTTCTCTGACGATGGCGCTGGATTACCCGGACAAGATCAAAGCGCTGGCCCTGCTAGCTCCGCTTACTCAGGCGATGCCCGGGCCGCCCGCCGTGTTCAAACCGCTTGAAATCCGGACAGCATGGCTGCGCAGTCTGATCGGCAACACGATTGCCGTCCCGCTGGCCGCAAAAACCGCACCGCACACCCTTAGCGCGGCTTTTGCGCCAGAACCCGCGCCCCAAGACTTTCTGGACCGCGCCGGCGGCGCTTTGGGGATGCGTCCATCCGCGTTTATCAGCGCCTCACAGGATGTGATCGGGATTGAACAGAGCATGCCGGCGCAGGTCGCCCGTTATGGCGACCTGAAAGTGCCTGGCTCCATATTGTTTGGAGCACAGGATGCGCTCTTGTCAGCCACGCAACACGGTGAATCAATGCAGGCGTTTGGTCTGAGTTTTGAACAGATCGAAGGGCTGGGCCATATGATCCCCCTGACAGTCCCGGACATCTGCAACAACTTCATTCGCGGCGTGGTACAAAATACAGAACCCAGGGCGACGGTTGTGCCGAATTCGGATTAGTCCCAGCTAAAATATTCCCAACAAAGGCGCCATTTCCCTCTTGACCCTCCCCAACCCCTCCCTTAAATCGCCATTCACTCATGGCGGAGTAGCTCAGTTGGTTAGAGCAGCGGAATCATAATCCGCGTGTCGGGGGTTCAAGTCCCTCCTCCGCTACCAAATTCCCATAACATATCAGTTAGAAACGTGAACTCAGCGTTGCTCTCTCGAACCGCAAACATGGTTTGAGTGGCATTTTGGGTAACAGCAGACGAATTTTGTGTTCAAAAAGAACTGGGAATCGTCACGAAAAAGCGGGAAGCAGCCACACGCCGAAACCAGTCCCATTTCGCTCCAAGAGTTGAGATGCAGGCTCTCAGGGGCACCGGTGTAATCGCTAACTTACCCGCCGGTACCGAAGAAGTTGAGTAGACTTCTTAGTGATCACGACGAAAGCAGCTTTGCACACACAGCCTTTCTTTCTCCATTTACAAATAATAACATTCATTTTATTGATTGTGTATGGATGGAAATACATTTTCTCGCCGCACTTTCTTGTACAGCGCCGCTTGCCTTGGGATGCTTGGTACTCAATCCAGGATCGTGAGAGCCGAGTTGCAACTCGGCCCTTCAGCTCGGATTTCAACCGTATCAGACGGGTACCTGTCATTGCCACCGGAAATGATCTTTGGGTCCATGCCGAAAGAAGAACTCGAGCAGCTTCTGAATCGCAATCGAGTGGACGCAACCAAGTACGAGCCAGAGTGCAACGTGGCGCTCTATCGTGATGGTAAAAACACGGTGTTATTCGATGTCGGAGCTGGGCCGGATTTCATGCCCACGTCTGGCAAACTTATGGAAACTATTGAAACAATCGGCCTGTCGCCCGAAGACGTTTCGCACGTGATTTTCACCCATGCGCACCCGGATCACATCTGGGGCATTTTGGATGACTTCGACGACCTGCTTTTCCCCAACGCGACGCATCACTTTGGCCGTAAAGAGTGGGATTATTGGTGGAACCCTTCAACGGTAGATTCAATAGGAGAAGATCGCGCTGCGTTCGCTGTAGGCGCGAAGCGCCGGATGGCAGAAATTGAGGATCAGGTGGCGTTCTTTGACGACGGACAAGAGATCCTTCCAGGCATTGCCGCCCGTGCAAGCTTTGGGCACACACCCGGCCACATGGCGTTTGAAATCCGCAGCGGCAGTGAATCCGTGATGATTGTCGGCGACGCGTTGGGAAATCCACACGTGGCTTTTGAACGGCCTGATTGGCACAGTGGCACGGATCAGGATCCACAGGCAGCTGCAGCAACTCGTAGTTTGCTGCTAGATCAGATTTCTCGCGAGCAAATGAAGATAATTGGCTTCCACCTGCCGAATGGTGGAATCGGCCGGGTCGAAAAAACTGGCTCTGCGTATAAGTTCATTGGAGAACCAACATGATACGAACGCTTGCGATTGCCTTGGCCTTGGCCGCACCAGCTTGGGCAAGCGAGGAAATTGCAGACCAATATCCGCAAAGCGTGCTGTATTCCAAACCGGTCGAGTATATCCCTGGCGTCTATTCCGCCATTGGCGCAACCGCACCACCAACCTACGAAAACTCTGGTCACAACAACAATCTCAGTTTCATTGTAACCGGTGAAGGTGTGGTCGTCATAAACGGCGGTGCAGCCTATGTCCTTGCCGAAGCGCTTCACAAGGAAATTCAGGCCATCACGGATCAGCCGGTCAGACTTGTCTTCAACGAGAATGGCCAGGGGCACGCGATGCTCGGCAACGCTTACTGGTCAGAACTCGGCATTCCGATCATCGCACATTCAGAAGCAGCGGCTGAATTCGAGGAATATGGCCCGCAAATTCTGCAGGGAATGCAGCGATACAATCAGGACAAGGCAGACGGAACATTCCTGGCTGGCCCAACCGAGACATTCGATGATGAGTACGTGGTTGAGATGGGTGAATTCCGGATTGAGGCAAAGTACCTCGGCCCTGCCCATAGTCCCGGCGATATCTCGATCTGGTTGCCGAACCAAAGCCTTGTCATTGCGGGCGACATGGCGTTTCACGAACGCATGCTGCCAATCTTTCAAGACACCTATACAGCGGATTGGCTTGTAACTTGGGACACCGAATTCGAGGCTTTAGATGCCACTTATGTGATACCGGGACACGGCCATCCTACGAACATGGATCAGGTGCGCCGCTATACACGCGACTACCTGATATATCTGCGCGGCAAGATTCAAGAGCATATGGATGCAGGAGGTGATCTGGCTGAGGCTTACTACGTCGATCAGTCACCTTATGCCAACCTGGACACGTTTGAAGAACTGGCCACGAAAAATGCGGGGCGCGTTTTCGAACAGATGGAATTCGAGTAGCTCAGGAATGTCGCGGAACAGGGATTAGCATCAATAGTCTATGCGTGCTGATCGCCCCGACCCACATGAAAAATACGGCAACCCATGCGGTCAATGACAGGGCGGACCCTCCTGAAAGCCCGGCACCCACCGCGCAACCTCCCGCCAGCATGGCCCCAAACCCCATGAGAACAGCCCCTACGAGGTAGCGTTCCATCGGAGTATCCGAGCCAAATCGTTCGATCCTCCACTCCCCTGCAGTCAAGGCTGAGCCTGCCGCGCCAATTACTACGCCTGGGACAAGGCCGATACCGAAGGACAACACAACGTTTCGACTCGCAACCAACGCCATTAGTGTGTCCGTGGCCGGTCCGGTAAAGGTGACAGAAGACACAGGCACGACTTCAAAAGATGCTTGCGCGATGGCAAATGTTATCAACCAGCCGAGCGCCACAGCCAGGCCAACTCCTGCGGCCGCTATGATCCTTATAGGCGCGACTTTCCGGTGGGACGCAAAGACAATGGCCGACACCAATCCCAACGCTGCAACGGCTGTATAAACCGTTGGCGAGAGCCCAAGTATTTCTGAAAGATCACGCGGCGCGCCTCCTGGGACAGCCCAGATACCAGACAGCAACTCGCGGGCGGGACTAAGAACACCTGTGTAGGCGGCTTGAGCCACTAAGGTCAAAACCAATCCCGTAACCAGGGCGCGCAAATTACCGCAGGAGGCTAATACCAAAAGGCGAGATGCACATCCACGCGCCAGAACCATGCCTGCGCCGAACATCGCTCCACCGATTACCGCGCCGCTCAGGCTACCTGTCGACGCGATTGCACGTGTCTCGGACAGGTCTAGCCACTCAAACGCGATAAGCGCCTGTACCAAGGCGAGCGCAGTGGTGAAGGCGATCAGCCAAACCGCCAAGCGGGGACCTAGCTCGCCTTCGGCGACTTCGACTGCCGACGCTCTTAAACAAAAGTGAGACTTCTGAGCCGTCACGCCGAACAAGATACCGACGAGCACTCCGGCAGATGCCAAGGCACCAGAGTCTCCCAACAGATCGATGAGTCTCTCCATCAACAGAAACTCTCACTTCGTAACGTGTGCATCCTTGTCTTCGGTCAAGTTGTCATTGCGCGACCATTGGCCTGCGCGCCAACTGGCATTGCGTCCACAACTCACCCAATGCAGATACCAGTCGATCCACGTCTTCAGTAGAATGCACCGGCGACGGTGTAATCCGTAGACGCTCCGTTCCCTTGGGAACGGTTGGATAGTTGATCGGCTGGATGTAAATTCCATAGTCACGCATCAGTACATCAGAGATGAAGCGACACTTAACCGGATCGCCGACCATGACCGGAATGATGTGACTTGGGTTCGGAGTATGGGGAATACTCAGTTCGTCCAGCCTGCCTCGAACTTCGCGCACTCGCTGCTGGTGCAGATATCGTTCCGCATTGCTTTGCTTCAGGTGCCGAACCGAGGCTGCCGCACCTGCAGCTACGGCCGGAGGCAATGCAGTGGTAAAGATAAACCCGCTGGCAAAGGACCGGACGAAGTCCACAAGCTCTTTCGACGCCGCGATGTATCCACCGACGACACCGAAGGCTTTGCCTAATGTCCCCTCGATAACGGTTAGGCGATCCATCAGGCCTTCACGTTCGGCGATGCCACCGCCGCGCGGTCCATAAAGCCCTACGGCGTGAACCTCATCCAAATAGGTCATCGCGCCATAGCGATCCGCCAGATCACAGATCTCGGCAACTGGCGCTATATCACCATCCATGGAATAGACGCTTTCGAACGCAATGAGCTTTGGTGCGTTGGCTGGTATGTCAGCAAGCTGCCTTTCAAGGTCTGCAATGTCATTGTGCTTCCAGATCCGCTTTTGACAACGGCTGTGGCGAATTCCCTCAATCATCGAGGCATGGTTCAACTCGTCTGACAGTACGGTGATACCAGGAATGCGGGAGGCCAAAGTTCCCAAAGCCGCCCAGTTTGAGACGTAGCCGGACGTAAATAGCAATGCCGCCTCTTTGCAGTGCAAGTCGGCAAGTTCCTGTTCCAGCAAAACGTGCTCGTGAGTGGTTCCAGAGATATTCCGCGTACCACCCGCCCCGGCACCACACTCATCAATCGCATGGTGCATTGCTGCAAGAATGCAGGGGTGTTGACCCATGCCAAGATAATCATTTGAGCACCAGACAGTGACTTTTTCGGGACCGTCTTCTGCGTAATTGCGCGCGGTCGGGAATGCACCGCACTGCCTTCCGAGATCCGCAAAGACCCTATAGTTCCCTTCCTCTTGAAGCTGGTCCAGTTGATCACGAAAAAACTGCTGATAGTTCATTTCAATTCCCTACGGCCTCTTCGACGATCTCGGATAACAGGGTCTGAACCTTTTGCATTGGCCCGTCAGGGTAGCCTCGATATCCCACCATCACGCCACTGTCGTCCTCGGCTACAAAAATCCCGTAGGGGCAGAAGCCGATATTCATAGGGTCGGCTTCCATCACCTCGCGCGAAATTTTTGCCGAGCAGAAAATGAAGATGTCTGCGGCCGCAAATATCTGCTTGTCACTGCCGACATCAGCGCCCGTGCGATTCAACATGTCGCCTACGTGGCTTACATGGTCGATGACCAGTCCCTGTCCGACAATCGCGGACTCGACGGCGAAGGTTGCATCATCAAAACTGCCGTCAAATGGGGCGGTGATGATCTCTTCCGCAAAGGCATGGCTCACCAGAACAGTGGAAAACGCGGCTACAGCGATAAAGTGTTTCATGATTTTAATCCTCCTCTTGAGCCGCATCTTCTCAGATTGCTCATCAGGGTCTTTGACACCAGTCAAAGCCCCTGAATACCTTAACCGAACATGTCTGAAGTGATACCAGCGTACCAACCCAGCGACTCTTCATAAGTTGCTTTTCTCAAGTCCGCATCTTCGCCGGTCTGGCTGATAAAGCCGTCCACTTTGGCAATCTTTTCGGGAGTCGCTTCGTAAGTTGCGCCAACCTTGACGCCATCATCGGTGTCGATGAGCGACCAGCACGTGTTGGAGAACTTGGCCGGAAACACTTTGGACCCGGTCAACGCACCTCGCACGGCATTCGCACAGACTTTCGCCTGACTGTTGGCCGAGAAGCCGGATTTGGGCATGTCACCCTGTTGGCTGGCGTCACCAAGAACGTAGATATCCAGGTCGGCTTTGGAGGACATATCCGCGGCGTTCACGGGTGCCCAGTTGCCATCGGTCACCCCTGCCATTTCCGCAATGCGTCCGGCTTTCATCGCTGGGATCACGTTGCAGACATCGACCTTGGTTTCTTCGCCGTCGATAGTAACGGTCATTGCATCCGGGTTTACGGCGACATTGCCGCCGCCGAAATCTTCGCCGATCCAGTCAACCATTCCTTCGTAGTGGTTGGCCCATCCCTCTTGGAACAATGACATCTTGGAAAACTTCGGTTTCGGGTCAGCAACGATGATCTTTGCTGTCGGGTTGTTCGCCTTAAGAACATGCGCAACCATTGAAACCCGCTCATACGGTCCGGGCGGGCAACGGTACGGATTCGGTGGCGCGACCATTGCAAATGTACCGCCTTCGGGCATTGCCATGATCTGCGCCTTGAGAAGCTCGGTCTGAGATCCAGCCTTGTACGCATGCGGCATTTTATTTTGCGCCGAGACGTCCCAGCCCTCGACCGCACCATCAACAAAGTCGATACCCGGGCTCAGGATCAGCTTGTCATATGGAACAGACCCGCCACCTGCCAAGGACACCGTCTTGGCATCGCGATCCACCCCTGTGGCCCAATCATGCACCACGTTGATGCCGTAGTTCGCGGCAAGCGTGCCATAGCTGTGGGCAATGTCCGAAAGCTCCTGAAACCCTCCCAGATACAGGTTTGAGAAGAAACAGGTGTAATAGGTCCGCGACGGCTCGATCAACGTTACGTCGATCTCACCCCTGCTGTCTTTTGCGATGTAGCGCGCAGCAGTTGCACCGCCTGCACCGCCGCCGACAATTACCACACGTGGTTTGCCTTGCGCCAACACCATCGGTGCCGATAAACCGGCTGCTACCACCCCGGCGGCTCCAAGAAATACTCGTCTATTTAGCGTCATCGCGTTTCCTCCTCTTGGACACAGTCACTATGGATTATTGAAGTAGGCAGCCAATGCCGCGATCTCGTCATTGCTCAGCCGTCCGGCAATCATTCGCATGACCGGGTGTGGCCGCTGTTTGTCTTTATATGCGTGCATGGCGACCACGAAGTCTTCGTCAGGCCAGTACACGATCGAGGGAATGCCCTCATCGCCTCCGTCGATCTGATGGCACGTTGTACATTCGCTGCTGAGATATGCGCCGTACTCAGGATCTCCTTGAATCGCCAAGATCGCGGGGTCGATAGAATGATCCGTGCCCTTCGCCGTCGGGTCCGCTTCTGGGATGTCCTGAGGATTGTCGGAAAAATCCCGCAAATAGGCGATCACGTTGGCGCGGTCTTCCGGGTCTTTCAGGCCACCAAAACTCATCCTGGTGCCTGACGCGAATGCACGTGGGTTTTCGATGTACGCAGACAGTGTGTCAGCGTGCCACTCCAGACCCGAGCTACCCGCGCGCGCAAGGCTTTTGGAATAGCTAAAGCCATCCAGACCAGCTGCCCTGCGCCCAAAAATCCCATTCAGATGCGGACCGATTTTGTTTTCGGCCCCCTTTCCAACCTGATGACAGCCTTTGCATTTGGCAAACACAGCTTTCCCTGCCTCAGCATCGCCAAGGTCTTCTGCAGCGTAGGTCGATGAAGCAGTAGCCCCAAAGAACGCGGCACAGACAAGCGCGTTCGACAAACGCATCGTCAACTTCCAAACGTCTTAAGATAGATGATCAAAGCTTCGATATCGTCCTGTTTTCTGAGACCTGCAAAAGACATCCTTGTGCCTTTCATGTATTCCTTGGGCTTCGTAAGAAAGGCAGTCATTTCTTCATCGGTCCAGACTAGTCCTGCCTCCGCAGACGCCTGCATCGCTTTGGAGTATTTGAAGCCCTCGACCGATCCAGCATTAGCTCCGATTACCCCGTTCAGAGCAGGCCCAGTGCTGTGCTTTGCACCTTCACCAATTTGATGGCAGGATTTACACTTCTTAAAGACTTTCTCTCCGGCAGCAGCCAGTTCTGTAACCTCGTCTGTCACTTCGGTTTCTTGAGCGGCCGGTATGACTGCGGCCTCTTCATCAGGCTTTGGCGCTGCAGTTGGAATGAACGAGGGGCCTTTCGCCGAAAACGCCGGCAACTCATCCGGGCTGGCATTATTCATGACCGAGTTCGAACCACCCTCCGCGGGAGTCTCAACCAGAAAAACAGAACGCATCGTGACGGCGGCCTCTGCCTTGCAGTTCTCCATGCAAGGCTCTTCGCGCCATTCAGTGTATTCGGTCTCGGGTCGTACATCGACTACGAAACCGTCCATATTGTACATTTTGAACTCGGCGAAGTTTTCGTTGTTTAGCTCGAAATCGTCATCCACCAAATCATTGGAGTAGAGGATGTATGCGACAATTGCGTAGGTCTCATCCGCTGTCAGCGTGCCCGCTTCACCAAAGGGCATTGAGCGGGAAATGTAATCCCAGGCAGTCGACAAATGTGGCCAATATGACCCAACGGTTTTTACAGGATCTTCGTCTGCAAGCGTGTCAAACCCACCGGCCAGAACAGGCCAGTTATCTGCACCTTCGGCAAATTCACCGTGGCACGACGCACAGCGGGCCACAAACACCTCTTCTCCGGTCCAGACGTCGCCTGAACCTACGGGTAGGCCACGCCCATCAGGCAAGACATCAACGTCCCAGGCCGCGATCTCTTCCTTCAGTGCCGACCGCCCAAGCCCAAGGCTACTCTCACGGATGGGCGCGGATGCGGTCAAGTTCGCACCATTGGCGACCCGTTCTGCCGCCGCTGCCTGGATTTCTTCGACTTTGATCTCCAGTTCGGCTGCTCGTTTGGATTCTGCTTCCGCATTCCCCTGGGCAACTGCTGCATGCGCCTCAACCTGCCCTATCCGGGTTTCCAATGTCTCTATCTTCGAGTGGCCGTAGTTCCGGTTCGCGAAAGACACAGCTACCGCAAGCACCAACGCCGTACCGCCAAATACGGGCAGGAAAACATGACTAAGAGACTTCAACATTCTCGGCGATCCCTTCTGCGCTCACGTACCAAGTCTGGATACAGTTGTTGTGGTAGACCGAGTTTTCTCCGCGTTTTTCACGCAACTGGTCTTTGGTTGGTTGCACATAACCGGTCTCGTCTATCGCCCGGGCCTGCAAGAGCATTGGCGTCCCGTCCCAGTTCGTATCGAGATAGAAACGTGTAAGAGCCTTGGTGTCGCCCTGCTTACCAAGACGCGCTGTCTCCCATGTGATTCCACCGTCCTTTGACACATCGACCCGTGTAATTTGTCCGTGGCCTGACCAGGCAAGCCCGGAAATGACCAGCGGACCCGGTCCGTGTTTGATCGGCATTTGCGGGCTGGGTGAGGTGATGACAGATTTAGCATCCATCACCCAAGTCCATTTCTGGGCCGTGCCATCGACGTAAACATCGGTGTATTTTGATGTTTCTTCGCGGCTTTCGACCGCCATATCAACAACCTCGATCCGGCGCAGCCACTTGACCCACATGTTGCCTTCCCAACCCGGCACCACGAGACGCACAGGGTACCCATGCTCCATCCGCAGCGCTTCGCCATTCGCCTTGAATGCAACCAACACGTCATCCAGCGCTTTTTCCATCGGGATAGAGCGGCCATTGGACGACGCATCTGCGCCCTCAACATAGACCCATTTGTCAGGTGAGATGTCGGCACCTGCTTCCTGCAACAGCGCGCGCAGCGGAACACCGGTGTATTCCATGTTGTGAATCATACCATGAGTAAATTGGACGCCGTTAAGTTGCGCACCGGCCCACTCCATACCCGTGTTCGCCGCACATTCGCAGAAATACACGTGGTTTTCGCGCGGGAACCGCTCAATGTCTTCGTATGTAAAGACAAGCGGGCGATCAACCAGCCCGTTGATCATCAGGCGGTAGTCCTCCTTGCGCAGCTCGATCGCGCCTGAATGGTGACGCTCAAAGGCGCATCCCTGCGGAGTGATCGTGCCATCGAGCGCGTGGATCGGCGTGAAGTTGATCGACGAAATCGGAGAGGCGGTCAGCCATTCCACATTGCGGCGCACGACATGGGATTCAAAGCTGATCGGCATGCCATAAGGCGTCTCATCAACACCTGCCCCCGTATAAGATGCCCAATCCTGAAGCTCTGTTATCAGTGGGTCGGGTGTTTCTGCCGCTGCCGCACCTGCAACGGATCCTGCGGCGACCGCGGCACTGCCTTTCAGGAAGGCCCGGCGGGACGGTTTGAACGCGTCATCCATATCTCTTAGGTCTCCATCGGTTTCTTAAGCGCCGATTACTTCGACACTGGTGTTCTCTTGCACCGTTACGGTGCCAAGGTTGCGAACATGGTTTTCGACGACATCCCAAATCGGCGGGCCCTCGGTGCCTTCGTTGACGCTGGCCCAACCGGCCACGACATAGGACTTGGCCGGGTCGATCGCCTCACCGGTTTTCAACAGCGTCATGTCGCTGATCCTCTGCCCCTGCGGCTTGGTTACGTCGATCCGATAGCCCAGCCCGCCAACGCGGACCATGTCGCCACCCTGCTGGTAATAGGGGTCGGGATTGAACAGATTGTCGCCGACATCTTCCAGGATGACATGGATGAACTCCCCGGTCATTTCTGTGCGATAGGCGTTCGGATAGGACATCGAGGTGACGTTCCAAATATCCTCGCGCGTTATTTCCTGTCCCGGAAGGATTGACGGCCCCCAACGGACGCCGGGCGACATTGCGATATCTGCCTCACGCTCATTGATCAGAGCATCGCAGATCAGGTCATCCCAAGTGCCGTTGAAATTGCCGCGGCGGTACAGCAACGAGTCCGTTTTGCCGATAACCTCACTCAGCGCCGCCTCATAAGGCGCGCGCTGATCATTTATCAGAGCAGTGATCGCAGGATCTGGTGCAATAACATCAGAGAAAATCGGGATAAGCTTGTGCTTTAGCCCCAACATCTGCCCATCCCGCACGTCGAGATCCACACGGCTGACGAATTTGCCGTTCGATCCAGAGGCGATGATATGCGTTTTACCCACCAGAACCGGCTCGGGCAGCGCGTCATGGGTGTGGCCACTGAGGATAACGTCTATCCCCAGAACACGACCCGCCATCTTCTTATCCACATCAAAGCCGTTATGGCTTAGAACAACAACGACATCGGCGCCGGCATCGCGAACTTCGTCCACCATTGCCTGCATGTTCTCATCCCGGATCCCAAACGAGTATTCGGGGAACATCCATCCCGGATTTGCAATCGGCATGTAAGGGAAGGCCTGTCCGATCACCGCAATCTTGGAACCGCCCCGATCAAAGAACTTGTAGGGCTTGAACATCTCTGCGGGCTCATCCCATTCCGCATCAAAAATGTTCTGCCCCAAGGCGGCAAAAGGCAAACCTTCGACAATCTCATTGACCCGGTCACTGCCCAACGTGAACTCCCAATGGAAAGTCATCGCATCGGGTTTCAGCGCATTCATGACGTTGACCATGTCCTGACCGGCCGTCTGATAGCAGGTGTAAGAACCGTGCCAAGTATCACCCCCGTCAAGAAGCAACGCATCAGGACGGTCCGCTCGAATGGCGTTGATGACAGTTGAGACCCGATCCAAGCCACCCACCCGACCGTAGGTCTTGGCCAGTGACTCAAAATCGGTGTAGGTCAGCGCATAGGCCGACGGGCTTCCATCTTCTATCCCGTATGCCTTGCGGAACGCGGCGCCAGTAACATGCGGCATCTGTCCTCTTGCATCGCCAATACCAAGATTGACTTCGGGTTCACGGAAATAAATTGGTTTGAGTTGCGCGTGAATGTCGGTGACATGAATCAGGCTGATATTGCCAAAGTTCTCGAACTCTAGCAGTTGATCCTGCGTTAGACTTTGCTGCGCAGCAAGTCTGGCCCAGTTGCCAAACCCGGACGCTCCGAACAGAGCCGAGGCCGCCATTGAAACCTGCAAGAAGTCACGTCGAGAAATCATCTATCAACTTTCCTATTACACATATAAATGTGTGAATGTTATATAAGTGAAAAACCCGCTCCGGGCATTGCCCAAGCGGGTCATTCGTTATTGACGTACAGCTGGGGTTTCGACTGAAAGCCCGTTGCCACGCGAAGCGACATAGAGCTCCAGTGCCCGGAACTCGTCCGACCCTTCGGCAAAGGTTTCCGCACGCGTATCGCGAATACAACCGCGGAACCGATTGTGGCGCGAGATCAGTTTGGCCTGCTTCAAACGATAGGTAGGGAATCCATTTATCATACCCTGGCTCAGGTGATCCGCTCGGATCATATTGCCCCAGTTTTCTTCATGACAGTTGGCGCAGCTCAGTTCCAACTGACCGTAGCGGGTATAATAGATTTCCTTGCCCTCTTCCCAGAATGGCGCGGCATCACCATCAATAGCAACGTTCATGGGCATCCCGCGTGACTGCAGACCGATCAATGCGACCATACCCTGCATGTCACCACCAGACCATTTCCAGGCATCGGCCTCCATGCGATCGGTACGGCACTTGTTGATCAGATCTTCCATAACCACCAGCTCGCCGCTTTCAGCATCGACCTTGGGCATGGACGCCTGCAATCCTTTGAAGCTTTCCACTCCATCATGGCACGAGGCACAACTTTCACCTGCAGCACCATCAACTGCCTCATAGAGGTCGGCTGCCTGATCGACGAAGATCATTGCCGGATTGTCAAAATCATCAATCTGCAGTGCCTGAGTTTCATCTGTGCGGAAATGCCAACCCGAATAGATCGTGTCCAAATTCTCCAGATGCGCCGAGGCCTCGGTGACCGAGGTCATATTCAGCTCGTCATTGATCACAAGATTATCTTCGTCCGGTCCAGCCATTGCTGCCATTGGGAAAGCCAGAACAGCCGCGATCGCCGTAAGTGCCTTGGTATTCATTACGTTCCTCCCTTGGTGGGCCAGCGCCAGAAATCACAACCAGCGCTAGCCTTCCTTAGTGGTCGAGCCGTCAGGCGATCTCGATCGTTTTCTTCTCGTCGTAAACTGAGCCATCATCATCGTACCAGGTGAAGACAAACTCACCGGCCTCGGGCACGGTTGCTTCGAACTGGAAGTACGGATTTGTCGAAATCGCAGGCTCCATAGTCACATCAATCACCATTTCACCGTTAAACTCGCAGGTGAAACGGTTGATGATCGAGCGCGGGATGACGTTGCCTTCTTTATCCTTGCGCTGGCCGCTTTCCATCTTGTGGCTGATCAGAGTCTTGATCGTAACAGCTTCGCCAGCAGCGGCTGTCTTTGGAACCTTGACGCGGGGCTTTACACCGGATGCCATTGGTTAATCTCCTGTTCTTCAGGGCGCGTGGCGATTAACCGCCGCAACCGCCGATTGTCACTTTTACGGTCGCGGACGCTTTGGCAAAACTGCCATCTGCCATCTTCGCCACAGCAATGACATCCTGCGTTCCGGCAAGACGGATGCGGGTTGAAGCGGCTTGTTCAGCAGCCAGCGGGCCGAAATTGAACGTTGCCACGCCCGGTTCGGGGTTGCCTGCGGCCACGATCAGAATTGCAGCTGCGCCCGGAGCACTGACTTCGATTGGTACGGTGTTTCCGTTTTCCGCGATTTCCGGTGCCGTCAGTGTAACACCGCCATCAGCCACATCTGCCCCGCCTGAAAATGCGGAGATCGCATCTTCAGCAGCTGCATTCGCTCGTAGCGGCATAATTGTCAGGAACGCGGCGCCCAGCCCAAGGGCCAGAGTCTCGCGGCGAGAGAGTTCCATTTTCAATCTCCTTTGAATCTTCGAAAAGCCACGCCAGAAGGCGAGATTATTCCTCTTTCAGTGTCGCTAGAAACGCGACCACGTCCTCAATTTCCTGTGCAGTCAGGATCGTCGTTAGAGGCGCCGTTGGCGCTTTGCCCGTATAGGCATCGCCTGGCCGGATATAACCGTCATCCTTGTAGAACGCCGGCATTACCGTGCCTTCGAACGTCATTTTTGCGTTTGCGACTAAACCGCGAAGCTCTGCTTCGGTCCAACGATCACCGGCGCCATCCAGCATCGGGCCAACCTCACCATGGAACGGAATGTCCGCCAAAGCTGAGACCGCGTGGCATGCCACGCAATTGCCTTTGGACTTGTCGCCAACGATGAGTGCACCGTTTGCCGCGTCACCATTAACATCGGTCAGAGAGACCTCGATTGCACCATAGTCGTCATAGGGTACGTCTTTCGGACTTGTCTCTTCGGCAAATGCGGCAACGCCCATCATAGCGGATGCCAGTGTTAAGAGTCTCAGCTTCATGATCCCTCCCATTTGCTACCGCGCCTGTGGCGCTTTGCGACCCAAAGACTTTGTGCACCGTAGTCGACGAACATGGTTCATCGCAACATCAAATTCATCATAATGAATTTTTTTATCTGTAACGTCCAATCTCACTCCTGCGAAATATTGTTTCGCTCCTGAATGCGCCGCGCGTGATACCTTTGGAAATCTTCGCCATTATCAAGTTCATATCGCTTCTGATCGACCCAGGTGAAAAGGTCTAAGGTTGTTCCCTTGGAGAATGCTCCCGGCATTACAGCAACGGCAGCATCGATGGCTGAGGCAGCCTCGGGCACCTCTTCCGGCAGAAAAACAAGCGTTGGGGTAAACAGAATCCCCCATTTGCGCATCAGCGCTCTTTGCTCACTCTCTTCTCCGTCAAAATCAGTGGCCGTGGTGCTTCCATGCAAATCCAGCTGGACGACAAAAAAGTTCTCTTCGATAAACGCCGCCAGGTCGGGCTGCGGGAAAACCTCTTCGTGCATCTTTTTACAGTAGATGCAGCCCCGTTGTTCAATGAACAAAACCAACCGCTTACCTTCACCTGACGCCTCTTCAAGATCCTCGCGAAGATCTTTGAACGTATCACGCATCCACGGTGTTTTATGCAATCCATCGTCGCCCAGATCAGCAGCAGAGACTGCAGCCCCTATCATGCATGCGATCAAAACTGACAAAGTGCGTTTCATGTCTTCCTCCCGGATTAACCAATGGCCGCAAGCCAGGGCATATAGTCCAGCATCCATTGTGCTATGTGATTGATCGAGTTGGTTGCGATCAGGACCCCGAACAGGATCAACAGCCCCCCCATTGCCATTTCGATCTGCGGCAAGTGCTTCCTGAACCGCACCATCCATTGCATGAAGGGGCGAACCAAAAAGGCCGCCAGAACAAACGGTGCAGTCATTCCAACCCCGTAAACGAACAGAAGCCCCGCGCCCCGCCAAGCCGTTTCAGTTCCGGCCGCTGTAAACAGGATTGCAGCGAGCACCGGCCCAACACAGGGCGTCCAGCCAAAAGCAAATGCCAATCCAAGTACATATGCCCCAGCGAGGCTCACGTTTGATGTCTCGCCAATATCTGCACGTAACTGCCGATACAGGAACCCGATGCGAATTAACCCCAGGAAATGCAGGCCCATCGCTATGATGATGGCTGCAGCAATCCAACGCAGAATATCGAAGTATTCTCGTACCAGCTGACCAAATATCGAAGCCGTGGCCCCGAGAGCCATAAAGATGGTTATGATTCCTGCCGCAAATGCGATTGCAGCAAGCGTTGCCCGGCGGCGAACCTCGCCGGAAATAGCGGATGTCGCAGAAATCTGCTCCATCCCGACACCAGCCAGATAACTAAGGTAAAACGGCACAATTGGCAGGATGCAAGGCGACAGAAAGGACAAAAGTCCGGCGACCAAAGCTCCTGCAAAAGTAATGTCGAGCATGGTCAAACCTGTCCTGACGCGCTATTATTCACACATTCAAAATTATAAAGATATATCACTGCGGTCAATCGGAGCTTTGGATGCGCCACCTAATCCTACGTTTGCTTGCGATCACGTTGCTTGTTTTTCCCGTGGCTTTACGGGCCGAAATGACACTTCTGATGGCAGAAGAAGATGGGTGCATGTGGTGCGCCCGCTGGGACTCCGAAATTTCAGAAATCTACCCTAAGACACCCGAAGGAAATGCAGCACCGCTTCGGCGTGTCGATATCCGCGCAGCCATGCCTGACGACATCACATTGGAACGGCCTCTCTACTACACACCAACCTTTGTTCTGTTGGACAATGGCCGAGAGGTCGGACGAATCGAAGGCTATCCCGGTGAAGATTTTTTCTGGGGTGTGTTGGGCGTTTTACTGCGTGACGCTGGGATACTAATTGAGACCTCTGGATAAACTGCGGTATATTACATAAACTGTTTTGAATGCGTGAAGCCATGAAAGCGAGGCGATCTTGTTGGACAAATCTTCGAACCTGCCTGTGTTCTCCAAGGACATGTGCGCCGAAGACATGGACAGAATGATGGAGAATGCTCAGACCGCGTCAAATTTCCTCAAGGCAATCAGCCATGAGGGGCGCCTGATGATTTTGTGTTATCTGTCGTCAGGGGAAAAATCGGTCACGCAGATGGAGGAAATGCTCTCAGCGCGTCAAGCCGCGGTATCTCAACAACTCTCCCGCTTACGCTTCGAGGGATTGGTGAAGACACGACGCGAGGGGAAAACGATCTACTACAGATTGGCTGATGATCGTTCGACCCAAATCCTGGAAGTCGTTTACGACCTTTTCTGCAGGGAGAAGTAGAAGCCGGTCAGAAAGCCGCCAGCTTTGGGAGGAGACTGGCAATGCTCGAAGCATTGGGAGACACAAATACCGTTGCTCTGATCGGTTTGATTGGTGGCATCGTATTAGGATTGGCCGCACGCATCGGCCGTTTTTGCACGTTGGGTGCAATCGAAGACTACCTTTACGCGGATGATGACCGGCGGCTTCGCATGTGGGCAATGGCAATCGGTGTTGCGATTGTCGGCAGCCACACAGCTATGGCATTGGGGGGACTTGACCCTGTCGGAACAAGGTATCTTGCACAGACCTGGAACCCCCTCGGTTCGATCGTGGGGGGCCTCATGTTCGGGTACGGAATGGCCATCTGCGGTAACTGCGGCTATGGCGCGCTGGCAAGGCTGGGAGGTGGTGACCTTCGATCATTCGTTATTGTTTTGATCATGGGTCTTTCCGCTTACGTCGTAATGTCCGGACCCCTCGCCTATCTGCGGGTATGGATCTTTCCAGAGGAAATGGATCTCAATGGCCCCCAGAGCATTAGCTTTCTTGCCGAACGGTTGACCTCTATTCCAGCTTGGCTCATTGGCTCTGTTATCGGTGTGGCTTTGGTGTTTTTTGCTTTGGCAAGCCATCGCTTCCGCCGCACTCCGGCACAGGTGTTTTGGGGGTCTGTAGTTGGACTGGCAATCGTTTCGGGCTGGCTTGGCACGAATTGGGTTGCGACACATGGTTTCGATGGTGAGCCGGTGCAAACCCATACCTTCGCGGCACCCCTGGGTGACACTATTTTCTACCTTATGACTGCGTCCGGAAACACTTTGTCCTTTGCGGTCGGATCAGTCTCCGGCGTTCTCATTGGCGCGTTTCTGGGGTCGTGGTCTAAAGGCCATTTCCGATGGGAAGCATGCGAAGATCCACGTGAACTCAAGCGACAAATGCTGGGCGCTGCGATTATGGGTCCAGGTGCGATCATCGCGGTTGGTTGCAGCGTCGGGCAAGGCATATCTGCATTCTCACTTCTGGCCTACAGCGCGCCCGTAACATTCGCTGCAATCTTTGCAGGCGCAGCACTTGGATTGAGACAGCTCGTGTCTGGACTGTCCTTCATAACTGAGCGTTGAGTTCACAGTTCAAATCAGCGGGAATCCGGGTTTGCACCGGTGCAGCTGATGCGCTGCACCAAGACCTAAAGAAACCCGGTTAATTTGTGATGGTGCTGGCGACTCTGCCATCACAAAAGCAAGCCAAAACGCTCTCTTTCCGACTTCGTCCTCGATCTCGCTTCTAAGGACATACCAAGCTTATCGAGCCCTTGATTCAGCCTGTTCTCTGCGCCCTCAGAAGGTCGTGACAAACGCGCAAACGAAAAATGTGTTATGATGGCCCCTTAGAAAAGGGGGCTACTATGTACAATCCCGTATCATCTATCTCAAAATTTCGGATCGGCTTGTCTGCATTGAACATCGCCGAACAGAAGTCAATTTTTGACTGCCTTCCCGCCGCTGTTCAGGCGGCAGTGTGGCAAGACCGGCTTAGTGAAGGCATTGCGGCACTGTCTGACAAGTCTCAGTGCCGATTACTTTCCGAGCTTCAGGAGTTACTCAATCCTGACTGCTACTCGGAAGACAAAGCGAACCATACGGCCACTTCTCGTCTTGATGAGTTGTCGCCTGTGATCGAGAAGGTTTTTCCAGATCACTCGGTGTTTCATAAATATACGCAGCAACTCGGCGACAATGCTTGCGATAGCCCGATTATCGAAATTGCTAAAGGCGCGCCGCCTACCTGCACATGTTCGTCTTCGAGATCCTGTATGTGGTGGCACAATGATTGTGGGGCAATGCAGGAATGTCTTGCCGGTGGGTGCAAGAAGACTAACGTTGGATGCGGGGTCCTCTGGCTTCAGACATGCGATGGCCTTTGCACTGGGAACTGGTGCTGAAGAACACAGGAAAGCCCAACCTATTCTGGCAGCAAAGCCTTTGCTTTCTTTGCCGAATTACAGGCCAGTATTGAGGTCTAAATCAGGCGCGTCGCGCGTCACGGTGTGACGATCAACCTTCCCGGATTTGTCGATCTGAACAATCAGAGATTCAGCACGTTGAAAGCGGTCAAAATAAGGAAAGGTGACGTGGTCCAGATGCGTCATGTCCTGGCACTGCATCTGATAGTCTGCCCTGAATTCGGTATGCACATTTGATCCGTTGTCTACGACCGGTCCCAACCCTTCACCAGACAGGGTGACATTGGCCGAGACAGTGAAACACCCCGCCTCTTCAGGCAAACTGAACAGATCAAGCGGGTTAGACAATTCGGAAATGGCTCCGGCGACCGAGGCCTGATCGCCTTCGGTTTCCGCTGGACCTTCGAACCCCAGGACGTCAAGACCGGGAACCACAAGGGAAATTGAAATCCCGGCTTCCGAAAAGGAAACCGCCAATCGGCCCTGCCCATGCTCGTGCTGATTTGCAACCTGGGACTGAGGCAACGCGTTTACCGGGAAAAGCGTTAAAACAAACACTAAGAACTTCATGACCATGGAACCATCTGAAAAGAATCAACTAAGCGACTCTAAACTGAAAAAACATTCGCGCAATCGCGTCACAATACACCAAAGCCCACTAGATTTGGGTAGGAATGAGCTATTTTCACTCACAATTTACCTGACTATAAAACTCAGGTTGACTTAGTTGACTATTTCTATCAGTTAATTGGTCGAGCGTCGCATCGCGCGAACCCATTGTTATCTGACAAGAAAGACTACCCCCCAATGAATACCCCCCTGAACCTGACAAGCGCCGTGGCTCTGATGGCCGCCACCTCTGCTTTTGCAACCGAGACCCCATCGAAAGCCGATGTTCTGAATACCTACGCCAATATCGCCGAGGCGAAGTACGATGACAGCCTGATTGCAGCCAAATCGCTGCAACGCGCCGTGACCGCGCTGATTTCCGAACCAAACGACGCAACACTGAATGCCGCCCGTTCCGCTTGGATTGCGGCCCGCGTCCCTTATCAGCAGACCGAGGTTTATCGGTTCGGAAATGCGATCGTTGATGATTGGGAAGGTAAAGTGAACGCATGGCCCCTGGATGAGGGCTTGATCGACTATGTAGACACCACCTACGGCGGCCCGAGCGACGAGAATGAGTTCGCCGCATTGAACGTCATCGCCAACCCAAGCTTTGAACTTTCAGGCGAACCAATCGATGCCAACGACATCACCCCGGAACTGCTGTCGGGCACTTTGCACGAGGCAGACGGGATCGAGGCCAACGTCGCCACTGGTTACCACGCGATTGAGTTCCTGTTGTGGGGCCAGGACCTGAACGGCCACGGTGAAGGCGCGGGTAGCCGTCCATGGACGGACTATGCCCAAGGTGATGCCTGCACCGGCGGTAACTGTGACCGCCGCGCCCAGTACCTTGAGGCCGTGACTGAACTGCTGGTCACCGATTTGGAATGGATGGCGACCCAATGGCAGGACGGAGGTGCGGCCCGAACTGCCCTGACCGAAAATGAGAGCGCAGGAATAAGCGCGATCCTCACCGGAATGGGCTCGCTGTCCTATGGTGAGCAGGCCGGTGAGCGGATGCGTCTTGGCTTGATGTTGAACGATCCCGAGGAAGAGCATGACTGCTTCTCGGACAACACGCATAACAGCCACTACTATGATGGTCTTGGCATTCAGAACGTCTATTTAGGCAGCTATACCCGCATCGACGGAACTCCTGTCAGCGGCGCATCGCTTTCGGATTTGGTGATTGCCTCCGACCCATCTCTAGACGCCGAGATGAAGCTGAAGCTGGCCAACACAATGCAGGCGCTGGGTCGGATCAAATCCACAGCCGAGGCCGGGTTCGCCTATGACCAGATGCTGGAACGCGGCAACGAAGGTGGCGAAGTTTTGATCATGGGCGGTGTGAACGGGCTGGTGGACCAGACCAAGACAATCGAGCGGATCGTCACCATTCTGGACGTCGATCAGATTGAGTTCGAAGGTTCTGAAAGCCTGGACAACCCGACGGCTGTTTTCCAGTAAACCTAGCGGTTCGGGGGCGGAGGATTATCCCGCCCCCAACTTATTTTCGGCTAATTGACAGTATGCCGCAGGACATGCACTTAATAACTGACTAATATAGTAAGAATACAAACCAGAGCGCCACCTCCATGATTGTCTGCCATTGCACCAAGATCACAGACACCGAGATTCATGCCGCCATCGACTGGATGCGCGTTTCCGACCCTAGGGCAGTCATAACCCCTGGCAAGATCTATCATGCCCTTGGAAAATCAGCGGATTGTGGCGGATGCATGCCGCTTTTCCTAGACACCATGCGCTCCAGCGATAATCTGGAAGTCCCCATGCAGCTTTGTGCATTACGCACCAAGGCATCACAGGAGAGTGTAGATGAAGGGCGATCCCAAAGTCATAGAATACCTCAACAAATCTCTGCGGCATGAACTGACGGCAGTCAGCCAGTATTGGCTGCATTACCGTCTGCAAGAGGATTGGGGCCTGACCCACATGGCAAAGAAAAGCCGTGAGGAAAGCATCGAAGAGATGGGCCATGCCGACAAGCTGATCGAGCGCATAATCTTTCTGGAAGGTCACCCCAACCTGCAGAAACTGGACCCGCTTCGGATTGGACAGACCCCGAAGGAAACTCTGGAATGTGATTTGGCTGCCGAGAATGATGCGCGTGCCCTGTACGTTGAGGCCCGTGAATATTGTCGAGAGGCGGGCGACTACGTCACTATGTCTCTGTTCGAGAACCTGATCAGTGACGAAGAAGGCCACATCGACTTCCTCGAAACACAGCTTGATTTGTACGAAAGGATTGGCGAAGCCAATTATGCGCAACTTAACGCATCGAAAATGGACGAAGGCGAGTAAGCTCTCGCTTGTGGCGGTGGCTGCGATTGCAGCCACCCCGATCCTGTCCGCTGAACTGCAGGATCTGCATCTCAACTTCCAACCCAGAACCGAAGATGAAAAGGCCCGGATCGCGGATGTGATCGCCGCGCCCACGGATTTCGACGCCGCGCAACGGTTCGAGGACCTGCCCGCCGGTGCCGCAACCGTAAGGGCACGTCAGGACGCAGATGCATTTTCGCAACCTTCGGGCAATCTGAAATTCGAACAGGAACTGGATTTCAAGGTCGGCAACGGGCTGTTCAAGAAAATCTGGGTGTCTTCGCCTTCCTCGACCCTGGCCTCGGACGGTTTGGGGCCATTGTACAACGCGCGCTCTTGCCAACGATGTCACATCAAGGACGGGCGCGGCCACACACCAAATGGGCCCGATGACGGGGCTGTTTCGATGTTCCTTCGGGTCTCAATCCCCGGTGGCGGCGCAATCGATGAAATCGCGGACTACATCGCCACTCAGCCCGAACCCAATTACGGCGGGCAGATGCAGGATCTGGCCCTCGCGGGCCACCCCGCCGAGTACCGGCTGCACATCACCTATGAAAACCTTCCTGTCGCGCTGTCAGACGGCGAAACGGTCATTCTCCGCAGCCCGACCTATACCGCGGCGGATCTTGGATATGGCCCGCTGCACCCCGAGGCGATGCTGAGCCCGCGCGTGGCCCCACAGATGATCGGTCTGGGATTGCTTGAAGCGATTCCGGTCGCGGACCTGCTGGCAAAGGCCGACCCGGACGACGCGGATGGCGACGGCATCTCGGGCCGTCCCAACATCGTTTGGTCAGCCGAATACGACGCGCCGATGATGGGCCGGTTCGGATACAAGGCCGGGATGCCCACGATCATGGAGCAATCAGCGGCGGCTTTTGCCGGGGATATCGGGATTTCGAGCCCGCTTTTCCCTACAGCCCATGGCGATTGCACCGAATTGCAGGCGGATTGCGTCACCGCTCCCCATGGCGACAACGACGACCGCGTGTTCGAGATTGACCAGCAAGGCATGGACCTTGTGGCGTTTTACAGCCGCAATCTCGGCGTCCCAGGGCGGCGCGACATTGATGACCCGCAGGTCCTGCGCGGCAAGCAGGTGTTCTTTGATACCGGCTGTGCCTCGTGCCACACGCCGTCTTATGTCACCCACCGGATGGACGACCGGCCCGAACACAGTTTTCAGCTGATCTGGCCCTATACCGATCTGCTGTTGCACGACATGGGCGATGGTCTGGCCGACAACCGCCCCGAAGCGCGGGCAACAGGCCGGGAATGGCGCACGCCACCTCTTTGGGGTGTCGGTCTGACGGGGCAGGTCTCTGGCCACACACAATTCCTGCATGACGGGCGGGCGCAATCGCTGCTGGAGGCCGTTCTGTGGCACGGCGGAGAGGCGCAGACGGCGCGCGACACCGTTGTCTCGATGCCCAAACCCGACCGCGACGCTTTGATCCGCTTTCTGGAGAGCCTCTGATGCGTGCCCTCGGCCTGGCCATTGCCCTTATTCTGCCCCTGTCAGCCTTGGCGCAAAATCCCAGCCAGATCCTGACAGATGTTGTTGAAGGGCACATTCTCCCCGGATACGCACAGCTATCTGACGCAACAGCTGCGCTGGATGCGGCAGCGCAGGCGGATTGCACAGCCGCTTCACCGAACCTTCGTGCAGCCTATCACCTGGCATTCGACCGCTGGGTCACGGTAAGCCACTTGCGCTTTGGCCCCTCCGAGGTCGATGACCGCGCATTTGCGATGGCATTCTGGCCAGACACAAAAGGGTTTACACCCAAAACCCTATCCGGCCTGATTGCCACCCAAGACGCGGTGGTTGACACCCCCGAGGCTTATGCCGAGGCTTCGATCGCGGGACGCGGGTTTCTTGCACTTGAATTGATGCTATTCGACCCAGCCCTCGCGGATCAGGGCGACAGGGCCTATCGATGCGCTTTGATCCGGGCGATTGCTGCAGATATAAACCGCAATGCGAAGGCGATGGACCACGACTGGCAACCTTTCTCTGCCAACCTGACCATGCCCGGCGGAGACAGTCCTTACCGGTCTGCTGATGAGGCCATGCAGGAACTTTACAAAGCTCTGATCACCGGATTGGAATTCACTGCCGAAACACGCCTTGGACGCCCCATGGGCACCCTAGAGCGCCCCCGCCCCAATCGGGCCGAAGCGCGCAGGTCTGAACGGTCACTACGCCAGGTCGAACTGTCATTGATCACGCTGCGCGATCTGGCCACCGGGCTGTCCGCAGATCATCCGCAGATTGCCGCTGATTTGGATAATGCGTTCGACAAGGCTATCATCCGCACGCGTGAGTTAGACGACCCTACACTGGCCGGTGTCTCGACACCTTCGGGTCGGATACGGGTCGAAGCCTTGCAGCAGATGATCAACGACATCCACACGATTGCAGCAACCGAGCTGGGCCCGACCTTGGGTATCAGTGCCGGATTCAATTCGCTGGACGGGGACTAAGCCATGACAAGCCGCCGTCAATTCCTTGCGGGCCTGGCTGCAGCTAGCCTTGCCCCAACACAAGGTTGGTCGACTGTCGGCGCGCCAGATTTCCTGGCGGCGGCGCTGTTTCCGGACGGCACCTATCGGCTGGCGGGCCTGAGTTCTGAAGGCGGTATCTTATTCTCTCTCCCCCTGCCGGCGCGCGGCCATGCCGCTGCGGCGCATCCGTCACGCGCGCAAGCCGTGGCTTTCGCTCGCCGCCCTGGCACCTTTGGCGTGGTGATCGATTGCAAGAGCGGAACCCAAACCGCACGGATGGATGCTCCCAAAGGCCGCCATTTCTATGGCCATGGCGTGTTTTCCCGGGATGGAACCCATCTGTTCACCACCGAGAACGACTATGAGGCCGGTGAGGGTGTGATTGGCGTCTGGGACTCGGAGGACTACACGCGGTTGGGCGAGTTTTCTTCGGGCGGGGTCGGGCCGCATGATATGCGGCTCATGCCGGATGGGGAAACTCTGATCATCGCAAATGGCGGCATTGAAACACATCCTGAAATGGGCCGAACCAAGCTGAATCTGCCCATCATGCAACCGCGCCTAGCCTATCTGAGTCTGTCAGGTTCGGTCCTGGAACAGATAGAGCTGCCCCGGACACTGCATAAAAATTCGATCCGACACCTTGCCGTTCGATCCGACGGTCTGGTCGGGTTTGCAATGCAATGGCAGGGCAACAAGTCAAACCACCCGCCTTTGCTGGGACTGCACAAAAGAGGCGAGGCTCCGCGCCTGCTTGCAGCCCCGGAATCGGTGCAAAGTGTCTTGCAGGGTTACGCTGGCAGCATTGCTTTTGCCGGGGACGGCAAAACCATCGCCATCACCTGCCCTCGCGGCAACAGTTTGCTCCGGTTCGACAGCTTGACCGGTCAACTTAACGACATGACCCCGCTTGAGGATGTCTGCGGCCTGGGTGCCGGGCCTTCCGGTTTTGTCTTCACCACAGGCACCGGACTGGTCGGAGCGCTTACTGCCAAGGCCCGCATTTCCGCCCGGCCGGATTGTCAGTGGGATAACCATCTGGTTCCCGTTGGTCTGCCTGTATAAATTCGGAAATACCCGTCACATAGATTACACTTGGACGAATCGAATTGCTGCCGTATTGGCGGGCGCGAAGCAGGCACCCTAGGTTAAGGACAGACTTGATTGAAACAGACGCCCGACGCACCGCATTCCATCTACGGGGTTGAGAAATGGGGCAAAGACCTCATCGAGGTGACGGAAGACGGCGAAATCGGTCTGCGCAATCCCCTTGCACCAGAGACTGCTGCAATCAGCCTGCCCGGTATTCTGCGTGATCTGGACGATCGCGGCATCAAAGCTCCGATGATCCTGCGCGTCAGCTCCTATCTGGAGCACGAGATTGTCCATATTAACGAAAGCTTTGCAGAGGCGATTGCCCGGGTTGGGTACAAAAGCAGCTATCGCGGTGTCTTTCCGATCAAGGTCAACCAACAGGCTCAGGTGGTCGACCGGATCGTCGAGTTTGGGAAGAAGTACAATTATGGCCTTGAGGCTGGCTCGAAACCGGAACTTGTGGTCGCGCTTGCCCATCGTCTGGCCAATGAGGCGCTGATCGTCTGCAACGGCGTCAAGGATGCCGAGTTTATCCAGCTGGCCATCCTCAGCCGTAAAATCGGGTTCAATACGGTGATCGTGCTGGAAAGCCCGAAAGAGGCCGACACGGTGATCGAAGTCTATAACCAACTCGGCATCGAACCGCTGATCGGCGTACGGGTTAAACTGACCAACCAGATCAGCGGAAAATGGGAAGAAAGCTCGGGCGACCGTTCCGCCTTTGGCATGAACACCGATCAACTGGTCGCCACGGTGGACAAGCTGAAGGCCGCCGGATTGCTGCACTGCCTGAAGCTGCAACACTCGCATCTTGGATCGCAGGTGCAGGACGTCAATGACGTGCGCCGCGCCGTGGGTGAGGCCTGCCGATACTATACCGAACTGACCCGCGAAGGCGTACCGCTGACCCATCTGGACTTGGGTGGCGGCATGGGCGTGGACTACACGGGCGAAAAGAAAGCCGCCGAAAACTCGATCAACTACACGGTCGAAGAATACTGCGCCAACGTGGTCGAAACCGTCGCCTATGCCATGGATGAAGCCGAGGTCGAGCACCCCACATTGGTCACCGAAAGCGGGCGCGCTATCGTTGCGACCTCATCGATGCTGGTGTTCAACGTGCTGGAAAGCACGCTTTATGACGCGCCGGATGGGCCGGAAGTCGAGGCGGATGACCATCATCTGGTGTCAGACCTTGCAGCTGTGCACGGATACCTCTCCAGCGACCGGTTGCAAGAGTGCTGGAACGATGCCACCTTCTATCGCAACGAGCTGCGCGCCCTGTTCCGCCGCGGATATATCGACCTGCGCCAGATGGCGCGCGCCGAACGCATTTATCTGTCATTGATGGCCCGCCTCAAGGCGTTGGCTGCCAGTGATGAGCTCGACACGGATGTCGACGAACAGTTGGAAAAAGTGGCTGATATCTATCACTGCAACTTCTCACTGTTCCAATCGCTGCCCGACGTCTGGGCCATTGACCAGCTACACCCGATCGTGCCGCTGCAGGGTCTGAACGAAACACCCGACCGCCGCGCGGTGCTGTCCGATATCACTTGCGACAGCGACGGCAAGATCGACCGGTTTATTCTGGCCGACGGTGTCTCGCCCAGCCTGCCGGTACATTCCCTGCCCGAGAATGACGAATACTTCATGGGCGTCTTCTTTGTTGGTGCTTATCAGGAAACGCTAGGCGATCTGCACAACCTGTTCGGCGACACCAACGTGGTTACCATCGACCTGCGCTCCGATGGCGGTTTCGATCTGCTGCACGAGCAAGAGGGCGACACCATTGGTCAGGTCCTGTCCTATGTCGAGTTTGATCCGGCCGACTGTGTCGCCGCCTTCCGCAAAATGGTGGACGAGGCGATCTCGACCGGTACTCTGCTGGCCAAAGACCGCAAAACCCTGATGAGCGCCTATCGCGACTCGATCAACGGCTACACCTATTACGAATAACCCCCGAGAGGAGATGACCCCATGGGAACTTTGAGTGGCAAAACACTGGTTGTCGGCGCGGGCGGCGTCTCTCACGCTGCGGTGCACAAGATGGCGATGAATTCGGATATCTTCACCGAAATCACCCTGGCCAGCCGCACCAAGTCGAAATGCGACGCCATCGCCGCAGCGGTAAAAGAACGCGTGGGTGTGGACATCGCAACTGCGGAGCTGGACGCCTACAAGGTCGCCGACACGGTCAAGCTGATCAAGGACACCGGTGCCGAAATCCTTGTGAACCTGGCCCTGCCCTATCAGGACCTCGTGCTGATGGACGCCTGTCTAGAGGCCGGCATCCACTATATCGACACCGCGAATTACGAGCCCGAGGATGAGGCCAAGTTCGAATACCATTGGCAATGGGCCTATCAGGACCGGTTCAAACAGGCGGGCCTGACCGCAGTCCTCGGCTCTGGCTTTGATCCCGGCGTGACCTCCGTCTTTGCGACGTGGCTGAGAAAACACAAGCTGGATACGATCCGCCAGATCGACGTGCTGGACGCCAATGGCGGCAGCAACGATCAGGAATTCGCCACCAACTTCAACCCCGAGATCAACCTGCGTGAGGTTCTCGCCGAGGTGCGCCACTGGGAAGGCGGCGAATGGAAACACTCCCCCGCCATGACCCATAAGGTCGAGTTCGACTTTCCCGCCATCGGCCCCAAAAACATGTACCTGATGTATCACGAGGAGCTGGAGAGCCTCTCCACCCATTTCCCCGAGATCCAGCGCGCCCGCTTCTGGATGACCTTCGGCGACGCCTATATCACCCATGCCAAAGTGCTGGAAAATGTCGGCATGACCCGCATCGACCCGGTAATGCATGACGGCAAGGAAATCATTCCGATCCAGTTCCTGAAAACCCTACTGCCTGATCCCGGCGATCTGGGTGCGGAAACGAAGGGCAAGGCCTGTATCGGCGACATCGCTACAGGTCAGGCCAAGGATGGCTCGGGCGAGAAGACCTATTACATCTACAACATCTGTGACCACGAGGAATGCTACGCCGAGGTCGGCAGCCAAGCGGTTAGCTATACTACTGGCGTTCCGGCTATGATCGGTGCCGCGCAGGTGCTCAAAGGCAACTGGACCGCGCCAGGAGTGTGGAACATGGAACAGCTCGACCCGGATGATTTCATGGACATGCTGAATGAACATGGTCTGCCATGGCAGGTCCACGAACTAGACGGCCCGGTCGAGTTCTGATCCGCAAAGCTTCATCTGGCCCTAAATACCTCGGGGGGTCCGGGGGGCAGCGCCCCCCGCCCTCTCCAAATTCGGAGACGCCTGATATGTCCGACATGATGACCACACAAGCAGGCGATGCCGGTGCTTTCCGCAATTTCGACCTCACCCGCGTGCCGACCCCGTGCTTTGTGGTCGACGAAAAAGCAATTGAGAAAAATCTGGCGATCCTGTCCGATGTCGGCAGCAGGTCCGGTGCACATGTCCTCAGCGCGCTCAAAGCGTTCTCGATGTTCTCGCTGGCCCCCTTGGTCCGCCAACACCTTGGCGGCACCTGCGCCAGCGGTATCTATGAAGCCCGTCTAGGCCGCGAAGAATATGGCGGTGAGGTCGCCACTTACTGCGCCGGGTACAAAGACGCTGACATCGATGAAATCCTGTCACTGTCCGACCACATCATCTTCAACTCACCCGCACAAAAGGACCGGTTCCTGACCAAAGCACAGGCCGCCAAAGTTCAGGTCGGCCTGCGCATCAATCCCGAACACTCCGAAGGTGAAATCCCTAAATACGATCCCTGCGCGCCGTGTTCGCGTCTGGGCACGCCAGTCAGCCATCTAAGCGCTGAAATCATGGCCGGGGTCGATGGCTTGCATATGCACACCCTCTGCGAACAAGGGTTCGAGCCCTTGCGACGCACCTGGGAAGCCGTTGCACCAAAACTCGCCCCGTTCCTGGGTCATCTCAAATGGCTGAACTTCGGCGGTGGCCACCATATCACCCGTGACGACTATGATCGTGATGGGTTGATCGCGTTCATCAAGGCGATCCGCGAAACCCATGACGTCGACGTCTATCTTGAACCCGGCGAGGCTGTGGCACTGGATGCGGGCATTCTGGTGGGCGAAATTCTCGACCTGCCGACCAATGGCATGACCCTTGCGATCACCGACATTTCGGCCACCTGCCACATGCCGGACGTGATCGAAGCCCCCTATCGCCCGGCCCTGATGGACGAGGCCGAGGCAGGCCATACCTACCGTCTGGGCGGCCCGTCCTGTCTGGCGGGGGATGTGATCGGCGACTATACGTGGGACAAACCGCTTGAGATCGGCCAACGCTTTGCCTTCCTAGATCAGGCGCATTATTCGATGGTCAAGACCAACACCTTCAACGGTGTCCCCCTGCCCACAATCGCCCTGTGGAACAGCGAAACCGACGCGTTGAAAATTATCAAACAGTTCGGCTATGACGACTTTAAAGAGAGGCTCTCATGAGCGTTTTCCTCGACAGTGAATTGACCACATCGGAACGGACCGAAAACGCCCGGTTTCGTGTAATCCCAGTACCGCTGGAGCGCACGGTATCCTACGGCTCGGGTACAGCCGGTGGCCCGGCGGCGATCATCGAGGCCAGCAACGAGCTGGAGCGCATCACTGGCCTTGCCGAGCCTTGCACAGCGGGTATTTTCACTGAGGAACCTTTGAACTGTGACGGCCCTATGCCTGCAGTGATGGAACGCCTTGCCCTGCGCACCGAAGCCGCCATTCGCGCTGGTAAAGTGCCGGTTACTCTGGGCGGTGAGCATTCTCTGAGCTACGGTGCGGTGATGGGTGTGGCCCGCGCGTTGAACCAACCGATCGGGATCGTCCAGATTGATGCGCATGCGGACCTGCGCAACACGTATCAGGGTGAAAAGCACAGCCATGCCTCGGTCATGCATCTACTGGCCGAAGAAGGCGTCCGACTGGCCCAATTCGGCGTCCGGGCCTTTTCGACCGAAGAGGCGCAGAGCCGGGTGAAGAACAGCGTGTTCCACATTGATGCCGAGGAGCTGGTCACCGGTAACATCAACGCGGTCGATCTGCCCAAGGATTTCCCCGAACTGGTCTATGTCAGCTTTGATGTCGACGGGCTGGACCCTTCGCAAATGCCGGCCACAGGAACACCCGTGCCCGGCGGCTTGGGCTATTATCAGGCGCTGCAACTGGTCGAGCATGCCCTTCGGGGGCGCAAATGCGTGGGGTTCGACGTGGTCGAACTGGCCCCGGACGGCAATGCCGCCTGGGACTTTACCGCCGCACAGATCGTCTACCGTCTGATGGCCGCCTGCTAACCTTCGGCGGTTTCGTTCAACTCCATATGCCCCTCGCCGCGGCTTAGGACACGGCGCAGCATCGGCTCGAAGAACTCCAACGGTTTGGTCGGGTAATCCGGATCGAACGCCTTTTGGTCGTATTCATGGCAGAAATAGCGGCATTCCTCCCAATAAGGACTGTCGCGGTACTTGTCTCGGGCGTTGCGGTCTCCGCCCAGGTGGTGATTGTAGTAATAGCCCTGGAACACGCAGTGATGTTTGAGGATCCAATGGGTTTTCTGGCTGACATAGGGCTTCATCATCGCCGCTGACAGCTCTCCATGGTTATAGGGAGACAGGATATCGCCGGTGTCGTGGATCAGCGCTGCGACGACCAGCTCTTCTTCCGCCCCATCCTCATAGGCGCGCGTCGCGGCCTGCAGGCTGTGCTGATAGCGGTTCACGGGATAGGGCGTCCAATCCTCGTCCAGCGAACGGATCGCATCCAGTATCCTGTCCGGCAACGCGGCGTTATAGGCCTCTTCGTATTCCATGACGGCGTCCCAATCGGCCTTGGTCGCCTCTTCAAAGCTGGTCCAGGTGGGTTTGTGGGTTTTGTCCAGCATGGTCCGGTCCTTTTGACTGATCATCCAACCGCAGCCTAACGCAGAAAACCTGAGCGAAAAAACGAATTAGCTTGGCCGAAGAACATTGCGCCGAAATGCGCCGTAACTTCAGGCTTGGGACAATGCCTGCGAGTGTTTTCTTGCGCGCACGCGCAGAAGCGGACGACCTGCAATCAAAAGAAACAGGCACGAGATCAATATGCCCATGACAGCAGGCAAATAGAGCAATAGCCACAATTTCGGGTCTTCGATCACCAACGGGGACACAAAGCCGCGCATACCTTCCAAAAGGACCAGAATTATGAATGCTCCAAAAATCTGTGGCCACAGGCCAAATCTGGAAAAGCTGCCCAACATAAGGGTTGCATAGCCCGCCATTGCGACCGCGATACAAATGGTGATCCATGAAAATCGCTGATGCAGCTCGTCGATCAACGCGCCCTCAGTGAACCCTTCTGCTGCCGCAATCGCAGCCCGGTCGCGCAACAGCTCTGCGGTGGGAATGGCCTCGAGGCTTCGCTCGGCCGTGTTGTCGGTACTCGTCAATTCTGAGATGTCATAGGACGCGTCCTGAAACAGTGTAGACGACAGGGTACGTCCCTGCCGGTCCTGACGCAGGGCAACCCCGTCAACCATCACCAGATGAATGCCCGAGCCGTTATTGACCAGATAAGCTGTTTGGCTGGAATAGCTGACCGGGCTGGTTTTATCCCGCCGGTCCGAAACAAAAACTTCGCGCAAAGTCCCGTCCTGATCAATCCCCCCAATATAGACGGTCACGTCACTTGCAGGATGCAGGAATTCGCCTTCATTCAATAACTGCGCTGTGACGTCACCCGCCACTTCGGCCTGCCGTTTTTCCAGTAGATCGACCGAGGCCGGGCGCAGGAAAACACTGATCGAGGCCATCATCAGACCAGCAACAAGACCGAACAGAACCACAGCGCGAGCCAGCCGCCACGGGCTGGAACCTGTGGCCAGCATCACCGTAAGCTCGCTTTCACGGCTCAGGCGGTTGGTGGCATAGACGGCCGCTGCGAACACGGCCATGGGCATCACCGTACGGATCAGCGTCGGCAAAGTAAGAGCGGTAAATTCAAGAAACACCATGGCCGATTGACCACCGCTGATGACACGGTCAAACAGGCTGACCGAGCGGGTGATCCAGAAAACCCCCACCAGAATCAGAGTGAAAAAGCCGAACAGAATCAGCAGTTGCCGCAGGAAATATCCATCGAAGCGCGACATGTATCCTCATCCGGCTACCTGAAATTCGTTTGAACAATATGCCAATCCCCTGACCGAGGAAACCGCATAGCCCAAGAATTATAGAATTTGAGCCGTGCGCACTAAAACGGCTTATGCCACATCGGAATTGGCACCCCGGTCCAGAATGCTTACCTGCCTGGATCAGTCCAGCGTTTCAGACAACGATCTGAGCAGGTGATTGAGCTGATCGCGCTGTTGCAGGGACAAACCCTGAACCAGGCGCTGCTGAGTCTCTACATGATCCGAAACGGCGGCCTCGATCGCTTTGAACCCATTTTGGGTAAGACGGATCAGGAAGCCCCGGCCATCCTCAGGGTTTTGCACTCTTTCGACCATCCCCGCCTTAACCAGTTGATTGACGCGATTCGTCATTGTGCCGGACGTCACCATTGTAAGCTCCAAAAGCTCGCCAGGTGAAAGACCCTCTGGCTTGCCAGACCTTCGCAACGTGGCAAGGACATCAAAGCTGGCAGCGTTCATGTCATGAAGAGCCCAAGTATGCTCCATCGCCCTTCGCAACTGAACCGCCAACCGCGTCAGTCGACCAACGGTTTCCATCGGCCCCACATCCAGGTCGGGCCGGGCACTGTTCCACTGCGCGATAATTCGCTCCACATGATCCATGAATTCTGGCTAGCCGAACTTTATCTTGACGTCAAGATTTTGCAATATATCTTGACGTCAAGATAAAGGGGAATCGCCATGAGACACCAAACCGACATCGCCCTAACTGCTGTTGCCCCTTTGATCTGGGGTAGCACCTATTATGTTACGACCGAATTTTTGCCCGTCGGATATCCGATCACGATGGCCGCGCTGCGTGCGCTGCCTGCCGGACTGCTGCTGCTAGTTTTGTCCCGTCAACTTCCAACAGGTCATTGGTGGGGCCGCATATTCATTCTGGGCGCGCTCAATTTCACCGTGTTCTGGACCCTGCTTTTCGTCGCGGCTTACAGGCTCCCCGGTGGGGTCGCAGCCACTGTCGGCGCGGTACAACCTCTTATTGTAGTCTTCCTGTCGGCATTTCTGCTGAACACCCCGGTTGGGCTGAGATCGGTCGGCGCAGCGCTGCTGGGGGTGATCGGCGTCGGGTGCCTTGTCCTCGGAACAGCTATCAATCTTGATACGGTTGGCCTGATCGCTGGACTGGGTGGCGCCCTTTCGATGGGGGCAGGAACTGTCCTGACGCGCAAATGGCAACCGCCAGTGCCGCTGCTGACATTTACCGCTTGGCAACTAACCGCCGGCGGGCTGTTGCTGGTGCCGCTTGCACTGATATTTGAGCCCGCCTTACCAGCGCTCGAAACAAACAGCCTTCTCGGAATTGGATATCTGAGCGTCATCGGGGCTGCCCTGACCTATATCCTGTGGTTCCGAGGCCTCGCCCGGATCGAACCCTCTGCGGTCTCGGCACTTGGCTTTCTCAGCCCGTTATCCGCCGTAATGATTGGTTGGGTCATGCTTGGGCAAAACTTGACCTTTGTGCAGATCGCCGGTGTCTGTATCGTACTTCTGGCGGTCTGGCTGGGGCAAATGGGCAAGCGTACCGGCCGTTCGATTGTCACCATCAGAAAGCCCGCCTGAAACTCCAGGCATCGATGTACGAGTTTTGTGCTAAACTGTGTGCTGTGCAACGCCCCGGCAAGAAAGGTATCACGTGTCAAAAAGCCGAGTAAAACCGCGCTATTTTGCCATCGCCCTGCTGCCGGTATGTGTTTTCGCAATCCATAAACTGATCCAGAACCAAATGATCGCCAATGAACTGGACGTTCCAGTGAACTTTGTGTTGAGCGGTAGCTCTTGGCAGGAAGCCGTTGGTCGGTTTCGGTTTCTTGCCGCGTCCTGGTTCTTTTTATCGCTGGCCTTGTTGCCCGTGGCAGTCTTGTTCCGGACCCTGTCACGCCCGATCGAAAAAAACACCCGGATCGCGGCAATCGCGATTGTAGTCGCCATCGTGTTTCTGGCTCTCGTGCCGACCATTCAAAAGCATATGACCGACCAAAGCCCGCAGATTTACCACCAGATCGGCAAAGCCGTTTTTGAAACAGCATTGTCGCAAGGCACCTTACCGGCATGTTCCGGTTCGGAAGATAGCTGGATGTTTGGGAAATGCGGGCAGGCCCCTGTTCTTTCGCTGTTCAACCGTATTCTGGACCTGGTGAATGCAATGGCCGGCCTTGCGATCGGGTCGCTGATTGTCGGAATGATATTGTGTCTTGGTCGGCATGAATCTCAGGACATCGAAGCAACCGCAGCTGAGCTGGCGCAAAACCTGCGGCAGATGCGGCAGCAGCTCTACCTGTCCAGTCTGGTGCTGACCTTCGGCATGTTCTTTGCCGCAAGCTGGATGTACTGGCCCTTGCCCATGATCGCTGAATCAGAAAGGGCCGCCTATAGCGCATTGCTCAACGCATCGGCCTTGTTCACCGGCACATATTTTTGCTTGCTAATGCTCAGCTACTTTCTTCCCGTGGCAGTCCTTCTGGACGGAAGAATTTCTAACCTCGCTTTGGCTGCCCGAAATCAGGGCGGCACAGACCAGGCATTCGACATTGATGACTGGAGATCGTCGCATAAGCTGACAGAAGGCACAGGTGACATCATCCGCGCCGGCTTCGCCCTGACGGCCCCAATCTTGGCCGCTTTTGCCGGTGGCATATCACCGATTTTGGGTTAGACCGTGATTTGTTGAGCAACCAGAACGCGGTTTATCGCATCGGTCGAATGCTCTGCTGGTCCAAGTTGTAACAGCTAGGCTGCGCAAAGGGTCACTCGTGTCCCATTCCGCCCAAGCTGGCACAAACTTCTGGCAATGGAGAGAATGGCAGGGGCAGCAGGGTTCGAACCCGCGACCTACGGTTTTGGAGACCGTCGCTCTACCAACTGAGCTATACCCCTAAGGTCCGCCCCAAATATGCCAGCCGCGCGGCGGACTCAAGAGGCTTTTTCAGATTCCTCCTCAGTTATGCGCACGACAAACAAGTTGCGTATGGCGTTGAGTTCTATAAGACACGGTTTGATCAATATGAGGGTCACCATTAGTGAGTATCCGCAAGAAAATCGCCGATAGCGAGGCCGTCCTGAATTGGACCGCCCGCCGCATCGCGAGCTATATTCGGATGGTCAACCGCAACACCCAATGGCAACGCATCGGCTATGAAGAGCTGGACCAACTGGCCGATCAGGGCGAGCCGGTCATCGTTGTCCTTTGGCATCAGCGACTGGCACAATCACCCTATTTCTTTCCGTTGGATAAGGGGCGTATCTGCTCGATCACATCTTCGGCACGCGCTGGCAGCATGGTTGGTCGGGTGCAGAAACTGTTCGGCATGGACACCATCGCCATGACCAGCAAAAACGCCAACAACATCGCGGTGTCACGCGAAGTGATCGGCAAGATCAAGCGGGGCATTTCCATCGGTATCGCCGCTGACGGCCCGCGCGGTCCGGAACGGGTGCTGTCGACCGTGCCTCTGGTTTGGGCACGCACCTCGGGCAAGCGGGTCTTCGGTATCACCTTTTCTGCCCGCCACGGCAGCGAGGCCGGTACCTGGGATCGCTTGCTGATGCCGCGCCCCTGGCGCAACAAAGGCGTGTTTCTGTGCCGGGAATGGACCGAAAACGTTCCCCGCAAGGCCAGTGAAGAAGAACTCGAGACCCTGCGGTTAAGCCTTGAGGCGCATATGAACGACATCACGGCCGAAGCAGACAGGATGGTCGGGCGCGAACCCTGGTTACCCAAGGGCTAACCGCCGCGCAGCCTTTGCATCAGATACACTTCGCTGCCTTCGGGGATCGGTTCGGTCAACCCGCTGGCGATCACGCGCCCATTGATTGAGATGGATACACCGGCATCTATCGGCGCCTGAAGCTGCGGATGTACCCGCGCGAGTGCCTGCAACAACTCGCCGGTGGTTTTGGCCTCAACCTCGACCACCTGTTGACCCCCGGTCAAAGACCGGAGGCCGGACCACAGGTGGACCTCAACCATTGTCCTTGAGCGCCGCCAGAATGCGCGGCGGTGACATCGGCAGTTGTTTCATCCGCACACCCGCTGCGTTCGAAACCGCGTTGGCGATAGCAGCCAGAGGCGGAACGATACCGGTTTCACCCACACCACGCACCCCAAACGGGTGGCCGGGGTTGGGAACTTCGACGATCACCGTATCGATCATCGGCAAGTCGCTGGCGACCGGGATACGATAATCGAGGAAGATCGAGTTCTGCAGACGACCATCCTCGCCATAGACATATTCCTCGTTCAGCGCCCAACCGATGCCCTGCGCCGCGCCGCCCTGATACTGGCCTTCGACATAGGTCGGGTGGATCGCCTTTCCGGCGTCTTGAATGACCGTATAGCGGGTGATGCTGGTCTTGCCGGTCTCCGGGTCGACCTCGGCATCGACGATATGGGTGCCAAACGACACGCCTGCGCCTTCGGGCGTGGCCTCGAAATGGCCCGAGATCGGACCACCGGTCGCGCCCATATCAGCGGTGATATCGGCCAGCGGCATCGGATCGAAATCGCCCGCATTGGGGCCCGAGGGCACCGCGCAGCCGTTTTCCCATTTCACCGCATCCACCGGGATGCCCCACTTGGCCGCCGCCCGTTCGCTGAGCTTTTCGACCGCGTGCCGGGCCGCCTTGATCGTGGCCAGACCCGAGGCATAGGTCACGCGCGATCCGTGGCTAACGTCATTGTATCCCAGCGTCGCCGTGTCCGCGATGGTGACGCGGATATTCTCGTAGGGAATGCCCAACACCTCGGCTGCCATCAGCGCCATCGACGCGCGCGAACCGCCGATATCGGGCGTGCCGACCATCAGCTGGGCCGAACCATCCTCGGACAGGGCCAGCGACACGGATGTCTCGCCCCCGTGATTAAACCAGAATCCACAGGATATCCCACGCCCCTGCCCTGGTTTCAGTGGCGCAGAATAGTGCGGATGCGCCTTGGCGGCCTCAAGCGTTTCGACCAGACCGATGCGTTCGTAGCGCGGGCCATAGCTGGCCTTGGTACCTTCGTAGGCGGCGTTTTTCAGACGCACATCCACGGGGTCCAGACCCAGTTTCTTGCACAGCTCGTCAATCACCGATTCAACAGCAAAGGCTCCCATCGGTGCACCGGGCGCCCGGTAGGCCGCCTGTTTCGGGCGGTTGGCCATGACGTCATAGCCCACCTGCTTGACGTTAGTCAGGTTATAAGGAGCAAAGGCACACATGGCCGTCATATCACCCGGCGCGCCGGGGAAGGCCCCACCCTGCAGGCGGAACACGCCTTGCGCTGCGGTGATCGTGCCGTCTTTCTTCATCCCGATCTTGATATCCATCGACGCGGAGGCAGTCGGACCGGTGGCCCGGAATACCTCGGATCGGGTCATCACCAGCTTGACCGGCCGGTTGGCCTTGCGGCTCAGCGCCAGCGCGACCGGCTCGATGAATACGGTTGTCTTGCCACCAAAGCCGCCGCCAATCTCGGACGCCGTCACCCGCAGTTGCGATGTTTCGATCCCCAGCAAAGCCGCACAGGTTTTCTGCGCGATCCAGTGACCTTGTGTGGTGCACCACAGCTCACCCTTGCCGTCATTTCCCAGCGTCGCCAAACAGGCATGAGGTTCGATATAGCCCTGATGGGTTGCCTCGGTGACAAAGCTGTCTTCAACGACCAGATCCGCCTCGGCAAAACCTGCTTCGACATTGCCATGCCCGCTTTCGTGATAGCGCACGACGTTCGGGTGCATCCCTTCGGGCACGGAATAATCCGCCGCCCCCTCGCGTATAACCGGAGCGTCCGGGGCCATCGCTTTGTCGACATCGGTCACATGGGGCAGCACCTCATATTCGACCTCAATCAGCTTGAGTGCATCACGCGCCGACAGCGCCGAAGTTGCCGCAATAGCTGCCACCGCGTGGCCGTCATACAGGGCCTTCTCGCCTGCCATAACGTTTTCCAGCACGTTCCAGAACTCACCTTCAAGACCGGGCTTAAACGGCACCTCAGCGAAATCGTCACGGGTCACAACGGCCTTGACGTCTTTATGCGCTTGGGCCTTGGAGGTGTCGATCTTTACGATCCGCGCATGGGCATGGGGTGAGCGCAGAATAGCCCCGTGCAACATGCCCGGCGCGGTGGCGTCAGCGCCAAATTTCGCGCGCCCCGTGACCTTGTCCAGCCCGTCAGGGCGGTTCGGTCGGGTACCAACGAAAGTGAATTCAGATTTGCGATCGTCGAGTGCCATTACGAAGCCTCCCGCAGTTCAGCCGCTGTATCCATCACGGCGCGAATGATCTTGTCATACCCGGTGCAGCGACACAGGTTACCGGCCAACCAATACCGTGTCTCTTCCTCGGTCGGGTTCGGGTTCTTTTCCAGCAACGATTTGGCCGCGACCAGAATACCGGGGGTACAGATACCGCATTGAAGAGCAGCATATTCAATCATCTTCTTCTGCAGCGGATGCAGAACGTCCCCGTCTGCAAGACCTTCGACGGTCTCGATCTGTTTACCCTCTGCTTCGATCCCAAGCATCAGGCAGGAACAAACCAAACGGCCATCGACAGTTACCGAGCAGGCACCGCAATCGCCGGTGCCGCAGCCTTCTTTCGCACCGGTCAGGTTCAGCTTGTCGCGCAGACAGTCCAGCAGGGTCTCGCGTGGGTCACACAGGTATTCGACCGTGTCACCATTGACGGTGGTGGATACGTGGAACTTGCTCATGCTTGCTCTCCCTTGGCACGGGCATAGGCGATTTTCGCGGCGCGTTTGGCCAGAACCCCGGCCACTTCGGTACGGAATGCGATTGTGCCGCGCTTGTCGTCGATCGGGTTACAGGCAGTAGATGCGGCAGCGGCAAGCGCGTCCAATGCAGCATCGTCAAGGGTGCTGCCCATGATCGCCTTGGCGCAGTCTTCGACAAACAGAACAGTCGGAGCCACGGCACCCAGAGACACGCGGGCCTCGGTGATGGTATCCCCGTCCAGACGGAGATTCACACCTACGCCAACCACCGCAATATCCATCTCGGTCCTTGGGATGAACCGCAGATAGGCATCACCTCCGTTTTCGCCGCGTGCAGGAATATTGACCGCCGAGATCAGTTCACCCTTGGCCAAGGACGTTCTGCCCGGGCCGGTCGGAATATCTTCGACGGCAACCTCACGGGTGCCACTTGGTCCGGTGACTGTCACGGTCACGCCCGCTGCCACCATGGCTGGCACCGAATCCGCCGCAGGCGAGCCATTGCACAGGTTGCCAGTCAGCGTCGCGCGCCCTTGCACCTGAGTCGATCCGATCAAATCCATCGCTTCGACCACGCCGGGCCAGTCGAGGCCCAACCCAGGATGTTCGCTCATTTCCGCACCCGTCGCCGCCACGCCCAGCGTCCAGCTGCCGTCAGCATTGCGGGTGATATCGCTTACGCCATTGATTTTCTTGATGTCTATCAATGTATCAGGCGTCACCAATTCCGAGCGCAACTGCACCAGAACATCGGTGCCACCGGCAAGAAACCGTGTAACGCCTTTTGCATTTTCTGCCAGAGCCGACGCCTCGGCAAAGCTGGCAGGCCTGTGATAATCCATGATTTTACCTCGCGCCTGTTGGTCAGGATCCACTGGGGTTCGCAGGGACGTTAGTGCAGCAACACACTGGCGTCCATGGCAAGAACGACCTATTTTTCGATCCCGAAATGTCGTTTCCAGACCTCGGATCAGAGGTCGATCTCGACCACCCCGTCCGGGTCCGCAGCACGGCTTTGGCACAGGATGATTGCGCCTTCGCGCTGCTTGTTCGACAGCACGAAATCCCTATGCTCGATTTCACCTGAAATCACACCGCATTTACAGACGCCGCAAATTCCGTCCGAACATTTCACATCGACCTGAATTCCGGCTTCGTTCAGCACCTGCGCCGCGTGTTTGTCGGCGGGAACCTGCAGCTCTCGCCCCGATTTGGCCAGTTTCAGCGTGAAAGAATGGTTCTCATATTCGGGCTGCTCGGGAACGGAGAAATACTCCAGATGCCGCGCCTCGTCTGGGAACCCCTGACGTTCCGCTGCCTGCATCACGCCTTCCATGTACCGATCCGGGCCGCAGGTATAGACGTGCCAACCTGCCTGATATCCCGACAGGATTGACTGTAAATCAGCGCGCGTGCCTTCGTCCGAGAAATGATAGTGCACGTGATCGGCCCAGGGCATTGCAGCCAGATCGTCCAGATACCCCGCCCCGGCGCGGGTACTGGCCGAGTAATGCAGCGCAAAGGGTTTGCCCAGACTGTGCAGGCGGTGGGCAAAAGCGATCATCGGCGTGATACCGATTCCGCCGCCCATCAGGAATGTCCTGGTGGCGGTCTCCTCCAGTTCGAAATGGTTGATCGGCTTCGAGATGAAAACCTTGCGCCCTTCGGTAAAAATCCGATGCAACAGGGCCGAGCCGCCCCGCCCCTCATCCTCGCGCAAGACACCGATCTGATAGGTCGCTGCGTTCGCCGGATTGCCGGACATTGAATATTGCCGCAGGAACTCTGGCGCGACCAGCACGTCCAGATGGGCGCCTGCGGTCCACTGAGGCAGCGGCGCGCCATCCAGCGTCGCGAACTCATATTTGGTCACATCATCTGTCATCCGGTCGACCATGCTCAGCTCGACCCGCATGACAGGGGCATCACCTGCGATCGAATAGTTGTGAACAACAGACATGTCCCCGGCGGCCTTGCGTGCCTTGTACTCCTCTGCCGTGACCATCGCTTCATAAGCTGCAATCCCGGCTTCGCGGTCCATGGCAAAAGGATAGGGCCAGGGATGCGGGGCCAGATAGGCGGGATAGACCGCCAGCGTCTGATCCTCATATTTCAGGGCAAGGTCCGTCTGCAGGTTGCGCCGGTTCAGCGGATGCTGGGTCGGGCGATACGCGCCGTCGGGCTGCAATTCGATATCCCACCACCATTTCTTGGTGTCGTTCAAGCCACCATTGCCCACCGCATCGTCCAGTTTCGCCAGCGCTGGCGCGGCTTGGGGGAAGTTCATCGCGGCCCAACGCAAGGGACGTTCCTTGAAGATGCCTTCCAGATTCCATGGGCAGGTTTTCATGCACCGCCCGCACATCGCACCACCCGATGTTGTCACCCGGTAAGTGGCGCATTTCTGGCTGTCGGATTTCCAGATTTCATAGCCATTGAACATCAGTTTTGGCCCGGCGGTGATCGCCCCCGAGGGGCATTCTCGCGCGCATTTGTTGCAGCTTTCACAAAAACTCTGCAGTCCGAAATCTATCGGCTTGTCATGAGCCAGAGGCATATCTGTTGTGACCGCACCGGATTTCAGACGCGGGCCCAAATAGGGGTTCAGGATGACCTCGCCAATCCGGCTGACCTCTCCCAGTCCCGACAACAGCAAAAGCGGAGGCTGCAGCACTTCGCCATCCATCACCGTATGGGCCTTTGCCTTGTACCCAAGGTTGCGGATCTGCTGTGCAACGACCCCACCCAAAAGCGAGAACCGCAGATAGGCGCGCATGGATTGGGCCACTGCAATCCAGTCGTCGCCACTGGACCCTTCCATGGTCTCGTAACCCTGATCAATGATCATGCTGATGGCTTGATCATGCGGCGGCGTGATCTCTTCTCCGGCGGCATCATGTGAATACCACGCCCAATCGGGGCACCGGCTGAGACCGACGGCATCCGCACCCAGAAAATAGGTCGCGGCCTTGATATTGGCGGCGTTCCGGGCGGCATCTGTCGGTGGCGTGGTCTGGGCACTGTCGCCATCCTGCAGTAGAACAAACGCGCCCAGCGCGCGCCGTTGCGCGAAACTGGGGGCCGCCTTGCGCACATAATGCCCACCCTTGGCGGCGTCCTGCAGAGTCTTACCCATGTCGCCGAATTGCGCCCGGGCAAACATGTCAGCCCGTTTGGGGACGCGTGCAACGTTTTCCTCGTCAATATAAGTTGTCGGCGTTTCGACACGCTTAAGCTTTTCGAAGGGATGCGCGCCGTCGACATAGCGCCGTTTGGCATAGGAGTCTCGGTTCAACGCATTCTTGGCAAAACCCGCCCCCAACCACCATGCCGGTCCTTGTGTGCGAAACCACGGTTGCTGAGCCATCGGGCACAGCGGGCGGTCATGAGCGATCTCCAACTCGGTCGTCACCACGGCCAGCCCGAACCGGGTCCCAAGCCAGGGGGCGACAAGCTGTCCACCTTCGACCGAGGCCAATCCCGCAGCGACCGCTAATTTGCCCAGATCAACATCCGACGACATCGCCGAATGCGCCCGTGCATCAAAGCCAAGCAGACGGATGTAGTTGGCAATCACCACCGCATTCTCGGCCGCCAGCAGACAGGCGCGGTGGTCCTGCGCATCCGTGATCCAATCGGCGCCCGGTTCAGAAGGGTCCGGGTCGCGGTTGTGCTCGTAGAGAAACACGATTGCATGGCGGTGAGTGTCGATTGGCTTGGGCGCAGCCTCGATACTGTCCTTCAAATCCGCCATGATGACATCAATGCCCGAGGCCAACGTCTTGGTTTGCCGTGTCCTCAGGGCATCAGCCAGCCGGTCGATATCAGGGTTGCGGCGCGGCTCGGGCAACAGTGCTTCCGGCGGCAGTGGCCCGCACCCAATCATCGACGCATCGTTGAAATAACCAAAGGCTTTCAGATGGTTGGCGCGCGCATTCGGATCTGACGGGATATCGCCCATTGCCGGGTTCACCAACCCGTCGCGGATCGCATCCATCATCGCCTGAAACTCACCCATCGCATTGACGATGCTGTGGGGCTGATCGGGTCGGCGAAAGCTAAGATCGCCCATAGGCGTCACCTGAGACAGGTCCGGCATTGTGTCCTGCCGCGCCAACCGCTCTAGCGGGTAGCCGCCCATATGAACTGGCCTGTTCCGGTCTGAAAAGAAACGGATTCCCATAGCGTGCCTCCCCTTGCCCGTCTGACCCTTAATGCCCGGTAGACAGCAATACCATTCATACTTAATCATAAATAATATGAATAAAAATGATTTCACTGATTTGGACGGCAAAGTCCTGCGGGTCTTTCTGACAATACTCGAGGAAAGCTCGGTCTCGAAAGCAGCCGATCGGCTGGGGGTCACGCAATCGGCAATCAGCCACACGCTGTCCAAACTGCGGCAGGTGCTGGGCGATCCGTTGTTTGTACGTTCAGGTCAGGGCCTGACCCCGACCGAACGGGCCTTGTCCCTGAAGGACCCTATTCAAACGGTGCTGGACGGGATGCGTGCCTTGACCGACGGTCGCCCCTTTGACCCGTTATCCGAACAGATCGACATTCGCATCGCCACAAATGACATGCCACGCGAAGTGATATTCCCAAGGCTGTTGCGCGACACACGCGCCGAGGGTGCACGGCTACGGTTAGAGTTCATCCCATCGGGCGTTCCCGATCCGGACCTGTTGCGCAGCGACCGGTGTCAGTTGATGGTCACCCCTCTGCCGCCGGATGGGCCGGACATTTACCAGAAACGGCTGCTCGAAAGCCCGCTGATGATGTTTTATGATGCCGGCCATTGCACCCCGCCAAACAGTTGGCAGACCTACTGCGAGAGCGACCATATCGAGGTGCGCTTTTCCGATGGTCGCAACGCCCGTGCCGTCATGCGGGGTGTTGATCAAAGCCAGATCAGAGCGCCGATTGTTACCCTGCCCCATTTCAACGCGATACCGGCCTTTGTGCGGGGCAGCTCGTTGATCTCGACCGATACCGCCTTGATGAGACAAGGTCCTCTGGCCGGGTTGGACTGTGCGCATTTGCCCTTCGAATGCACCCCGGTTCCGCTTTACATGGTCTGGCACCAAAGGTCGGCCAATGATCCAGCGCATCGTTGGCTGCGCAGAAGGATCGAAGCCATAGCAGCTGACATCAGCGCGCCTTGATCAAATGGGTCAGTGCAGCACCGGTTTCAAAGTAGGCGTGACGCAGGCGGGTCCAGCGTTCAGTATGTTCCGCCACAGCGGGAACTGGCAGCAACGCCGGATCCCCTGCCAAAAGGCTCTCAGCCGCCATACGGCCAAACACCGTGCCCGGCCCGATACCCCGGCCTGAATAGCCATGGATCGAAACCGCATCCGGTCCGATCCGGGTGATCTTGGGAATGTGATCCGAGGTCATCGCAATGCGGCCATGCCATCCCTGCTGCAAGGGTTGATCCGCAAGCTGAGGATAAAGCTCTGACAGTTTGCGCTTGATCCATCCGGTATGCGCGGCGCTGCCCGCATGTTCTAGATTGCCCATTGCGCCGAGGATAAAGCGCCCGTCGTGATCCATTCGGAAAGAGGTCATGATCAGGCCGGTATCCCAACATCCTTCGGCTCCGGGAAGAATACTCGCGCGCAGATTGTCGGACAACGGCGCAGTAGTGAATTGAAAATACGAGACAGGAACATAGGCCGGTGCCGTATCGGGCAGGTTCCGATGATACGCGTTGGTGGCCTGGATCACTGATTTGGCGCGCACCGTGGCCTGCGGGGTTTCCAACAGCCACTGGCCATCGACATGGCGCATCGTCATCACTGGGCTGTGCGTGTGAACGCGTGCCCCGATTGCGGCAGCCGCGCGGGCCAGACCACGCACATATGCCATCGGCTGGATCGTTCCGGCGCGCGGGTCGAACAGAGCTCCACGAAAGGTGGCGCTGCCCGTGCGCTGGTACGTCTTGTCCGACGACAGCAACTCGACCGGAGCGCCTGCCTGACGCAACTGTGCATGGCGTGTTTTCAAATCAGCAAGACCAGAGCCAGAATGCGCACAATGCAACGTGCCCTTGCGCATCGGCTCGCACTCGATCCCATGTGTCTGGATCACGCTGAATACTTCACTTGGGGCCGCCGCAAGGATTTCGATAAGACGCGTTCCGTCCGCATCCCCCAGATGGGCGCAAATGTCAGCAGGGCGCACCCAGAGTCCGGCATTGACCAGCCCCACATTGCGCCCGGATCCCCCATGCCCGATCTCCTGTGCCTCCAAGACACAGACCGAGGCTCCGGCCCGTGCGGCCGTCAAAGCCGCGGAACAGCCAGTATAACCGCCGCCGATCACCGCAAGGTCCACAGACAAATCGCTGGTCAGCGGGGCGCTCTCCACATGCTCGCGGCAGGTGTGTAGCCAAAGGGATTGATCGTAGTCGCTCAATGCGGGCTCCTTGCGGTGTCAAAAACCATTAGGACGCGGGATCAGGTCGTCGCAAGAGCCCTTTGATCCTCACGCCCCATCGCGATCAGGAAAGGCCGCGCCTCTTGCTGCGACTGAAACGCTGCCCGATCGCACATCCCCTGCCACCCGGCCAGAACCAGCGATTGCGCAACGGCACCGCCCAAAGTCGCTCCGGGGCCTGTCACGATGAACAGGTCAGGCGCGAATTCGCGCGCGGCGGTCTGGATTGCGCGGGTGAAGTCATAGGCCGCGGTCACCTGATGTCCCAGGGTGTAATCCCACAGTGCCTGCGTGTCCGTCGCACCCGGCCACCAGATTTTGCCACGCCCGTCGATCAGAGGCCGGTCAGGCTGTTTGAACAGCTCCGCACCAAGTTGCGTGCGCCCTTCCGCAGCCACCGGAGCTTGAAGGTGGGTGTGAAATGCGGCGTGATTTGCCAACCTCATGGGGAACCTGTCTTGCACACTCGGCCACGATGCCTCGAACGCGCGCAAGCCCTCTTCGTTACCCGCTAGAACCAGCATTCCGCCCAAATCAATCGACAATGCCAGCACCTGACCGTCCTGCGCGTTGATCTGCGCCACATCCGCCAGCAATTCAGCCTTACGCTGAGGATCAGCCACCCAGCTATCGTCTGAAAACGGGTATACGAGCTGCCCACCAATTAGGTGGTCTTGCATCAGCGTCCCCATTGTGTTCACCACACGAAAGCCATTCTCGGGCGACACCGCGCCTCCGACGGCGAGGGCGATGTACCAGCCCATCGAGTTGCCGGTGACAGCCACCACTTCAGTGTCATCGGCCAGCACCTGAGCATCGGCCAAAGAGGCCGCATAAATCAGGGGTGAGGCCACATCACCGCGCGAGTACTTGCTGACCGTGAACCGATCAGCACCGTCCAGCGCCGTGACTGCCGCTTGCCCCGCATTGGCGCGGATGGCGTCAAAATTGCCAAACATCTGCATCCGGTTTGCGTGATGTCGGTGCAAATACCCCAGCTCGGCCTTGTTATAGGTGCCCCGACCCGGGCAGATCACGACGGCAGTGCGGGTCATGAGCGGTTTCCAGTCAGATTGAGCGCAGCGGCGACAATATTATCCTTTGACGGCAATGGCGCAGCATATGCAGGCCCGGTCGCGATAAAGCTGTCTTCTGCCACTACGCGGGCGATTGGGGTGTCGGGGCTTTCTTCGACGAAGAAAGTTGTCAGCGCCTCTGACTGGCTTCCGGTCCGACGGCATTCGTCAACGACCAGAATATGCGCACAGGTTTTGGTGGCCTCGCGCAACGCTTCTGCAGGTAATGGAGCCAACCATCGCATGTCGATAATCCGGGTTCGGATCCCTGCGGCCTCAAGTTCGGGCAAGGCTTGCCGCGACAGGTAGTGGCCGTTGCCATAGGTCACAATCGCCAGATCGGTGCCGTCCCCCTGTACCCCGACCTCGCCCAGGCGGATGCTGCGATCCGGTGAAGGATAGGTCGTCATCCATCCGGCATCTTGTGCCTGATGGAGGTCGCGCATCGGATAAAGCGCAATGGGTTCCAGGAATACCGCGACGCGCTGCTCTTCGCGGGCCAGCCTTACGCATTCTCGAAGCATCTGCACCGCGTCCGAACCGGTCGAGGGGCAGGCAATGATCACACCAGGAATATCGCGCAGAACGGCCAGAGAGTTATCGTTATGGAAATGCCCCCCGAAACCCTTCTGATATCCCAGCCCGGCGATCCGCAGGACCATCGGATTGGTAAATTGCCCGTTCGAGAAAAAGGGCAAGGTCGCGGCCTCGCCCCTGATCTGGTCCTCGGCATTGTGGAGATAGGCCAGAAACTGAATTTCAGGGATCGGGACAAAGCCGTTATGCCCCATACCGATGGCCAGCCCCAGGATGGACTGTTCGTCCAACAGCGTGTCGATCACCCGATCCGGGCCGAACCGCTGTTGCAGCTTTTGGGTCACGCCATAGACGCCACCCTTGCGTCCCACATCTTCGCCCATGCACACGATCTCGGCGTGTTCCAGCATTAGATCGGTCAGTGCCCAGTTGATCAGACGACTCATCGGCTGAGGATCGTCCATCGCGCGCATGTCGCCGCCAAAAGCGGCTGAACGGGCCTCGGCCCCCGGACCATTGGTGGGTTTGCAGTCACGCTTTGGCGGGATCAGGCTGGCCATGACCTCGGAAGCGGTAGTCAGATGCGGGCGGGTCACAGCCTGTGCCGCGACCCTGTCGGTGCGGGCGCAAGTGTCTTGATAGATCTTCAGCGCCTGATCCGGCGATAGCACCCCGGCCTGATCCAACAGCCGCACCGAATGCAGCAGCGGATCATTTGCCTCATCAGCTTCGACCTCGGATTTCGCCATATAGGTCGTCGGGACGTCTGCGCCCGCATGGCCATAAAGCCGAACGGTTTTCAGATGCAGGAAGGCAGGTTTGCGACGGATGCGCACGTAGTCTGCCGCCTCTTTCGCGACCGCGTAGGTCTCAAAAATATCCAACCCATTGGCCTGGAAATACTTGATCCCCGGGCGGTGCTCGATCGACGCCTGAATCCATCCCTTTGGCGTTCTGACTGAAATACCGATCCCGTTATCCTCACAGACGAACAACAGCGGCAGAGGGGTCGATTGCACGCTGGTCCACCCCGCCGTATTGATCGCCCCCTGCGCAGTGGAATGATTGGCCGACGCATCCCCGAACGAACACATCGCGATCCCGTCCTGTGGCAGCTCGCGATGTTCGGGCGGGTGCCGCCGCGCTGCACCCAGGGAATAGGCCGCACCCACAGCTTTCGGCAGATGGCTGGCGATGGTCGAGGTCTGCGGCGGGATCATCAGTGCCTTCGAGCCCAGTACCTTGTGCCGACCACCCGAGATCGGGTCCTCTTTCGAGCAGGCGAAACTCAGCAACATATCCCAAGCGATTTGCTGACCCGGCACCTGTTCGGATCGCGCGATCTGAAAGGCGGCATCCCGGTAGTGCAGAAACGCGATGTCCGTGGGCCGCAGAGCATGGGCGACAGCCGCCATGCCCTCATGCCCGGACGAGCCGATGGTATAGAACCCCTGCCCCGCCTTCTGCATTGCGCGGCTGGTACGGTCCAGTGCCCGGCTGAGAACCTGCGACCGGTACAGCGACACCGCCTCGGTATTGCTAAGTCCGGGGCGCGGGGCTGCGCCGTCAGGCAGGTGGCCTTGCGCCACACGTGTCAGGAAATTCTCATGAACGATCTGAGCGCGATCCATGGCGGCCCCTCTACTTCAATCTGGCGGTCGCAACAGAAATGCGCCGCAACCCTTCTTGCAGGCTTTCGGTGGCGTAAGCAAAAGAAAGCCGCAGATGGCCCGGCAAACCAAAGGCACGCCCCGGCACCAGTGCCACCCCGACTTCGTCCAGCAGATACCGGCAGAATTCGTGATCGACCGGCATTTCAGCCGGTGTTTTGGGAAAGACATAGAACGCGCCATCCGGAACGGCACACTCCAGACCCGCGGCATTCAACCCAGCAACCACAAGATCACGGCGCGCCCGCATCGCCTGCAGGCGTTCGCCCAATAGCGTTTGCGGCCCGGTAATCGCAGCCAATGCTGCCGCCTGCGCGATGGAACATGCGCCTGATGTAATCTGCCCCTGAACAGCGGTCATCGCCTTGATCAAGGGTGATGGCCCGATTCCCCAACCGATCCGCCACCCGGTCATCGAATAGGCCTTGGAAACTCCATTTACGGTCAGCACTCTATCCGCCAGATGCGGCACGGCCTGAACAAATGGCGTGAAGGGAACATAGGTCAGGTGTTGGTAAATCTCATCCGAGATCACCCAAACATTGGGATGCCTGTCCAAAACACGACCCAGAGCCTGCATTTCCGATTCAGTATAGACCGCGCCGGTCGGGTTTGAGGGCGTGTTCAGCAAAAGCCAGCGAGTGCGCGGCGTAATTGCGGCCTCAAGCTGTGCTAGGGTCAGCTTGAACCCCTGAGAAACCGGACAGTCCAGCACAACCGGAATACCGCCGGACAGCCTGACCATATCCGCATAGCTGGTCCAGAACGGCGCCGCGATAATAACTTCATCCCCGGGATCGAGCGTGGCCATCAGCGCCCCGGACAAAACCTGTTTAGCACCGGTCGAGACGATCACGTTTTCCGGCCGGACACTGGCCCCGACGGCGATAGCCGCCCGGAGGTCCGGCGCCCCTGCCGTCGCCGGGTACCGTGTTTGCCCGGCCAGCGCCGCTTGATGGGCCGCTTCGACCACATGTTCAGGGGTCGGAAAATCAGGCTCGCCAGTACTGAGCGCGACCACATCGACACCCTGCGCCTTTAGGCGTGCAGCCTGCTCAGAGATCTGAACAATCTCTGACAACTCAATCCCGCGCAGCCTGTCTGCACGCCTAAAACTATCTGCTGCGATTTCCCTGGACACTGCCAACGTCTCTCTTGACCAAAATATTCATTTGGTATCGGGCTGGCGGGCCCTAAAAGCCAGTGATATTCCATCCGAAAGGTATGAGGAATTATCATATGATCGCCCCCCGTCGTTTTCTGCCGTCTATCCCCTCTCTGCTGGCACTCGAGGCCGTTGACCGCCTTGGCAGTGCTTCGGCGGCAGCGGAAGAGCTTTCGCTGACCCAAAGCGCCATCAGCCGACAGCTCAAGTCGATGGAGGAACAGCTGGGCATCGAACTGATCCAGCGAACCCAGATGCGGCTGCAGCTTACCCCGGCGGCAAAAGAATACGTTCAGGTCGCGCGCAAAAGCTTGCACCAACTGGCGCAGGCCTCCCTAAAACTCAGAGCCAATCCGACCGGAGGATCGCTGAACCTGTCGATCCTGCCGGCGTTTGGGATGCATTGGCTGGCGCCCCGTCTTCAGGACTTTGCCCGCCGACATCCCGAGGTGACCGTCAATCTGAACACCCGGCTTCGCCCCTTCGATTTCGAAACGGAACATTTCGACGCCGCGATTCATTTCGGGCGTCGAGATTGGCACGGCGTCAACTACCTGCCGATCATGCGTGAAAATGTTGTACCGGTTTGCGCTCCGGAAATTCTGCCCAAAAACCCGGAACAGATTGACTGGCTAATGAATGCCCCGCTGCTGCACCTGGAAACGCGCCCTGATGCCTGGGAGCAATGGTTTGCCGCACAAGGGCTTGTGGCATCAGGGCTTGGCGGCATGTTGTTCGACCAATTCTCGACCATGGGACAAGCCACAATTCATGGGCTTGGGGTGGCGCTGCTGCCCAGCTATCTGGTCGAAGACGACCTGAAAACCGGGCGACTCGTTCCCGCCTGGAAAGGCCCGGGCGTCAGTCTGGGCGATTTCTTTCTGGTCTGGCCGCAATCCCGGGTGGCATCCGAGCCGCTGAAGTCGTTCTGTTCTTGGCTGCAAGGCCAAGTCGACCAAATCTCGTGACCGGGCCATTCCGACCACCCTAGAAAACTGCGGGGCGGGAGCGTTCCGAACAGGATTATGTGTCCAACGACCGAGCAATGAGTTCCTTCATGATCTCATTTGTCCCGCCATAGATCATCTGAACCCGCGCATCCGCGTAAAGCCGAGCAATCGGATATTCCATCATGAACCCATAGCCACCAAACAGCTGCAGACATTCGTGCATGATCTCATTCTGCACCTCAGACCCCCAGTATTTGGCCATCGACGCGGTCGATGCATCCAAAGTTCCAGCCTCAAGTCGGGCAATACAGTCGTTGACAAAACTGCGCAGCACTTCGGCCTTGGTTTTACACTCGGCAAGCTTGAAGCGGGTATTCTGGAAATCCATCACGCGCTGACCGAAGGCTTTGCGCTCCTGCGTGTATTTCACTGTTTCGGCAATCGCGAAATCAATCGCACCCAGGGCACCGATTGCAATCGTCAGGCGTTCCCAGGGAAGTTGCCGCATCATCTGGTAAAAACCCTGCCCCTCTTCCGCACCAATCAGGTTTGTCATCGGGACCTTGACGTCCTCAAAGAACAGCTCGGCCGTGTCATTGGACTTCATGCCCAGTTTCTTGAGGTTCCGCCCCTTGCGGAACCCATCTGCGCCCTGCGTTTCGACCGCGACCAACGATACCCCTTTCGACCCTTGGGTCTTGTCGGTCTTTGCGGCCACAAGGATCAAGTCCGCAGATTGCCCATTGGTGATAAAGATCTTGGACCCGTTCAGACAGTAGGAGTTACCGTTCTTTTCCGCAGTTGTGCGGATCGACTGCACATCCGAACCGGTTCCGGGCTCTGTCATGGCCAGCGCGCCGACCATCTCGCCCGAGGCGAGTTTCGGCAGCCATTTCAACTTTTGATCTTCGCTGCCATAAGCGGTGATATAGTGGATGACAATCGACTGGATCGCATAGCCCCAACCGGAATCTCCGTGCGAGGTCTGGGCGTACATGGTCAGAGCATCAAATCCCATGCCACCACCGACACCGCCGTGTTCTTCGGTGATCGCGCCAGCCATCAGTCCCATGTCACCGGCCTTGCGCCAGAACGCACGATCAACAACCCCGTTTTCGGTCCAGCGCTCGATATTGGGCACCAGTTCGTCCTGCATGAAACGGTTCGCCATTTCGGCAAACATCTGGTGCTCTTCGGACACCCAGCTGGATGTAGGGGTAATAAGAGACATTGCGCATCCTCCAAGATCAACTTGCCGCCAGCGTAATTTGGACCGCCAAGTAATCCAATGCGTTGGATGAAACGCTACGCAACGTCTTTTGGAAGATTTCGCCGGGTCACGGGATCGGTGCGGCCAACGCGTTTTCCAGCAAGACCCGCGCTGCAGCTTTGGCATCTTGCGCGGGATCACAGCTTTTCAACAGAACCGCCGTCACGATTGCCCCTTCTTTCAGCAGAAGAATCTGACATCCCAGGCTTTCAGGGTCGCAGGCACCGGCTTTGCGGGCCAGATCCGTGAAATATTCCAACAACAACCGCTTGTGTTCCGCCGCCTGCACGTGGATCGGGTGCTCTTTCTCCTGGAACTCGGCGCCAGCCTTGATGAACATGCAGCCGCGAAACCCGTCTTCGGCGAACCACTCGCCCAGTGCATCAAAGCTTGAAATCAACTGGTCCGCAGGGGTGTCGGCCAATTCCTCGACACGACGCATGAACCAGTTGCGGAAATTCTCGTCCCGCAGACGCAAAGCCGCCAGAATCAGATCTTCCTTGGTGCGGAAATGTTTGTACATCGAAGTCTTCGACACACCCGTCTCAGCCACCAGCTTGTCCATGCCGGTCGCATGAAAACCGTCACGATAAAAGACCTTCAGGGCCTTGCGGACCAGCTCATCCCTTTTGTTTGGGCGCATGATTCGCCTCCTATACGTACCGATCTGTACATAATTGTACCCTCCATAATCCGCAAGGGCCACCAATGTTCAGGAAATTCTCTTTATTTTCCACCTGGATAGAGAAAAATTTTAGATATTTTACAGGCGCCCCTTGCAAAGAGGTACCGATCAGTACACCTTAACGATACGATGTACCGATCAGTTAACTAGGAGCCGTCATGAAACGCCGTACCAGCCCCTTCAACCGCCAGTACATCCCATTTCTGTTGACCCTTGCGCTGCTCGCTGCATCGCTGACCTGAAGGATCATGACATGAGCCGCCCCCCTCTGCCGCCATTCACTGCTGAGACCGCTACACAAAAGGTCCGCATGGCTGAAAATGCTTGGAACAGCCGCGATCCGGATATCGTGACGCCCGCCTATACCGAGCACAGCCAATGGCGGAATCGGGCCGAGTTTGTCGCGGGCCATGCTGAAATTCACGCGCTTTTGACCCGCAAGTGGAGAAATGAGCAGGAGTACCGGCTGATCAAAGAACTCTGGGCCTATTCGGAAACCCGTATTGCCGTGCGCTATGCGTATGAATGGCGGAACGACAGCGGCCAGTGGTTCCGCTCATATGGTAACGAGAACTGGGAATTCGATAGGGATGGTCGGATGGCTAAACGTCATGCCTCGCTGAACGACCTTTCGATCAGGCAACAGGATAGGGTTTTCCTTTGGCCTCTTGGTCCGCGCCCTGACGACCATCCCGGCCTGTCTGATCTGGGCCTGTAGAAAGGACCTATTATGCCACGTGCTTTTTCCAAACTAACCTTCACGCCTGCTGTTCTCACCCATCAAGAAAGGATGGGATCGGCAAAAACCTATGCGAAATTCCTGGAAAGCGGCCCTGTGCAGGGTCACGAAATCAGAGCCGCCGAAAAAGAGTTCATCGAGGCCCGCGACGGGTTCTACCAATCAACCGTGTCCGAGACCGGCTGGCCATATGTGCAGTATCGTGGCGGACCCGCGGGGTTTTTACGAGTACTTGATGCGCAGACCATCGGGTATGCTGATCTTTCGGGCAACAAACAGTATATCTCGCGCGGGAATTTGGATGGCAATGACCGGGTTGCGCTGATCCTGATGGATTATGCCAACCAGCGACGCCTTAAAATACTTGGGCGTGTCGAAATTGCCGAAGGCGCTGCGGCGGCTGCCAGCCTCTCCCCCGAAGGCACCCAGACCCCGGCAGAGCGCGCCGTCATTATCAAGGTCGAAGGTCTGGACTGGAATTGCCCAAGTCACATTACCCCACGATTCACCGAGGCCGAGCTGCGCCCCCACCTGAACGAATTGGGCCAGCAGATGGCCCAACTTCAGGCGGAAAATGACCGGCTGAAACGGGAACTGGAAAATAAGAAATAAGCACCAGTGCCAAGCATTCCCCAACTTGTGATTTAAGGACTGACATCATGATAACGTTAACGCTGCACCGAGCCTTCATAGTCCTGTTTGGTTTCGCTTTGTCGATTGCCTTTCTTATGCTGGGATTTTTCGCATCTCCCGAAGCTGTTCGGACATCCCCGCCCGCGCTTTATAATTCGCTGCTGCTGGAAAAACTGACCCAAGACTAAGAACCGTACGGCCCCCGAAACAAGAGATTGTGCCTAAATCATGATCTCTGCCCTTGACCTTCCTGTGACTGGAACCCCCATCTAGGGTTGGAAACAGGACAGGATGAGTCGATTGGCCACCCCACATGCTATCAGACTGAAGGTCACCGAAATGAGCTGCGCATCCTGCGTAGGCCGCGTGGAATCTGCGTTGCGCAATGTTCCCGGGGTTACCGAGGCTTCGGTCAACTTCCCAACCGAGACCGCACAGGTCACTTATGACGGGCCGATCAGCGACCTGACGGGCGCGCTGGACAAAGCTGGTTATCCGGTGTCAGTGGCAGAAGCCGTTCTGCAGATTGACGGAATGAGTTGTGCTTCTTGCGTCGCAAGGATTGAACGAGCACTCTGCGCAGATCCGGCCGTCATAAGTGCTCGGGTCAACCTGGCCACTGAAACCGCGACCATTCGTTTTGCCGACGGGGCAACTGATCCTGTGAAGCTGGCGCAGCTAAGCACCAAAGCGGGCTATCCGGCGCACCCTTCCAGGATGGCCGAAAGCAACGATGAGAAACCGGGCGAAGCCTCTGCGCTGATCCGCACCACCCTGATCGCTGCAACGCTGGCTTTGCCTGTGTTTATACTCGAGATGGGCGGGCACATGATCCCAGCCTTTCATCACTGGGTTCAGGCGACAATCGGGATTCAGACCAGCCATCTCATCCAGTTTGTGCTGACATCGGTTCTGCTGATTGGCCCCGGAAGGGTGTTCTATGCCAAGGGTATCCCGGCCTTGCTGCGCGGGACACCTGATATGAATGCGCTGGTCGCGATGGGAACCGGTGCCGCCTATCTGTATTCCGTCCTGGCCACCTTTGCGCCTCAGGTTCTGCCGCAAGGCAGTGCAAATGTGTATTACGAGGCCGCCTCGGTCATCGTGGTCCTTATCCTGCTGGGTCGCGCGATGGAGGCGCGGGCAAAAGGCCGGACCGGGGCCGCTATTCGCAAACTGGTCGGGCTTCAACCGAAAACAGCCCGGCTAGAACAGGACGGGGGCACGGTCGATCGGCCCATATCCGAAATCCTGGTTGGCGATGTGCTGCAGATCCGACCCGGAGAGCGCGTCCCAGTGGATGCTCAGGTGTTGGACGGCACCTCATACGTGGATGAAAGCATGATTACCGGCGAACCCGTTCCTATAGGGAAATCGGCCGAAGATCAGGTGATAGGGGGCACGGTCAACGGCACGGGCGCGCTGCGCGTGCGCGCCACGCGGGTTGGGTCCGAAACGGTGCTGGCACAGGTGATCCAGATGGTTCAGCAAGCTCAGGGTGCCAAGTTGCCGATACAGGGGTTGGTCGACCGGATCACGGCGTGGTTTGTTCCCGTTGTGATTGGCGTTGCCCTACTGACCATTGCGGTCTGGCTGGTCTTTGGCCCCGCTCCTGCCTTGCCGATGGCATTGGTCGCAGGGGTTTCGGTTTTGATCATTGCCTGTCCTTGCGCCATGGGGCTGGCGACTCCGACTTCGATCATGGTGGGGACTGGGCGAGCCGCCGAACTGGGCGTCCTGTTTCGCAAAGGTGATGCGTTACAGCAGTTGCAACAGGCTAAGATCATCGCTTTGGACAAGACCGGGACGCTGACACTGGGGCGTCCTGAACTGGCGAATGTTACGACCACGAATGGGTTTGAGCGCGATACGGTTCTGCGGCTGGCCGCTGCGGTTGAGGCGCGGTCCGAGCATCCGATTGCCACGGCGATCACGCGGGCCGGACCGGCGGACCTGCCCTCGATCTCCGGCTTTGAATCGCTAACAGGGCTGGGTGCGCACGCGTCCGTTGATGGGCACGATCTGTTGATCGGCTCACCCAGATTAATGGCGCAGAACGGCATTGATCTATCCGCGTTGAGCCAACAGGCCGACCAGCATGCCGCCGAAGGGGCGACACCTGTGTTCGTCGCGATCAACGGTCAGGCTGCGGCACTTCTTACGGTCTCGGATCCGGTCAAACCGGGCACGATCGAAGCTTTGCACAGGCTGCACACTATGGGCCTGACGCTGGCGATGGTCACCGGGGACAACGCCCTAACTGCGCAGGCTTTGGCAAACAAGCTGGGCATTGACCATGTTACAGCCGAGGTCCTGCCGGACGGAAAGCTCGCCACAATCAACGCCCTGCGCGACCAGTTCGGAGAGCTGGCCTTTGTCGGTGACGGGATCAACGACGCCCCGGCATTGGCTGCGGCGGATGTCGGCATTGCAATCGGAACTGGCACGGATGTGGCGATTGAAACGGCGGATGTGGTGCTGATGTCGGGCGATCTGCGCGGGGTCGCCAATGCGGTTGAAATCAGCCGCCGGACTATGGGCAATATCCGTCAGAATCTGGGCTGGGCGTTTGGATATAACGTTTTGCTGATCCCCGTCGCCGCCGGGCTGCTGTATCCTTTTGGCGGCCCGCTTCTTTCCCCGGTTCTGGCGGCCGGAGCCATGGCTTTGTCCAGCGTCTTTGTCGTCACAAACGCGCTGCGTCTTCGCAGGGTTCGCGCCAGCCTGCCCGAGGGATCACATACGGCGGCTCCACAAATGGTGACGTCATGAATATCGGCGACGTTTCCAACCAAACCGGTCTCCCTACCAAGACCATCCGCTATTACGAAGATATCGGACTGATCAAACCCCTGCGCGATGATAATGGCTATCGCCGGTTCCGCAGTCAGGATGTGCACAAACTGAGCTTTTTGGGCCGGGCCCGCGCATTGGGATTTACGATCGAAGATTGCCGGACCCTGATGGCCTTGTATGAGGATGAATCCCGCGCAAGTGCAGATGTGAAGAAGGTTGCCCGCGCGCATATGGTCCAGATCGAAGCGAAGATTGCCGACCTTAATGCGATGCGCGATACGTTGGGTCATTTAATTGACGCCTGCGCCGGCGACGACAGGCCTGATTGTCCGATCCTGAAGGATTTGGGCGGACAACCCTGACACGGGGTTGCCCTTTGTCTTCAGCTTTGCTTTGTCTCTGCCAAACAATCCGGCTTGCGGCGTCTGACCGGACCCGGACAGCAGAGAGGTTCACCAAATGGCAAAAGTTGCGTTCCTTGGTTTGGGTGTCATGGGATATCCAATGGCCGGCCACCTGCAGGCTGCAGGTCATGAGGTCACGGTTTTCAACCGAACCACCGCTAAGGCCGAGGCTTGGGTCGCCCAATATGGCGGCTCAATGGCCGCTACCCCGCGCGAGGCGGCTGAGCGAGCCGAGTTTGTCATGGCTTGTGTGGGCAATGATGATGACCTTCGCATGGTCTGCACCGGCGACGATGGCGCCTTCGGCGCAATGTCCAGCGGCGCGGTTTTCGTCGACCATACGACCGTCTCCGCAAAGGTAACCCGAGAGCTTTATGGTGCCGGGAAAACTGCAGGAATCGCTTTTGTAGATGCGCCGATCTCGGGCGGACAGGCCGGTGCCGAAAACGGCGTTCTGTCGATCATGTGCGGGGGGGATCAGGCTGCCTATGACGCGGCCGAGCCCATTATGCAGGTCTATTCCAAAATCTGCCGCCGCATTGGGGACAGTGGCGCCGGTCAGATGACCAAGATGTGCAACCAGATCGCCATTGCCGGACTGGTTCAGGGCCTCAGCGAGGCGCTGCATTTTGCCGAAAAAGCCGGGCTGGATGGCCGGGCGGTTGTGGAAGTGATCAGTCAGGGGGCCGCAGGCAGTTGGCAGATGGCGAACCGCTATGAAACCATGTTGGACGATCATTTCGAGCACGGTTTCGCGGTGGACTGGATGCGCAAGGATCTGGGAATTTGCTTGGATACCGCAGATGAAACAGGGGCATCCCTGCCGGTGACGGCTTTGGTTGATCAGTTCTATAAGGATGTGCAGAAAATGGGCGGGAATCGGTGGGATACGTCCTCGCTTATTAAACGGTTGCGCGCATTGGGGTAACGGGAAAAGGGGGCTGTCTGCCCCCCTCTTGGCCCGCAGGGCCAATTCACTCCCGAAGATATTTTTAGCCAGATGAAAAGGACCCCGGTTTACTGGGACAGGGTTTCAAATGAACGACATCATCGCATTTTGGGCTGATGCTTTGCGGCAAAATTGGGGGCTGGACGCGCGGCTGACCCGATTGGACGGCGAATACGATCTTAATTTTCTGGTCCGGGCAACCAACGGACAGGATTATGTTCTGAAAGTCATGCGCCCCGGATGCGAAGCAGAGCTTGTGGACCTGCAGGTCAAAGCCTTAGAACATATCGCCTCAGAAGCACCAGGGCTGCCATTTCCTACAGTGTTTCCCGATTTGCAGGGGGGCTATCTGCCCCGAATCGAAGATCACGAGGGGGTACCGCGCATTGTTTGGTTGCTGGAATGCCTGCCTGGGCAATGCTATGCGAAATCGGCACCCAAATCCGAAGAGTTGATCCTAAAGCTGGGTCGCGTTCTGGGTGCTACAGACCGCGCATTAGAGCGGTTCACGCATGAGGGTTTGGCCCGGGGCGATTTCAAATGGAATCTGACGCAGGCAGGGTGGATCGAACAGCATCTGGACACCGTTAGTAGCCCCGCGCGACAGGCAGTGCTGGCCGAGATATGTTCCGAATTCAATGCGATATCAGACAAGTTGGCAGGCTTGTCCAGTCAGGCGATTCATAATGACGCCAATGACTATAACGTTCTGGTCGAAGCAGAGCTTGGCCAGCGCCCGGGGGTGTCGGGCTTGATTGACCTTGGCGATATGTGTGCCGCGCCACGCGTTTGCGATCTGGCGATTGCCGGGGCCTATATCGTATTGGATCATCCGCAACCCGAACGCGCATTGGCGGCACTGGTGCGCGGCTATCAGGCGGCAAACCCCCTGCGCGCGGACGAAGTCGATCTGATCTGGCCTCTCTTGCGGATGCGACTGGCTGTGTCGGTTGTGAACTCGACCCTGATGGCCCTTGAAAACCCGGATGATCCTTATGTCACCATCAGTCAGGCGCCGGCCTGGCGGTTTCTTGAGGACCACAGCGTCAATGGCGGATTGATGCCAGCGCGCCTGCGCGTCGCCTGTAGTCTGCCGGTCACCGATGGGGCCGAACGCATCCATGCCTATCTGTCCGCGCATCGTGGTCAATTCGCCGAGATGTTTGGACAGGGTCTAAAAGATGTGCCCATTGGCTCGCTATCGGTCGAAAACTCCGTGTGGCCGCAAAACCCATTCCACATGCCCCTGGCCGAGGCGGCACGTGTTGGCGAGGAAAATATCACAGACTTCTGGTTGGGATATTACAATGAACCCCGCCTGATTTACGCAGAGCCGGGGTTCCGCAAAGGGCCATGGAAAGCTTCGGACCGACGCACCGTGCATCTGGCGGTGGATGTGTTCGCGCCTGCCGGCACTGTCCTGAATGCCCCGATCAGTGGCCGGGTCGAGGCGGTCGAGAACCGCGACAGTCACCTTGACTATGGCGGGGTGGTGATCCTGCATCACGAAACACCCCAAGGCGATCCGTTCTATACACTCTACGGACATTTGGATCCCGAGGTCTGCGACAGGCTGAACCCGGGCGATCCAGTCGCACAGGGAGCGGCTTTTGCACGGCTTGGGGATGTCACACAGAACGGGGGCTGGGCCCCACATGTACATTTCCAGCTGGCCCTGACTACGAACGGGATGCAGGCCAACTGGCCGGGTGTTGGCGACCCTGACGAGCTTGAACTGTGGCACGCCGTCTGCCCGAATCCGGCGGCTCTGCTGAACCTTCCCGATGACAAGGTGTTCTATCGGCCGACCGATAAACAGGCGATCCTGCAGGGACGGCAGGACCACTTCGGAGGCAACCTGTCCCTGACCTATGACGATCCAGTCATGCTGGTACGCGGTTGGAAGCATCACCTGTTTGACGAATGGGGTCGCCCTTATCTGGATGCGTATAACAATGTACCCCATGTGGGCCACGCCCACCCGCGCATTCAGGCTGTCGCAGCAGATCAGCTCAAGCGGATGAATTCCAACACCCGGTATCTGCATCCGGCCCAGACGGCTTTTGCCGATAAGGTTCTGTCCAAGCTGCCCGATCACCTCGAGGTCTGCTTCTTTGTGAATTCCGGCACCGAAGCCAATGAGCTCGCCCTGCGGCTGGCCCGCGCCCATACCGGCGCCAAAGGGATCGTGACGCCCGATCATGGGTATCACGGCAATACCAACGCCGCCGTGGCAATTTCGGCCTATAAGTTCAACAAACCGGGCGGAGTTGGTCAGGCGGATTGGGTGGAACTGGTTGAGGTCGCGGATGACTACCGAGGGTCTTTCCGGCGCGACGACCCCGATCGCGCCCAGAAGTTTGCAGATCTAGTGGACCCAGCGATTGCAGCCCTACAGGACAAAGGTCAGGGCGTTGCCGGTTTCATTGCCGAGACCTTCCCTTCAGTTGGCGGGCAGATCATACCACCCAAAGGCTATCTGCCCGCGGTTTATGATAAAATCCGCGCCGCTGGTGGTGTCTGCATCGCCGACGAGGTGCAGACAGGTTTGGGGCGTCTGGGCAAATATTATTTCGGCTTTGAGCATCAAGGCGCGCTGCCGGATATCGTGGCGATGGGCAAACCCATTGGCAACGGTCATCCATTAGGCGTTCTGGTTACTACCAAAGAGATCGCCCGCAGCTTTGACAACGGGATCGAGTTCTTTTCGACCTTTGGCGGATCGACCCTGTCCTGCCGCATCGGCAAAGAAGTTCTGGATATCGTCGATGATGAAGGCTTGCAGGACAATGCCCGCCTGATGGGCGACAGGTTGATGACAGGCCTGCGTCAGATCGAGACCGATTTCGGATCTGTCGGTGATGTGCGCGGCATGGGCCTGTTCGTTGGAGTCGAACTGATCAACCCCGATGGCTCTGAGGGCCGTGAGATCTGCAAATATGTCAAGAACCGGATGCGCGACCACCGGATTCTTATTGGCAGCGAAGGCCCAAAGGACAGCATCCTGAAAATTCGCCCGCCGCTGACGATCGAAGCGGAAGATGTGGACATGATCCTGTGGGCATTACGGGATGTGCTGGCAGAAGTTGGTGATTACAGCCCGCCACCCTCATGCGATCATGACCATCACCACGCAGGGTGCGGCTGCTGCTGAGGGCACGGAACCCCGGCGCGCATTCGCCGGGGTTCTGCACCTGCCCTGCTGCTTAGTGCAGCGTGGCAGTGGGGTTCTGATGTCTTGAGGTTGGCATCGGGATCGAGACCGTCATGCGTCGCAAAGCCAGCCCTAATTCCTCAGACAAAGCGGCCAATGCGGGGGCAAAATCGGGACGGGCGATCAGGGACGCCATCATCATAGCGTCTTCGCGCGCGCCTTCTGATGCCGCCGCAATCATCTGGGCGAAACAGTTTTCATCCGCGCCAAGGCAGGCACAGCCCAACCCATGCCGGATCAGCGGGCGCCGCCCGTGATGGGCACAAAGCGAGCACAGCCGGTCCAGCGTCAACATCGCTGCCCGGCCCTGATCCGTACCCAGGGCGATCTGAAAGTCCTGCGCCGCATCCATACGCGTTTGCATTCCGTCCCCCCAGAGGCGCAGATACATGACCGCACCGGCCTCGACAGGGCTTAGGTCGGACAGACGACCAACGGTCGCGCCACCCCGGGCTACAGGCGCGCTCATTTCGTCAGGATCAGTTTGCCCGCGCGCGTGATGCGCAGGGTGTACAGCTGATCGCCCAGCTCGATATGGGCCAGATTGCCCCCTTTGGTCAGATCTTCAGCCTTATGTGCAGGCAGCATTGATACGGCAAAAGACTGGCTGGGATTCGGGTTCTGAACATTCATCAGGATCACTCCGGAGGGTTTCAGGCAATGCGCCTTATCGGTTTACTTTTCGGGTATCTGGCTGGCCCGATTCCGGGGTTGCTGACGGCTTGAAATATAATCTGATTATTTTAGTCAGGTATGTCAAGCCTCAATATCCCACTCTCGCAACCGGGTTGAATTGCACTGCCTGAACACACCAATTAGGACTTGCTGTGCAGCTTCAGAGGCAAGGATTTCAATGAGCGCTACAATTATGTTCGATTTGGACGGAACACTGGTCGACAGCCTTCCGGACATCACCGCCGCTGCGAATGCAATGCTGCGGGACACTGGTGTCCCGCCCCTGCCCCAGGACACGATCAAACAATTCGTCGGCAATGGCCTCCCGAAATTGGTAGAACGTATGATGTTTCATTGCGACCTGCCTATGGATCGCCATGCCGAGCTATCGGAACTGACGCTGACCCACTACAACGCAGCCTCCAGCGACAAAACCGTCGTTTACCCTGGCGTGGCCGAAGCGCTTGAACAGCTGCGCCAGATGGGTTGTGTTCTGGGTGTTTGTACAAACAAACCCAAAGCACCGGCTGACCATGTTCTGAAGTCGATGGGCCTGACCCATCATTTCGATGCCACCCTGGGTGGTGACAGCCTGGCCACGCGCAAACCAGACCCAGCCCATCTTGAGGCAAGTTTTAGCGCAGTGGCCGCTATAGGTCCGCGCCTGTTCGTGGGTGACAGTGAGGTCGATGCAGAAACCGCTGAACGGGCCCAGGTGCCCTTTTTGCTATTCACGGAAGGCTATCGGAAAAGCCCGGTTTCTGAACTGTATCATACCTGTAACTTCGCCGACTGGCACGAAGTGCCTGCGCTCGTAAGTGAGCTTTTGGGGGAATTGGGTTGATGTCCCCCAACTAGTGAGGGGCCGGCCGAGGGGGTAAGTAGCCAGCCCCTCAAGGGGGAAAAGTGGTAGGTCCTTGGAAACTCCTTGGATGATTTGAAGTTAACGAATCGCTCCAATCAAAGATATAGGGGGTTTCCCGTAGCCCTAGATAGAGTATTGAAATTAAATAATAAATTATCCGTAAATTCTAGAAATTCGTTGAATATTGTCATTTTCCGTTGGTGACCCGGACCCAGGACACCGCCAATCGAAAGCTGAACAACGAAAACGGGCGGGGATGAACACCCCGCCCGACGGTTCAGAACAATTTCTGAATCCGCATGTTCAGATTGCCAGATATTCCTCGCGCAGCTGTGGATTCTCTAACACCTCGCTGGCGGCTCCATCAAACACGATGCTGCCCGTATCCAGAATGATCGCACGGTCCGCCAATTCCAGGGCGCGCACCGCGTTCTGCTCGACAATGATCGTGGTCATACCCTGCTGTTTGACGTGAAGCAGAGTCTTTTCGATCTCATCCACGATCACCGGGGCAAGCCCTTCATAGGGTTCATCCAGAAGCAACACCTTGATGTCCCGTGCCAAAGCCCGCGCAATCGACAGCATCTGCTGCTCTCCGCCAGACAGGGTAATGCCTTCTTGCTTGCGGCGCTCACCCAGCCTTGGGAACAGCTCATAAAGCCGTTCCAGCGACCAGCCGACAGGTGGAGCGATCTGGGCGAGTTGCAGGTTCTCTTCGACCGTCAGACCGGGGATGATACGGCGATCCTCGGGCACAAGGCCAAGGCCTGCGGCGGCAGCCTCATAGCTGGTCATTTTGTGCAGCGGCTTGTGATCCAGCCAGATCTCACCATGACGCACCTCGGGGTCACTGACCCGCGCGATGGATCTGAGCGTCGAGGTCTTGCCAGCACCATTCCGGCCCAGCAGGGCCAGAATTTCACCTTCGTGCACGTTAAAGCTGACGCCCTGCACGATATAGCTTTCGCCATAGTATGAATGCATGTCCCATACGGACAAAAACGCAGGGGCGGTGCTGGCCATATTGGCGTTTTTCGAAAAGTCAGGTTTCTCGTTCATTGCTTTTCCTTACGCGGCCTCACCCAGATAAGCTTCGCGAACCTTGGGATGCCCGCGGATGTTTTCTGGCGTATCTTCGACCAGAGGTGTTCCCTGCGCCAGAACGGTGATGCGCTCGGCCAGGCTGAACACCACATGCATGTCATGTTCAATGATGGCGATGGTAATGTCACGCTCGTCCTTGATCTGTTTGAGCAGGTCGATCGTGTTGTTGGTATCTGCCCGGGCCATCCCGGCGGTGGGTTCGTCCAGCAAAAGCAGGCGCGGGTTCTGGCTGAGGCACATGCCGATCTCAAGTCGTCGCTTGTCCCCGCGCGACAGCGATGCCGCGTGCATCTCGCGTTTGTCAGCCATGTTCATCTCTAACAGCATCGCCTCGGCCTGCTCGACAATCGCCTTTTCACTGGAGATGGTTTCATAGGCGTGCATCCGAAACGCGCCGTCCCGCATCGCAAAGATCGGGATCAACATGTTCTCCATCACAGTCAAATCGCCGAAAATCTCGGGCGTCTGGAACACACGGCTGATACCCATCTGGTTGATCTGATAGGGTTCCAACCCCAGAACAGAATTGTTGTCGAACAAAACAGAACCGGTATCCGGCATCAGCTTTCCCACCAAACAGTTCAGCAAGGTTGACTTGCCCGCACCGTTCGGGCCGATGATCGCGTGGACCGAGTTTTCTTCGACGTTGAGGTTCACATCCGACAGCGCCTTGAGGCCACCGAAGCGTTTGCTGACGTCTTTGACTCGTAGAATTGCCATGGTGCCCCCTTATTCCGCTGGCTCGGTTTTGCCCTTCGGGGCATCATCGGCGCCCGGTTTCTTACGCTTGAACCAGCCCATCAGCCGCTGACCACCTTCTACCAGCCCACCCGGCAGATAGATCACCACCAGCATGAACAGGATACCCAGCGTCAGATGCCAACCTTTGCCGATGAACGGATGGATCAGGAACACAACCGCGTCCTCAAGCCCATCGGGCAGGAAAGCGAACCAGCTGTGCAGAACATTGTCGTTGATCTTCGAGAAGATGTTTTCGAAATACTTGATAAAACCTGCTCCCAGTACCGGCCCGATCAGGGTCCCTGTACCGCCCAGAATTGTCATCAGTACCACCTCGCCCGAGGCAGTCCACTGCATCCGTTCGGCCCCGGCCAGCGGGTCCATTGCGGCCATCAGCCCCCCCGCCAGACCGGCATACATGCCTGAAATCACAAAGGCTGCCAGTGTGTAGGGTTTCGAATTTAGACCGGTATAATTCATCCGCTGCTGGTTGGATTTCACCGCCCGCAGCATCATGCCAAAGGGCGAGCGGAAGATCCGGATAGAGAGATAGAACACCGCCATCATGATCACCGCACACAGGTAATAGCCCGCGTTAAAGTCAAAGCTCCAGGCACCCACATCCAACGTATAGGTCGCGCGCATGGGAATGCCGAACAGATGCGGTAGGTTTGGCGCGCTGGCCGATTGCAGGATCTGCGGATCGTCCGCATAGACCTGCAAGCCGGTCTCACCATTTGTCAGGTTGAATTTTGGGTTCGAAAGCACCGAATAGGCCAGCGCAAAGCTCATCTGTGCAAAAGCCAGCGTCAGGATCGAGAAATAGATGCCCGACCGACGCAGGCTGACAAATCCGATCAGCAGCGAAAACAATCCAGCAACCAGAACGCTGAGTGCGATGGCCGGAATGACGTTATAGCTGAGCAGTTTGAACATCCACACAGCGGAATACGACCCCACCCCAAGAAAGGCCGCATGGCCAAAGGACAGGTATCCGGTCAATCCAAACAGAATGTTGAAGCCGATCGCAAAGATCCCAAAGATCACGAACCGCTGCATCAAATCGGGATAGCCCGCGTTGAACTGCGCCATGGCGCTGCCTTCGGGGAACGGGTTCAGGATAAAGGGCGCCAACAGGGTCAGTATGGCGACGATGATCAGCAGGCTGGTATCTCTCTTGTTCAGTCCCAACATAGCTTATTCCTCCATCACGCCTTTGCGCCCCATCAACCCGCGTGGACGGGTCAAAAGCACGATGATGGCGACAAGGTAGATGATGATCTGGTTGATGCCGGGGATCGTGGTCGTGGCCCAGGTGGTCGACGCAAAGCTTTCGAGCACGCCCAGCAGGAACCCGGCCAGAACCGCGCCCGGCAATGAGCCCATCCCCCCCACAACCACAACCACAAAGCTGAGAACCAGAAAGTCCATGCCCATGTGATAATTTGGGGGGTTGAGCGGCCCGTACATCACCCCGGCAAGACCCGCGACCGCGGCCGCAATCCCGAACATGATGGTAAACCGCCTGTCGATATTTATCCCCAGCAGGCCCACCGTTTCACGATCTGCCATGCCAGCCCGCACGACCATGCCAAAGGTTGTGAATTGCAGGAACGAGAACACCGCTCCGATAATGCCAACGGCAAACCCGAAATAGACCAGCCGCCAGATCGGATAGATGATGGCGTTGGGATCGAATCCAACCATGATGCCAAGATCAACAGACCCACTCAGCATATCGGGGGGCGGGGTCTGGATCGGATTGGCACCGAAGAAATATTTGATGATCTCCTGCAGCACGATCGCCAGGCCAAAAGTCACAAGGATCTGATCCGCATGAGGGCGCTTGTAAAAATGTTTGATCAGCCCGCGCTCCATCACGTAGCCGACAAACAACATGATCGGGATCGCGAACAGGACAGCCAGAGGAACGGACCAATCTATGATTGACGCGCCAATCTCGGGGCCGAACCAGGCCTCAATATACGGGGTTTCAACCTTCAGCGGGTTGCCCAGAAAATCTTTCTGACTTTCATCAAGGGTCACGTAGCTCAAGTTAAAGAGTTTTTGCAAAGACACGGCGCAGAACGCACCAATCATGAACAGCGCCCCATGGGCAAAGTTCACAACTCCAAGCGTTCCGAAAATCAGCGTCAGGCCAAGCGCGATCAGCGCATAAGCCGACCCCTTGTCCAACCCGTTCAGAATTTGCAGAAGAATGGCGTCCATAGTCCCCACCTTTGGCCTGTCCAGTGGACTCCCCCATAGGTGGGAGAGCCCGTTTTCTAGGTCAGAGAATTTTCGTCGAAAATTCTCGCGCTTGTGTTACGCGCCCGGATTGCATTTACCCAATTCGCCACCGGCAAACATCGGGTGCTCGGGATCGTATTCGACCTGCGCGCGTGGGGTGATCTCGACGATCTCCAGCGTGTCATAGGCGTTGGTCGGGTTCTCGTTGCCCCGCACCACCAGCACATCCTTAAAGCACTGATGATCCGCGCCTCGATACCAGGTCGGTCCGTTGCCCAGACCGTCGAACTCGAAATCTTCCAGCGCTTCGGCGACACCACAGGGGTTGAAGGTACCCGCCCGTTCGCACGCATCTGCATAGAGCAGAACCTGTGCATAGCAGGTCTGAGCCGAATTGGACGGCGGCTTGCCGTATTTCTCACCAAAGGATTTCACAAAGGCCTTGGTGCCTTCGTCTTGCAACTGCCAGTTCCAGTTCATCGAACCCAGCACGCCCTTGATGTTCTCGCCAGCACCAGCAGCCATCAATTCGGAATACAGCGGCACGACAATCTTAAAGTCTTTGCCGTTGGCCACCTTGTCGAGCAGGCCGAACTGAATCGCATTGGTCAGCGAGTTCACCATGTTACCGCCATAGTGGTTTAGAACCAGCACATCCGCGCCCGAGTTCAGAACCGGCGCGATATAGGACGAGAAGTCCGTCGACGCGAGCGGTGTTTTGACCGTGTTGACTGTTTCCCATCCCAGGGCTTCGGTCGAGGCCACAATCGACTCTTCCTGAGTCCAGCCCCAGTTGTAGTCAGCGGTCAGATGATAGGCCCGGCGTTCACTGCCCATTTCGGCAGCAAGAACCGGCGCCAGAGCAGCGCCCGACATGTAAGCATTGAAGAAATGGCGGAAACCGTTCGCCTTCTTGTCCTTACCGGTCGTGTCGTTGGCATGGGTCAGGCCAGCCATGAAGATCACGCCCGCTTCCTGACACAGACCCTGAACTGCGACAGCCACGCCCGAGGACGAGCCGCCGTTGATCATGATCGCACCGTCTTTTTCGATCATCGACTTGGCCGATGCGCGTGCGGCGTCCGATTTGGTCTGGGTGTCGCCGGTTACGAACCCGACCTTTTTACCAAGAATCCCGTTCCCTTTCAGGGCCTTGGACGTAAAGGTGTTCAGGCAACCGCCATCGCCCTCACCGTTCAGATGCTCGACTGCAAGCTGCTGTGCCAGCAGTTCATCATTACCCTCTTCTGCATAAGGCCCGGTCTGCGGAACATTGAAACCCAATGTGACAGACGACCCAGAAGGTTCGTTAGTATATGCAGCAGCCGACGATGCAGTAAAAATCGTAGGTAGGGCCAGACCGGTACCGGCAACAGCACCAGACTTCAGCACGCCGCGGCGTGTGACAGATTTATTAGTCATTCATTCCTCCCAGTTCCCTGTTTTACGTCTGTTGGCTCCTCTTCCAGCAAACGATTGCGCAGGTTTACGCACCGCGAGTATGGCGGGGGTTCTGAAAATTTCTCAATAACCTATTCAAAAAGCAGCTATGTTATGTAAACAAATGAACACCTAGGTGCGGATTTTTGTAAATTTTCAAACATCTTATGCTTCTTAAGAATTGAAATTAAAAGGTATTATTTGAAAACATGCCGGTGATCGCCATGCAGGCAGTGCCGCTCTGCTCGGCAAGCAAGAAGTTGTTGCTAAATCTAAAGGAGAGCCCGGGCCGTATGATACAGCTCAGATGGTCACCGGGACGAGCTGACTTCCCTTGGAGATCAAGCCGTTTGAACCTGGGTTCTCAAACCCGAAGCATCGTGCAAATCAAGAATTGTGACAAATTGAAAAACGGTTAATCCCTCCACGGCTGCATCGGTGAATACAGGCAACCGCCCGACCAACCGACGACCAAACAAGCGCAATAACCTTACAAAAAAGGCATAAACCACTACGCTTCACCCCGCATTCCGCGAATAGGTCAAAGAAATAGTCCGCGGATTTTGTGCAGTTTGTTTACTGAAACGCGACGAATTGATCGTACATAATTAGGTTAATGATTTTTTAGATGAGTTTTAGACGATTATATAGAACTATAGGAATGTAAAGAATCGGTAGGAGGTTGCGCACTCTTATATTGCAAATGCGCGTTTATGTTTGTTCGAGTACAGGTTGTTATCTATGGTCCGGGGGAATGCTCAGAGCGCTGCGTGGTTGCCAAACGCGCTTCATGCCAGAGCCATCATTAATTTCATTCATTGGAGCCAGGCAGGCGTCGTTCTTGATGCCGCGCTTGAAGGTATCGTCAAAGCATTTGGCGCCGATTGTGCTGTCATCAGCCGTGTGTGGCTGAACAAGGGGGCCCATCGTGTTGCCGCACGGGCTGACACAAGGGATCCAAAATTCCAAAGACCATTGTTTCATTCTTTCGCCAACGACGCCCTCGGCCCGTTTCGGAACAAACCAAAACGCGCCTCGGTGTTTAGTCTGCGAGATGACGGGGCAGACCCCAGTGATATCTCCGCAGTTTTGTTGGATTGGATGTCGCACCGCAAGCTGGATGACATTCTGTTCGTATGCCTGGACCATAACGGCGGCGAAATCGACTTTCTGGAACTTCATTTCGGGCAGAGTTCCGAACCCGGTTGCCGCGAAGCCATTGAACAGGTGGCTCCGCAACTATCCGAGACCTATCAGGCCCGCCGAGCCGGACTGATCACTGAATCACTGTCTCGGCAATCAGTCACCGCACTCAGGAAATCATACAGTGAAGCACCTATTCTCAGCACCGAGAACCCGACGGGCCTGACCCGTGCCGAATGGCGTGTTTGCGTTCTTGTTTCACGCGGGCTGTCGCCCCAATCCATTGGTGCCGAACTTGAGATCGGACCAGCGACAGTTCGCACGCATCTCAAGCATATCTATTCAAAAACGGCGCTGGACACCTTCCACATGCTGGCCCGGCGCTTGGTATCGGTAGAAGAGCGCGAGGCCCTTTTTGGGAAACCTGGCCAGGCACGTGCTTGATGCCTGAACTGGACTGGCAGTCCTGGCTGACATTGTGGGTATTCACACCGCTGTTCGTAATGATCGCCTGGACGGATTTCACCCAAATGCGCATCCCTAACCTGTACTGCCTGCTGGGCGGTGCAGTCGTGCTTGTGACCGCGCCGTTTCCGGATTGGAACCAACTGCTGCTGCGCCTTCTTGTGGCCGCAGCGTGTTTTGCGATTTGTTTCGGTCTGTTTGCTGCGGGTTGGCTTGGCGGCGGCGACGCCAAAATATTGCCAATCGTATTTGCCGCAATTCCGGTCCCAGTCGTATCGACCTATCTGCTAATACTGGCAGGCTGCATGGCAGCGGGGCTGATCGGAATGTCGCTGTTTCGGCGCCTCGCCCGACAAACTTCCCCGCATATCAAGTCGACCGCCCAGTCGCGCGAATTTCCTCTTGGAATCGCTATCGGATCATCCGGGGTGATCCTTGCAATCTGGTCGGCTACAGCGCTTTGGTTCTGACCATGTCAGCGTCTTAGGGGCCAAACGCATCCATATAACGGATCACGATCGGGGCCAGGATCAGCCCAGCGATTGCAGGCAGCATAAAACTGGCCATAACCGCCGACATTTGGACAGGCAACTTGTTGGCCTTTTCCTGTGCCCGCACCTCGCGCAGTTCACGCATTTCTTCGGCATAGGTGTTCAAAGCCGCAGCCAGGGGAACGCCAAACCGGGTCGATTGCAGCACAACGCTTACGAATGAGCTCATTTCCTCGATACCTGTTCGACGCGCCATACGCATCAGCGCGGTATCTCGGTCACGCCCTGCCTGAATCTCGGAAAGCGCAATCAGCATCTCTTCGGACATTTCCGGCGCGACAAGCTGCATTTCGACCGCCACTTTCAGTAAGGCCTGATCAAAACCGAGGCCAGCCTCGATACCGATCTGAAGCAGATCCAGCATGTTCGGAAACGCATTTTCCATCAGACGCTTGCGCTCTTTGATCCGGGCGCCCATCCATAACTGCGGTATGAGATACCCGATCCCGCACAATACGCCGACATTCCGGATAATCTCGAACGCGTTCAGGCTGGACGTATATTCCGCGATCCGCGCACCCAAGTTGTTTGCCGGTTGCCAGGACATCAGGAAGAGGAAGGCCAGCGGCAGGAACGTCGCCAGCCCCAAACGGATAAGATAGAAATTCACGATTGCGTTTTTGCTGCGAAATCCGGAACGCGCCAACACTTGCCCAACTTCGAAACGTACACTGGCATCGCTGGGTATCAGGGCCGCACTCAACCCTGTCGGCGCATCGCCCTCGACTTTTTCAGGAACTGCCCGTGACAAAGCCTGACGTGGTCGGCTTGACACCATGCGCTCTGCGGCTGTGGACCGTTCGCTAAGCGAGGACGAGATACCAAGAAACGCTACGACCGCACCTATCAGCACACAACCCAGAACCAGGATCTGCGTTGATAATTCGCTATCAAAAATCGAACTCAAATACTCCATCGAATACGCCTCTTCAAATCCGGAAATTCACAAGCTTGAACATCACAATCGCGTTCAGGACGATGGTCACGGCGATAACGCTCATGACTGGCACAAAGGCCGGAGAGTCCGCGACATCGCCATAATATGTCGGCGTCATGATGGTCATGAACACGGCAATGCCAACGGGAATGGATGACAGGATATATGCTGTCATGCGGCCTTCGGCCGAGATGGCCTTGACCTTGCGACGCAATGACATGCGCGCTCGGATCACACGAGCCAGCGTGCGCAGGATGCCGGCCAGGTCGCCACCTGTGCCGTGCTGCATCATCAGTGCAACAGCTAGATATTGGATATCTTCTTCATCGATGCGGTCAGCCATGCTTTTGATCGCAGTTGTCAGTTCTTCGCCATAAGAGACCTGATCAACGACCAGCCCAAACTCTGTTCCAATTGGGTCAGGCATTTCTTCAGCGACACTTTGTAAGGTTGTGTTCAGTGGGTGCCCCACCTTCAATCCACGGGACATCAGGTCCAGCGCATCGGGCAACTGCTTGATCAACGCCGCCTTGCGCTTGCGCAACGTCACCCCCAACGCAACCAGTGGCGCAATCAGGAAAACAAGGGCGCAGGTGGGGACCACTTTCAACGGATCAGCCACCATAGACCCACCAATGGCCGAGATCAGAAAGGCTGCGCCACAACCGGCCAGAAACATTTCGGGAACCATGTTCAGGCCCGAAACCTTCAACGCCAGAGGCAAATCCCCCACCAGCGGGAAACTCCGCAACAGTGGCTTGGCTTCCTGCGGTTTCAACAGGCTGAGGACATCCTCACCCGACTTCCCCTCGGACAGCATCTGAATTCGGCGGTTGATCGCCTCTTCGCGGTTTTCGCCACGCCGCATAAACTGACGCAGCCCTTCAAAAGCAATCAGCGCACCCAGGAAAACCGCAAGCGCCAGAACAAACCTGACATCGAACCCGGCAACTTCCATTTCCGGGCCGATCAGGTTGTTGATGTTCAGATTGGCCAGATATGACCTGATTTTCTCGAACATCCCGGACCTCCTTAGTTGAACTTGACGGTGGACAGGTCGACACCGGCAGCCGCCAGTGCATCACTGGATTTTGGCCGAATTCCCGTGGGCATGAACCGGCCCAGAACCTTGCCGTTTTCATCCTTGCCTTCGCGCTTGAAGACAAAGATGTCCTGCATGGTGATGATGTCGCCTTCCATTCCAGTCACTTCCGAGATCGAAGTAACCCGGCGCGTCCCGTCTGAAAGTCGATTCAACTGAAGCACAAAGTGGATGGCCGAAGCGATGGTGGCCCGGATCGCCGAATGCGGCAGCTCCATCCCACCCATCTGTACCATCTGTTCGACCCGAGACAGCGCATCGCGTGGACTGTTGGCATGAACGGTCGTCATCGAACCGTCATGGCCGGTATTCATCGCCTGCAGCATGTCGAAGGCCTCTGATCCGCGCACCTCGCCGACCACAATACGGTCAGGGCGCATCCGCAGCGCGTTGCGGACAAGATCACGCTGGGCCACAGCGCCGGTCCCGTCCAAACCAGCTGGGCGGGTCTCCATGCGGAGAACATGTTCCTGCTGCAGTTGCAGTTCAGCAGCGTCTTCGATGGTCACGACCCGTTCGTTGCCGCCGATATAGGAAGACAAGGCATTCAGCATCGTCGTTTTACCTGATCCGGTTCCTCCGGAAATCAGGACATTCATCTTTGCCTCGACCAGACCGCGCAACAACGCCGCGGCACTGTCATTCAATGCATCGTTCTTAACCAACCGCTCCATCGTCAGCGGTACGCGCGCGAATTTACGGATCGACAAGGCCGGCCCGTCCAGCGCGCAGGGCCGAATGATCGCGTTTACACGGCTGCCATCCTCAAGCCGCGCATCCACCCAGGGCTGGCGTTCATCGATACGGCGGCCAACACGGCTGACAATCTTGTCGATGATCCGAAGCAAATGACGTTCATCCCGAAAACGCGCCGAGGTTTTTTCCAGAATACCTGAACGTTCGACGAAAATCTGCTTGTGACCGTTCACCAGAATATCGTTGATCGAAGGGTCGGCCAGCAAAGGCTCCAGTGGCCCAAGCCCAAGCACCTCGTGCATCAGTTCTTCGACCAAAAGCTTGATTTCCTCAGACCGCATGGCCCGGCCCTCGGACCGCAACAGATCAGTTGCGTGTTTGCCGATTTCGCCCCGCAATGTGTCTTCTTCGACCTTGTCGATCACAGCCAGATTCAGCTTATCAAGCAGCGAGTTGTGCATCCGAGCCTTGAGGTCAATACGGTCCATCTCGCGCTCGCGCTCCATGGCACGGCGTTCGGCGTTCTTGACCTCGATATCAGCAACATTTCCGTTCGGCTGTTTCGTGTCCAAAGGCACAACTTTTGGGGATTGGGATGTTGTGCGACCCGTTCTGTCAAATTCACGAAACATTCTGCTTTACCTTTTACTTAACTGATCTTCACATCTTCGGACTTCGATTTACTGTTTGCCCACGCGTGGCGGCAGAGAAACTGTGGTTTCCTGCGCGATGCGGCGGATGGCCCGTGTCAGAGGCGCCCGATTTGAGACCTCTTGCAGAGGTACGCCCCGGTCCACGCATTCACGAACGGTTCGCTCATCTTTGGGAACCCAGTGGGCGAAATCCTGTTCCAACAACTTTGCCGCTGCGCGGTGGTGCGCGGCCGGGATCAGGGGTTTCTTTTCCAGACTCGCAACCAGCTGAATTTCCAAGGCCGGGTTTTCGGCGTGATAGAAATCCATCAATTTCCGCGCTGACCGGATCGAAGGCACCGCGACATCCGTTACCAAAAGCAGCCGGTCGGCTTGGGACAAAACCGGCGTAATCCACTCGACCAGAGCTCTCGGCAGATCAATAATCACATAATCATGGCTGCGCTTGAGGCTGTCCAAAATGGCCGAGATCTGTTCTTCATTAATGGCACTGAGAGGACCAAAGCGCGACGGTGCAGCCAGAACATCAACCCCACAGGGGGACTTGGTCATGGCCTGTTCCAGAAAGGCGCCATCGGGAATGCTCTCATCCATCGCCATCCGCCACATGGCGTCACTTTCCTCAACATCCATCAGGGCGGCAATAGATCCGAACTGAAAATCCAAATCGACAACCGCGACTTCGTTGGCGGCTTTCTTCTTGAAGAACCCTTCCTTGGCCTGTAGCTCGTTGGCCAGATTGGCAGCGACGATAGACGATCCAACCCCACCACGGGATTTGGCCACGGCGATCACTTTGCCCAGGGTTGCCTGACCGCCCCACACGGCCGGCAACTGCGCCTGACGGCGGGCCCGGATTGCGTCCACCTGCGGCACAATTTCCTCGTCGATCCACTTTCTCGGAAGAACGTCGTCGACACCAAGCTTTTTCAGCTGGCGCGCCTTTTCCAAGGGCAGATCCTCGTGGGCCAACGCAATGATGATCGCATTTGGCATACGGGCATCACAGATTTTCCGTGCGGTTTGCAGTAGGTCCCCGGAATTCTCATCCACATCGAACAGAACAACATCATGCTCTGCAGTCAGCGAGATCGCAGAGCCGTTTACCCCCGCAACGGTGTCCTGACGACCGGTGAACCGGCAGTTCGCCTGCCCCCGCAACGAGCCTTCGATGGCCGAGTAAATCTGCTCGTCCGGTGAAATCAACAATACTGAAATCTGCTTGGCACTCATTATGTTTCTCCTTACTCACTCGCCCCGGCCGCCAGATCTTCGGCGGGAACCGATGTGCTCATCGCGGGAAGAGAAATACTGTTGGGGGTATTTGACGCAGGTGTTGTGCCGTTCGACGCAAGAGCGGCCAGACCGGCGATTGGCATCATGAAGTTAAAGTTTACGTTAACAAGTTCGGCGGTAACGACCGGCGTATATGGCCCCCCTAAAAATCCAAGGCGCGCGTCATGCGAATATCCGATCTGTACGTTGGCGGCAGTCGTTCCCGGTGGCAGCAACATGCGGATATCATTCCAGACACGTGCGCCGTAATCCGTCGCGGTATTCAACGGGCAAGGCGCAGGCAGGGCAGGCACGGCACAGACATTGCCACTGCGGCAGAGCACCCCAAATTTCGTACTTGTAGGAGCGCCGCTTGCCAGCGTGTGCTCGGTCGGCAACGCACCGCAAAGCGGAGGCCCAAGAGTTGCCAGCCTAGATGCTTTTTGCATCGCCTTCTGCGCCATGGTAGTCGACCAGAACAACCGGCCATAATCCACAATGCCGAACATCAGCAACAGGAACAGTGGAATGACCATCCCCAATTCGACTAGGGCAGCGCCACGCTCCTGACTCCGGAAGGTCCGCAGGATATGCGACAACCGGGTCATACGCCGAACACCCGGCTCTGATCCGAAATCACCGTGTCAAGCGTGCTAACAGCCCCGCCGAACAAGCCCAGAACATTGCCCAGGATAAAATCAATCTGGATTTTCGCGGTCACTTCGACCACTGAGGTCGGGTCAATACGATAGCTGCCAGACCGCGATATGCAGGTCGGGGTTACATCCACCAGCGTTGTTCCGACCGGCAAATGCGCCCCACCGCCCAGTCGGTTGGCGACAATATCTGTGGCCATTGCATCATAGCTTGCGACGCCGCCCGCGCTGCATAGATCCAGCGGTGCGATGCGAGCGATCATGCGCGACGCATCCCGTACGCCGGCAGATGTCGCCTGATGTATCCAGGTGATCCGGCTGCCCTCGATGATCACAACAAAGAACAGCAAGATAACCGGCAGAACCATGGCGAACTCGACCATCGGCGCGCCAGACTCGCAGCGCTGAAAGCGTGAGAGGAAGCGACCCAGCGGCTTCATCGGTACAGCCTCACGACATCGCGGAAAATGCCATCAACGGCACTGCCACCAACTCCGCCGCCAACCTGTTTGACCACCTCGACGAAGATGTCGAAATCCGAACCTGTGGATTCTTCAAGTGGCTGAAACAGAAAGACTTTTACGAATTCCTTCACCGGCACATCGGTGGCCCGCCCGGAAACCGGGTTCGCGGTGCAGTCAATCGCTGCGGCGATGAACGTACGCCGCTCGGGATCGGTGCTGGGTTGGCCTGAACATTGGGCGCGGCCGGTCTCGTCACGTCCGGTGACGATATCGCCCGACCCGGCCCGGCTGACCTCGTCCAGATATACCTGATACCGGGTGTTTCCTGTCGGTGCGCCCTGCGCATGCGGTGTCAGCGTACCGTCCGGTCCAACTCCATAATTCATAAGATTGTAAGCCGCTTGCCCTGACGTCCAGTTGCCATTGCCAAAACGGCTGCCATTGCAAAGACCACTCACCGGGTCAAAGCAATCATCCGGCGGCATTGGAATAGTATTGGTCGACAGGTCCGGGTTGTTTTTCACACAGCCCCCGCCAGAATGGTCCCAACCTGAAATCACATTTGGACCCGGCGCATAGTCTGGATCGTTTTTCAGTTGGTTCATGGTCGCCTGGAACATATCGAACCGCGAATTGTAGATAGCGCTGCCAATCCCGTTCCGCTGACCGGGTTCGGTGTCGACACCGCGCTGAGACACGCATTTGGTCAGGTTCCCATTCGCAGCAATGAGGCAGATATACAGCTTTGAGCCAGTCAGACCGGCGCATGGCCCGTTTGGATTGATCCCGATATCCGTTGGATCCAGAAATCCGAAATTCCCCGGCCCCCAGGCCGAGTTGTTGCCGCCAGTACGCAATTTGATGGAAGCGCCGATATTGGCGCTGGAGGTCCAGCCCGACGGGATGCAGAACATCAACGGCGTTACGTCACAGGCATATGCTGAATACCCAGCGATCGAGACTGAATTCACCTCTCCGGACGGGCTGGCGACACCCAGCAAGCTGGCCAGCGATCGGCCAAAGGGCAGGAAAACAGTCCGTGGTGTCGCGGTCACCTCGACCAAGACGGCACGCGCCGGGTCTGTCGTCACAAAGGGCGTAACCGAGTCGTTATCGTCTGGGTCTGCCACCGGAGTAGGCAATCCGGTCAGAAAGCGAAGCGAAAAATCCGCAGAAGTTCCAAGGCTTTGGCTGCCATCCGCGAAAAACTGTTCGTCGTCGATCATGCCGGATGCCGCAGCTGTTGCACGGGTGATAGCGTCAGCATTGCCATCCAGCTCTCCTGCGGCGGCAAGCGCCACGTGGTCGGTATAGGCTTGCATGTCAGTTTGGGTAGAGGCGATACGCCCCAGATCAAAAGTCAGTGCAGCCATTCCGATCATGACGACCATGAACATGCCGACAAAAACCAGAATTGTGCCGTCTTCTTTGTCCCTGATTTTGCGTAGCGAAGTCATATCAACCTCCCTCGAAAGACCAACCTGACCTCAGTTCACCGGCTCAGTTGTTGCACTGGTGTTCCCAAAGACCTGAATTTCCTGAACGTCGGTTGCCCCACGGCGAACTTTCACAATCGGCCTGGGCGTGCCCTCTTCTAGCGGTGATTTTTCAAGGAGGATGTCGCTGAGGCGAACCGCTTCCAGCGGCTTATCCTCTTCTGTTTGCAGAGACCGCAGAGACAGGCTGAGCTGCCCGGCCTTCTGCGCCAGAGCCAACTTCTGACCTTCATCCGGGGTGACCTCGATCGTAACCGTGCGGGCAATGCCCGGTTGGTCAAGCTCTTCATCCGCGGTTTGGTCCACGCCGATGACCCGGATATTCTGCAGGATCGTCACTGCACGCAGTGTATCATTGGTGCCGCGGGTCAGAACAATGTCGACAAAGTCGCCAGGCGTTACAAATCCGCCTACCCCTGTCTGCGCGTCGACATTGATCGCCATCGCGCGGTTATTCTCGCCAATCGTCTGAACGATTGTCACTTTTTCACCAAAATCGGAAACTTTCGAGGTCAAAAGAATTTCACCCTGCGCCAAAGCGCGCTTGGCCCGGCGAGGTTCTATGCCGGCGGCAGGCAAGACATCATCAAAGCTTGTAAAAACACCTGCAGGCACAGATGCAGTAGGCCAATCAATGGTCGTCAGCTTGTGCCCTTCGATCGGCGTTCCGAATGCGATATCTTCGGCCACGGCCACAACACGAACTATGGTTGGTTCACCCGCTGACTGATTCCTTCGGATCTGATCCTGCGCCAGAATGACTGCGCCACCCGCCAAACCTATTCCCAGGAAAGTCATCAAAAATGATTTAATACGCATGGTATCCTCCAATTCCCGGGAAAACTCAGGATAATTACTTAATTGGGCCTGAATGGCCAAACAGACCGCTTATGCAAATCAAAGGTGGTCTGGTAGGAAACTGACGCCCCACGCTTGCGAATGGGAAGTCAGGTTTTTTTCACTTGGGAAATTGGCGCGCAGCTTAAGGCGTTGTCCGCTGGGCTGCCGAGTTTGCATCACTAAAGTTGCTGCTGGTCGTGCCAGCCAAATTGGTCAGAATTGTCCCGCCGACGACAATCGCAACAAACAGCGCGATGCCATATTCAACCAGGGTGGCGCCACTCTCGTCTTTGCGTAGCTTCAGAAATACTTTGCGAATTCCATTCAACATTACTTGAACTCCAGACTGTTTTACCAAAGTGCGAAATCCCGCACTGACACGAGGAACACACCCCCGTTAACTAAATCGTTACTGATGAGGCGGTGCCGAAACCTCCCCACAAACGAAAAGAAATTCCCGCTTAGGGCGAATTTTCGATCATTTTGGGCGGAAATGTGTCAAATCGCGGACCGATTTACGGTGCGCGGCGGCAGATTTACCTGATCTCCCGTCAGAAAGAATCGATTGGTGAGAAGCTGCTCGGGGTCAATAAACCGGGCCCCGCGTCAAACGAGCAATCATTTGCAACCGATTGCAGCCACCAGACTAACTGGCTTAGTATCACGACATGAAAATGTCTGTCATCCCACCTTTCTTCTGCAGGTACGAAACATGAGCGTCACCCTAAAAGACGTCGCAGCTCTGGCCGGGGTGTCGCGCTCTGCCGTGTCGCGCACCTTTACCGAGGGTGCCTCGGTTTCGGCAAAAACCCGAAGCAAGGTGGAAAAGGCCGCGGCGGAACTGGGTTACAGCCCAAACGCCCTGGCCTCGTCCCTGACCACAGGGCGGACAAAACTGATTGGGTTGATCTCGAACAACTTTCACAACCCGATTTTCCTTGAAGTCTTCGATCAATTCACGCGCGCCTTGCAGGAACGCGGTTTGCGCCCGTTGATCGTGAACCTGACCGATGAGACCGAGCCTGCCAATTCCGTTCGGATGCTGCGCCAGTATTCTGTTGACGCTGCCATCGTGGCCTCTTCGACCCTGCCGCCAAGTTTCGCCAAGGCGTTTCACGATGCCGGTGTTCCGGTTGTGCATACGTTCGGGCGCTCGGCGACCTCACCAGAGGTACATGTCGTCGGGATCGACAATGTCGAATGTGGTCGCATGGCAGCCCGCGAGCTGCAGGCGCGGGGCTATCGGCGTGTTGGATATCTGGGCGGGCCAAAGGATGCGACCTCGGCCATGGATCGCTATCAGGGCTTTATGGAAGAGGCCGAAAAGCACCCTGGTCTTGAGGTCACATACTCTTTCGCCGGGGCCTATTCATTTGAGGCGGGGCGCGCGGAAATGCTGGACCTGCTAAAGGGTCAACCAGCCGAAAGCTATTTCTGCGGCGATGACATTCTGTCCGTCGGTGCGCTGTCCGCCCTGTCGGATCACGGGCTTAAACCGGGCAAGGATATCGGGATCATCGGCCTGAATGACATGGAGATGTCGCGTTGGGAAAGCGTAAATCTGACAACCATCCACCAACCGATCAAGCAAATCATCACCTCGTCTGTGGATCTGGTGGAAGAAATGCTGAAAGACCCCGAGCGTTATCCCGAGGCCCGCATTTTCCCCTGCCGCGTAGTCGAAAGGGGCACGCTGCGCCCCCGCGCCTAGTCAGCGGAACATAGGGGGGCGCGCATCCTTCCAGGCTCCGTCTTCATTGCCCGACGCAACGGCAGCATGGACCGCTGCGATAGACCGCACCCCATCCGCTGCGCCTGGCAACCCGTCGCGGGTTTCGCCACGAATGGCATCGGCCAGATCGCAATAGATGTTGGCCACAGCCAAGGGAAACCCTTCAGGATGTGCGATGGCCACCCGCGACAGGCGCTGGGCGTCCTCGTACAAGCCACCTTCGCCCTTTTCAATGATCTGTGTGCGGCCGCCGACCGGTGTATAGAGCAACTGGTTGGGCTGTTCCGAGGTCCAGCGCAGACCGCCGGTTTCACCGAAGACCTGAATGTCGAACCCATGTTGGCGCCCGATCGCAACGGACGAAGTCCACAAGCGCCCGACGGTGCCACGCTCTGTCCGGAAGTTGACCATGGCATCATCCTCCAGCACGCGGCTTGAGATGGTCGAGGCCATGTCGGCGGACAGCGACGTGACCTCATCATCGCAAATGAAGCTGGCCATATGCAGCGCGTGTATACCGCAATCCGCGAACTGCCCCGAGACACCGGCCATCGCCGGATCATACCGCCAGCGCACGCGTGGATTGTCGGCGTCAGTGGCATCCCCGTGGTGGCCGTGGCTGAAATTCGTCACGACCAGACGCACCTTGCCGATATCCCCGACCCTCACCATTGCACGTGCCTGGCGCACCATCGGATAAGCCGAATAGCAATAATTCACGGCGCATAGCTTGCCCGATGCTTCGGCGATGCGCACGATCTCTTCGCCTTCGTCCACGGTCATCGTCATCGGCTTTTCGCACAGAACGTTAAAACCCGCCTCGAGATAGGCCTTGGCAATTTCAAAATGGGTCGAGTTCGGTGTCGCGATGGTAACCAGATCGATGCGGTCGCTACGGTCTTTTTCACCGGCTAGCATCTCTTGCCAGTTGCCATAGGCGCGATCAGTTGCAACGCCCAAACGCTGTGCATATTCACGTCCCACGTCGGGGCGGTGGTCCAACGCTCCGGCAGCGAACTCAAACAGCCCATCGGCCTGTGCGCCAAGGCGGTGCGCAGGGCCAATCTGGCTGCCCTCACCGCCACCGATCATGCCCCATTTCAGCTTAGTCATGGTCTTAGTCTCTCTTTGGAAATTGGGTGGTGAGCTTTCAGAAATCGCTGATATCTGTCCATTGCCGCCCGTCTGACGATGCCAATGCAGCCGCCAGAACGCGGTTCACTTCGTGCCCATCGCGGAAGGTGGGCCAGATATTCTGCCCGGAATGGATGGCCTGTAGGAAATCCTTGGCCTCGATAATGATCTGATCCTGATAACCTGTGCCGTGCCCCGGACCCTGGCAAAAAGGTTCGTAATCCGGGTGCGCAGGGCCTGTCAGGATCTTGGTAAAACCGCGTGCAGCTTCGGGACCTTCGCGGCGGTACAGCCACAAGGCATTCTGGTCCTCCTGATCGAACCGGATCGCACCTTTGGTACCCGAGACTTCATAGGCGTAGCCCATCTTGCGACCCGTTGCGACACGGCTGAAATAGAGGTTGCCCATGACCCCGCTTTCAAAACGGCACATCATCTGCGCGTGATCATCATTGGTAACTTCGCCGCCAGGGCGATGCCGGTGCACCGTCTCCACATCGGCCATAACCTGAGTGATCGGCCCGATCAGCGCCAACGCACCATTCACCATATGCGGAGCAAGATCGCCGATGGTTCCATTGGCCATTCCCGTTGTGCGCCAGGTTGCCGGGGCCTCGGGGTCGGCATAGAAATCCTCGGTATGTTCGCCACGGAACCATGTGACCTGACCGATTTCCCCTTCAGCAATAAGCTGACGCGCATATTGGCTAGCGGGCGTACGGATATAGTTGAACCCGACCATGTTGATTGCACCTGTGGCCTCGGCTGCCGCCACCATCGCGCGGCTGTCGTCCAAGGACGCCCCCAAGGGTTTTTCGCACAGCACCGGTTTACCAAGGGCAAACGCCGCCTCAGCGATTTGACGGTGTGTCGATTGAGGTGAGGCGATCACAATGGCCTCGACCTTTGGATCCTCGACCAGCATGCGCCAGTCATCGGTGGCGCGCTGGAACCCGTAGGCGGCGCGATAGACTTCCGCGCTTGCAGATGTCGAGGCACAGATCACCTCAAGCCGCGGGCGCAGCGCGGTGTCGAACACCGCACCTACCGCTGACATCGCGACGGAGTGGGCCTTGCCCATATAGCCGCCGCCAACAATTCCAATTCCAATTTCAGGCATCTGCCGCGGCCTCGCACATATCATTTGCAACCGGTTGCAAAATCAGTATCGTGTGAATCGATTCAACGCAAGGATCAACACACCTTGCCGACCCTTTTCGCCGGAGGAAATGACGTGACCGCTTTGATGGACGGTATCAAAGGAAACCGCTTTGGCGTCTTGGGTCGTGCGGGCATGGACCTGTTTGCCGATCCCATCGGCGAGAAAAGTGAGGATGCCGACGCGTTCCGGGCCGATCTGGGCGGTTCATCGGCAAATATATGTGTGGGTCTGGTCAAGCTGGGCAGTCAAGCGTCGCTGATCACCTCGGTATCTGACGACGCGGTCGCGCGGTTCTGCCTGAACCGGCTGGCGCATTACGGCGTCGATACGTCCAATATACGGGTTGTAAGGGGCGAATACCGCATGTCGCTGGCAATCTACGAAAGCCGGACAGAAGATTTCCAGAATGTCATCTACCGCAATGGCGCAGTCGATTTCCAAGTCACCGAAGAGGATATGGACCAGGTCGATTTCAGCTCCTTCTCGGCTGTGATCTCGGCCGGAACCGTCTTTGCGGCCGAGCCTTCGCGCAGCGCCACATTCCGGGCCATCGATACGACCCGCAAGGCCGGTGTGCCCGTAATATTTGACATAGACTATCGCCCTTACAGTTGGCCCTCACCCGAAGTCGCGTCCGAGGTCCTGTCCCGCGCCGGTGACGCCAGTGATCTGATCGTAGGCAATGACGAAGAATTCGGTTTCATGGCGGGCGGGATAAACAAAGGGTTTGCCAAGGCGCAGGAACTGGCGGCCAAACCAGGCCGCGTGGTGATCTATAAAATGGGTGAAAAAGGCGCCATCACGCTGATGGACGGGCAGGAATTTCAGACAGGCATCTATCCGGTGACTGCCGTCAAGCCGAATGGCGCAGGTGACAGTTTCATGGCCGGGTTACTGGCCTCGGTTGCAGCGGGGTACTCGCTGAAGGACGCGGTGATGCGCGGATCGGCCTGCGCCTCGATCGTCGTGTCTCAACCCGGCTGTGCGCCCGCTATGCCGACTACCGAACAGCTAGACACGTTTCTGGCCACCCATCCCGGCCCCACGGCATAGGAGATCCCAATGCATATCGCCCCCTATGAGAACCAGAACAAACCCATCGTGGATGCCGATGACCCAATGGTGCCCCTGAACTATTTCAACATCGTCAAACTGAAACAGGGCGAGGCGTTCGAATATCAAGTGCCGGGGTATGAGACCTGCATCGTCCCGGCCACAGGTACGGTCGATGTGGATGTCGAAGGCGTGCAATTTGCCAAGCTGGGCAACCGAGGAGAGGATGTCTGGGATGGAGAGCCAGAGGGCGTTTATGCACCCGTTGGCGCCAAGGTGCAGATCGTCTGCGCCTCGGACCACACCGAAGTCTTCATCGCGGGCGCCAGATACGACAAGGTGCTGGACCCGTTCGATGTCCGCCAGCACGATCTGGTGCAATACGGCAGCGACGACACCAAAACCCACCGCAAGATCAAGCACATCCTGGGCCAGAAACAGCATGACAAGGTGGGCCGTCTGCTGGTGAGTGAGTTGTTCACCGTGGGTCAGGGCGGCTGGTCGGGATTTCCCAGCCACAAACACGATACCAACCGCCTGCCGGATGAGACCCGCCATGACGAGACCTATAATTTTCGTTTCAAACCCAACTGGGGCTCTGGCCTACAGATGCTGCAGCGCGAGGATAACGAACCGGGCGACGCCTATCATATCATGGACGGATCGACCGTCTGTATCGACAAGGGTTATCACCCCTGCTGCGTCCTGCCGGGGTATGAGATGTATTATTTCACGATCCTCGGCGGCCTGACCCAACGCTCGCTAGTCCAGTATTTCCAACCCACCCATGCCTATCAGATCGAAACCATACCGGGCATCAAAGACATGATTGCAAAATTCAAATGACCCTCGCCACACTGAAAGACGTTCTGCAACCGGCTTATGAACAAGGCTATGCCGTGGGCGGCCTGGTCACGTTAGGATGGGAGGATATGCGCGCCTATGTGGCCGCAGCCGAAGCCGAAAACGCGCCTCTGATTCTGCAGGCCGGACCCAGCTGCCGCGAGCACACCCCCCTGCCCGTTCTGGGCAAGATGTTCCGCTATCTGGCCGAGAATGCCTCGGTCCCGGTCGTCGCCCATCTGGATCACGGATATACGTTCGAGGATTGCAAGATCGCGTTGGACAGCGGCTTTACCTCGCTGATGTTCGACGGGTCGCGCAAACCCTTGCAGCAGAATATCAACGAGACTGCGGCCATTGCCGAGATAGCCCATGCGGCCGGGATTTCATGCGAGGGAGAGATCGGCTTTGTGGGGTATTCCGGTGGCGAAGGCTCAAATGGTACCGACCCCGAGGAAGCCGCGAAGTTTGCACGCGAAAGCGGCGTCGACGCGATGGCGATTTCGGTTGGCAATGTTCACTTGCAGCAAAACAAAGAAGGTGGCCTGGATGAGGCGCGTATCGCCGAAATCGATGCCGTGACCGAAGTGCCTTTGGTCATTCATGGCGGGTCCGGTGTGCCGGTAGAGCAGCGTATGAAGCTGGCGCGCGAGACCTCGATCTGCAAGTTCAACATAGGAACCGAGCTGCGTATGGCATTCGGAAATGCCATGCGTGAAGCCGTCAACCGCGACCCCGACAGGTTCGACCGCGTCACCATCCTGAAGGAAACCCACAACCCGGTCGAGGCAGCCGCCCGCACTGTGATCCGAGCATTCGGCGCCCCGCCCCAGCGTTAGGGCGTCATGTTACCAATCTGCCGGGAGCGCATCGCCAAGCGGCATCCCCTCAGATCGAGCCGCCTTCGACCATGAAGTTCCCCGCGCTGCACATGGCCGCGTCGTCCGAGGCCAGAAACAGGACCATGCGCGCCACAAAGACCGGGTCAATCGGGTCCGGCAGGCATTGGCGATCCAGTTGCTTGGCCAGCGCTTCGGGCGTCACCCATAGCTCTTTTTGCCTGTCTGTCATGATCCAGCCCGGAACCACCGTGTTCACCCGGATGCGATGGTCGCCCAACTCGCGCGCCATGGTACGGGTCAAGCCGTGGACGGCTGATTTGGCGGTGGCATAGGCCGGGAATCCTGCGCCGCATTCCCACCAGGAATTCGATCCCAGATTGATGATGGCCCCCTTGCCCTTGGCAATCATGCCTGGGGCAACCGATTGGATGGCAAAGAACATATGGCGGATATTGGTGGCCATTCGGTCATCCCAATATCCCGGCGTCACTTCGCGCCAGTCGTGGCGTTCGTCATGTGCGGCGTTGTTAACCAGAATATCCGCTTCGCCCAGCGCGGCGACCAGCCGCCCGAATGCCTCTTGCAGCGCATCTATGTCGCGCAAATCGCATTGGGCAAAGGCATGCTGCCCGTCCAGCTCCGCCAGCAGCGCTTGGCCCGCATCTGCGTTCAGATCCACAAACCCGACCCTGGCCCCCTGGGCGGCAAAGGCGCGAACCGTTTCGGCGCCGATCCCCCCGGCCCCGCCGGTGATAAAGACTGTTTTTCCCGCAAGACCGGGGTAATTCGCAAAACTCGTGCTCATGCGTCACGCTCCATGATCCATTCAACTTCGGGGGCGGCTACAAAGCGCCATTTCCGCAACGGGCCGGCCATGACGTTCAAGTAGTACATCTCAAACCCATATGGTGCGCCACAGGGATGATGCCCCCGAGGCACAAGCACGACATCGCCATCCGACACAGCCATAGCCTCGTCCAGATCGCCATCATCGGTATAGACCCGCTGAATGCCGAACCCGTTCGAGGGGTTCAGACGGTGGTAATAGGTCTCTTCCAGATAGGTTATGCGAGGAAAGTCATCTTCATCATGGCGATGGCTGGGGTAGGAGGACCAGTGGCCATTGGGCGTGAAGACCTCGGTCACCAGCAGGCTGTCAGCGACGTCTTCGGCCTCCATCGCGATATTGTTGATATAGCGGGTATTCACACCCTTCCCGCGTTCGGTCAGTGTGATGCCACCCGGCCCGACCCGTCGCGCCGGGTGGCCACCTGTGCCGGGGGCTGAACACACGGCCACAACACAATCGGTTTCCGCCACGGCCTGCCAATCGGTTCCGTTGGGCAGGTACAGACAATGCGGCGGCGTCTTTTCAAAGACATCCATGCGGTCACCCAGCACACCCCAATCCTGCCCGGCCCCGGTGATATGCGCCTTGCCCTCGACCATGACCAGTATGACCTCATTGTCACCGGTTTCTTCGGTCGCCCTGTCGCCTGCGCGTAGGTGGTAAAGACCGAACCCGACATAACGCCATCCCGCAGAGGCAGGGGTGATGTCATGCACCTTGCCATAGGGGCCGCGTGGTTTCCTGAGCAGGTTGGCCATGGGGCCTCCTTTCTGGGCGCGCCGGCCCGGTTCGTAACGTCAGGCGGATTGTCGGGTTTTCAACGCCGAAAGTGCCGAGGTCAGTTGCTCTGGCGTCCATTCTTCGGCGACCGCACGCCGCAAGATATCCGCCTGGCTTTCCGGAGCATTACCGCCAATCGGGGGGTCTGTGTCCAGATTTGTCGGAAACGGATAGCCTTCGGCAGTCGCCGCGATGGCCGCGTCCAGCTCGGACCCAGTCAGCTCGCCGCTTCGCTTCAAGGCCACCAGTGACGGCAGTACGGCCAGCGCCATGGACCGGCGGTCGATGGCCTCCATCGCACGACCAAAAGCGGATGAGATCTGCAACAAGTTCGCCATACGGTCGATATCCGTGCTGCGGTTCTCGCCGGCGGAGTGGAACAGCGCGGGGTTGAAGAATACCGCGTCGCCTTTGTTCAACGGCACCTGAACATAGCTCTTCTCAAAGTGGTCCCTGTGCGCGGGGTCGTGAAAGCCAATATATCCGGCTGGATATAGCTGTGAAAACGGCAACAGTTTGGTGGGCCCGCTTTCCACCGGCATGTCACAATGTGCCACTGCCCCCTGCAAGGTCAGCGCCGCCGTCAGCAGATGTGCATGCACAGGGTACCGGGCAGCGCTTTCAGCGGTCTGAAAGCCCAGATGGTAGTCCCTATGCGCCTGCTGTGCCTTGCCGCCGGGGCGGACCTGATTGACCTGAGCCGTGACCTGATAGTTCGGCCCCAGCCACGCCTCACAGGCGGTGGCAATAGCGGCGTTGCCGAAGTACCTCGAGAACCCCTCTGGATCACGCAGGCAGTGCTTTTGCAGCGCATTCCAGATCCGGTCATTCGCACCCGAGGCGGCAAAATGATCACCCTCGCCTTCGCCGCTTTGGCGTTCCTCGTCGATGATCTGCCGAAAAACCTCGGTCGCCCGGTCGATCACCGACAGATCCTGATAGGCCCCTTTCAGCGCGATCACCCCGGCGGATTGGTTCAGCACATGGCCCCATTCCGCCATCAAAGCGCGCCGTTGCCCTGTATCTTCCAGCGCGGGACGCAGGGCATTCATGTCATAGACGGGGACGTTCTTTTCGATCATCGCGGCCTGCGGAACCATGTCCGAGGTCAGTTTCCGAGAGGTCAACACCTTGAATTCGTCCAGATCACAGGATTCCCGGTCAAAATACCCGACATATCCAATTCTTTGACTTACCATGATTTTCTCCTTCTTCATGGCCTTGGTGTTGCCCCTTGGGACGGTTTGTTAGTTGGTGATCTCCAATCTTGCCTGAGCGCAGACATCGACAATGTGGTCGTAGCCCATCTTGGAATACTCTTGGGGTGGGGCCTTGGCGGGGTCCTGTTCGGCCTCGACCACGATCCAGCCGCTATAACCCATAGATTTCAACGCATTCGCCACGGCTTGAAAATCAATGCAACCATCGCCAGGCACAGTGAACGCTCCCGCGACGACAGCATCCAGGAAGCTGCGGTTGTTTTCGCGCACATCCTGTACGACCGCCGGACGGATATCCTTGAAATGGACGTGATGCACCCGGTCACCCCACCGATTGAGGGTCGCCATCACGTTGCCGCCACCAAACAGCAAGTGGCCGGTATCAAAGCACAAGCCGACCTCGGGGCCCGACCCTTCCATCAACCAGTTCACATCCTCTTCGCTTTCGATAATCGTGCCCATGTGGTGGTGATAGGCCATCGGCATGCCCTGATCAGCCATCCATTTGGCCAGCTCGGTGATTTTGGCGGCATAGGCCAACACCTCATCCCGGGACAGTTTCACCCGGTCATTAACCGCGACCCCGATCTGCCCCTGCACGGTGTTCGAACATTCGGCATAGACGATGCACGGGCTGTTGAGCGCTACGAATTGTTCGACCTGCGCGCGCACGGCCTCGCGCTCGGTGGCAAAATCGTCAACCAGAGAAGCCCCAGAACACCAACCGCCACACAGGACGATATCATTGGTGTCGAGATAGGCGCGCAGACCTTCGGTATCGCCGGGCATCCGCTGACCGCGTTCGACGCCGGTATACCCGATCTCGCGCGCCTCTTTCAGGGCCTGTTCCATCGTGTAAGCCGCGGTCAGGTCCGGCAGATCATCGTTCTGCCAGGCAATCGGAGAGATGCCGATCTTCACGCTCATTTCGTGTTTCTTTCCTTGATGGCAACCTCATAGGCTGCGCGCTTTTCATTCACTTCCGGGCGGATGCTGACTTCGGGCACGGCCACTTCCCACCAGGTGCCGCCATATTCGGTCGACAGGTACGGATCGGTGTCTATGACGACCACATAGGGGCCGGTGACCTCGCCACGTTTGGCCAATGCCTGCTCCAGCTCAACGATCGAGCCCACCTTGACCGAAGTCGCCCCCATCGCCGCCGCGTGCGCAGCGAAGTCTATGGCCGAGGGCGTTTCGTGCACCGCATGATCCAGCAGATTGTTAAACTCGGCCCCGCCGGTGCCCATTTGCAGGCGGTTGATGCAGCCGAATCCACGATTGTCGGTCACGACGACAGTAAAGGAGATGCCCATCATCGCTGCCGTCGCCATTTCGGAGTTCGCCATCATATAGGTGCCGTCACCGGTAAAGCAGATGACGTCGCGATCAGGTTGGGCCATCTTGATGCCCATTGCACCGGCGATTTCATAGCCCATGCAACTGAACCCGTATTCCATGTGATAGGCACCTGGGCGGGGCGCTTTCCACAGCTTGTGCAGCTCACCTGGCATCGTGCCCGCGGCGCACATGACTACCGTGTTATTGTCCGAGGCGCGTTGCACTGCACCCACCACCTGCATATCCGTAGGCAACGCGTTTCCATCACCGGGCGCGTCGGTCAGTGCATCCACCTTGCCAAACCAATCTGCCTTCACCGTGTCCGCCACCGGGTCGGCCCGGTAGCCGTGCAAGGCTTCGCCAAGTTCCTCTAACCCGACACGCGCATCGCTTTGCAGCGGCATTGCGCCGTGTTTTTCGGCGTCATAGGCGGCTGTGTTCAGGCAGATCATCTCGCGGTTCGGATTGGAAAACAGCCCCCAGGACCCGGTGGTAAAGTCCTGCAACCGCGTCCCAACAGCAAGCACCAGATCGGCCTCGGCGCAGGTGGCGTTGGCCGGTTCGCCACCGGTTACACCAACCGGGCCAAGGTTCAACGGATGATCCCAAGCCAGCGCCGATTTCCCGGCTTGCGTCTCGGTGATCGGGATATTGTGGGATTCCACAAAGCTCTGCAGCACATCCGTCGCTCCGGAGTAATGCACGCCACCTCCGGAAACGATAACGGGACGTTTGGCTGATCTGATCGCAGCCACCGCACGGGCCAACTCCGCCTCATCCGGGCGAATGCGGCGCTGATACCAGACCCTCGGCTCGAAGAAACTCTCGGGATAGTCATAGGCTTCAGCCTGAACATCCTGGCAAAAGGCCAACGTCACAGGCCCGCAATCGGCCGGATCGGTCATGGTGCGAAAGGCGCGGGGCAAGGCCGTCAACAGATGTTCAGGCCGCGAGATGCGATCATAGTACCGGCTGACCGGGCGAAAACAGTCATTGGCGCTAACCGTACCATCACCAAAGCTTTCGATCTGTTGCAACACAGGGTCAGGCCCGCGGGTGGCAAACACATCGCCGGGGATAATCAGAACCGGCAACCTATTCACATGCGCCAACGCCGCCGCGGTGACCATATTGGTGGCCCCTGGTCCAATGGATGAGGTCACCGCCATCGCCCGCGTCCGCCGCGTCTGCTTGGCATAGGCAATCGCGCAATGTGCCATTGTCTGTTCATTTTGCCCGCGATAGGTTGGCAGGCTGTCTTTCGCGCCGTGCAGCGCCTCGCCCAGCCCGGCCACATTGCCATGGCCAAAAATGGCCCAGACACCGGCGATAAAGGGCTCGCCAGCTTCGTTCATCTGCGCGCCCAGATAGCGCACCAAAGCTTGCGCTGCGGTCAGTCGGACTGTGTTGCCCATAGTGATACCTTTCAACACAAGGCCATCTCGGCCATTCCTGCAATTTCGAAATTAGCGGGCCTGTGGCCCAGACGGGGGAACGGTTAAACCGTTCCGCCCAGAGAGCCTTCCAGCTGGGCCATTTCCTGACCGCCCGCCATCAGGTCCTGCAATTGTTCGGGTGTGATCTCGCCTCGTGTGGCCGTGCCCAGAGTCTTGCCGCGATTGAGCACGGTAAAGCGATCACCTACGGCCAGCGCATGGCGCACGTTATGGCTGATGAACACCACACCCACGCCCTGATTGCGCACCTTGTCGATGGTCGCCAGAACATTCGATGTCTGACGTACCCCAAGGGCCGAGGTCGGCTCATCAAGGATCAAAACCTTGGCACCGAAGTAAACCGCCCGGGCAATGGCAACCGTCTGACGCTCGCCCCCTGACAGGGTTCCAACGGCCTGATCCGGCCCGCGCAGGTTGATGCCCATCTTGCGCATCTCGGCCATGCAGACCTCATTGGCCTCGTCGATATCGAACCGTTTGAGCAATCCCTTGCCCTTAGTCGGTTCGCGACCCATGAAGAAATTCCGCGTCACACTCATCAGCGGGATCATCGCCAGATCCTGAAACACGGTCGCAATGCCCGCCTCCATCGCATCGCGTGGCGTGTCAAACTGCAGCGGTTTGCCTTCGAAAAAGATCTCGCCCTTGGTGGGTTTGTGAACTCCGGACATGGTCTTGATGAAGGTCGACTTTCCGGCACCGTTGTCGCCCAGCAGGCAGTGGCATTCGCCAGGCCTGACGTCAAAGCTGACGCCTGCCAGGGCAATAATGTTACCAAAGTGCTTTTCGATATTCTTCATTTGCACGATCGGCGCGACATCCTTTACCGCATCCCCGTGATGGAACTTGCTGTCTTCAGTCATATCAGCGCTCCCCGGTTACGCGTTTGCGGATGGCGTTGTTGAACAATACCGCGATCAGAAGCATTGCGCCCAGGAACACCTGGAACCAGTCCTGATCGAAATCCGTGTAAGTCAGCCCGATGACCACCATGCCAAAGATGATCGCGCCAAAGAACGCCCCGATGGCCGATCCATAGCCGCCGGTCAGCAGACAGCCCCCGATCACCGCCGCAATGATGGCCTCAAACTCTTTCTGGAAGCCACGGCGCGCATCGGTCGATCCTGCGTCGATCACGGTGATGATTGCAACCAGCGCCGCGCAGCAGGCGGTTAGCATGAACAAAGACACTTTGATACGGCTCACCGGCACACCAGAATTCGACGCCGCATTACTGTCGCCACCGGCGGCAAAAATCCAGTTTCCAGCTGGGGTCCGCAGCAAAACATAGGTCGCCGCTAGGGCCAGAACGATAAACCACAAAATCTCGACCGGAATGCCCGGTACTTTCGGCGCCCCGTTTTTGAATGTGTCGATCAATCCGTTTGCAGCCAGCCAGGCAAACAAACCGGCAAAAGCTTCGCCCGAGAAGAACGGGGCCAGCCAGTCGTTTTCGACTACATCGCGCACGCCACGCAGCTGGGTTGACCCCCCAGTGGCTGCTTTGAGACCCACCAGTGAGAGACCGCGCAGAATGAAAAGGAAGGCCAGAGTTACAATAAAAGAAGGCAAACCCGACCGTATGACGATATTGCCGTTCACCGCCCCAACAAAGGCCGCAAAAACAAATGTCATTGGGATCGCAATGATCAGAGGTAACTGCCAAGTCACCACGCAGACACCAAAGAACAGGCCTGCAAAGGCAACCATCGAACCGATCGACAGGTCAAACTCACCCCCGATCATCAGCAGCGCCGCTCCGATAGCCAGGATACCCAACTGTGCCGCGGGCGTCATGAAGTTCATAACTCCAGCCAGCGTGAACATGGAATCGTCTGCCGTGAGCGCGAAGAAAATGACCACCAGGACCACACCGGCCATGGCACCAAGCTCTGGACGTTTCATCAGCTTGGTCAGAAACGGTTCTTTCTTTACGCGTTCGTCCGTAGTGACGGGCGCTGACTCACTCATGTTTCCCTCCCAATTCGGTTGAAACGGCGCACCTGGCGCCGTTTCTGTTTTTCACTGTCCCAAACGGATCAGCGGATACCCTGAGCCGACAGGTCGATAACCTGGGCTGCCTTGTCCTGTGTGATCAGGTTCGGACCCGATGGCACGTTGCCACCTGGCATCAGACCGTATTTGGCATGCAGGCCCATGAAGTTCACAGACAGATAGCCCTGCAGATACTGCTGCTGGTCAATGGCAAATGCCGCATCTCCATCGGCGATGGACTGCAGGAAGTTCGCAGACAGGTCGAACGAGGCCACGTTCACATCACGGCCCGATGCCTTCACAGCCGCTACCGTGGGTTCACCAGCCGAACTTGCACCCAGCGCCATGACTGTGTCGACAGCGTCATTCGCGGCCAGAGCGGCCGAGACCTTCGCTTCGATTTCCGAAGGATCGTTCGAGGTCGGCAGAACTTCGACGCTGCCACCAAAGCCTTCGGCAAAACCGGCGCAACGCAGGTCAAGCGCCACGTTTCCGACTTCGTGGTTCACACAGATCGCATTCGCGCCGCCCATCGAAGCCAGCTTTTCGCCTGCGGCCTTGCCCGCATCAAACTCGTCCTGACCGACATGCAGCAATGCGCCCAGCTGTTTGGACACGTCCGAACCCGAGTTGATCGAGATCACCGGAATTCCGGCAGCAACAGCACGTTCGATTGACGGGCCAAGCGCATCGGCATCCGGGATCGAGACAATCAACCCGTCCGGTTCCTGGTTCACGGCGGCGTCGATCAGCTGTGACATCGCAACCATGTCAAAGGTCTCGGGTGCGCGGTATTCCACGTTCACGCCAACATCCTTGCCCGCTTGCTCAACGCCGTTTTTCACGACGTTCCAGAAGGCGTCATTGGCCTGACCATGAGACACAACGACGATCTCCTGCGCGAATGCAGGCGTGGCCATCGCCAGTGCACCAGCTGCCAGTGCGCCTTTAAAGAAATTATTCATATGGTTTCTCCTCCCGTTTGAACAGTGTGTTGGGGTCTTGGCCCCAATCTTCCGATTAAACCGAATCTTCTTCGCCCCGATCCGGGGCGAAGCTGCCCCAAGTTTCCGCATATCCGATCATTTTGCAACCGGTTTCAAAACTTTGGCCAAAACCATCGACTGTCCGGACTGCGCAGAACGGGTTGCGGCCTCGGCCATAGCAAGCGCGGCGACACCGTCGTCCAGAGTTACAGGCACCCCTGATCCAGAATTTACTGACCTAACGAATGCATCCCATTCTGCGCGATAGGCAGACATGTAGCGTTCAAGGAAAAAGTAAGTCGGCTTGGCACCGGTCACGCCATTCGAAGTTGACTTAACCACTGAGTTTTCAAGGATATTTTGTGCCTGAAGCATCCCTTCTGATCCCAGCAGTTCAACCCTCTGATCATACCCATAAGCCGCACGCCGAGAGTTTTTGATCACAGCGATCCGGCCATCTGCATAAGTCATTGTCACGACCGCCGTGTCCACATCACCCACGGCACCGATTTCGGGGTCAACAACCGATGTGCCCACTGCCGAGATTACTTCCGGCAGGTCACCCATCAGGAAGTTCGCCATGTCGAAATCATGAATCATCATGTCCCGAAACAGCCCTCCTGATACTTTGACATAGCTCACCGGTGGCGGCGAGGGGTCGAAAGATGTAATGGACAACAACTCGGCCTTGCCGACCTCACCAGCCTCAAACGCAGCCTTCAAAGCAGCAAAATTCGGGTCGAATCGACGATTGAAACCGACCATGACGGGCTGGCCGGTGGCTTTTGCAAATGATTGACAGGCGACAGCCCTCTCAAGGCTCAAATCAACCGGCTTCTCGCACAATACCGCTTTCCCGGCTTGGGTGGCCGCTTCGATCAGGTCGGAATGCGTATCCGTCGGCGTGGCGATCAGCACTGCATTTATCGAAGGATCGGAAATAATCTCTTGTGACTGTCGCGCACTGGCCCCGAATTCCTCAGCCAAACGCGCCGAAGCTTCGGGCAGTGCATCAGACACCGCACTCAGTTCACTGTAAGGATGCGCCGCAATAGCCTGCGCGTGAACACGCCCAATGCGCCCAGCCCCCAGCAATCCTACTTTTAGCATCCCGCGCCCCCGAATCCCTTTTTTCGACACCACAATGATTCTCTTTGCAACCGGTTGCAAGAATTATTTCACTGTTACTCGAATTCACCCTTGTTTTCGGGTACTCGGCATGTGTGCCCACTGCAGCTGCGGCCGTCCAATTCACAAATAAAGAGTAACTGGCGCCTCTGACTTAGAACGCAAGCGAAAGGCCGCGCGTCACCCTGAATTCATCTTATTTGGGAAACGCACATTGGCACACTCAACACCTGTCCAGGCCTACCCTGCTATGGCTTGGATTCATTTTGGTTAACATAAAACCACGCAAGTGTTACACTCGACGCATTATTAGATTCCAAGATTTATTTGCAGTTTGAGGTATTGTTATGGCCACAAGAATCCGCAAAAACGTTTGGACCCTGCCAGCCAACGACGAAACTCTAATCTGGTATGAGCGTGCTGTCGAAGCTCTCTGGGACCGAGATCTGGAAGACCCGACATCGTGGTTTTTCATGGGCGCAGTTCATGGGCAGCCGCAGAATTTTCCGAACATTCCCGGTTCCGGACAATTCTGGAACCAATGCCAGCACCAAAGCTGGTTCTTCCTGCCCTGGCACCGCGGATATATCACCGCATTTGAGGCCGTCGTCGGCAAAGCCGTCGCCGATCTGGGCGGGCCGCAGGATTGGGCGCTGCCTTATTGGGACTATTCCCAACCCCTGTCAGAAAACCCGAATGCGCGCCGCCTTCCTGTGGCGTTCCGTGAGCCGACCAAGTCAGACGGCACGCGCAACTTCCTGTTTTCCCGCCGACGTGTAGTGGTGAATGGAGATTTCGGATTTCCGGACGACGTGGTGTCGTTGGATGCGTTGGATCATGAAGATTTCACCAATGATACGCCCGGATTCTCATCAGGGTTTGGTGGCCCGCAAACCGGGTTTCACCCCGGCGGTGGGGACAATGGCGCATTGGAAAGCACGCCCCATAACGATATACACGTTTGGATTGGGGGCTCTGGCGGTTTTATGGCAAATCCGGCCACTGCGGCCTTTGATCCGATTTTCTGGCTGCACCATTGCAACATTGATCGGCTATGGGAAGTCTGGCGCAACGCCGACCCGAGCCATGTCTCCCCACCCTCGCCACTGTGGCGCACTGGCCAGACATTCTCGATGCATGATGGCGATGGCGCGGCATTCACCTTCAACAGCGAAGAAATGCTGGACAGCACAAGCGTCCTGCACGGGTTTCAATATGACGGCGTTCCACCCTCAGTAGAACCCGCCATTCCAGCAGAGGAGTTCGTCATGGCAGGCAAGGAACCCGAGCTTGCTGGCGCAAGCGAAGCTCCGGTCAAGTTGCGTGGTGCAATGACCACTGCCGGCGTAAAGCTCGACACTTCAGTCGCGCTGATTTCCGGCGCCGAGGCCCCCGGCACCACCCGGCGCGTTCACCTGCATCTTGAGGGGATCAAGGGCCGTGGCATGCCCGGATCTTACCGCGTCATGCTGGATCTTCCGGATGACGCTTTGCCGCCAGCGATTATCGGCACCTTGTCGCCGTTTGGCCTTGAACAGGCAAGCAACCCGGACGGCCCACATGGCGGCAACGGCCTTGCGGTGACTTACGAGATCACAAAGCTGGCCTTTGCACTGGGGCTGAGCCAAGGCGACGCCAACAGGTTGCAAATCCGGTTTCAACGGATGTTTGATGACAGCGAGGCCTTTGGCCAAGTACCAGGGTTGGAACAGATCGCCCCAACAGAACAGCAGCCAGACATTGAGATCGGCCGCATAAACCTTTATTTCGACTGATCGCCCATGGCGTCGGCTACCGGAATAGATCGCCCTCGCCTGTTTGGACGGGCCGATATCGAAATACGCACGACACTTGGCGTGGCCGCGCTTGCATGGCTTTGGCTTGCTTTGGTGCCCGCGCCCTCATTGCATTGGCCGGCGATGGTTCTGGCGATGATGCTTCCAACGCTTGTTCCGCAGATCGCACATGTCCGCGCGCGCAGCTTCGCAGATCGAAGATCACGCGCGGCACTTCTGTTTGTTCTGCCATATCTGTTGGCCTGGCTGGTCGCAGGCGCGCTTGCTGCGTTTCTTCTGGCGCCGGTTCTGCACCAAACCGTGTTTGCACCGTTGGCTTGCCTGTGCGCCGCAGTATGGCAGTTCAGCCCGCAAAAACGCAGCGCATTAAGGAAATGCCACAGCCGTCCGGTCCTGGCCGCCTTTGGTCCAAGTGCCGACCGCGATGTGCTGATCTTTGGGCTGACCTATGCGCGCGATTGCATCACCTCTTGCTTGCCGATGATGCTTGTCATGCTGGGGACCCACGACTTTGCCGTCATGATCTTTTTGACAGTGATCATCCTGTCGGAGCGCGCCGTTCTTCGCCCCGACCCCCGCGCCAGCGCATTCACCCTGTTGCTGACCGCGCTGGCGCTTACGGCGTTGGCCCATGCGCCCCACCATCTTTTGCTTTTGTATAAGGATATTTGCCATGCAGGAATATGACGCCCTAACAAGGTCCGATGTCTCGCTCGACGGCGATCCGCTAGTCATTGAAGTGGTCTCGGATACACCGCAATCGTTGTCGGCTATTCAAGAACGTGTGGGTAGTGCACTTCCTGATGTTGCCACCAGTACCCAAGCGGTCTTCGACGCAGATGCGGATCGGTTTTTCTTTGTTGAATTCCCTGAGATCGATCCAAAAGGCCAAGAGCGTGAGGTTTTTGCATTTGGCCGTGCCCTCCGTATGGCGCTGGACGTAGCCGAGGCCAACCCGGTCTTGCCAGACAGCCTGTACGGGGCTGCACATGTGGGTACGGAAAGCTTTCTCAGTTTCTGCGAAACCAAGCGCGACAACTCTCGGCCCTATGGCTGGCACCACAAACGGATCAAGACACCGCTGGCCTGGCAGCACACCCGGGGTCAGGGTAGCAAGGTCGCGGTGATCGACACGGGCTATTCCGACCATAGCGAACTGGCCGGCGTGATCGAAACCAACGGCATGTGGAATTTTGTCGAAGGGAACGGGGATGCGCGTGACCGGTTTTCAGGCGGCGTCCTTAAACATCCCGGTCATGGCACGCTTGTTACCTCGGTCGTCGGATCGCGGGGCGGGGCCGATATGAATGGCGATACCACCTCGCCGGGGGCGATAACCGGTACGGCCCCTGCGGCCAAGGTTCTGCCAATCCGGGCGATCAAATCGGTGATCGACATGACACAGCTGCGTATTCCTGCGGCAATCTCTCATGCGGTCAACCAAAACGCCGATGTCATCGTGATGGCGCTTGGCGGGCCGGTGCGGGTCTCTTCAACCGAACAGGCGCTGCGCAATGCGGTACAGGCCGGGCTGGTTATCGTCTGCGCCGCGGGCAACTGTTATCCGAACGTGGTCTTTCCCGCCGCCTATGCATCACTGGAAATCTGTACAGCGGTCGCTGCACTGCAGCCCGACAGACGGCCCTGGCGCAAAACTGGGCGTGGCCCCGAGGTCAGCTTTTCGGCCTATGGCGAAAACGTTTGGGGCGCGGCCAAGAACAAGGCGACCGACCCAAACTCGGGTATCCGCGCCAGCCAGGGCACCACGCTTGCCACCTCGATGACAGGCGGTGTCGCTGCACTTTGGGTCGCGCATCACGGCGGTCGGGCGGCGCTGTTGCAAAAGGCCCAGAATGCAGGAACAACCGTTCAGGCGATGTGGTTGCACTGTGCCAAACACGGGATGAACATGCCAGCCGTCTGGAACGGGGCCACCGATCTTGGCGCGGGCATCATCAACGCTAAGGCGGTCCTGGACGCGCCGCTACCCACAGGCGCCGAAAGCCCGGCGGCACCCGACCCGAATGCAACCCCGACATTGAACATTCTGGTCTCGCATCTTGCGGGAACAGACAGCGAGGCCGCCGGAGAAATTACCCCAGACATGGCCGATTACGCCAATGAGATCATCTGGCTCAGCTATCGTCGCGGGGCCCGGAAGCGTATCGTCGAAAGCGATGGTGGGGCCGAGGCCATGGTTGGCGAAGACGCCCCGACCTCGGGGCTGGACACCGCATTGTCGGACAAACCGGCCCTCAGCGCCTATTTGGGCATGGGATAAGCCACGGATGGTGAATGCAGCGCATATCCGGATTGCAATCCGAAAGCATGAACCGATTGTGCGTCATGCTCTGACTGCGCTGTTTCCCGACCCTGATGACCCGGTGAATTATGAAGCCGTCGAGGAAAGTGTAGACGAAGATATCGGCGAAACGCTTGCCGATGTCTTGCTGGAAATTCTGGTCGACGCTGCGAAGGTCAAGCAGTTCCTCAACTTTCTGCGCGCGCGCGGCGCCGACCCTGTGCCGCGCGACCGTAACCTGATTTTTGCCGAAAACATCGCTCGGTTTGACGGCACCTTGATCGGCACACCGGCAAATAATTCGTTCGACTTTGCCGCATTGGGCGATTTTGCCCCGCGCGCGGAAAGCTTTCGCTGTCAGATCTGGATCAACAACACATTCGAAGGATCCGGCGCGTTTGTGGCCCCAAACCTGGTGCTGACCGCAGCCCATGTTCTGGACCCGCTTAACTCCGTGCCCGCCGGGGTCGACCCACGGCTTGAAATACTTGCCTCGGACGAAAAACGGTACCGGGCAAAATGCGTAAAGCTCTGGCCCTATCACGACAGTGAAAAGGCTGGGAACCTGCCACCGGGCGATGAGGTGGATATCGCGCTGCTGCGGATATTCCTGCCGCTGGGGCATACCTATGGCAGTGTCGATGTAACCGGGGACCCCCCCGATTTTGAGGGTGCAGACCTGTTCACATTGGTCCACTACCCCGAAGGTGTCACCAAGGGGTTCATGCCCGGCAAGGTACACCGCGAACCCGGAGCCAAACGGTTCCCTCATGACATCGACACATCCGGTGGCTCATCAGGTGGCCCCGGTTTTGACAGCCAGTTCAGGTTTTTGGGCATCCACCAGGGCAAATGGGAGACAACGAAACGGCTTGTCCCTTTCGAGCAGTTCCACGATGACCCCGACTTCCAAGATCTGATCAGCAAGAACTCGAAACAGCGGGACATGTGGTCGCTGAGCCGCGACATTGACGGGACCATCATCATCGGCCGCAACCAATTCGTATCCGGGCTTGCCCATATGCTGGAACATCCCAAATCCAAACTGCGTGGGATCTGGATCAGGCGCGAGGATACGACGTCTATTCGTGGTCTCGGATTCAGCTATGACATGCTGGAATCCTATCTGCTGATGCAAGAAGCACCTAACGCCGCGCCGCAACATCGTTGCATCCGATTGGGGCCGACCCTGAATACGGACGATTTGCTTGCTGATCTTGCCGAGAAGGCCAACGGGACCGTCGCCTCGCCAGACGCTGCTGCTGGAACAACCGCCGCCCAGACTACCGATGTTGCATTCGAAGGCAGCCGCGTGGAGACCCTGATTGCTGACATGGATCAGGCCGCCAAAACCGCAGGGCAAACATGGTGGATCTATTTCGACAACCCGCCCGAAGGGCTCTCACCACGTGCCCAGGTACAGTTCGAGCATATCGCCAAATGCTTGCCCACATCCGAGAATCTGCGCCTGATCCTCGCAGGCTATGAGACCTATCGCCTGTCGCCCCTGCGTTTTGCCAATGTCGGCGCTGTCGACGGCGCGCAGCGCAGCGGCCTATTGGTGGAAGAGCTGGGACCATTCACACGTAGCGATGTTGAGGCTACAATTAACAGCATGATCACTTCGCTTGACCCGGCAAAAGAGCTGACATCGGCTGCTCGACGGGCAATGGTGGACTCTGCTCTGGCCGGGTTGAGCCCTGACAACACAGGTGAATTCGATGGCGAACATCTGGAAACCGTTGTCACCCGTGTTCGCCAAGAGGCCAAACGCTTTCTGGAGATAGAAGAATGAACCAGGCGCAGGAAGAACTCCGTTCGCGTCTGCTGCGCGCCGCAGCCCTTCGCGGGGCATTTGAACCACGGCAGCTTATGCGCGAGGTGCTTAGCGAAGATGAGTACGGCAACCGGGTGCTACGGGCCCGGCTGATGTCATCCCTGCGCGAGTTGAGCCATGTTGATAAGTCGGGCAGCTCTACGAAATGGATACTGCGCCTGACTGCACGACATCGCGAATTGTCCGGGATCGAAGAGTTCGACTCGGCGGCAACGCAGACCGATATCGTGCAGGCTCTGTCGGGACGAGAAGGTTTCGCACCGGGCGCTCTGGATCACCTTATCGAGGCGGAAACAGATGAACAAAACCTGTCGCAGCACCTTGTCACGTTAGAGCGTGCAGGCCAAAAAGCGCCGGGATATGACCGCCTGTTCAGGCTGCGCAGCCGATTGAACCTGCTCAGACGCGAGCGCCGGTCAAAAGAGCGCCTGGGTGAAAAATTCGTGGGGCGTGTCAGCGAAATCGACAAGATTCAACGCTGGATCGACCACCCTATGCGCTCGGCCCCTTTGAAAACCCTGCATATCGAAGGTCAGTACGGGATCGGAAAATCCTACCTGCTGGAACGCATCATCCAGATTACAAGCGAACGCGAAGACGTCATCCTGATCCGGCTGGATTTCGATCAGCCTTCATTGCAGACCGGTCCAATCTTTGAAGAGATCTCGCGTCAGATCGGTACCGCAATACCCCAAGCGGCCCCCGAACTCCGCAAATTGCGGTTGCGCTATTCCGAACAGGTCACACGGGAGATATACGAAAGCTCGGACCTTACACCGCGTCAGTTGATCCGGGCGATGATCAATGCGGTGGCTGATGCCGGTCTGCGCCTGGTTATCCTGCTGGATACGCTCGAAGTATTGCATGGTCAGGGCGCGACCTTCGTGAATAACCTCATGAACGATCTGGATCGCTTTGTCGAAAAGGAACAGATCGAAGTATCGATCATCTCAGCCGGTCGCGGGCCGATTTTCGGCGAAGATCACCCAAGACGGGGCGAATACATCAAGCTCGACCAGATCGAAGACGAGTTGGTCAATCAAACGCTGGATGAGGCCGGAATCCCCGAGGAATTCCGCGATCAGATCATTTTGCGCTGTCAGGGCAATCCGTTGAAATTGCGGCTGCTGATTGACGAGGTGCAGACCGAGGGCCGATTGGCCGAAGTCACCGAAGACGAGAATGACCCGATTGCCGCGGGCATCGTGAACCGGGCCATCACATCGCGCCTGCCAGTACACCTACGTGGCATTGCCAATTACGGCTTGGTTCTAAGCGAGATAAACGCCGACAACCTGAACGGCATCGTTGCACCGGCGCTTGGGCTGGGTGACCTCAGCAGCGAAGCAGGCACAATCGTCGCGGATCTTGGCCTGCAATCCTGGCTGATGGACGCCGCCACCGAAGGTCAACTGACCCATAAGGCCGATATGCGGCGGGACCTGTTGGAACCGACCTACAGCCAAAGCCCCATCGAAACCGCGCAGGTCAACCGCGCGGCCTGTGCGTATTACGCCGACCGCGATCCGCTGCTGTTCCTGTACCATTCGCTTCAGCTTATGCGCGTCGGAGAAGCCCCTCCAAGCATCAATCCCTCACTGGCTGAACGCTTCCCCGAACAGCTGTTGAAAGAGCTGCCAATCGACGCGCAGGACCTGATCCGTCAAGCTCGCGGCCAGCGCTCGGCCCCGGTGCAAGAAACCAAACAACGGGAATACGGCGCCACTGGGCTGGACAGCGGTTCTGAACTTCCCCCCGAAGACCTTGTACAGGTTGAGTCCAAGGCCGCGACGGCACGAGCACGGATCGTCAAAGGTCGCGGTTATGTGGCCGCACCAGATAGTCGCGCAGTCAAAGACCTGCGAGCGATGTTGGAGCAGGGCCAGCGCCGCGAGGCAACACATATCATACGCGAAGGATTGAAAGGCGCCTATGATCCGGCAAGCGAAGTTGGCATCCTGATCCTGTGCCACAACTGGCAGTGCGGTCATTGGTCCATGGCGCGAAGCCTATTCAATTTGTTGCCAGCAGATACCTTGCTGAGAGAGGCACAACAAAGGCCCGAACTGGAAGGCCGGATGCTCCTAGAGATTTATGCCGAGTTTGAATTCGAAGAGCTCGTTAACCGACTCCGCGATAAGGACTTTCGCGACATAGCTCTTCGCGTCGTGAACAGCTCGTCTCGAATTGGAATGCAGTCAGCAGCGCTTGAATTCGCTCTTCTGGCAACGGGTATGAGTTTTGAGGGTGATCATGAGGTTCTGGGCCTGATCGCCCCCTATCTGGATCACGGCCCACGCGAGCTGACCTATGAAAGGCTCCGCTATGCGGCGGGTATCCGTCAGGAGTTCGGGCTGGAATATTCAGAGCCGGACATGCCCGACCCCGCTTTACCGACGGATGATTACGGGCTCGCGTTGGCCCCATTGAATCCCTATTTCGACCGGATGCTGGCGCTTGTGGAAGAGTTTCAAGCAAGTGGCCGGGGTCGTGTTCTGCGCGATTTGTCCAACCTTGCCACCGGCCTTTATGAAGCGGCTGACATTTTTGCCCCGGGTTTACAGGGAATCAACAATGCGATGTCCCAGCTGTCAGAGCGTCCAACGGATGTGATTTCGCTATTGCGCGCGATGGGCCTTACCGCTGATTGGGCCGAGGGGTACAGTTTTTACCACCCGATCCCTGACTTGCCAACGCTCGCACGCGCGGCAAGACGTTGGCAACAAGTCATCGGCGGCTATTGGGCCTTCCCCTCACCACCGCCACCAGAATGGAATTCCACACGGAAATGGAGCGACCTGACATCAAGTCGAACCGTCGACCTTTTGGAACGCGGCAGTCATGGTCTGGCAGACCGAGTTCTAAACTTCTGGGCGGATCCTTTAAACGAAGGGCGCGGTAAGTCCACTCAAACCCTGCAACGCCGCCTTGCACCAGTTGCTCGGGGGCTCACCCATGGTTCAGGAACAGAGGAAATCCTTGGTTGGCTTACCAAAAGCCGGGCGCCCGTGGTGTTTCATCCGGCACTGACCATGTTTGCCGAAACAGGGCGGGGGCCAAAATACCTCGATCCCTAGAGGCATATCGACTGAGTTTCAAAACTTCATACTAGCTGAGGAACCAATGCCATGAGCGATTTCGAAAAGGAAACATTCAGCCGGCTGGAAGGCCTTGGAAATGCCGGAACAATCGACAAGGCGCGTGAGGTTCTGGATACCAGTCCGGGCATTCTTGGCGAAATGGGCCTGACACCGGATCGTGCCCGTGAATTGATGGGCGCGCAGATGAATAAGCTGGAAAGCTTTGGCTCTACGCCCTCGCAACTTGAAGCCATCGTGCGCGCGGTCGGACGTCCGCCCCTGATCGTGCGCGGCGGCAAGGTTGAAGGCAAACAATCGCTGTCATCCGACTTTCCGCCGGATATCGACATTCGTATCGGCAAGGCCGAAGACAATATCGCCTCGGTCGGGCGGATCGAGTTTATCAATCATGACTTTAGCTGGGGTGGCACTGGCTGGGTGATCGAAAAGAAGGACGACCATCTGCTGATCATCACCAATCGCCATGTTGCCAAGCTGGTCGCGCGGCGCAGTTTCCTGGGCGATGGTGTCTTCATGTTTGCCCCTGGCAATGCCCGCTATGGCGCCCGGATAGATTTCCTCGAAGAGGTCGGCGCGGCACAAGACCCCGAACGGCTTTTCGACATTCGCAAGTTCACCTATATCGCCGAAGATGCGGCCGCAGATATCGCGCTTGGAAAGATCGACCTGCCCGCAGATACGGCCAATTTCACGCCTGCGCCGATCCCGCGCGCCGATACGGATGCCCAGCACGGCGAATGCGTCGCGGTGATCGGGTATCCCGCCAAGGATTCCCTGCGCAATGACCCCACGCAGATGTCCAACTATTTCAACGACCTGTATGACGTGAAACGCTTTTCGCCCGGATTTCTCATCGAAGATGGCGGCGTGACGATCCTGCGCCATGACTGCACGACTTTGGGCGGCAACTCGGGCTCGCCTGTGATCTCGTTGGACAGCGGCAAAGCAGTTGGTCTGCATTATGCAGGTACCTTCGGCGTCGGAAACTCGGCGGTCAGGATCAGCACGGTCAACGCATTGTTGGACGGGGCGGTGCCGACCTCGATCCCCGGAACTGAAATCGTCCGGCCAGAACGACCTGACGGAAACCATGACGCAGACCATTTTGAACCGCGCGACGGGTACAACCCGGACTTCCTTCAGGTGGCAGAGGTGCCTCTGCCGGTGGTACCGAATGCGTTTGGACTTGCCACTCCGTCGGATGCGACCCCGGAACGCCCCAACGAATTGCGCTATCAGAATTTCGGCATTCTCTATTCTGCGACTTTCAAAACACCGATCATTGCCGCGCTAAATATCGATGGTGCCAAGACCCGACCGCAAAAACGAGGTAGCGACAAGTGGTTCGCCGACCTGCGCATCCCAGCAAATGTCCAACTCGGCAAAGAGGATTATGATCACGCGGATATTGACCGGGGCCACCTGGTTCGCCGTGCGGCGACAAATTGGGGTGTCGATGATGCACAGGCCAAACAGGCCAATGATGACAGCTTTCACTATACCGCTGCTGCCCCGCAGCACCGGGCCTTTAACCGGAGCCACGCGCAATGGTTGGGTCTTGAGAACTTTATCATGACAAATGTGCGCACACATGGATTCAAGGCCTGTGTGTTCACCGGACCAATCCTGACCGGTGACGAGCCGATGTTGAAAGATACCGGATCGCCGGTACCCCTGAAGTTCTTCAAGCTTGTGACCATGCTGGCCGAAGAGGATGGCAGCGAAGGCATTCTTCGCCTTCATTCCACCGCCTATGTACTCAGCCAGGTTGAGGTCATCCAACAGATGCTCTCGAACCAGGGGAGCGTGGAATCTGTCGGTGGGTTTGAGTTTGGTGCCTATAAGACATTCCAGATCCGCGTCCGGGATTTGGAAAAATTAACCGGGCTGAACTTTGGCCCCCTTAGCGACGCCGACCCATTGGCGCAGCGTCTGACCGATGCAGAAAGCCTGGCGGGACAACCACGTCCGATCGTCACAGTCGAGAGCTTTGCCAACGTCGTAATCTGAGGGTGGCGGATGAATACTCAATTAGGAATTGTGCATTTGGCGAGCCGTGGAGGACTCGAACCCCCGACCTGAGAATTAGAAGTTCCCTGCTCTAATCCAGCTGAGCTAACGGCCCGCTCATATTCTGGCTGTATCAGCCAAATCCCTCGCCTTGTCAACTTGATGGAGAGATGAGGTTTTGGGGCAAAAAACCTCTCTGATTTCAGCATTATCTCTGACCGGAGCAAGCTTATACAGGTACCTTGATTGCTGGGTGAACTGCACCTCGAAGCCATGCCTCAAAAGGCCCTAACCGAGTCGAACTTACCAGACTAATTCAGGCCGCTTATGCAGCCTGTCACGATGACGGAATACATCGGCAAACTGGGATGCCGCCACCTGCATCACTGCAATTTGATATTGTGCCGCGCAGTGGCAAACCTGTTTGATCAGATCTTCTGCAGATCCCAGCTGATTGCGGTGGCCGGAATTGTTAATAGCACCGCACACATGCCCAGACCCGTCATGGGGGGTACGGTGATCCAGTTCCGTTTCGCTCAGATCCGCCAGCATCACGCGCGCCATTGATGTGACAAGGTACGGAAGGCGCGAACCAACTGGAATGTTCGAAACCAATGGGCTGGGTGCCAGAAAATTCCTCGGCGATCTCGGACAATGTTTTCAGCCTGACCAGCACCAAGTGCCCCAAGGTTCTTAAGCTCGCGCAGTAATGAGTTCCGTTGGTTCTATTCACCCTTCATCATAGTTTTTGCGCCAACCGACGCATGGTGGAAATATATCCGGCGTCGATGGACTCGTGATCGGGGTGCTGACCATCTTCAATGACCTTTTGACCAGCAACATAGACGGCAATGATTTCTGCCTGCTGACCCGAGAACATGTGGAAATCCAGCACGGCTTCGGGCGACACCGCCGCCATCAGACCATTCCTATCGTAAGACAATTCTACAAAATCAGCACGGCACCCTTCTGCGATACGGCCGATATTGCGCCCGGCTGCACGTGCTCCACCTTGGGCGGCGGCTTGCCAGAGATAACCGCCGACATTGGGCATGTCCTTGGAGCACATAACATTGCGCTGCCGGTGCAGCAGGCGCTGACTATATTCCAGTGTGCGCAGCTCCTGAACTGCCTGGGTACAGATGTTGCTGTCCGAGCCGATACCAAAATGGCCATTTGCTGCCACGAAATCGACCGCCCGGAAAATCCCGTCTCCAAGATTTGATTCCGTCAGCGGGCACAGACCCACGGTCGCACCCGAAGCGGCAATGGCCGCAACCTCGGCGTCATCCAGATGGGTGGCATGGATCAGGCACCACGCGGCGTCAATCTGGACCTGGTCCATCAGCGCCGAAACAGAGCGTTTGCCACTATGGGCGATACTGTCTTCCACCTCTTTGGTCTGTTCGGCCACATGGATGTGAACTGGACACCCCGGCAACTGGTCTTGCCGAAGCTCCATAAGCCATGACATTTCATCCTCGGTTACGGCGCGCAAGGAATGCGGGGCGATTCCGAGGTTAAGCTTTTCATGCTGCTGCTTCAGGGTTTCGATCAGCAAAGCGTATTGATCACGTGCATTGGTGAAACGCCTCTGAGCATCTTGCGGAGACACGCCGCCGAAATTTGCGTGTGCATAAAACACCGGAAGATGCGTCAGGCTGAGGCTCGTTCGATCTGCAGCAGAGACAATAGCAGAAGACAGCTCCTCAGGTTGGGCGTAGCGCGCTCCATCCTCTTCATTGTGCAGATAATGAAACTCGACAATCTCGGTATAACCGCCTTTGAGCAATTCCATATACAGCTTGGCAGTGATTGCCTGCAGGTCCTCGGGCGATACGTTATGAGCGAAATAGTACATCATTTCGCGCCAGGACCAGAAGCTGTCGACCGGATTCCGGCGCACTTCTGATAACCCAGCCATCGCATATTGAAAGGAATGACTGTGCAGGTTGGGCATGCCCGGCACAACCGGGCTTTCAATCACCGGATAGGCATTGGGATTGTCGTCCGCGACCAGTGCTCCGAACTCACCAGATTCCGTGACGGTTACAGAGATATTGCTAAGCCAGCCCTGGTCCGTCAGTGCCTGTTTGAAATGAAATCCAGTTGTCATCCACTTTCCTTTACTTGGATGCCGTATCGGCGAGTCTGTTTGGGTCATCCACGGGTGGTGTTAACTTCATCCAACAACGCGGTAACAAGGTTCTTGATCGCGACGCCAAGCACCTCTGCCTTGGGGGGCGCAAGGTCCCAAGGAGCGTGCTCGATCATATAGGTGGACTGTGCAATTTCGAGTTGCAGCGCATGAATGTTCTGGTCGGGTTGGCCATAGTGCCGGGTAATATGGCCTCCCTTAAAGCGGCCGTTTTTGACAAAGCTGTATTGGCCGGACCCCAGCGATCTTTCGGCGCAGGCCTCAAAGCGCGCGGCTGTGCTGGCCCCGCTATTTGTGCCCAGATTCAAATCCGGCAGCACCCCATCAAACAGCCTTGGCACTTCGGAACGGATGGAATGCAGATCCAACAGTATGCAGGTGCCAAACTGCGCCCTGATCCGCAGAATCTCAGACTTGAGCGCCTGATGATACGGTGCCCAATAGGATTGGATGCGCGCCTGTGTCTCCTGCCCATCTGGCTCTTGCCCTTCCAGATAAAGCGGCTGACCGTCAAAATCGATTTGCGATATCAGGCCGGTTGTCGGACCGGAATAAAGCGGCGCGTCATCAGCTGAACGGTTCAGGTCCACCACATAGCGCGAATACTGCGCCGCCATGACACCCACACCCAATTCGGCACAAGGCAGCGCCAGCTTGTCCATGTGCCAATCCGTATCCTTCAGCTCCAGCGCGGCGGGTCGCAAACGGCGTTCAACCTCCGGAGGCAGCAAGGTTCCGGCATGTGGGACATTCAGCAAAATCGGCGTTGAACCCGCCTTAAACGTCATTAGATTCTGAACAGCCATCGCGTTCCCTTTGTTTGATGTTCTGTCAGCCCATAATTCGGCAGACCGACGAAGACCGACATTTTTTACCGCCCCAAAAGCTGGAATCCGGTCAGATCAGAGATGTGTCGTCATCCGGTATCCCGGCGCAAAGTAAAGCTTGGCATATGTCACCGGCGCACGACGCAGCCAGGTAATGCGTTCGGCGGTAAAGATCGGGTCGCCAGGTGGCGTGTCCAGGAACTTGGAGATTTCACCATCAGCCTTGGTCGCCATGAAACTAAGCTCCAGATTGCTGAATGGCACCCTGTTAACCAACCAGTCATTCGGCCCCGATTGTTCGAAACTTTCCTCCAACACTTCAGGTACAACGTCGGCAACTATCCATCGCACCTCAAGCTGAAACGCTACGTTGTCGGCATAATGCATACATCGCAGGTGCAAGACGTCCTGCTCTTTTTTCAGGTCGAGGCGTGATGCCAGCCAGGACGGTGCGGGTTGCACCTCTCGGTCCACCAAAGAGTACCGATAGGCCGCACCGGTGGCCGTTATCTCGTCACGCACCAAAGGGATCGCAAATTGCGCCTTTCTGATGGGAGAATTCAGAACCCGCGTGCCGGCCTTGCGTTTTCTTTCCAGGTATCCTTCTTCGGCAAGCTCTCTCAACGCCCGGTTGACCGTTGTTCGTGTACTTGAGAATTCAGCGGCCAAATCCATCTCGCTTGGCAAAATGGAATCCGGGCTCCAGATACCGGTTTGGATTCGATCCAAAACCACCTGCTTGATGTCCCGAAAGCTCATGTTCCCCTGAGGTCTTGCCATAAAACTCCCCAACTCAAAAACCGGCCTTAATTGGCTTATACATACACATAAGACATCTGCAATGAAGCATGTAACTCTGCCCCGCACCTAAGACCTCTACCTAATTTGACTCCAAGAAGGCGGCTTCGGCGCGATGCCTTTCATTATTTTGTGTACACATTATGCAGTAATCAGTATACCTATTTCAGAAGCATTGCAACTTGGGATCAGATTCTCATGACTGGTAAAACAACCCTTCGTGGCGCAAAAATTGCAACACAAGCCAGCCAGCAGGGCCCTTATGGGCTAATCGAGGATGGCATCATCGTAATATCAGGTGAGTTTATCGAATGGGTCGGACCCAGACGCGATCTGCCCGATGAATATACCGAGCTTGAGGCCGAGGATCTGAACGGACGCCTTGTGACGCCCGGTTTGATCGACTGCCACACCCATGTTGTATTTGGCGGCGACCGCGCCCAAGAGTTTGAAATGCGCCTGAATGGTGCAAGCTATGAACAGGTTGCGCGCGCCGGAGGCGGTATTAACGCAACCGTTCAAGCGACACGCGCCGCCAGCCTGGAAGAGCTGATAGAAAGTGCATTGCCCCGCGTCGACGCGATGATCCAAGAGGGCATGACCACTATCGAAATCAAGTCCGGCTATGGGCTAGAACAACAGACAGAACTGAACATGCTGCGCGCCGCGCGCGAAATTGGAAAACGTCGCCCAGTTTCTGTTCAAACCACATATCTGGGCGCCCACGCGACTCCGCCAGAGTACAAGGGGCGCGATGACGCCTATATCGACGAGGTCGTCATTCCGACATTGCGGGCCGCCCATGTAGAAGGGCTGGTCGATGCAGTTGACGGATTCTGCGAAGGGATCGCCTTTCAGCCCAAACAGATCGCCCGTGTCTTTGACGCCGCCGCTGCGCTTGACCTTCCGGTTAAACTGCATGCCGAGCAGCTTTCTAATCTGGGCGGGGCGCAGCTTGCCGCCTCCTATGGCGCATTGTCTGCGGATCATATCGAGTATCTTGACGAAGACGGCGTGATCACCATGGCCCAGGCAGGAACAGCGGGCGTAATCCTGCCCGGTGCGTTCTATACTCTGCGTGAAACGCGTCAGCCTCCGATTGAGCTGCTGCGCAAACACGATGTCCCAATGGCACTGGCAACCGATTGCAATCCGGGATCATCCCCCCTGACATCTCTTCTTCTGACCATGAATATGGGCTGCACGCTGTTCCGCATGACGCCAGAGGAAACATTTGCGGGCGTGACCTGTAACGCCGCGCGTGCCCTTGGTTTGAGTGATCGCGGTATGATCGCCGCGGGTCAGCGGGCCGATCTGGCGGTCTGGAATGTGGGCCGTCCGGCCGAGCTTTCTTATCGTATCGGGTTCAACCCGCTTCACAAACGCATCTTTGGAGGTCAAGCGTGACAACTCTCACTCTGGCGCCCGGGCAGGCTACTCTGCCTCAGCTTGAAACCATCTATTGGGATGAAGCCTCGGTCATACTTGATCCGACGTGTCGTCCTGCGGTCGAGGCGGCCGCAAAACGGATCGCTATCGCCGCTGCGGGTGATGTACCGGTTTATGGCGTCAACACGGGTTTTGGCAAATTGGCCAGTCTCAAGATCAAATCTGAAGACACCGCCACTTTGCAGCGAAATCTGATCCTCAGCCATTGCTGCGGCGTAGGAAACGCGATGCCCCGCCGGATGGTTCGGCTTATGATGTCTCTTAAGCTATTGAGTTTTGGCCGTGGCGCATCTGGCGTCCGCTGGCAACTGATCAAGCTTATGCAAGACATGCTGGAAAAAGGCGTCACCCCTGTTGTTCCAAATCAGGGATCGGTTGGCGCGTCAGGCGATCTGGCACCTCTTTCACATATGACCGCAGTAGTGATCGGTGAGGGAGAGGCGGAATATAAAGGCGAAATTCTTCCGGGCGCCGAGGCGCTTGCAAAGGCTGGCCTGTCCCCGATCGAGCTTGGCCCCAAGGAAGGTTTGGCCTTTATCAATGGCACACAGTTTTCAACGGCCTATGCGCTTGCCGGTCTGTTCGAAGTCTGGCGTGCTGTGCGCAATGCGCTGGTCATCTCGGCCATGTCCACCGATGCCATCATGGGATCAACCGCTCCGCTGCAGCCCGAAATCCATGCGCTGCGAGGACATCGTGGCCAGATCGAAGCGGCAGGTTCGATGCGTGAGATACTGGCGCAATCCGAAATTCGAGAAAGCCACCGGGATGATGATACACGTGTTCAGGATCCCTATTGCATCCGCTGTCAGCCGCAGGTGACTGGTGCGGCGATGGATGTCCTGCGACAGGCCGCACAGACCCTTTTGATCGAAGCGAATGCTGCAACAGACAACCCACTTGTGCTGACCGAAGCGGATATGATCGTGTCCGGTGGTAATTTTCACGCGGAACCCGTTGGGTTCGCTGCTGACATGATTGCGCTGGCATTGTCCGAGATTGGCGCGATCAGTCAACGGCGTATTGCTCTGATGGTCGATCCAACGCTCAGCTTCGATCTTCCGCCTTTCCTGACACCTGAACCCGGATTGAATTCCGGCCTGATGATTGCCGAGGTGACGACAGCCGCTTTGATGAGCGAGAACAAGCATCTGGCCAACCCATGTGTCACCGATTCAACACCCACCTCCGCCAATCAGGAAGATCACGTCTCGATGGCAGCGCATGGTGCGCGGCGGCTGGCCCGCATGGTCGAAAACCTCAACCATATCCTTGGGGTCGAGTTGCTCTGTGCCGCGCGTGGCATCGAATTCCGCGCACCCCTCCAGACGAGCCCGTTGCTGCAACAGGCCATCGCACGGCTGCGCGAGGATGTTTCGAGCCTGCAAGAGGATCGCTATATGGCGCCCGACCTGAAAGCGGCAAAGGAATTAGTCGCGTCGGGCGCGTTGCTGAACGCGCTGAACGCCTCTTTGCCGGGCCTTAACTGATGGCGGTCTTTGCCATGATGGCGCGCGACCGCAGCCGAGAAACATGATTGAGAACTTCAATGCCCTTGCCCTGTCGGGCTCCATCCAATCTGAAGGGAATGACCGATGAGCGATCCTCGTAAGAACAGCCGGGACATCTATCCGCCAACCGGGACCGAACTGAATGCCAAAAGCTGGCTGACCGAAGCACCACTGCGGATGCTGATGAACAACCTGCATCCCGACGTGGCAGAAAACCCGCACGAGCTAGTAGTATATGGCGGCATAGGCCGGGCCGCGCGAACCTGGAAGGATTTCGACCTGATCGTCGACAGCCTGAAAGACCTGGAAGCGGACGAAACCCTGGTCGTGCAGTCGGGAAAGCCCGTCGCCATCGTCAAAACCCACAAGGACGCACCGCGCGTCCTGATTGCCAACTCGAACCTGGTGCCGCATTGGGCGAATTGGGACCATTTCAACGAGTTGGATAAGAAAGGTCTGGCGATGTATGGCCAGATGACTGCGGGTTCCTGGATTTACATCGGGTCGCAGGGCATCGTCCAAGGCACCTATGAGACCTTCATGGAAGCAGGACGCCAGCACTATAGTGGCAGTCTGAAAGGCCGTTGGATCCTGACCGGGGGTCTGGGTGGTATGGGCGGCGCTCAGCCACTGGCTGCTGTGATGGCGGGTGCCTGCTGTCTGGCCGTGGAGTGCGACGAGAAATCCGCCGATTTCCGACTGCGCACGCGCTATGTCGACGAGAAAACCCACAGCCTGGACGAGGCCCTGGATATGATCGAACGTTGGACCAAAGCGGGCGAAGCCAAATCCGTGGCGCTGATCGGAAACGCCGCCGATATCTTCCCCGAAATACACAAGCGCGGCGTCAAGCCCGACATCGTCACCGATCAGACTAGCGCGCATGACCCGATCAACGGATACCTGCCGCAGGGCTGGACCGTGGCCGAGTGGCGCGCCAAGGCTGAAACCGCTCCGAAGGAAGTGGAAAAGGCAGCCCGCGCCTCGATGAAGGTGCAGGTCGCGGCGATGGTTGCCTTTCACAATGATGGTGTTCCAACCGTCGATTACGGCAACAACATCCGGCAAATGGCGCTTGAGGAAGGTCTGGAAGACGCCTTCGCCTTCCCGGGCTTTGTGCCTGCCTATATCCGTCCGCTATTCTGCCGTGGCATTGGCCCGTTCCGCTGGGCGGCCCTGTCGGGGGACCCCGAGGACATCTACAAGACCGATCAAAAGGTCAAAGAACTGCTGCCCGATAACACGCACCTGCACAACTGGCTGGATATGGCGCGCGAACGGATCGCATTCCAAGGCCTTCCTGCGCGTATCTGCTGGGTTGGTCTGGGTGACCGACATCGCCTGGGTCTGGCGTTTAACGAGATGGTCAGAACGGGCGAGCTAAGCGCGCCGGTGGTCATTGGTCGTGACCATCTGGATTCCGGTTCAGTCGCCTCGCCCAACCGCGAGACCGAAGCGATGAAGGACGGGTCTGACGCGGTCTCGGACTGGCCTCTGCTAAATGCACTGGTCAACACCGCCTCGGGCGCGACTTGGGTATCTCTGCACCATGGCGGCGGCGTTGGCATGGGCTTTTCCCAGCATGCGGGTGTGGTGATCTGCGCCGACGGCACCGATGATGCTGCCAAACGCCTGGAGCGCGTTTTGTGGAACGACCCTGCCTCGGGCGTGTGGCGTCACGCCGATGCGGGTTATGACCTGGCCAAGGATTGCGCTCGTGAACACGGGCTGCGCCTGCCTGGAATTCTGGGAAACTAAGTTTGGATCAAGCGGAACAGATCCCGGCCATTCATTTGTGAAGGCCGGGATTGAACGATCACCAAACACCGTGCGCGCCGGTTGCTTTTGGAAACGGTGATCTATTGGACAAAGCACAGCGTATTGAACGCGCGTCTCCAGGCTGAAACCTCGGAGGCAATCGGCGCGCCTTGCAGACCTTGTTTGATCAACCCCGCCAGACGATCCGCATCGCCTGCGGTCATCCCCCAGCGGACAAGCTCGGGCGTGCCAATTCGCAGACCGTTCATATCACCTTCAACCGCCGCCACAGGCAGACCGATGCCACAGGCAAGGAACCCACTTTGGCGCAAGGCTTTTGAGGCCGCCTGCCCGCCCCCAAAGGGCTCAGCCAGCACAGCGAACTGGTGAGAGTTGGTAAAGCCCTCGGCCCCAGCGAACACAGGCACATTTTGTGCATCCAAAGCCGCAGCCAATGCCTGCGCCATAGCGATCATCTCATTCGCATAGGCCGCGCCAAAGTCTTTCCAGTCCAGCATCGTGACCGCAAGTGCGGCAGTTTTCGCCGCATCAAAATTGGCCGTCATGCCGGGAAAGGCGATAGCGTCCAGCGTTTTGGCGATTTCTGCATCATTCGAAACGATCAGCCCACCTGCAGGGCCACCAAGGCTTTTATAGGTGCTCATCGTCATGAAATGCGCGCCCTCGGCCAGCGGGTTGGACCAGGCGCGCCCGGCAATAATGCCGCATTGATGGGCCGCATCGAACATGACCTTGGCCCCGACCTCATCGGCGATGGACCGCACTTCGGACACGGGATGCTCGAACAGGTTCAGGCTGCCACCAATCGTAATCAGCTTGGGCCGCTCGGCCCGTGCCAGCGCCCGCAGTTGGTCCAGATCAACGGTATAGCCATCGGCATTCACCGGGGCCTCTATGGTGCGCAAGCCGTATAAGCCGGCGCAGCCATCGGCATGATGCGTCACATGCCCGCCAATGGATGCGGGCGGCGCAATGATTGTGTCGCCCGGTTTGCAGGTGGCCATAAAGCCATAGAGGTTGGCAATCGCACCAGAAGGCACACGAACCTCGGCGAATTTGGCATCGAACACATCCGCGCAAAGCTGGGCCGCGATCACTTCGATTTCCTCGATCGCTTCCAGTCCCATTTCGTATTTGTCGCCGGGATACCCCAAAGAGGGGCGCGACCCGATGCCAGAGGATAATAGCGCTTCGGCTTTCGGGTTCATCACATTGGTCGCAGGGTTGAGGTTAAAGCACTCTTCCTCATGGATCACCCGGTTCTGCTCGGCCAGCTGCTCGATACGGGCCAGCAGATCGGCAGACGTTGCGGACGCCGTCGTGGCCGCTATGTCCTGAATCAGGGTTTCACTGGTGCTCGGCACCCAATCTCGTTGTGCAAGCGTCATTGGACGTCCTCCGTTTTGCAGCATGGTGGCAGCCATTCCGTGACAGCGCAAAGCAGATTTGCTATTTCTTGGCGTAGAAAAACTAAGGCTTGAAATGAGTGTCATGCCCAAACGCCCGAAAGGGCCCCCGCTGAATGCAATGCGCGCCTTTGAAGCTGCCGCACGTCATGTCAGCTTTGTCGTCGCCGCTGAGGAATTGAGCGTCACGCCCGGAGCGATTTCGCAGCACATCAAGACATTGGAGGGCTGGGCAGGTGCCGCGTTGTTTCGGCGCAATGCGCAGGGGGTGGAACTGACCAAGGCCGGGGCTTCTCTGGTGGCTGAATTTTCTGCAGCCTTCGACGGGCTGGCCGAGGCGACGCGTGCCCTCCGCAACCTCAAACCTAACGCCGATTTTCATATCGCCGCCTTGCCATCTGTTGCGCAGCTTTGGCTACCGAAACGGCTAAGCCGGGTCAGGGCGCAGTTTCCGCATATCAATTTTTCGGTGACCGCGATGGAAAACCCACCCAGTCTTGATCGGGAATTGTTCGATCTGGCCATATTCATTGGCGAACCCAATGCTGAGCCCGAGCAGATTTGCATTTGCCCCGATCTCATCTCTCCGGTCGGCGCGCCTAGCCTGCTTGAACGTATGAACCACTTTGGCGACGCCGTCCTTCTGCATGACCAGACCTGGAACGACGATTGGACAATCTGGTCACAGAACACGGGAATTGAACTGCAGGATGCGCAGACCGGGCCGAAGTTTTCTCTGTACAGCCTGGCCGTGGAGGAAGCGAAGGCAGGTGCAGGTATTCTGATGGGGCATCTATGTTTGCTTGAGGATGCCTTGGCAAGCGGCGCTCTTAAGTCTGCAAGCGAATACACCTGCCCAACGGGCCACTTTCTGTTCATCCAGATACCTGGCGCAACGCGGCAAAGGCTCGAAACGCAACAGGTCGTGGCATTGCTGAACGAAGATAGTGCCTAACAACCGGCCTATTCTGCGGGCTTTAGATCCAATCGCATGAAGGCGCTGTTGGGGTCGGCCTCATAGCCGTAGATCGGGCCGCAATAGGAATAGCCCAGCGCTTCATACAGCCTGCGCGCGGCGTCGTAGTAGGACAGATGATCGGCGCCCGTCTCAAGAACCAGCGCCGAGGTCCCTTCGACCCGTGCGTGATCAGCAAGATGGGTCATCATCACTCGCGCCAGACCGCGGCCACGTGCGGTGGCAAGGATATGCACGGATTTGACTTCGGCGGTCCCATCCGGCAGCGCCTTGAGCGCGCCGCAGCCCAGCACCTTGTTACCCTCATACAAAGCCCAGAACCGCATTCCGGGCCCGGCCAAGGCACTGGCATCCATCGTGTGATTGCTCTCGGCTGGCCCGGCGGTTTCGCTATGGGCAAAATGCGCCTCGACCACTGGGCGCAATGCGTCGGAGGTTGGGTCAGCCTCGCGAATGTCGATCATTTAATGCGTCCAGGGTGCGCGCCGATCGGTGGCAAAATTCTCGCCATAACCGCGCGCGCGCAGGTTCGGCTTGCGTTTATGCGGTTCACTGACCTGTGCGTCGATACCGTTGTCCTTGGCGTAATCCAGCGCCTCTTCCTTGGTGTCGAAATTCAGACGCACCTGGGTCTGCGTGTCACTGGAAGACGTCCAGCCCATCAACGGATCAACCTCGCGCGTGGATGCTGGGGCATATTCTAACACCCAATGCCGGGTCTTGGCCGTACCCGATGTCATCGCATTCCGCGAAGGCTGGTAGATCCGTGCGCGCATGTCGCCTCTCCGTACTCACTTGGCTGAGGTTGTTTATGCGTCAGAGCGAGGCCTGGGACAAGGTGGCAAATGTCGCGGAGGACAAGGATGTTCTGATGACGAAAACTGTCATTAGGGGAATGGTATAATCATTCAAACGCCACAACAAGGACAGCAAGATGATCCACCACGAACGCAGCCTCGACATTGATACCCGACCCGAAGATATCTGGGCCATTCTGAGCCGGTTCATGCATATCGACGATTTCGCCCCGCAGGTGACTTCAGTAGATGCGCTAACACAAGGTGCGGATGGGGTGGGATCGAAACGACGATGCCATTTTGAAAATGGGACGTCTCTGGTCGAAGAAGTCACGGATTGGCAAATCAACCGGGGCTACCGTGTCCGCTTGTCTGAGATGTCTGCAATGCCTCTGACCCAAGCACATGCAGCAATCGCCGTTGAACCCCTTGCCAACAACCAATCCAGAGTAGTCTGGAGCATGGATTATCAAATGAAGTTTGGTCCATTGGGATGGCTTATCGGGCAGACTGTGCTGAAAGCGATGATGGGGCGTGTCCTGGGTGACAACCTGAAAGCGCTTGAAGAAAAGGTGCGTTCGGATCAAATTCCGGATCATCGGTTTGCGTATTACTGAAACTGCCGTTTCTATCTCGGATCAGGTCTTGCAGTTGGACAAAATAAGAACAAATGTAGGGGCCTGACCCGGAGCCTGCCCATGCCTTACGCCCATTCCGACAAGACTCAGCTGACTGCTGATGACGTCCGCGCCCGCCTGAAACTGGAAGGCGGTAAAGAATTCGTCATGCATACCGAGTTCTCACCGGCAGGCGACCAGCCCACCGCGATCAAAGAGCTGACCAACGGTATCTTCGACGGCGAAAGAGAACAGGTACTGCTGGGCGCGACCGGGACGGGCAAGACCTTCACAATGGCCAAAGTGATCGAGGAAACCCAGCGACCCGCCATCATCCTTGCGCCCAACAAGACACTGGCGGCGCAGCTCTATGGTGAGTTCAAAGGTTTCTTCCCGGAAAACTCGGTCGAGTATTTCGTGTCTTACTACGACTACTACCAACCCGAGGCCTATGTCGCGCGCAGCGACACCTATATCGAGAAAGAATCCCAGATCAACGAACAGATCGACCGGATGCGCCACTCGGCCACGCGGGCGCTATTGGAACGCGATGACGTGATCATCGTCGCCTCAGTGTCGTGCATCTACGGTATCGGTTCGGTCGAAACCTATGGGGCGATGACGCAGGACCTGAAGGTCGGCGGTGAATACAACCAGCGCCAGATCATGGCCGATCTGGTCGCCCAGCAGTACCGCCGAAATGATCAGGCATTCCAACGGGGCTCGTTCCGGGTGCGGGGTGACAGCCTGGAAATCTGGCCCGCCCACCTTGAAGATCGCGCTTGGAAATTCTCGTTCTTCGGTGAGGAATTGGAAACCATCACCGAGTTCGACCCGCTGACCGGCGAACGCGCCGCGAATATGGAACAGGTGCGGGTTTACGCCAACTCGCACTACGTGACGCCGAAGCCAACGATGAACCAAGCGATCATCGGCATTAAAAAGGAACTACGTATCCGGCTGGACCAGCTGGTCGGCGAGGGCAAGCTGCTGGAAGCCCAACGGCTGGAACAGCGCACCAACTTCGATCTGGAAATGCTTGAGGCCACTGGCGTCTGCAACGGGATCGAAAACTACTCACGCTATTTGACCGGCCGCGCACCGGGTGAGCCGCCGCCAACCCTATTCGAGTTCATCCCCGACAATGCCATCGTGTTTGCTGACGAATCCCATGTCAGCGTGCCGCAGATCGGCGGCATGTACCGGGGCGACTATCGACGCAAATTCACGCTGGCCGAACACGGGTTCCGCCTGCCCTCCTGCATGGACAACCGCCCCCTCAAGTTTGAGGAATGGGACGCCATGCGCCCGCAATCCGTCTTTGTCTCGGCAACCCCGGCCAAGTGGGAGATTGAACAGACCGGCGGTGTCTTCACCGAACAGGTGATCCGCCCCACCGGGCTCTTGGACCCCGAGGTCGAAATCCGCCCTGTCGGCATGCAGGTCGACGATCTGCTGGACGAGGTGCGCAAGGTCGCCGCCGACGGTTATCGCACGCTGGTCACAACGTTGACCAAACGCATGGCCGAGGATTTGACCGAATACATGCACGAACAGGGCATCAGGGTCCGTTACATGCACTCGGATATCGACACACTGGAACGCATCGAGATTCTGCGCGACCTGCGTCTGGGCGCGTTCGACGTGCTGATCGGTATCAACCTGCTGCGCGAGGGGCTCGACATCCCTGAATGTGGGCTGGTCGCCATTCTGGACGCCGACAAAGAAGGCTTCCTGCGATCCGAAACCTCACTGGTCCAGACCATTGGCCGCGCCGCGCGCAACGCCGACGGGCGGGTGATCATGTATGCCGACAAGATCACCGGTTCCATGGAGCGCGCCCTGAACGAGACCAACCGCCGCCGCGCCAAGCAGATGGCCTATAACGAGGAACACGGCATCACACCCGCAACGGTGAAGAAAAATGTCGAGGACGTTCTGGCCGGTCTCTACAAAGGCGACGTCGACATGAACCGCGTCACCGCCACCATCGACAAACCGATGCACGGCGCGAATCTTGAGGCGCATCTGGACGGGCTGCGCGACAAGATGCGCAAAGCTGCCGAGAATCTGGAATTCGAAGAGGCCGCCAATATTAGGGACGAGATCAAACGCCTGGAAGCAGTCGATCTGGCCATCGCCGACGACCCCATGGCGCGCCAATGGGCGGTCGAGAAAGCCTCGGAAGACGCGGTGAAATCGCGCGGACGCTCAACGGCTGGCAGGCCGGGGCAGCGGGGTGGGAATGTGAAGCGGCGGAAGCGGTAAAGACTATGCACCAACGCGATTTTGGATTCTCAATGAGCATTGGTGACGCTTCTGATCGAAGTGGCGTCAAATTTATGCAAGTCATCAACGATCAACTGTATGCCATCAAGGAAGCAAGTATTTGGCGCATTCAATTAGCCGACGAGATTGATCCCAAGCGAACAAGTGCTAAAATTCCTAATTTACAACAACGCGTTGCCTCTTGCGGAGCGTCCAGCAAGGTTGTCAGCAGGACATTAATCCAAGCAATTGAACTGACAAAAAACAGAAGTTGGGAATTGCCAGTTTCTGTCGACGGCGTATTGATCTCAGCCCTTCGTGCAGCTCAATCCGGTAGTTTGATCGACAATAATATTGCACGATTGGAGGAGCACGCCTCTGTCACAAAAAGAGAATTGTCTGAACTAACTTCAATGAAAAACTTTGCGCTTCCAAACTATCCTGAGCTGGACAACCTGTGGGCATCTTCTCTCTATGCGATTAGTGCCTTTCGCGATGCAATTCGTGATTTAGTTGTTTCCGTCTTTCCTGAAAATGACATGGGCGCGAATTGGTTGTCAGACCTAAAACGTCGGGTAGACTTCGAGCCAGCACAGTTTTTTGAGAATGAAAGAGCATTCTCCAATGTCGAACATGACATGAAGTTGGTCAGGGAGTTCCGGAATATTGAGCAACACCCGAAAGCAAACAGGTACATAAATTTTTCTGACTACTGGATGAGGCAGGATGGCCAGATCGGCGCTCCCTGTCTGCATATAGTTGGCTTGGACAAAAACGATATTTTGACAGAAGTTTCTGACTTCTTAGCGCAGATGCGTGATTGCCTCACCTTTGCGTATGAGATGATACTCTTGTGGTCTGTCAGCACTGCAATTAGCCCGTTCCTTGGTCAAAAGCCATTCATCATTCACAATGAGAACTTTGAGGACGGGCCGAACGCCCGGTATAGTTTGGCGATTGAGTTTGAAGGTAAAACATCCGTCATAGGTTAGAAGTTCCAGTTTTATCTGAAACTCTGTGCAACACGTCACACTCCACCCTTGCAGCCCAGCGCTCCCTCCTCCACGTTTGAAATCACAGATTGTGATTCCAAACGGCTGCCATGACGAACTCCAACACCCTGCCCAGCACGCATGAAGTCCAGAGCGCCATTCACCGAGTGCGCGGCACCCGTGTGGTGCTGGCCGAGGATCTGGCACAGGTTCTTTTGCAAAAAAAGGGCGGGAATATCCCGCCCGATCCCTTATCCCTTATCCCAATGGGCAATCACATCATACCCAACCGGCGTTGGCGGGCTTTCCATGAACTCGGCGAAATGGCCCCACAGCTCGGCCACTTTGGGTGCGTTTGCGTTCGAGGTCGCCTCGCTTTCAACAACCGAGATCACATAGCCCGACCCGTCCTCGTTCATCACATTGGTAAAGCTGTGCATGCCGGGCATACCCATGATTTCTGATTTCAATGCGTTCATTTTCGCCGTCGCCGCCTCACGCGTGCCGGGCTTCATCTTGAATTGAGTAATACGTGCAAACATGATCTTCCTCCCTCGTCCGGCGATATCGCCATGTGACGCGGTCGGAACGACCCCGCCGCACACAACCTAGCACGGCAGCCCTAAATCTCACATTGATACGCGTGATTTGCGGCCATTTTCAACCATACGCCTTACTGTATTTGGGCCACTGACACGCCAGAGTTGCTGCCCAGCGCGGAAGGCTCGACATCTGAATTCACATATTGTGATTCCACAGCCGCAGCCAGACCGAACCCGATCAACCAAAGCGCCGTTCACCGTGTTTGCGGCCTGTGCTAATTGCCGGCCTGAGACAAGCCGGCTTTCAGCTTCTCCAGCGTATTCAAAAGGCGGTCTAGGTCAGGTTCGTCCAGCCCGGTATCGGCGATCATGCAGGCGGTGATCTCATGCGCCACAGACCGCAAGGCCGATCCCGCCCCGGTCAGAGAAACAACAACCTGGCGTTCGTCCTCTTTGCTACGGGTTCGGTCGACAAGCCCGTCGGCCTCAAGGCGTTTCAGCAGCGGAGTCAGCGTGCTGGTTTCCATCGACAACGCGTTGGCCAACTCACTGACATTTCGCCGGTCTCTCTGCCACAGCAGAGTCAGGGTGATGTATTGCGGATAGGTCAGCCCTAGCGGGCCGAGGTGTCTCTTATAAGCGCGGTTGATCACATGCCATGACGTATAGACCGCATGGCAAAACATCTCGTCGGTCTTCGGTTGGGTCGGAGAATCTGTCACGGCAGCACCTTCGCTCGCTTATATCGTGCACGATATAATTCATTGACCCACGCCCACAAGGTCGTTTATATCGTGCTCGATATTATTGTGCACGATATAGGAGGCAACACATGTCCTGGCTACCAACGCTCATCACCGAGACACCCGAGGAGGGATTTAACCTGGCAATCAAACTATCACGGATGGCGGTTAAGAAGACGCAGCCCAATGACGAGATTCGTCAGCGCCTGAGGCCGATCTACGAAAACGATGCGGACAGCCTGACTATGGTGTCGCATGTCGTGGCGACAAATTACCAGACCGTGGCGGCGGCGAACAACTATTGGCGCAAATGAGTAAAGGTGAAATGGGCTGGGTGGCGGATGGAATGACCCATTCCTATACGCCCAGTTCCGCCCGCATCTTCTTGGTCAGCTTGGCCACGACCAGATCATAGGACGTCACGATATGATCGCGCAGCGACGTGTCGCTCATCCCGCGGTCCTCATAGACCTGCAGCCATTTCATCCCGCGCGAGGCCAAATATGGCGCAGGGCGAATTCCGGGTTCGTCGCTCAACACCTCAAAGGCCAGTTCAGTGGCTTTGAAGGTGAAGGCGTCCTGACCGTCGTTCCAGCCGCAGATCGCAAACACCTTGCCCCCCACTTTCCACACGTCTGCATTGCCCCATTGAACCACATGAGAGCTGGCCTTCAGGCCCGCGCAGAAACTGTTGAACTCTGCTCGCGTCATCGGCTCAGCCTCTTTGTTCCGAAGTCCTTACCCACCTGTCAGGGCCTCACGAATTTGGCATTGCCAACGCGTTTTTGAGGGGCAGCGCTTTGTTCTGCATTCGGGGCAATCACTCCACAGGCCACACCATCCTGATCGGGATCGTTTTGCAGGTGATAGCCCGGCTCGCCCTCCAGAAACGGACCAGGAAGAACTGAGAGCGCAGCACCACATCCGGCAAGAGCAACAAGATGTAAAACCGCCTCATCACGCTCGAATTCGGAAGTGCGCAACCAGACGCTCAGGGCAATGATGCCTGTCGTCAGCGGCAACATGAGGACCATCAGCAGAATCCGCACCGGTGACAATGCGCGCCGGCGCAGAGCTTCGGCGCGTTGAACACGTTTGGCCGATTTCGGATCCGTGAACAGCGCCTTTGGAGTGGTCTTTTCTGGCTGCATTCCCGATCAATACACCAGTATCCGTGGGATGCCGATACCTAAGGGACAAACATATCTGTGAAACTCTGTCACGATGCAGGACGCTCTACGAGCCTGGGCCAAGCAAACAAGACAGACCGCCAAATTCTTGGCTGCTCGCTTGTGATCTGGCAGAGACCTAACGCACCACGTGCACTGAGCATGCAGCGTGGCGGACAACATGGGTAGCGGTGGAGCCCAAAAGCAGGTCCTGCATACCTGGTCGATGAGACGCGATGATGATCAGATCCGGCTTATTCACGTCGGCCCAGTCAAGGATCGTCCGACCGGAATGCCCCTCGACAACGACTCCGCGGGCGCCCGAAATATTTTCCGCCAGCGCATCCAACTCGGCCTGAACGGCCTTGCGCGCATCGTCCAGATACCCGACCGGCATATAAGCGCTGGCATAGGCCGGTATATGTTCGACCACGTGCAGCAGCGTGACCTGTGACTCGGGTGCTGCCAACAGTTGCGCCAGTTTCAATGCGGACGGCATATCACGCGCGTCGTCGAATGATATTGGTACAAGAATATTGTGATACATGGCACGCGCCTCCTTGGTTGCTCAAGTATACTGGTCGATTACCAGACGCGTGACCTTGATCCAGGTCAGGATCAGTTGAAGGTTTCCGCAACATCGTACATGACGGGCTCAAAACTCTTGCACAACTCGTTGATTTTACGGTTTCTATCACGCATTTCTGACGTACGCAGCATGGCCAGAAAATCCTCGCGACGCTCCCATTGCGAATAATTGGCAATCCGGGTCTGGGCGTCATTCACGTGCAATCCCGCTGCAACAAATCCAGGTTGCTTTGAGATGAAGCTGGCATAGGCATCCGTCAACGCCTCAAGCAGATCCTGGCAGGTGCCAGGCGTCATTTCAAATGTCGTGATTACGGTCTGCACAGTAGCGTTTTTGGAAATCTTTGGCATCTTGAAACTCCCTTGTCTGTCTCAAACCTAACACAGGATTCTGAAAGGTCTTGTGTTTCATTTTGGCCTTGGCGCGCTCTTTTCAATTCGAAAAATGAACAAAACACTAACACTCCGTTAACCATGCTGACGGAAGCTGCAAGCATGTATCGCATTGCCCTGATATTGCACCTGTTGCTGATGGCCTCTCCTGCCTGGTCAGGTGCATGGCTGCGAGAAAAGGATGCAGCATTCACAGCCGCCTCACTGACAGCTTTTCGGCTCCCTGAGGATGGGTACGACTATAAAACCTCTCTCTATGCGGAATGGGGATACAGCCAGAACCTGACGGTCGGCTTTGATTTCGAACAAAACCAAGACCTCTATGGCCATGCACTCATCTTTGCCCGTGTCCCAGTAGCGGATTTGGGCCAATGGGGTCGGCTCGCTGCTGAATTTGGTGCCGGTGCATATCACAAACAAGAACGGGCCTGGGCACAGTACAAAGTGACGCTGTCTTACGGCAAAGGATTCCAGAGCGCCTTGGGAAGCGGTTGGATCGCGATTGATGCCGCCATCGAAAACCGAACACATGATGACATCTATCGAAAGCTCGACCTGACAACAGGGCTTTCATCGGACAGGTTGATCAATCCCCTTATCCAAATCGAAACGGCCTACAGGTCTGGGCACTCGATATATTGGAAGGCACGCCCCTCGGTCATGATCCGAACCAAAGACAGTTCTACTGCCTGGATTCTGGGGGTGGAAAGAAATGATGCCCGCAAAAACACGGGCATCAGACTGGCTTTGTGGAACGAATTCTAAGTCCAATCCGTTCCTACATTAATTCAGGCAGACGCCCGCACCGTCAGCGCTCCATCCTCAGGATTGCTGAAACCTCACCCTTCAGACCCTCAGGCCAGCGTAACTGGATATCAGATCCATCCACCCCGTGCTCCAGCAGGACATAGGGGTGCGAATATTTGGTTGACCCAAGCGCTGTCTTCAAAGGTCCCAGAACGGTAACCGAGTCACAACTGCGCGCCTTGCCACCAAAGGGCAACCGATCCTCAGAAGACACCGTCCACGCCGTTGCAGCGGTGTTCTGTGCGTGCCGTACCCTCAGTGGATTTGCGGTTTTAGCAGTCACACCATGGAACGTATTGTTTTCAAACGTCACGTTCAAATGGGCTGTGTTGTTCAGATCAGCAAATGTCGTGTCCACGCGTTCGGCCCGGTCGATCCCACCGTTGATGGATCGGAATTTGTTCCCCGTCACGACAACGCCGTTCAGGAAATGCCCGGCGCCATAGGGACGAATGACAATGCTGCTGAACCAGGGAGCGACCTCGTTCGAGTAGAAGATATTGTCTGTAATGCTCATGGCGCTGAACGAGAAGCCAGCGGTGTAAACAGGGTCTGAATCCCGCTCATTTGTCCATTCGACAAAACAGTTATCGACATAGTTCTCGGCGATGGTCGAGCTGTTGTAAGTTCCGATCATGACCAACCCGGCCGAGCGCACCCCCTGAGCGATGCTGTCTCCCTGGAAAAAATGGTTACCCAGGACCATGTTGTTGGTCCCTGCCAGCACCGCAAAATGCAGGAAACGAACCGCGCGATTGTGGCGCAACTTGATGTCATTGGCCGTTGAGTTCAACGCAATCGACTTGCGATCCGAGACGTCAAAGGACTCTTCAGAAGACAGGAACTGACAATTATCGACCAACATGCCCTGACACCCTGTACCGATCGAGGTGATACCACGATCCAAAGGTCGGCTGATAAAACAGTTCGTTATGGCAAATGTGCTGCCTGACGGCGCTAGGCGGATTGCGCTACAGCGGCCATTGCATTGAAACTCGATCTCTTCCATTCCGAACTTGCGCAACGTGCTGAAACCGCTGAAATCGAGCAGATATTTGAAAGACAAAAAGGTGAACGTTTGCGTCCCGGATGCGTTATAGATCGGGGCGTTCAAAGTGATCTCTCGCGCCCCCTCATCCTTGGACCGGACATAGATCTCGCGGCCTACGCCGCTGCCCTGCACCAGCGCGCCGACAGGAATGTTGGCCACATTCGCAACATTGGTCAAACGCGTTGGGTCCGACGGGCTGTAGCTTGCCAGAGATGTGAATGTCTCGGTGTCCCAGGCCGAACTGCTTTGAACATCGAACTGGCCATTGCGGATGATCCGCCGTGTAGAAAACCCTGTCTGTTTGTTGGGAACCGCCGCCGCCATATCAATCGGCTCGCTCACCGAAATCTTGCGTCCGCCCAAATCCAGCGATTCATGATCCGAGTTGTTCAGCAAAGCCTGAAAGGCCTTTTTGAACGCCAGATCTTCGGCGCCGAAGGCGGTGATATAGGCTGGCAGGTTAAAATCCTTGGTCAGCAAGAGCATCTTGTCATCGGGCATCGTGACCGTGCCCTCAAATTCAATCTCAGACGAGATCGTCGTGTTCTCCGTCAAAAGGTAAGTGCCATTCGAGACAAAAACACGCCGCCCATTCGCCGCCTGATCAGCCGCGACAAACGCATCCGTGTCATCTGCCACGCCATCGCCCACGGCCCCAAAATCGCGCACATCGACCAGAGAGATCATGTCGCGCAGGAACACATTGGTAACATCCGTGATTTCGATGTCGTCAACCCGGACCACAGCCCCGTTGGTGCCCTCAATATCCAACCCGAAATGCCCGTACAGGGTGGAAACACCCCAGGGCATATCCACGCCCATCCGTTGCCCCGCGCCAACAATCGCAGTGATTTCATGCACGGTGCCGTACCCGGACAGCTGTGTTGCCGGGCCCTGTTCGACCACGCCCGGCACCTGAACATCACCTGCCCCGCCCGCCCAGGCGGCGATACGAACTTCGGGCAAGGGGCCGCTAATCGCTTTTATCCGGGCTTTGATCTGTAAGTAGCACCCGGGCAGCAGCGGTGTCTGACCCATATAGCGCAGCTGTTGTGTTGCGTTCACCTTCAGAATTTCCAGACATCCGCCAAAATCCGCGTCCGCCGGAACAAATACACCATTCCCCGATCCATGATAGGTTGGCGAACCCGGTGTTCCGTCACCACTTGACCATACGTTCAGACCGTTTGCGAAAGCAGGCGGCATGAACACGATGCCGTCGGTGATTGCCTTGTTCATAGAAATCCCTTTCCCATTCGCGCAGCGGCCAATCACCACGCGCATAAACCCAGTGTTCGGGGTCGGCCCCGAACGCAAAAGCCTGAGTATCGAAAAGGAATTAACCGCCGCTCATATCACCGTGACGGTGGTGTTGCGTTACGCCGCCGGATCCGAATTGCCCAAAAGCTGCACGCCATTGATTTTCCAGCTCTGTCCCTGAGGGATCATCTCGTAGTCCAGAATGTGAACCTGCCCGTCGCCATCCGTGATCATCACCTTCTGCCACAACGCCCCTGAAATTTCGCGAAGTTCCAGAAACCGCACGTCCGCAGGCCGCCAGACCATCGGATAGCCACGCCGGACCATCACCCCGAAATTCTCAGGCGTTCCGAACAGGCGCTGGATAGTGGGGCTGGCAAATGTAAAGGCGGTTGCGAAATCATCCGCCTTGAACGCCTGTATCTGCCCCGCGATATTCGCCTCGATCTCGGCGTTTTGGGCAATGGCTCCGAATGCCAGTCCGGCACTCAAAGATACAGCAAGCAATAAACGACGCATGGGGCCACCTCCTGATCGAAGGATAGCCCCACACGCGATCAGGTCAAATCAGACCAGCTCTCCAGCCAGCGCCTTGTCGATCAGCGCAATGGTTTCCGGCACGCCGTAAAGCGCGATAAACCCGCCAAATCGCGGCCCCTGGGATGCGCCCAACAACACCTCGTAGAGCGCGGTGAACCAGCCCCGCATAGGGTCAAACCGCTCGCGCCCGACAGAGTAGACCACCGATTGCAGCGCCTCATCCTCGATCGGTCCGTCATATGCCGCCAGCTCTGCTTTCAACGCCTCCAGCGCTTCGCGCTCTTGATCCGTCGGCGCCCGGTGCTGGCGGGTGGGCTTGACGAAATCGTTAAAGTAGCGGACCGCAAATCCCGCCGCCTGATCCAGATCAGGATGCGTCTCTGCCGTAGCCTCGGGCGCATAGCGGCGGATGAAGCCCCACAGCGCTTCTTTGTCTTCGGCCCCCGAAACTGACGCCAGATTCAACAGCATCGCAAACGGCACCATCAGCGTCGATTCAGGAACATCGCCACCGTGGATATGCCACACGGGATTGTTCAGCTGCGCCTTCAACTCTTGCCCCGGATAGGCCCGCAGTTGCTGATGATATTCATCATAGGCCTTGGGGATCACATCAAAATGCATCCGCTTGGCGGTCTTGGGCTTTTGATACATAAAATACGCAAGACTCTCAGTCGGTGCATAGGTCAGCCATTCGTCGATCGAGACGCCATTGCCCGAAGATTTCGAAATCTTCTGACCGTTCTCATCCAAAAACAGCTCATAACTGAAATGCTCTGGCGCACGGCCACCCAACGCCCGGCAGATCGCGTCATAGATCTTTTCGTTGGTGGCATGTTCCTTGCCATACATTTCAAAATCAACGCCCAGCGCGGCCCAGCGCGCACCGAAATCCGGCTTCCACTGCAGCTTTACGTTGCCCCCCGTGACCGGCAGCGTCCATTCCTTGCCGTCGTCGTCATCAAAGGTGACGGTATAGGTCTCGGCGCAGACCTTTTTCATCGGCACGTACAGAACCCGACCCGTTTCGGGGTGGATCGGCAGAAAGATCGAATAGGTCTGCTGCCGCTCTTCTCGCAGGCTTTTCAACATGATGGCCATTACGGCATCATAGTTGTCGACCGCCCGCTTCAGAATCTCGTCAAACTGACCCGAACGATAAAAGTCGCGCGCCGAATAGAAATCATACTCGAACCCAAAAGTGTCGAGGAACCGGCGTAACATTGCGTTGTTGTATTCGCCAAAGCTTGGGTATTCGCCGAACGGATCAGGGACCGAAGTCAGAGGACGCTGCAAATGCTCTTCAAGCGCTTCGGGATTCGGCACGTTGCCGGGAACTTTGCGCATACCGTCCAGATCGTCCGAGAAACAGATCAGCTTAGTCGGAATATCCGACAGCGCCTCAAACGCACGCTTGACCATGGTGGTCCGCGCCACCTCGCCAAATGTCCCGATATGCGGCAAGCCGGACGGGCCATAGCCCGTCTCGAACAACACATACCCCTTGTCCGGAGCCCCTTTCTGATAGCGTTTGAGCAACCGGCGCGCCTCTTCAAAAGGCCAGGCCTTGGACGACATCGCGGTTTCACGCAGTTCAGACATTTTCTTCAAGCTCCATCGGGAAAACAGCGTCGGCTTTCGTTTGCCGCCGACCGACCCCTCCTATTGTGCCGGTGCAGCATGAGTCAATAAAGCAAGCTGTTTTTCCTAACGGGAAGCTGACATCAGGCGACCAACTGATCCAACTTGGCCGCCCAGATGAAATCATTCTCGCTGAGGCCACTGATTTCGTGTGTCGTCAGTAGAACGTCCACATATCCCCAACCAAAGCGGATATCGGGATGATGCCCTTGCTGATCGGCCAGCCAGGCGCAAAGGTTCGCCAGATAGGTCGCCTTGGCAAAGCCTTTGATTTTGAAATGACGGCTGAGGGATTTTGCATCCGCATCCAGCGACCAATCGGAGGTCAACTGGGCCAGATGGGCTCTTGCCGCATCACGGGTCAAAGCGGGAATACCGCCGGAACAAGGGGCACAGGTCCGATCCGAGAGGGTGCAGGTTTGTTCTGATGTGGTCATGTCCAGCTCACTCCGCCGCGGTTGCCTTTTCGGGAAACTTATTCGGCAACAGCCCAAGTGACTGCGCCTTATGCACATCCGCCAGCAAATCCCGGTCGGCGGCGGCAAACAGTTCCTCGGGGTCGTCCAGCACGAAATAGCCCATCTGGCGCATATCAATCCGGTAGGGCGTGCGCAGGATCGTCAGAACGTCAAAGGGATCGCGGTCGGGTATTTCGCTTTCCACCGCGTAGACAAGTTCGGTCGGGGATGAGGCAAGCCCCGATCCCAGCGCCTTGATCACCCCATCCTGACGCCGCAGGCCAAATTCGATCGAGAACCAATACAGCCGGATCAGCCAGGCATAGTCTTTTTCACCGGCCTGCACCCCCGCCAATCCGATAGCGTGGCTGAAGGCGGCAAATCGCGTATCGCTCAGCAGTGGTGTATGGCCGAAAATCTCATGAAAGATGTCAGGCTCTTCGATGTAATCGAAATCCTCGCGGGACCGGATGAACGAGGCCGCCGGGAAAACCCGGTCGGCCAACATGCCAAAGAAAGTCTTGAACCCGATCAGCGCGGGTACAGGCTGCACTTTCCAGCCTGTCATATCCAGAAGCCTCTCAGAAATATCAGCGCATGATGGAACACGGGTTTTCGGAAGCTCCAGCCGGTCCAGCCCCTCAAGATAATCACGCGCCATATAGCGCTGTACGTTCTCTTGCTGAGCGGCATAAAGATCAGCCCAGACAGCATCCTCTTCGTCGGTATATGTGATATGACCATTGGCATTGGTCACCTTGGCGACGTATTTTGTCGACTTTGGCATGGAAGCTCCTCCTGAAAAGAGCATAGCCAGCCATCGTGAAAAATTTCATTTGAATGTTTTTCAGAATCAAACAATATGACCTAAACACTTCACGAACCCAAAAGATATGACGCAAATGCTTCAAAACGCGGATATCGCCATCCTGCAAGAGCTTCAGACCGATGGCCGTCTGTCTATGCAAGAGCTCGCGGATCGCACCGGCCTGTCTGCCTCGCAATGTTGGCGGCGGGTTCGCGATCTCGAAGCTGCCGGGGTTATGGCGGGCTATACCGCTCGTGTGCCCGCCAAATCCGTCGGCCTGAACGCAATAGCCTATGTTCAAGTTGCGCTGCGCGATCATCAGGAAGACAGCATCACTTCGTTTTTGCGGCTGGTTGAGACCGAGGCTCAGATTGTCGAGTGCGCCTCAATCACCGGGGATCATGACTTCATTCTGAAAGTCTATTCGAAAACACCCGAAGATCTTGAGGCGTTCATCATGCAAAGGCTGTTGAAATCGGGGTTAGTCCGCGACACTCGCAGCAATTTTGTACTGCGGCAGACGAAAACACGTGGCCCTTTGCCCATTCTTTGATCTATCGCTCCAAAATCCGTTGAACCTATTCCCTGCCCCACCTATCGTGCGGGATCAGAACAGTTCAATCAGGACACCCCTATGACCAACCAAGTGCCACACCCGATGTCTCCTCAAGATTGCCTCGTGGCGATTATGGTTGCGATCTCTGCATCAGATGAGACCATCCGCACCGCCGAGCTGGTCAAAATCGAGGGCGCGGTCAACATGCTGCCTGTCTTTGCAGAATATGACATCGACCGGATGTATCGCGTTTCCCAGATCGTCTTCGATCTGTTTGAACAAGAAGATGGTCTGGATGCCCTGTTTGGACTGATCCGCGACAACCTGCCCGAACGCCTGAACGAAACCTCCTATGCGCTTGCATGTGATGTTGCGGCTGCAGATGGTACGCTGGCAGAATCCGAATTGCGGCTGCTCGAAGAAATCCGTTACGAGTTGGACATCGACCGTTTGCATGCCGCTGCCATCGAGCGCGGCGCGCGGGCACGGCACACGACCTGACGTCAACTGCTGCCGGCCAGCTTCCCCCACCTTTCGATCAGTGCGCGCTGCAATTTGCGCGACCTGTTATTCCAGCTCCGCCCGCCTTCGGGCCGTTCACGATACGCTCGGGGGATCGTTGCGCGATGCTCTATGTCGGCCGTGAATATCGCAAAGGCCAGCTCTGCCCCATCCGGTGAGGTTATGAACCCGCCTAGGCCCGAGACAAAGTTCAGGGTTCCGGTTTTCGCATTCACTCTGATCGGATGATCCTTGACCGGCCGCCCCTGACTGTCGGCAAGGGTAAATTTCTTCAGCAAAGGCCGGAGGTCTCCGGCTTTCTGCGCCGCCAGCAGCGCGACCACCAAATCCTCGGGCGCTACGCGTGAATCGCCCCCAAGCCCTGAATGATCGACCATCGCAACCCCGGTCACACCATAGGTCTCTGTGGCCCATCTGTTCATCTCGGCGGCTGACTCCGCCAAAGTCTGCGGTCGCGTACCGCGCGCCCTCGAGGCAGCGAGCCCTACCATCTCGGCAGTGAGGTTGGTCGAGTATTTCAGCATGCCCTGCAATATGCTCCCGAGCGGGTCGCTTTGATGAATGACCAAAGGGGTTCCATTCGGCATCTGCCGCGTGACCTGCGTCCGCCCCAGCACAATTCCGTTGGATCGGGCCAATGTTCTGAAAACGTCACCTGCATAAAGCGCGGGCTTGCGGACAGGCAGCCACCGCGCCCCATCGCTACCTAACGCGCCTTTGGCAACAGTCCACCGGTCCTGACGGGCGCTGGGTTCGTAGGTATAGATCGGCAGGTTGCGGCCCTCGACCTTCATGGACGCCACTTCCACTGCAGGGGTATAGCGCGTGCTTCGGGCATCCATGGTCACGTCATAGCTGGCGCCCTGCTTTTTCCACTCGAAATGCACGCGATTGAAATTCAGAGAAATGCCGCTGATCGCAGGGCTGTACCCCAAATGATCTGGCTGCCCCGGATCAATGCTGAACACGTAAGGCAACGCGCCATCATAAACTTTGAACGCGCCGCGAACCTCGGTGATTCCGGCCTCGCGCAAGTTTGCCGCCATCGTGGCCAGCGCATCCGTATCCAGCAATGGATCACCACCGCCAACAAGAACAAGATCGCCGTTCAATATGCCGTTTTCTATTGGCCCCTCGGCGACCAATGCAGTCTCAAACCTGTAATCGGCACCCAGCACATTCAGCGCATAGAGCGCGGTCAGAGCCTTGCCAACGCTCGCTGGAGGAAGGCTCCGGTCGCCACCATAGGTCTCAAGCACTACGCCTGTATTGGCGTCCGCTACGGCAAAGGCGACCTCGCCGCGCAGGTTCGCGGCATCGACCAAGCGCTCAACACCTACGATCGGCTCATTACGAAGCTGAGGCCGCAGTGACGTCAGCGGGGCCTCGGCCACAACAGCTACAGGGATCAGGGCCGCACCCAGCCCTGCAATAAATCCTCGTCGCGAATAACGATCATTCATGGGTCAATTAAAATCCCAGAGATCACAGGCAAACAACCTGAGATCCGAATTATGGGCCCACAGGGGCTATTCAGGCAACACCTTGTTGCCCCAAACCCCCTGAATGCGCAACTGGGTCGAACTGACATCCAGCATCGGCACATTCACAAAACACCACGCCGGGGCCTGTGCCCGGCCGAGTAAATGCCGCGCCTGCCCGTCAATCCGGTAGTCGGCATAGCGACGCGCCGCAGGGGACATACGTGCAGAGATGCGGTCTCCGGGACGGGCAACAACGCCAACCGGTACGGTTTCGATAATCGACTGCCAATCCTGCCACTTATGGAATTGCGCCAGGTTATCCGCGCCCATCAGCCAGACAAACCTGACCTGCGGATAAAGCTTTTTCAGGGCTGCGACAGTATTTGCCGTGGCGCGCGTGCCGGTCTGGGCCTCGATATCCGTCACCTCGACACGTGGATGCTGCATCACAGCTTGCGCTGCCTTCACCCGCCGCGCCAAAGGCGCAGGCCCGCGCTCTTTCAATGGATTGCCCGGAGACACCAGCCACCAAACCCGGTCCAGCCCAAAGGCCTTCATCGCCTCGCGCGTGACATGCACATGGCCTTGGTGCGGAGGATCAAACGACCCCCCGAACAACCCCACGACCTGCCCGGGCCGCACATATGGAATGTCACTGCGTTGCATCCCTTGCTGATGTTCAGAACTGAAGGGCGTTGTCAATCAATCGGCTGTACCGCATCACCAAGCCGCACCCGCCCGGGCCGAACAACCTCGGCACACCACCCGCCATGCCCACGCACGGCAGAATAGCCCCCCTTGCCCAGCGCCTCCTCCATCCGGCTGCAAGGGGCGCAGATGACTGTGAACCGCAAAACAGCCTCCCCCACCTGAACCTCGCGCTCTTTTAGGGCCGCCAGATTGATCCCCGACACCACCAAATTGCGCCGCAGTATTTCAGGCGCAACCGGCCCCTGCCCCAGATAAGACCCAATCGCCGCTAAATGCTCCTGCTGGATCAGCGTCACGGCCCGTTTGCCTGCACGGCTTCGGTCGCCATCGAGACCGTCGGCCGAAATCATCGCAGTTTCAACCAACTGCAACTCATCTCGTCGTGCAGGCCGCAATCCGATCCATTCGACACAACCCGACTGCGCCCAGTCGGAAATCAAGGCCTTCAAATCCGCCATTGCCAGTCTTCCCGCTTTATCCCTGTCCGAGCTACAGGCACCGATCGCGCCATACAAGAGCGGCAGTACCAACGCCTGCCGCTCTTAAGATCAGATCAACATTCCGGGGTCAGTGCGAATGCTTACCCTCCGGTTGAAGATACAAGCCCGGCGCGGGATGATCCAAGTCATGCGGATCCTGACCTTCGGCCGGAATTTCCACCCAATTGTGGCTGCCGTTGGCACATTCCTGAATGGTCGGGAAAAACAGCATCTGCTCTGCCGCAAGCGATCCATCCAGCTTGGCCCGGAATACAAACTCATCGTAATGATCATTCGACAATTCGCCGGTCCAGATAATCTCTTGCACACCCGATGTCAGGGTCGTGCCATAGTAGTCGTAGCTGTTGGCATAATCACCCGCGACGGTTTCGAGCTTCCAGCCGGGTTTGGGCATCGGCTTGACCGAAATCACACCTTCGGGGATGGCGATGCGCAGCTTTAGCGTTGCCTCGCCCTCGCAGCCATGGCCGACCCGCATCACCCCCTTGTAGAAGCTGCCCACCTGAGCTTCCTGCTGCTCCAGAGTTGCGTGCGCTTGCGCAGTCGTCCCTATTGCAGCCACGATCATCGCAGCCGATGTAAGTTTCACCAGTTTCATAAGGTATTTCCTTGTTTGACGTTCTGTTTCGTCCGGGGTCAACCCGGATTGAAGCTTCACACCATCCAAGGGGGTCCACGCGCAAAATATGCCGTTGTTGCGCCACGTGGCACCAACTCCACCCGAACTGGAATAAGAAGCGGCACACCCTCAGGGCACAAGGACGCAAGCACGAGAGGGCCACATAAGGTGACACCACTTTCAGCTAAGGTGCAAACCGGGCACCTGCTTTGATCGCCGTTCGGTTGACCGGTTCCACAAATGTCACCGGGGGCAAAGCCAAGCAGAATCGGTTCGGAATCTGCAGATACGGGACGGGTCAGATGCAGACTTGCCAAAATGACAAAGCCCAACGCTGCGAGCAGCGCCAATCCCGTTTTAAGTCGATCCAGCGTCGTCACTCTGGCTTGCCAGTTCATATTTATCTTCCGCGACCGCTTAGTACCCCAGCCAGCTCAACGCAACGCCTTTTGAAAACAGCGCGTCGTATCAGGCAATCAAAATCAAACCCGCGATGCGATCCTGATTGCCCCTGCGCCCACGTTTCGCTATCACACCGCCCAACCCAATTTCCCCGACCCAGAGGACACACCATGGCCGCCTATCAATATGTCTACCACATGCAGGGTGTCTCCAAGACCTATCCCGGTGGCAAGAAGTGCTTTGAAAACATCCACCTGAGCTTCCTGCCCGGCGTGAAAATCGGTGTCGTCGGCGTCAACGGTGCTGGTAAATCGACGCTGATGAAGATCATGGCCGGTCTCGACAAAGACTTCACGGGTGAGGCTTGGGCGGCCGAAGGTGCCAAGGTCGGTTATCTGCCGCAGGAGCCGAAACTGGACGAAACCCTCAGCGTGCGCGAAAACGTCATGCTGGGCGTAGCCGAGAAAAAGGCGATCCTCGACCGCTATAACGAATTGGCGATGAACTACTCAGACGAAACCGCGGATGAGATGGCCAAGCTGCAGGACGAGATCGACAGCCAGAACCTCTGGGATCTCGACAGCCAGATCGACGTCAGCATGGAGGCCCTGCGCTGCCCGCCGGATGATGCCAATATCGCCAACCTCTCAGGCGGTGAAAAACGCCGTGTCGCGCTGTGCAAATTGCTGCTCGAAGCGCCCGACATGCTGCTGCTCGACGAGCCGACCAACCACCTGGATGCCGAAACAATCGCCTGGCTGCAACAGCATCTGATCGACTATAAGGGCACCATCCTGATCGTCACTCACGACCGCTATTTCCTCGACAGCATCACCGGCTGGATCCTTGAACTCGACCGTGGCCGTGGCCTGCCTTACGAGGGCAACTATTCCGCGTGGCTGGAACAAAAGGCCAAACGGCTGGAGCAGGAAGCCCGCGAGGACAAATCCAAGCAAAAGACTCTGCAGCGCGAGTTGGACTGGATGCGTCAAGGCCAGAAGGCCCGTCAGGCCAAATCCAAAGCCCGGATCAACGCCTATAACGATCTGGCGGAACAGTCCGAGCGCGAAAAGCTGACCCGCGCCCAGATCGTCATCCCCAACGGCCAGCGCCTTGGTGGCAAGGTGATCGAGGTCGAAGGCCTGTCGAAACATATGGGTGACAAGCAACTGATCGAGAACCTCGACTTTACCCTGCCCCCCGGCGGAATTGTCGGCGTCATCGGGCCCAACGGCGCCGGTAAATCGACCCTGTTCAAGATGCTCACCGGTCAGGAACAGCCCGACCGCGGCACCATCTCGCTGGGCGACACGGTCGAGCTGTCCTATGTCGATCAGTCCCGCGACGACCTGAAGGACAACGACACCGTATGGGAGGCGATCACCGGCGGCGCCGAGATCATCCAACTGGGTGACGCACAGGTCAATTCCCGCGCCTATTGCTCCTCCTTCAACTTCAAGGGCGGCGACCAGCAGAAAAAGGTCTCGCTGCTGTCAGGGGGCGAGCGCAACCGAGTCCACATGGCCCGCCTACTGAAAGAGGGCGGCAACGTCCTGCTGCTCGATGAACCGACCAACGATTTGGACGTCGAAACCCTGCGCGCGCTGGAAGACGCGCTGGTCGATTTCGCCGGCTGCGCCGTGGTCATCAGCCACGACCGCTTCTTCCTCGACCGGATCTGCACGCATATTCTGGCGTTTGAGGGTGATGCCCATGTCGAATGGTTCGAGGGCAACTTCGAGGATTACGAAGAGGACAAGAAACGCCGTCTGGGACCAGACGCGCTGGAGCCGAAGCGGTTGAAGCATAAGAAGTTTGCGCGATGAGACGGAAGCTCAAAAGACGGTTGGAAAAATGGCAACGTAGCGCGCTGAAAATCAGCGCGCCGCTGCGCAAGCGCATCCGGCAAATGTACAAGACAGATTACTGTGTGATCGTCGCAAGCAATGGCCGGTCGGGCAGCACCATGACCTACCATGCGCTGCGCGATGCACTGGAAAGGCTGGACCCAAACCTCTCGGGTCAGGCCAGTTTCGTGTCTCGGTTGGACGACGCCACCTTCCAGGCGCCGTTTCTTTACAAGACGCATGATTTTCCGCAGGTTTTGTCAAACTGGTCAAAAGATACCCGAGTCGTCTTTTGCTTTGGCTCGACAAAGGACTCTACCTTTTCAGTCTACACAGCGATGGAAGGCTATGGCCCTGAGTGGATAAAAAAGCACTTCTACAATCTGCATGCGACGGGCACATATGACGAGCTTTTCGAACGGGATGTGCTGCAACAGGCACGGCAGATCAAGGAATGGGTCACTTATGACGACATCCCGGTATTGTGCGTTCACTACGATGCGTTGTGGGAATATCAGGACGAAATCTCTGAATTTACCGGATTGAAATTTGTACCGGCTCCGCGGCGTGAACGGGCTGAAAAAGATATTCCGGAAGATCTGCGAAAGGCCGCGAGCCAAATCTACGATCCGATTGACGAAGTGATTTCCCAGCTTCCCAGATGTTTTGTGGCCTCGCCAGAAATGAACGAGATCGTGGGCAAATTGCCGCTCGCAAAGTGATCCTCGGACGGTCTGGCGCGTGACGTTCTTCCGGGCGTTCGTGGATCCAAAAAATTCAGTCTAACCACATACATTGTATAGATTGTTTCAGGATATTCTGATGCGTAGATTCTGATGCCTGGCGCTAGTTTCAGCCGTTCAGGATTGCAAATCCGGCTTGTCACATCTCGTCTGAACTGGCATAATCAGAGTGCTTACGTTTTTCTATTTCGACCCACTGTCTCCTTCTACGGCGTTCAGTCTATCGATACAGACGACGACGCCAGGCTGCCGCAACTCCGTGGGCAGCACCAGATAAGGAGAACACGGATATGCCTTCAGGCACCGTAAAATGGTTCAACACCACCAAAGGCTACGGCTTTATTGCACCCGAAGATGGCGGCAAAGACATCTTTGTTCACATTTCGGCCGTCGAACGCTCGGGCCTGACCGGTCTGGCCGACAACCAGAAAGTCACATACGAGCTGCGCTCGGGTCGTGACGGTCGCGAAAGCGCCGACGACATCCAGCTGGCGTAAGCCGCTGTAAGGGCAGGGTTTTCCTCTGCCCTTTTCTATTTGCGCCTGATCGACCACCTGTAAAAGTGTGTCCCGGCGATTACATCACAATTCAGTTACTCTTCCCCGACGATTGACCGGATCGGATATCATCCGGACACTATGGTCATGATTTTTCTGTTGTATTGAAGAGAGCTGATATGTTGACACGCCGTACATTCCTGACTGCAACAGCAGCAGCAAGCCTTGTTTCGACCGCCGCGTCGGCAAAGAAAGCCGTCGAATACGACCCCACTCCTCAATTTGTTCGAATCAAAAAGCAATTCCTGCCAGGCCAGCTTCTGGTGGTTCCACGCTCGTTCTATCTGTACTTCGTAACAGAACCTCGCAAGGCAATCCGTTACGGGTGCGGGGTGGGCAAAGCCGGGCTGGAGTTCACCGGAACAGCGACCATAGACGTCAAAAAGGAGTGGCCCACCTGGCGCCCCACCAATGAAATGATCGAGCGTGAGCCAATTACATATGCTCGTTTCAAGGATAACGACTATGTGCAGCCTGGCGGTGACGGCAATCCGTTAGGTGCACGGGCGCTTTATCTGTTCCAGAACGGCGTTGACACTTATTTCCGAATTCACGGGACCACTCAGCCGCAGACCATAGGCCGTGCGGCCTCGAACGGATGTATACGCATGCTGAACACGCATGTCATCGACCTGTACCAGCGGGTGCCGATTGGAACAGTTGTGACGGTCGTCTGATCAATCTTCTGCTGATTTCACAAGTTCCAAAACCTTTGGTCCAAGGTCTTCAACGATGAGGGCCACACCACTGGCGTTGGGATGGATGCCATCTGCCTGCATGTGTTCCCGTACTTCTTCGGGGTTTCCTGCCGCAGTCAAACCTGTGAAAAAACTTGGCGCATATCCAGTCTGATATCGATCCGCCAGATCGGGGTAGATCGCATCAAATGCGGCTTTGTAATCTGGGCCGTAATTCCCCGGCGCCTGCATCCCGACCAACAACACGGCGACCTCAGCGCCATCTGCTGCTTTCAGGATCGTCTCAAGATTTGCGCGTGCAACTGCCGGATCAAGCCCTCGCAACAGATCGTTCCCGCCCAATGCGACGATCATCCCATCCACGTCGGGCGTCAGTGTCCAGTCCACACGTGCCGCCCCTCCGGCGGTGGTGTCCCCGGATACACCCGCATTGATCAGGCGCACATCCGCTCCGTGATCTTTCAACCAACGATCCAGCTGCGGAACAAATCCGTCTTGCTCGGGCAGGCCGTACCCTTGAGTCAAAGAATCCCCGAGAGCTGCAATCACTACGGTTTCTGCTGTGGCCGCAAAGCCGCAACACGTGATAAGCACCGGCATCAAAGCCTTGCGCAACATCTCAACTGCTCCATATCCCATTTGATTACCTCGGTTCGGACCAACCCATGATCGCAACTGTTCTATCGCTTGAAAATGCCGCTTTATCGCTGGATGGCAATGCCGGTCAGGTAGATATCCTGCACGACATCACGCTTTCCGTACACAAGGGCGAGACACTGGGTCTGATTGGGCCGTCCGGGTCAGGAAAATCGTCGTTACTAATGCTGATGGGCGGGCTGGAACAGGCGACGGGCGGCCAGGTAACCGCACTCGGGCAAAGTCTGACCCGCATGAACGAAGACGAGCTCGCGCGATTCCGACGCAACAGCATGGGCGTTGTATTTCAGAATTTCCACCTGATCCCCACGATGACTGCCCTTGAGAACGTGGCCACACCGCTGGAGTTGGCCGGTCACAAAGATGCCTTTCAACGGGCCGAAGCCGAATTGGAGTCCGTAGGGCTGACGCATCGACGCGACCATTATCCGGCGCAGCTCTCCGGAGGAGAGCAGCAGCGCGTCGCGCTCGCCCGTGCCTCTGCCCCGCGACCACAGATCCTGCTGGCGGATGAGCCTACCGGCAATCTGGACGAAACAAACGGAGCCGCCATCATTGACCTGCTGCTTGGCCTGCGCGACAGGCATGGTGCTACTTTGGTTCTGGTGACCCATAGCCACAGCCTTGCGCGCAGATGTGACCGTGTTGTTCGGCTGCGCGATGGAAGGATTGCCGATGACACAAGGCAAGAGGCTGCCGAATGAGCCTGCGGATGGCCGGGCGGCTGGCGCGGCGGGAACTGCGCGGAGGTCTGCGCGGTTTTCGGGTGTTTCTGGCTTGTCTTGCACTTGGGGTCGCTGCCATTGCCGCTGTGGGTTCGGTCCGCCACGCCATCCAAACCGGACTGACGCAAGAAGGCGCGGCTCTGCTGGGCGGGGATGCACAGCTGGAATTCACCTATCGCTTTGCGGATGAGGCTGAGCGTGCATGGATGAACGACGCGGCCTTAGCCATCTCCGAAATCGTCGATTTTCGGTCAATGGCAGTCGCGCAGCAGAATAGTGACCCACAGCGGGCGCTTACGCAGGTCAAATCCGTTGACGACTCCTATCCATTGTTGGGCAAGCCAATACTAGAGCCTCAGATGCCCCTGCGTGACGCCTTTACAGGCCAGCAAGGGGCGCCCGGTGCCGTAATGGCTCCTGCTCTGATCGACCGGCTTCAGCTATCGGTTGGGGATCGGTTTTCACTTGGAACTCAGGAATTTGTCCTGATGGCAGCCCTGATCCACGAACCGGACGGGGCGGCAGACGGGTTTGGATTGGGTCCGCGCACGCTGATCCGCACACAGGACTTGCTGAATTCCGGATTATTGGCACCGGGTACTCTGTTTTCCACCAAATACCGTCTGGATCTGCCGCCGGGGTCTGATCTTACAGCTCTTTCGGCGCAGGCAAGCGAAGCCCTTGAAGGCAGCGGAATGCGGTGGACCGATGCACGGAACGGTGCCCCTGGCATTTCAGAATTTGTTGCCCGGCTCAGCGCTTTTCTGGTTCTGGTTGGACTATCCGGGCTGGCTGTTGGCGGCATCGGCGTATCTGCAGCGGTGCGTGCCTATCTGGCGCAAAAGACTGAAACCATTGCTACCTTGCGTACTTTGGGTGCCGATCGGGCGACCGTGTTTCAGACTTATCTGATCCAGATCGGTATTCTCTCTGGCATCGGCATTTTTCTGGGCATCATATTGGGTGGATCGGTGCCTCTGCTGCTTGCGCCGCTGGTCGAAACTCGCCTGCCTGTGCCCGCAGTGTTCTCGTTCTATCCGCAGCCTCTGGCTGAAGCCGCGCTTTACGGCGTGCTCACCGCCTTTTTATTCACACTCTGGCCCCTTGCCCGTACTGAAGAAGTCCGCGCAGCGACCCTGTTTCGCGATGCGCTGTCTTCGGCGCGCTTCCTGCCCCGTGCAAAATACATCCTAGCGACAGGCATCGGGCTTGCGGCGCTGATCGGCGCAGCTGCCTTTTTCAGCGGATCGGCGCGCCTGACCCTTTGGACCAGCGGCGGGTTGGCCGGAGCGTTGGTTCTGCTTTCGGTGGCGGCGCTGGCAATCCGCAAACTGGCACGCTTGACCACAAAACCCGCCCGAGGGAATCCGCCCCTGCGATGGGCCCTGTCAGCCATTTCCGACCCACGCGAAGGAGCCGCATCGGTTGTCCTGTCGCTGGGGCTGGGCCTGTCGGTTCTGGCCGCAGTCGGGCAGATCGACGGCACGCTGCGAAACGCGATTTCAGGAAACCTGCCCGATGTCGCCCCTTCTTATTTCTTCGTCGATATCCAGAAAGAGCAGATGCCTGGCTTTACCGAACGGCTGGAAAACGACCCTGCCGTAAGCCGGATCCAAAGCGCGCCCATGCTGCGCGGGATCATCACGCAGATTAACGGGCAGCCCGCGATTGAGGTCGCCGGGGACCACTGGGTACTGGAAGGCGACCGCGGGGTCACCTATTCCGACGCCCCGCCCTCGAACGCACGGGTCACCGCCGGGGAATGGTGGTCCGAAGACTATTCCGGAACGCCTCAGGTCAGCTTTGCCGCTGAAGAGGCCGAAGAGATGGGCCTGAAGCTGGGTGACCAACTGACCATCAACATATTGGGGCGCGACATCACCGCAGAGCTCACCTCGTTGCGCGAGGTGGATTTCTCGACCGCCGGGATGGGTTTCATCATGTCCATGAACCCGTCGGCCCTGGCCGGCGCACCGCATAGCTTCATTGCCACCGTCTATGCCGAAGAGCAGGCCGAAGCCGCGATCCTTCGTGATCTGGCGGGTAAATTCCCCAATATCACCGCAATCCGTGTCCGCGATGCGATTGACCGGGTCTCGGGTCTGCTGGCCGGGTTGGCCGCTGCGACGTCTTATGGGGCTGGTGTATCGCTGCTAACCGGCTTTCTGGTCCTGATCGGCGCCGCGGCAGCGGGTGAACCAGCCCGGCGGTACGAGGCCGCAGTCCTGAAGACCATCGGTGCCGACCGACGGCGCATATTGATCAGCTTTGCCCTTCGGGCTGTTCTGCTGGGGTCTGCCGCTGGAATTGTAGCCCTGATGGTGGGCATCCTCGGCGGCTGGGCGGTTGCGACATATATTTTCGACACCAGCTTTGACGTCATCTGGCCATCTGCCATCGGCATCGTATTGGCCGGGATCATCGTCACGCTGGGCGCGGGGTTGATCTTTGCCCTGAAACCCCTTGCCGTTCGCCCGGCGCGCATCTTGCGCGCCAGCGACTGAGTTTATCGGACGCAGGCGACGGGCTGCAAAATCGTCAGCAGATTTGCATTGTCACACACCAGCGAATCCAGCGTGATTTCGTCCAGCGAGGCATAAAAAACCTCGGCCGCGTCCCGCAGCGCAAGGCGCAGCCGGCAGGCGTTGGTGAGCGGGCATGTATTGTCGGCATCCGCAAAGCACTCGGCAATCGGCAAGTCGCCCTCGATATGTCGAAAAACCGAACCGATCCGTATCTGATCAGCAGATCTAGCGAGTACCATACCACCATTGCGACCGCGATGAGTGCTCAGATAATCTAACTGGCTGAGTTGGTTGATCACCTGCGCCAAGTGGTTTTCCGAGATATTGCAGGTCTTTGCGATCTCGGATTTGGTCACCAACCTGTCTGGATTTGCTGCACAATACATCAGTAGGCGCACAGCAATATTTGTCCGCTTGGTTATCCGCATGTTTGCCTCCCTAAGTTCAACATGCTGCCTTATTGCATGTTGGGCAAAAAAGCGGTTTGACATACATCAATTCCCGGTCAGAAGTGATCCCGCATGGCAGACCCCTATTTCTTTGGCTACGGCAGCCTCGTGAACCTCGCGACCCACGATTTCCCCGACCCGCATCCCGCGCAGTTGAAGGGATGGCGGCGGGCCTGGCGGCATACCGATTTGCGCCCGGTCGCTTTCCTGACTGCCATTCCGGATCCCACTTCTGAAATCGACGGCATGATTGCCCATGTCCCGGGCAATGACTGGGACGCGCTGGATCAACGTGAGTGGGCCTACGACCGCGTTCCAGCGACTAAGGCCGTCACCCATTCTCTGCCACACGAGGTTGAGATCGCTGTTTATGCGGTACCTGATGACCGTCAATCCGCGGCCAGCCGGCGCCACCCCCTGCTGATGAGCTATATCGACGTGGTTGTGCAAGGCTATTTGCGTGCGTTCGGGTCCGAGGGCGCCGATCGCTTTTTTGCCACCACTGATGGCTGGGACGCCCCGATCCTGAATGACCGGGCAGAGCCGCGGTATCCGCGCCACCAGGCATTGAAACCGGATGAGACTTGTTTTGTGGATGATCGGCTGAAGCGAATAGCAGCCCAGATCGTACAGACCTTATAGAAAAAAGGCGCGGCCAGCAGACCACGCCTTATCACAATCTAAGGCACTAAGATCAGCCGCGCGCGCGGATCACCTGCAGAAGGGGCAACAGTGTTGCCATCTCGGGGCCGCGCTCCATCCCTGTCAGTGCCTTGCGTAAAGGCATGAACAGACTCTTGCCCTTGCGGCCTGTCGCGTCTTTCACCGCGCTGGTCCACTGCCCCCATGTCTCGCCGTCGAACGGGCCTTCTGGCAACAACGCCACGGCCTCGGTGATGAACTCTCGGTCTTCATCGGCAATCAGAGGTTCGGCACCGTTACGGCACAGCTCCCACCACCCTCTCAGGTCTGCCAGAGTGGTGATGTTCTCGCGGGCCATGGCCCAGAACGGTTCGGCCAGTTCGGCCGGTACGCCCGCATCTGCCACAGCATCCGCAACGTCGGCCAATGACAAAGATTGCAGGTGTTTTGCCGTCAACGGAAACAGGTCCTGAACGTCAAACTTGGTCGGTGCGGCACCAAAACGACCAATGTCAAATCCATCGATCAGCTCGGCCATCTCTGTCCGCAACTCAACCGGGTCGGATGAGCCCAGACGCGCCATCAAGCTGAGCAATGCTAACGGCTGTACGCCCTGCTCGCGCAGATCACGCAGAGCCAGCGTGCCCAGTCGCTTAGACAGCGCCTCGCCCTGGGGGCCGGTCAGCAGAGAATGATGTGCAAAACGCGGGCAAGTACCACCCAGCGCTTGGATGATCTGAATCTGCGTCGCGGTATTGGTCACATGGTCCGAGCCACGCACCACATCGGTCACACCCATTTCGGTATCATCGACCACCGACGCAATCGTGTACAGAACCTGACCGTCGCCCCGGATCAGTACCGGATCCGACACCGAGGATGCATCAATCGAGATATCGCCTAGAATGCCGTCGGTCCACTCGATCCGTTCATGATCCAGCCTAAAGCGCCAGACACCGTTGCCACGTTCGGCCCGCAGCGCGTCTTTCTCGGCGTCGTTAAGATTCAATGCTGCGCGGTCATAAACCGGCGGCTTGCCCATGTTCAGTTGTTTCTTGCGCTTGAGGTCCAGCTCGGTCGGGGTTTCGAAGGCTTCATAGAACCGGCCCATCTCGCGCAGCTTGTCGGCTGCCTCGGCATAGCGGTCCAGACGCTCGGACTGTCGTTCGACCCGGTCCCAATGCAGGCCCAACCACTCGAGGTCCTGCTTGATGGCATCGACATATTCTTCTTTCGATCGCTCGGGGTCTGTGTCGTCGATACGCAGGATGAAGGTGCCGCCAGCCTTGCGGGCAATCAGGTAGTTCATCAGAGCTGTGCGCAGGTTGCCCACATGGATGTAACCGGTGGGTGACGGGGCGAAACGGGTGGTTGTCATAGGAGTCTCCTGTTGGCGCGGCTCTTCTCACAGGATGGGCAAATTGTCCAGCCACCGCACCGGTTCACGCCAACGTCAGGTGGCAATCCTCGGGCGATACCCTATCTTCAAAGTGCTGGCACACACAGGGAGATCTCAAAATGACCGTTACACTAACTCGTAGGGCCGCACTGGGCGCGGCGGCAGCATTGCCTTTTGCATCAGCTGCTACCCCAATCCTGGCTGCAGCAAGCGATACCAAAGCGAATTCAACCATCGCGAAATCGTTCCAGCTGGGCGATTTCACCGTAACAACTCTGTTGGATGGCAGCCTGCCGCGCGATGGCGCCAAAGAGATTTTCGGCGGCGGTGCCACGGATGAGGAATTTGCAAACGTATCGGCCCAGAATTTTATTCCTGCCGATAAAGCCCAGTTCTTTTTCACACCAACGCTGGTCAATACCGGATCTGAACTTGTGCTGTTTGATACTGGCCTTGGGCAAGGCGGCATTCAGGCGGCATTGGCAGATGCAGGCGTGAACCCGGATCAAATCGACGTCGTTGTCATCACCCATATGCACCCTGACCATATTGGCGGCATGACCACAAATGACGCGCCGACTTTCCCGAACGCGCGCTATGTCACCGCATCGACCGAATATGACTTTTGGGCCGCTCAGGATTCTGGCAATCGGGTTGGTGATCTAGTCGCCGCGAAAGTTACTCCGTTGGCCGAAAAGATGACCTTTGTCGGGGATAATGGCGAAGTTCTTTCCGGAATAACGGCCGTTTCAGCGCACGGGCATACACCCGGACACACAGTCTTTCATCTGGAAAGCAATGGCCAACGCCTGGTTCTAACGGCCGATCTGGCCAATCACTATGTGTGGTCTTTTGCTCGTCCCGAGTGGGAGGTAAAGTTCGACATGGACAAAGTCGCAGCCACCGCTTCACGCCGCAATGTGCTGGGGATGCTGGCGGCAGACAAAGTTCCGATGATCGGATATCACATGCCCTTCCCCGCAGCCGGTTACGTCGAGGCGCGCGGCGATGGGTTCCGATTTGTCCCGGTCAGCTATCAGATGATGGGTTAACGTCTAATACCCCAGGTCCGGCCGGATTTTCGACCCGTCCACAAAGCGGGACAGGCGGAAAACGGCCGGATTAACACAGGGGACATTGCCCGAGACCAGATCAGCCATCAGCCGCCCGGCACCGGGCCCGATCCCGAACCCATGACCCGAGAAACCCGTAGCGATGAACAGGCCGGGCCTGTGGTCCACGTGCGAGATGATCGGGATCGCATCCGGCGTTACATCAATCATCCCTGCCCAACTCTGAACGATTTCAGCCTGCTTTAGCGCGGGAATACCACTGATTGCGCTTTTCCAAGCCCGCCGCAACGCCCGGCGCGATGGTTCGGGATCCAGAGTGCGGCAAAGTTCGAACGGTGTCACATCCGTGGGCAACCACCTCCGATCCTGTCGCGCCTCCTCGGCCCACCGCTTCGACACCCGAAACCGCAGCGACCGCCACTCCTGGCGAAACGCAGGAAGAAATTGCCACGCCAGACGAAGGCTATCCGGCACGATATCAACGGTGTTTTCGTGCCCGGACGCAATCGTATACCCTCCGTCGTCCCGCTTGCGTATTGCAAAATCGTCCGACCACAAGGCAGCCTCAGGACCGGAAACCGGAGAGGTTCGGAATACGGTGTTCAGCACCTTCAGTTGTGGAAAATCAACTCCGGCATTCCCTGCAAACAAGCGCGACCACGCTCCGCCCGCCAGTACGACATTGCCGCAGGCCACGCGACCGCGTTCTGTGAAGACACCGACGACACGGTCCGCCTCTGTATCCAGACTGCGCACTGCACAGTTGGTCATCAACAGAGCCCCCCGGTCACGTGCAGCTTCGGCGATTGCGGGTGCAGCCCATTGCGGTTCCGCTCTACCGTCTTGCGGCATAAACAATGCGCAATTCAACCCCGTCCGATGGTCTGGCATTAGTTCCGCCAACAGAGCCCCGGACACCATCCTTGCACCAGTATTCAACCCCTCCACATGGCGAAGCCAGCGTTCAAGATTGCCCTGTTCCCGCTTGCCAGAGGCGCCGAACAGGATACCGGCCTGTGTGAAACCTGTCTTGCGCCCGGTGCGTTGATCGAGCTGCGCCCAGATACGCTGTGATTCCTGCATCAGCGGGATTTCCCGAGGATCGCGCATACCCAAACGCACCCATCCCCAGTTCCGTGAACTCTGCTCGGAGGCAATTTGTCCCTTTTCGCACAGAAGGACAGACATTCCCCGCTCTGACAGTTCGAGGGCGGTTGATGCCCCAATAATTCCTCCACCAATGACAACAACATCAACGGCTTTTGGCAGCTTTAGATCGGGTTCAACAGCATTAGGCTTGGGGCCAGGCATCAACCGCTCATAATTCATTGCACGGACCGCAATGAAGGCGCGGGATCACGACAGACGCAACAGAAGAAACTTTGCGTCAATGACTATTGCGCAGGCCTGTGACCATTCGGCCAACGTGGCAAGCCAGCGCATCTAATTCAGGATTTTGAAAACTTCAGGCCGCGCCGCACAATTCAGCCAGTTTCTGACGCAAAGAGGTAGCGATACCGCCTTCCGGCACCTCGGCTTCTGTTTCCAGAAACTGCGCGCCGGGGCCCACCGTCGTGGATTCCTCTTTGGGCACCTCTTCATTCAACAAATTGGCAATGGCAGCATCTACCTTTGCCTCATCCAGAGACCGACCTTCGGATTGCATAGACCGCCATTTTGGCGGTGAATGAAGCGGTTTATCGTATTCATCGTACATAATGGCACCAAATCGTTAACTCAGACATCCAATTTCGGACGCGTCGCTAAAGACCGAAGGGAAAGCTCATTAACACCTATTTCCCACAATGCGTCGCATCCGCCCCACATGGGGCAACAATCAAGCTAAAATGTGGCAAAAAAAAGACCGGGTATCAAGGGGGGCTCGGAAACGCCCAAGAGAATCTAAGCCACTGCACTCAAAAATAAAAACAGTTCCAGAAGCAAGCGGTTATTACCCATAAAATGGAAACAGTTTTCGCGTCAAAATGGTGATTCCTGTAAGGCGTCAGGTCCTGTCGCGCCAACGATTCACGATAGGATACCTGCGATCCAGCCAGAATGCCCGCTTGGTCAAACGTGTCCCCGGGGCGGACTGAAACCGTTTATATTCGCTGATATAGACCAAATGTTCGATCCGGCGCGCAACGGCTTCTTCGAACCCGGCGGCCACGCAATCCGCGATCGACCCATCCTGATCAACCAATATATCCAGAATGGCGTCCAGAACCGGATAATCCGGCAGGCTGTCACTGTCCTTCTGGTCTTCGCGCAACTCGGCACTAGGAGGTTTGTCGATGACCGAGGGTCGGATGACTTCACCCTCAGGGCCTTTCATCCAGCCGCGATGATTGGCATTGCGCCAGCGGCAGGTCTCGAACACGCGGATTTTGTACAGGTCTTTGATCGGATTATAACCACCGTTCATATCCCCATAGATCGTGGCATATCCAACGGCGACTTCGGATTTGTTGCCTGTGGTCAGCAGCATCTCGCCGAACTTGTTCGACAGGGCCATCAGCAACAGCCCCCGCAGGCGGGACTGGATGTTTTCTTCGGTCAGATCTTCGTCTCGCCCGGCAAACAATGGGGCAAGCGTATCCGTGATCGCCGCGCGCCCCTGTGCAATAGGGACGAAATCATAGTGAACACCCAACGACTTAGCCACCGCTTCGGCATCATCCAAAGAATCCTGGCTGGTATATTCCGACGGCAACATCACGCAGCGAACATTTTCAGCGCCAATCGCATCCACCGCTATTGCCGCGACAAGGGCTGAATCAACGCCGCCAGAGAGACCCAGAACACCCTTTTTGAACCCGGTTTTGGCCATGTAATCACGCAGAGACTGGACCATCGCGCGATAGTCCTGCTCCCACGCATCTGGCTGCGGCACAATCTCGTCCGGAATTATGCGCCAACCTGCATCGCCGCGTTCAAGATCCACATGCGCTATCGCTTCGTCGAACACAGGCATTCGGAATGCCAGTTCTCCGCCTGGATTCAACCCGAAGGTCGCCCCGTCAAAGACCTGATCGTCCTGCCCTCCGACCATGTTCAGGTAAATCAGCGGCAATCCGGTCTCAACCACGCGCGCCACCATATGGTTCAGGCGCACATCATATTTGTTTCGGAAATAAGGCGAGCCGTTGGGGATCAGCAGAAACTCGGCTCCTGTCTCCTCCAGCGTCTCGGCAACATCCGGATGCCAGCTGTCCTCGCAGATTGGGCTGCCGATCCGAGAGTTGCCAATCGAATAGGGACCGCCCAGCGGGCCGGAATCATACAGGCGCACTTCGTCAAAGACTGTCTCATTCGGCAGGTGATGTTTCAGCACTTTACTGCTGATCCTGCCGTTCTTGAGGATGAGATAGGCGTTATACAGCCGGTCATCTTCGAACCACGGCCCACCGATCGCAATCGCAGGTCCATCGGCGCAACGTTCCGCAAGCGCCTCAACAGCTTTCATTGCGGCTTTGTAGAACGCGGGCTTGATCACAAGGTCCTGCGTATTATAGCCGGTGATGAACATCTCGGGGAAAGCAACAAGTTGGGCACCGGCCTCACGCGCCTGCTCCCACGCAGAAAAAGCCTTGGCCGCATTGCCTTCCAAATCCCCGACAATGGGATTGAGTTGCGCCAGAGTGATACGGAAACGGTCGGCCATACTGCCCTCTTGCCCTCGTCTGTCCTATTGCCATTTACCAGATCGCACCGCGAGTGAAAGACCAATAAGGCAAAAGCCGTTGCCCTGCCTGCGTCGGTATCCTAGTTTTGCGCAAAAGCACGATGCTCGCGCAGACAGGACCAAACATGAACGTTTTTCGCACTTCAATCGCCGCAGTTGCATTGACCCTGTCAGCGCTGACCGCCTTCGCGCAGAACGATCAGGTAGTCGTGGCCGATGACGAAGTGGGCGGCGTATACGAAGGCACGTTCCTAAATGGCCTGCGGCACGGAACCGGCACCTACCAGTTGCCGGATGGTTTCGAATACGAAGGCGAATGGATCGAAGGCGAAATTCAGGGCCAGGGTATTGCGCGCTATGCTAACGGGTCGATCTATCAGGGCGCCTTTGCCAACGGTCAACCCGAAGGGTTCGGAACGATCGTCTATGCTGATGGTGGCAGCTATGAAGGGGAATGGGCCGATGGCTCGTTCAACGGCCAAGGAGTCGCCGTCTATGCCAACGGAGCGAAATACGAAGGTGGGTTCAAGAATGCCAGGCACCACGGCCAAGGCACTCTGACCGACCCGACCGGAGAGGTGTACGAGGGCGACTGGGTTGACGGGGTCAAGCAGGGCAAAGGCAAGATCACCTCAGCCAAAGGCAACGTGTATGAGGGCGACATCAAAGACGGCAAGCGTCATGGCACAGGCAGCCTGACGCGGCCGGAAGGTATGAGTTATACGGGTGACTGGTCCGAAAATCGCATGACCGGAAAAGGCCGTCTACTGCAAGCCAATGGCGATTTGTATGAAGGCGATTTTTTTGATGGGCGCCGACAGGGCAAAGGCAAGGCAACCTATGCCAGTGGCGCCATCTACGAAGGTGACTATCACGATGATCGCCGCCACGGCAAAGGCCGTTTTCTGGGCACGGATGGGTTCGACTATACCGGTGAGTGGAAAGACGGCCAGATTGAGGGCCTCGGAGAGCTGACCTATCCTGACGGTTCGACCTATGTCGGTGATTTCAGTGCAGACCTGCCCCATGGCAAAGGAATGCACACCTATCCTGATGGCCTGATTTACGACGGCGACTGGATCGCCGGCGTCTTCGAGGGTCAGGGCAAGGCCACTTACCCGAACGGCGCCATCTACGATGGGCAGTTCAAGAACGGTCTGAACCACGGCACCGGTGTTCTGACATTTGCAAACGGGTACAAATATGAAGGCGATTGGGTCGACGGTGCGCGCCAGGGCGAGGGCACAGCCAGCTTCCCGGACGGAACGACATACAAGGGCGATTTCAAAGATGGGCAGCGCCACGGGCAAGGATCGATAACCACACCGCGCGGCTTCACCTATACAGGCGGTTGGGTCGAGGGGAAGATCAGCGGCACCGGAACCGCCACCTATGCGACTGGTGACGTGTACGAAGGTGGGTTTTTGGACAACAAACGCCACGGTGACGGCACGATGCGCTATGCTGACGGCAAAGAAGAAACCGGCGTCTGGGAAAACGGTGTTCTGCCGGGTGAAAACACCAGCGAGCCGCAGGAGAGTGCTCCGGCAGACGACAGCGCGACAACGGCAACCAGCCCTGCCTCTGACGGTTAGCGGGTCTCACCACGGCACAGGTTTTCCAGCCCAGTCGAAGAACCCGCCCGTGTCTGCGGGCACAAGCGCCCTGGCGACGCTCAGCAGGTTTCGCGCGGCTTCATCCGATTCAACGGTCGGGTGTCGCCCAACATATTTGCGCGTGAATTCTGTACGCACTGTGCCCGGATGCAGAGCCACACAGATCGCCTGTTTGTGGGTGCGGGCCAGCTCAATCGCGGATGTGCGCACAATCTGATTGGCCGCAGCTTTTGAGGCCCGATAGCTGATCCATCCCCCCAGCTGATTATCTCCGATTGATCCGACGCGGGCGGACAACACCGCCACGACAGATCGCCTACCCCGTGGTAGCAGCCGCGCAGCGTGTGACAGCACAAGGGCCGGACCAACCGCATTCAGGGCAAACTGGTCCATCATTGCCTGCGCTGAAATTGATCTGATGGACTTCTCCGGCTGTGCACCATTGATTTCCAAAGCACCCGTCGCAATGAAGATCATGTCAAACGGGCATTGCAATGCTTCCAGAGCCGGGCCGACAGCTTCGACATTCGTGAGGTCGAAACCATCTGCAGAACGCGACAAGGTGGTTACGTCTACGGATTGCATGGTCAACAGCCTTTGCAGCGCGGCACCGATACCACCCGAGGCACCTATGATGAGAGCTTTCTCCATTCCGGATCAACTAGCGGTCTTCACTCGGCAATCAACCGTCACGGTTCGTGCAGGTTTTGACGTCTGCATGAAATTCCTACTTTTCATTCCCCGCATGCGCTGTATAAGCTCAACCCCATGATCAACCGCGCAGATATCCTTGTTGCCGACACCGCCCCCTGCGGTGCGTCTCTGCGTGGCCTACTGATCCTAATCCGCCTCTGAGCGTGCCACCCGGCGCGCCCGCTCAGAGGAGGACGCCCGCGCGCCATAGGCTTTAGGACAGAAGAAGAAAGAGAATCCCATGACCAATGTGACCGACCAAGACCGCGTCTTGATCTTTGACACCACTTTGCGCGACGGCGAGCAGAGCCCCGGCGCGACCATGACCCATGCCGAAAAGCTGGAAATCGCGGAACTGCTGGACGAGATGGGTGTCGACATCATCGAGGCCGGTTTCCCGATCGCATCAGAAGGCGACTTCAAAGCCGTCAGCGAGATTGCCGAGCGATCACAAAACAGCCGCATCTGTGGGTTGGCCCGTGCGAATTTCGCTGATATCGACCGCTGCTGGGAGGCGATCAAACACGCTGGCAAGAACCGCATCCACACTTTCATCGGCACCTCGCCGCTGCACCGTGCCATTCCGAACCTGACCATGGACGAGATGGCCGACAAGATCCACGAAACCGTCAGCCACGCCCGCAACCTGTGCGAAAATGTACAGTGGTCGCCGATGGATGCGACCCGGACCGAGTGGGATTATCTGTGCCGTGTGATCGAGATCGCGATCAAGGCCGGTGCCACGACGATCAACATACCCGACACTGTCGGTTACACGGCACCTGTCGAATCCGCTGACCTGATCAAGCGCCTGATCGAAACGGTTCCGGGCGCGGATGAGGTGGTGTTTGCCACCCATTGCCACAACGATCTTGGCATGGCGACGGCGAACTCTCTGGCGGCTGTCGCTGGTGGTGCGCGTCAAATCGAATGCACCATCAATGGCCTTGGCGAGCGTGCGGGCAATACTGCGCTGGAAGAAGTTGTGATGGCGCTGCGCACCCGCAATGACATCATGCCGTGGCACACTGGCATTGATACCACCAAGATCATGCATATTTCGCGCCGGGTTGCGACGGTTGCGGGCTTCCCGGTTCAGTTCAACAAAGCCATTGTCGGCAAGAATGCCTTTGCGCATGAAAGCGGAATCCATCAGGACGGCATGCTGAAGAACCGAGAGAATTTCGAGATCATGCGCCCTGAAGATATCGGCCTGTCGGGCACCTCTTTGCCGCTTGGCAAACACTCGGGCCGGGCTGCGTTGCGCGATAAGCTGGAAACGCTGGGCTTTGAGGTCGGTGACAATCAGCTCAAGGACATCTTCGTGCGGTTCAAGGATCTGGCCGACCGCAAGAAAGAGGTTTTTGACGACGACCTGATCGCGTTGATGAGCCAGGATGATGAGGCCGACGATCACCTGCAGTTGGTTTCGATGAAAGTCACCTGCGGCACCGGCGGTCAGGCGGAATCGACGGTCGAGCTGGAAGTGGATGGCAAGGACATTGTCGCGACCGAACATGGCGACGGTCCAGTCGATGCCACCTTTAAAGCCATTCGCCGAATCTATCCCAACACCGCCCGCCTGCAACTGTATCAGGTCCATGCTGTTACCGAGGGTACTGATGCGCAGGCAACCGTATCGGTTCGGCTGGAAGAGGACGGCATGATCGCCACCGGTCAGTCAGCGAATACCGATACGGTCGTGGCATCCGCCAAGGCCTATATCCACGCACTGAACCGCCTGATCATGCGCCGTGAAAAGGCCGGGCCAGGTGCAGACACGCGTGAAATCAGCTATAAGGACCTGACCTGACAGCCGGATGACACTCCCAAGGGCTCCTGCACCCGCGGGTGCCCGGCTACGCCGGACGCCCTTGCGGCTTTGGGCCCGGCAGCGCGCCTGCGGCGCGCTGCCGGGCCCAACACGTTTGATGGCATCTTTAGATGCTGGCAAATGGGGCGGGAGAACCCTGTGGTCCGAAATCAGACTGGCGTCACAGCCCTTTGAACAGCTCTGACAGACGGTCCATTTCATCTTGGATGCCAAAGGGCGCGTTCAGCAGGAACATCCCTGATCCGACCATTCGATGACCTTCCCGCGCAGGTGCAAACCGGACTTCATGACAGATCGCCTTGGGAAAGCCCTGCGCCTTCAACGTGGCAACCATCGGGGCCTGACGTTGATCGGTCAGGATCGGATACCACAGCGCGATGACGCCCACATTCCATTTACGATGCAGTTTTGAGATCACGCCCGGTAGCCGGTCATAATCCGCCTTCACCTCATAGCTGGGATCAATCAACAGCATCCCGCGCCGCGGCGTTGGTGGCAGCAAAGACTGCGCCAGCTCATACCCGTCCTGTTTGTACTCCTTAGCCCCAAAGGGGGACATGGTCATCGACAATGCCGCGTATTCCTGCGGGTGCAGCTCTGCGAAATGCAGACTGTCCTGATCCCTCAGCAGGTTGGCCGCGATCAGCGGTGAACCGGCATAGCTGTTTTCTCCGTGCCGTTCATGGACCTTGGCCAACGCCAGAGACAAAGGATGATCAGATGGAAACCACCCTTCGCGCTGCGCTCGCTTGATACCTACGGCTGCCTCGCCTGTGCGCACGGCTTCTGCTGCGTCTAGCTGGTACAGGCCACGCCCGGAATGGGTTTCCAGATAGGTTATCGGCTTATCTTTTCGCGTCAGATAGTCCAGTACCCATGCCAAAAGAGCGTGCTTTTGAACATCAGCCAGATTCCCGGCGTGGTAAATGTGTTGATAAGAGAGCATGTTGCCTTCTAAAGTCCCTCTCAATAAGGCGGAAAGGTGCTGAGTTACGCGGAATCAGCCCTTTTACCGGGCGAGATGGCACCCTATAAGACATCCGTCCCGGAACCGTCGAGTCGCGGGCAGTAGAAATTCTGACGAACGGGATCAGTACAACATGGGCATCTTTGGCAATCTGGGCGGCTTGTTCTCAGCGGACATGGCGATCGACCTTGGAACAGCAAATACGCTTGTTTATGTCAAAGGGCGCGGTGTGATCCTGTCGGAACCTTCAGTTGTGGCTTACCACGTCAAGGATGGGGTTAAGAAAGTCCTCGCCGTCGGTGAGGATGCCAAGCTGATGCTGGGCCGAACCCCTGGTTCGATCGAAGCGATCCGCCCCATGCGCGAAGGCGTGATTGCGGATTTCGACACCGCTGAAGAAATGATCAAGCACTTTATTCGTAAGGTGCATAAACGCTCCACATTCTCAAAGCCCAAAATCATTGTCTGCGTCCCCCATGGTGCTACGCCTGTTGAAAAACGGGCCATTCGCCAATCGGTTATGTCCGCAGGCGCTCGCCGGGCGGGCCTGATCGCCGAACCCATCGCTGCGGCTATTGGTGCAGGAATGCCCATCACTGACCCGACCGGCAACATGGTCGTGGATATCGGCGGCGGCACCACCGAGGTTGCCGTTCTGTCGCTGGGCGACATTGTCTATGCCCGTTCGGTCCGCGTTGGCGGAGACCGAATGGATGAGGCGATTATCTCATACTTGCGCCGCCAGCAGAACCTGTTGGTGGGTGAATCCACCGCCGAACGGATCAAGACCACCATCGGAACCGCCCGTATGCCTGATGACGGACGTGGCCAGTCGATGCATATCCGTGGCCGCGATCTGTTGAATGGCGTGCCCAAAGAAATCGAGATCAGCCAGGCGCAGGTCGCCGAGGCCCTGTCGGAACCGGTTCAGGCAATCTGCGAAGCCGTTATGACCGCACTTGAAACTACGCCGCCTGATCTGGCCGCAGATATCGTGGACCGCGGCGTGATGCTGACCGGTGGCGGTGCGCTGCTGGGCGATCTGGATCTGGCACTGCGCGAACAGACAGGTCTGGCCGTGTCGATTGCGGATGAAAGCCTGAACTGTGTGGCTTTGGGCACCGGCAAGGCACTGGAATACGAAAAACAGCTGCGCCACGCGATTGACTACGAAAGCTAAGGCGCGCACCCTCTAAAGGGTACATTCGGGCGCGAGCAGCACGGGAAGGAGTCCTGTGGCAAAGGACCGATCACAGCGCGATGAATACACCACCCCGCTCCGCCGTCTGCTGCTGGGGATCGTGGTTCTGTGCCTTCTGGGCATCTTTCTGGTCTGGCGCATTGACAGCCCTCGCGTCGAACGGTTTCGGGCGCAGGTTGTCAACAACGTGGTGCCCTCGATGGATTGGGCGATGGTTCCGGTTACCGCTGCGGTCAATCTGGCACGGGATTTTCAGAGCTATCAACGCCTGAGCGAGCAGAACCAGGAATTGCGCAGCGAGTTGCGTCTGATGCGCGCCTGGAAAGAGGCCGCACTGCAACTTGAGCAGGAAAATGCCCGGCTTCTGGATCTAAACAATGTGCGTCTCGATCCGCGCCTGACCTACATTACCGGGGTCGTCATGGCCGATAGCGGTTCTCCGTTCCGGCAGTCGGTTCTGTTGAACGTGGGCGAGCGTGACGGAATCATGGATGGATGGGCCACCATGGACGGGATTGGCGTTGTCGGTCGTATCTCGGGTGTTGGTCCAGATACCGCACGGGTGATCCTGATGACCGACGCATCCAGCGCGATACCTGCCACGATTCAACCGTCGGGGCAGACCGCTCTGATTGCCGGGGACAACACCGCCGCGCCTGTGGTTGAGTTTCTGGAGAACCGCGAACTGGTGCGCCCGGGCGACAGGGTTGTGACCTCGGGGGATGGCGGCGTTTTCCCTGGCGGCCTGCTGATCGGTCAGATTACCGCTGATCCGGGAGGACGCCTGCGGGTGCGGCTGTCTGCAGATTTTGAACGGCTCAAATTTCTAAGAGTGCTGCGCTATCAGTCTGCGCCACTTATTCAGGACCCCGGAGGAATTGTCGGCCCACGCCAGCCCGAGGCGGCACTGACACCGACGGAGACCGGCGATGGATAGTGCCGCGTCCAATCTGTGGCTCAAACGTGGCCTGTATCTGCTGTTGGCGCTGCTGGTCTTGTTCCTGCACCTGCTGCCACTGGACACGCAGCCGGATCGCTGGCCGTTTCCGGATTTCCTGATTGCGTTGACCTTTGCCTGGGTTCTGCGGCGCCCCGAATATGTGCCAACCCTGCTGGTCGCCCTGATCATGCTGGCAGCCGACCTTCTGTTTCAACGTCCCCCCGGCTTGCTGGCCGCGCTTGTTGTGTTGGGTACTGCCTATCTTCGGTCCGCAACTCCCGGGTTGCGCGACGCGGGCTTTTTGGGCGAATGGACCACCGTTGCCGTCGTGATCACAGCTGTTTTTTTCCTGAATCGCGTCATTCTTGCTATTCTGTCCGTGCAACAAGCGGCATTGGGGATGGTCGTGGTGCAAGTGGTTCTGACAATCGGGATCTACCCATTGATCGTTCTGCTCAGTCAGAACGGTTTTGGTGTGCGTCGTGTCGCACCTTCTGACCCTGGCCTGTCGGGAGGGCGGTAATGAAACAGCGCAAACCTAAGTCACAGGGCCTCGCCTATAAACGTTTGCCACGCCGTGCGCTGATCCTTGGAGGCCTGCAAGCCGCTTTTATCGGGGGTCTGGCTGCCCGGATGCGGTTTATGCAGGTAGATCAGGCTGACGAATACCGCCTGTTGGCCGAGGAAAACCGGATTAACATCCGCCTGATCCCGCCCACACGTGGTCGAATATACGATCGCAACGGGCAGATCATCGGGCAAAACTCTCCGTCCTACCGTATCGTCATGGTGCGCGAAGATGCGGGCGATGTTGAAGCCGTCATCTCCAAGCTTTCTGAACTGATCCCACTGACCGAGGATGAGATCGAACGCGCCATGACCGAAATGCGCAGATCGGCCCCGTTCCTGCCGGTCACTCTGGCCGATCAAGTCACCTGGGAAGATATCTCGAAAGTTGCCGTCAACGCCCCCGCCCTGCCCGGTGTCACACCCGAGGTCGGGATGACCCGGCAATATCCCAGATATGAGGATTTCGCGCATATCGTCGGCTATGTCGGACCGGTCAGCGATTACGACCTCAGTCAGATAGAAGATCCGGAACCCGTTCTGCGCATTCCCCGTTTTCAGATCGGCAAGGTCGGGCTTGAGGCCAAACAGGAAATCAGTCTGCGTGGCAAAGCAGGCGCCAAACGCGTCGAAGTGAACGCCACCGGCCGCGTGATGCGTGAACTTGACCGTCAAGAAGGTTTGGCCGGGGCCGATTTGCAACTGTCGGTCGATGCCGATCTTCAACAATACGCTCAGGCCCGTTTGGCTGGTGAAAGCGCCGCAGCAGTGGTGATCGATTGTGAGACCGGTGATATCCGCGCCATCAGTTCCGCACCCAGCTTTGATCCCAACCTTTTTGTGCGCGGAATCTCGGTTGCCGATTACCGGGCTCTGACACAAGACAACTATCGCCCGTTGGCCAACAAGACAGTACAGGGCACCTATCCACCCGGCTCGACCTTTAAGATGATCACTGCCATGGCCGCGCTTGAGGCTGGGGTCATCGGTCCTGGAAATACTGTTTACTGCCCCGGCCACTTGAAAGTCGGCAGTCGCCGGTTCCATTGTTGGAAACGCGGCGGGCATGGTACAGTTGATCTTGGTCTGTCTCTGAAACGCAGCTGCGATGTGTATTATTACGACGTTGCCCTGCGCACAGGCATCGACAATATCTCCGACATGGCTCGTATCTTTGGGCTGGGCGTGAAACACGATATCCCGATGTCCGCAGTGGCTGCAGGGCTTGCCCCCAATCAGGCTTGGAAAGAGCGTGTCCACGGCGAAGAATGGCTGGTAGGTGACACTGCCAATGCCTCAATCGGTCAGGGCTTTATGCTGGCCTCACCGCTGCAACTAGCCGTCATGACAGCCCGGATTGCAACTGGGCGTGCGGTCTCGCCACGCCTTGTGCGTTCGGTCAATGGGGTTGAACAACCCTCGGGCGCGGGGGAACCGCTCGCGGTCAATCGGACTAATCTGGAATATGTCCGCAAGGCAATGTTTTCGGTCTCGAACGACCGGCGCGGCACGGCTTATCGCAGCCGTATCATCTCGGATGAGTTTCGTATGGCGGGCAAGACCGGCACCAGCCAAGTCCGCAATATCACCAAGGCAGAACGTGCGGCTGGCGTTATCCGCAACGAAGACCTGCCGTGGGAACGCCGTGACCACGCGCTGTTCGTCAGCTTTGCCCCCTATGACAACCCGAAATACGCCGTAGCCGTCGTGGTGGAACATGGCGGCGGGGGGTCGAAGGCCGCGGCACCGGTTGCACGGGATATCATGCTGCAGGCGCTGTACAACGGTACGCCACCACTCGAAGCCTATCCGGCCGCCGATCGTGAGCGTATCAAGGAACAGCAAAAACGGCTGGAGGGCGACCGCCGCCCCAAAGCGCGTCCGCCCCAGAAGGACCGCGCATGAGCTATCTTGAATATGCCGTCAAATCCACGCCATCGGGGTTCCGCAAGTTCCTGTATATGAACTGGCCCCTGACCCTGCTGCTGATCAGCGTGGCCAGCGCAGGGTTCCTGATGCTGTACTCGGTGGCGGGTGGATCATGGACCCCTTGGGCCGAACCTCAGATGGAACGCTTTGGGTTGGGCTTGATCGCGATGTTCATTGTGGCACTGGTCCCGATCTGGTTCTGGCGAAATATGTCGGTTCTGGCTTATCTGGCCGCGATCGCTCTACTTGTGGTGGTCGAGTTGTTCGGAACGGTTGGCATGGGCGCGCAACGCTGGATCGACCTGGGGTTCATGCGCCTGCAGCCATCAGAGGTGATGAAAGTAGCACTGGTGATGGTGCTTGCGGCCTATTACGACTGGCTCCCATCGCATAAAACGTCACGCCCCCTTTGGGTTCTGATCCCTGTCATCCTGATCCTGATCCCCACCTTCATGGTGTTGCGCCAGCCGGATCTCGGCACCTCGATCCTGCTGCTGGCGGCGGGGGGAGGCCTGATGTTTCTGGCCGGCGTTCACTGGGCCTATTTCGCTGCGGTTATCGCCGCGGGTGTCGGTCTGATCGCCACGGTCTTCAACAGCCGCGGAACCGAGTGGCAGTTGCTCAAGGATTACCAGTTCCGCCGCATCGACACCTTCCTTGATCCCTCCACCGATCCGCTGGGCGCGGGGTATCACATCACCCAATCCAAGATCGCGCTGGGGTCCGGAGGCTGGAACGGGCGCGGGTTCATGCAGGGCACACAATCGCGCCTGAACTTCCTGCCCGAGAAACACACAGATTTCATCTTTACGACGCTGGCCGAAGAATTCGGATTTGTCGGCGGCATCACCCTGCTGGTTCTCTATGGGCTGATCCTGATCTTTTGCCTGGTTACGGCCCTGACAACCAAGGACAGGTTTTCCTCTTTGGTCACGCTGGGTATCGCACTGAACTTCTTCCTATTCTTTGCCGTGAACATGTCGATGGTCATGGGCTTGGCCCCAGTCGTAGGAGTTCCCCTGCCGATGGTCAGCTATGGCGGTTCGGCCATGCTGGTTTTGATGGCAGCTTTCGGCATTGTCCAAAGTGCCCATATTCACCGCCCCCGCTGATCCGAAAGGCCCGTTATGACCGCAAACATCCTGTTCTCGGCACGCCCCGAACTATGGCCCGTGTATCAACCCTTGATGACACAGTACCTGACTAATGCCGGGGTCGCGTTTCAGCTAGGCACCACGTTTGAACCAGATCAGGTGGATTACGTCGTCTATGCGCCCAATAGCGGCTTACGGGATTTTGCACCTTACACCCGCCTCAAGGCCGTGCTCAGCCTTTGGGCTGGGATCGAAAGCATCGTCGAGAATGACACTCTGACTGTGCCGCTGGCGCGAATGGTGGACCACGGGTTGACGCAGGGAATGACCGAATGGGTCGTCGGTCACGTGCTGCGCTATCATCTGGGTATGGACCGGCACATCACGGTTCAGGATGGGGTTTGGGCCCCAGATCCACCACCGCTGGCCTCGGACAGAACCGTCTGCATCCTGGGCCTTGGCGCATTGGGAGAGGCCGCAGCCCGCGCGCTGTCGACACTGAATTTCAACGTTACCGGCTGGAGCCGCTCGGCCAAGGCCATCCCCGGGGTCACCTGCTTTCACGGTGAGGATGGGTTGCGTGCGGCACTGACACAGGCCGAGATCGCGGTTTTATTGCTGCCCGATACGCCTGCCACGGAAAACACACTGAACGCCGAAACCCTGTCGCTGATGCCCAAGGGTGCGCATATCATCAACCCGGGCCGAGGACCGCTGATCGACGATCACACCTTGCTGGCAGCTCTGGATACGGGCCAGATCGGTCACGCAACGCTGGATGTTTTCCGGGTCGAGCCGCTGCCTGCGAGCCACCCGTATTGGACGCATCCAAACGTCACGGTGACGCCTCACATTGCCTCTGAAACCCGCCCCGTTACATCGGCGCAGGTGATCTGTGAAAATATTCGCAGAGGTGAGGCGGGCGAGCCTTTTCTGCACCTCGTTGACCGCGAATTGGGATATTAGGCTGCGATAAGGCCGCGCCCCTTCAGCAGGGCCTCAACCCCCGGCAAACGACCGCGGAAGGACAGATATAGTTCTTCGGCTTCGCGGGAACCGCCGGTGGACAGGATATTTTCCTCCAGCGCTTTTGCGCGTTCGGAATCAAAGGCGCCCCCCGCCTCTTCGAACGCGGCGAAGGCGTCTGAATCCATGACCTCGGACCACATATAGCTGTAATAGCCAGCGCTATAGCCGTCACCAGCAAACACATGCGCAAAATGCGGCGTGGCATGGCGCATCCCGATTGCCGCGGGCATTCCCAGATCCGCCAGAACTTCTGCCTGTCTCGCCATCGGCTCGTCGGGCGCTGCGCCCTCATGAAAGGCCAGATCAACCAGCGCCGAGGCCACATATTCTACAGTCTGGAACCCCTGATCGAAATTGGCGGCCTTGAGCACTTTCTTTAGCATCTCCTGCGGCATCGGCGCGCCGGTTTCGGCATGAGTGGCGAATTCGGCCAGAACCTCTGGGACTTCAAGCCAGTGTTCGTATAGCTGGCTGGGCAGCTCGACAAAGTCGCGCGCAACGGAGGTGCCCGAGATGCTTTCATAGGTCACGTTCGACAGCATCTGGTGCAACGCATGGCCGAATTCATGGAACAAAGTCCGAGCGTCGTCATAAGACAGCAGCGCCGGATCACCCTTGGCGAAATTACAGACGTTGATCACGACCGGAGCCTGCACCTTGGGAAACTTTGCCTGCCCGCGCATCGCGCTGCACCAAGCGCCTGACCGTTTGGAGCCGCGTGCAAAGTAATCCCCAATGAACACCGCGATATGTTGCCCGTTCCGTGTCACCTCCCAGGCCCGGCAGTCCGGATGGTACAGCGGTATGTCCAACTGCTTGAATTCCAGCCCGAACAAACGGTTCGCGCATGCAAAAGAGGCCTCGATCATGCGATCCAACTGCAGGTACGGTTTCAGCGCCGCCTCATCGAGATCGTGTTCAGCCTTGCGGCGTTTCTCGGCGTAGTAACGCCAGTCCCACGCTTCCAAGGGCCCATTGACCCCATCATTCTGCATCATCTGCGTCAGGATTTCGGCATCAGCATTGGCGCGCGTTTTGGCAGGCTCCCAAACCTGCATCAGCAGATCACGGACGCGGTCGGGCGTGCGGGCCATTTCGGTTTCCAGTTTGAAATCGGCAAAGCTTTCATAGCCCAGCAGCTTTGCACGTTCCTGACGCAACTGCAGGATTTCGGCGGCAATTTCCCGGTTGTCAGTCTCGCCGCCATTTGCCCCCCGGGCAGTCCATGCGCGATAGGCTTTCTGGCGCAAATCCCGGCGCGGTGAAAACTGCAGAAACGGTACGATCAGTGACCGGGACAGGGTGACAACCGGTCCTTTTGCACCCTTTTCCTCACCCGCTGCCCGGGCAGAATTGACCACAAAATCAGGAAGCCCCTGTAGGTCATCTTCGGACAATTCCATGAACCAATCGCGCTCATCGGCAAGAAGGTTCTGGGTGAAGGACGTCCCCAGCGAGGCAAGCCGCGCTTTGATCTCTTGCATCCGCGTGTCTTCGTTTCCCTCAAGCGCCGCACCAGCGCGCACAAACCCGCGATGCGACAGCATCAGAACGCGTGCCTGCTCATCCGTCAGGCCCAGTTCATCCTTGCGCGCCCACAGATCGGCAACCCGCTGAAACAACGCCTTGTTGGACGAAATCCCCGAGAAATGCGCGGCCAGCTTGGGTGAAAATTCGCGCTGCAACTCTTCACGCAAGGGATTGCTGTCTGCGCCCGCGACCGTGAAGAATACCGACAGAACCTTGTCCATCATCTCTCCTGCAGCTTCCAGCGCTTCGACCGTGTTGGCAAAAGTCGGGGCCTCCGGGTTAGAGGCAATCGTGCCAATCTCAGCGTTATGGGCCTGCATGGCCGCGTCCAGGGCCGGGGCGAAATCCGTGTCGGATATCGTGTCGAACGGTGCAATTTCGAACGCGCTGGTCCAGGCGGACAGAATCGGGTTGGTCATTGAAGTCTCCTTTGTCCCCTACCTAAGAACGACGGCGCGTTCGATCCAGAGCAGGGGGGTTATCCTTTGCCACAAACGGGGCAATCTGCACGGCGAGGCAGTGTAATCTTGCGGCTTTCGCCATAGAGAGCGTCGTAAATCAGCATCTCACCCCTCAGTGCCAGACCCGCCCCGGTGATCACCTTGATCGCCTCAACAGCCATCATCGAACCGACGACGCCAGGCAAGGGGCCGATCACCCCAGCCTCGGCGCAGGACGGGGCCAGACCTGGAGCCGGAGCCTCGGGGAAAATGCACTGATAACAAGGCGCATCGTTGGCCGGGTCGAAAACGCTGAGCTGGCCTTCCCATTGCGACAGAGCCCCCGAAATCAGCGGCTTGCCCAACGCGACCGCCGTGCGATTGGCCAAATAGCGCGTGTCGAAATTATCAGTTCCGTCCAGGATGACGTCAAAATCGGAAAATAGCTCGGTGGCGACCTCTTCGGTCAGTCGGCGGTGATAGGGCAGAACAACCACATTCGGGTTTTGCGCCAGCATGGCCTGCTGGGCCGAAAAAACCTTGGGCATGCCGATATCCGCATCCTGGTGGATCACCTGACGCTGAAGATTGGCGTTCTCAACCTCATCATCATCAATCACCCCGATCGTGCCGACCCCGGCCGCAGCCAGATACTGCAAAGCGGGCGCCCCAAGCCCCCCGGCGCCGATCACAAGCACGCGGGCCTGCTTCATCTTTTTCTGCCCTGGCCCACCAATTTCGCGCAACACGATATGGCGGGCATAGCGGTCAAGCTCGGTCTCGGAGAATTTGTCTGAGGGCATGGCTGGCTCCTTGTTCGAGGCCGGCGCCGCGCGTTTTCGCAGCGCTTTCAGTCCCTTTCCATAGATCAGAACCAGAACCGCCGTACCAACCAAAATCAACCAGGTCGCAGCAGAACCACCCGTGGCCTGACGCAGGGGGTTACCAAGGGGCAAAACCAGCTGTGCCGAGATTACCCCCAGCAACAACACCCCAACCGAAATCATCCGTGCATTGCGTGACACGCCAGCCAGATAGCCGAGCCCCCAAAGCGCTGCGGCGATGATCAGGACAAGTAACATCAGCCGCGCCCGGTCGAACCGAACCCGCCTGCACCGCGGTCAGTATCGCTGAGTGTATCCGTGGCCTCAAATGACGCCTGTACCACCGGGGCGACGACCAGTTGGGCGATACGTTCCCCATGGGTGATTTCAAAGCTCTCCTGCCCAGCGTTCAACAGGATCACCCCCAGAGGGCCGCGATAGTCGCTGTCGATCGTACCCGGCGTATTGGGCAGCGTGATCCCGTATTTCAGCGCAAGGCCCGAGCGGGGCCGGACCTGCACCTCATACCCATTTGGGATTTCAATCCGCAGTCCGGTGGGAACCAGAGCCCGCTGACCGGGCAGCAACGTGATCGGCGTCTTGCCCGGGAAGTTTGCACGCACATCCGCGCCTGCCGCGCCGGTGGTTTCATAAGATGGCAAAGGCACCGAAGGGTCGGCCCCGTCCTCACGGATCACACGAATTGCTACCATCGGATATCCTCTTGTCTAACCGGCCAACGCGTCGGAAATCTTGCGTGCCAGTTTTTCGGCCACTGCGTCTTTGCCCATGCGTGGCCATTCCTCAGCCCCATCATCGGAGATCAGGATCACCGCGTTTTCGGCGCCCCCCATGATCCCGGTCGCCGGGCTGACATCATTCGCAATGATCCAGTCGCACCCTTTGCGCTCGCGTTTGGCGGTCGCATGTTCGATCACATTGTCCGTTTCCGCGGCAAAGCCAACAACTAGCGCTGGGCGTCCATCGTCCAGCTTGGCGACCCGCTTCAGAATGTCCGGGTTTTCAGCAAAATCCAGCGCCGGAAGACCGTCGCGCGTCTTTTTCAGCTTGCGGTCCGACGCGCTGGCCACCCGCCAATCCGCCACGGCTGCGGCAAATACCCCGGCATCGACAGGCAATGCTGCATCCACCGCGTCTGACATCTGCTGGGCTGTTTCAACCCGCACAACCTCGACCCCATCGGGTGCGGGAACCTCAGCAGGTCCGGTCACAAACACAACCTCTGCACCCAACGCAGACAGAGCACGTGCAATCGCTGTGCCCTGCGCCCCGGATGAGCGGTTCGCGATATAGCGCACCGGGTCAATCGGCTCGTGCGTGGGACCCGAGGTCACAAGAATGCGTTTACCGCTGAGGGGTCCGCTGCCCAGCCACGCCTCAATCGCGGCGACAATCTCAAGCGGTTCCGACATGCGGCCCGGCCCAAATTCGCCACAGGCCATGTCGCCTTCGTTCGGCCCGACAAACCGAATGCCGTCCGCCTGCAACTGTTCAAAATTACGACGCGTCGCCGGGTGATCCCACATACGGACATTCATCGCAGGCGCACACAGAACCGGTGTGTCAGTCGCCATCAATAGGGTCGAGGCCAGATCATTCGCCAACCCACCTGCCATTTTGCCCATTAAATCCGCAGTCGCCGGAGCGACCACGACAAGATCGGCGGAACGGGACAGCTGGATATGCCCCATCTCGGCCTCATCGGTCAGATCGAACAGATCGCGATAGGCTTTCTCACCGGCCAGCGCGGCGACAGACAGAGGGGTCACGAATTCTTCGGCCGCGCGGGTCAGGACCGGGGTCACAGCGGCGCCGCGTTCCTTCAGTCGCCGGATCAGATCCAGCGACTTATAGGCAGCGATACCGCCACCGATGATCAGCAGAATCCGTTTCGATGCCAGCATGTTGTGCCCTTCCCGTCTCGGTCGGCCCCGACATTAGGCAAGCGCGCCCAACAGTTCCAGCGGTTAATTCTGCGGCTGAAAGGCCAAGCAGGGGTCTTCTCGGTCAGCGGTCGGGCTGTCGATGACCGCATCATACTCGCCTTGGATGCTGCCGTCTTCGGACTGACCCAGGACATAGACCTTAAGACCCGGACGCAGGCGCGACAGGAATGTCGGAATACCGCGATCCTTTCGGGCATGGCCATTTCCGGTGATTACCGCAACCGGGCCACCGGTTTCGTCAACGGCACGCAATATGGCCCGTGCCAGCACCGCATCGCGCAACCTTTGGATCGCAACCAGCTGCGGCAGAGCGCTTTCAGGCAGCGCATCGCAATGCGCCGTCATCTGGTCAGCCTCGCGCGCCGCCTGTTCCGCCTTTGACAGAGGAACGGTCAACCCAAATCGCGCTGCGTCAGCGCCCAGCGCAGTTGCAGCGCCACGTTCCATCGCTGTACGCGCTGCCTTACGCGGGACCATTGCGCCATAGACCGGCGCATCCGTGGCCTGAAAGATCGGGTAATACAGGCTGAGAGGGGGCCAGCCGGATTCCGCCCAACGCAGGATGCGTGACAGTTCTTCGGGATCGGACGCCGCTTTTTGCGCCAGGCGCTGTGCGCCTTCCTCGGTGACCATTTCCCAGACCACGGCGGAGGGGTCGGTCAATGTAATCGCCTGTTCCTGAACCAGATGATGGCGGGGATTGTCATGGGTTTCGCCCAGCAAAACAACGTCTGCCATTCGCATCGCTGCCGCAACATCGTCAGGGATCAGGTCATCGGCAAGACCGGACCCAGCCATAACCATCAGCGTACACATCAGAATCGCAATCTGTTTCATGCGATGAAGTGTTGCACCTCGCGCGATTGAGCTTCAAGGTTCTTACGCATTTTTACGAAAGCGGCGGCTTCAAGCTGACGCACCCTCTCTTTCGACAGGCCCAGTTCCTGACCCAGGCTTTCCAGCGTACGCACCGGTTCGCGCAGCTTGCGTTCGCGTACGATGAAACGCTCTCGGTCGTTGAGGGCCTGCATCGCCATCACCAACCACTCACGCAACTGTTCGGTGTCGTGCTTGTTTTCAACGGTTTCGGCGGCCTGTGCCCGTTCATCCTCTAACGCGTCGATCCATTCGCGCCCGTCTTCATCCGTGGATTGCACAGCGTTCAACGAGAAATCCGACCCTGCCAGCCGGCCTTGCATCATCTCAACGTCGCGCAACGGAACACCGATCTCGGCTGCTATCATCTGGTGCAACTGGTGACGGTCCAGCGCCATTCCATCAGTGGCCGCTTCGCGTTCAAGCCGGGCCTGGACGCGACGCATGTTGAAAAACAGGGATTTCTGGGCAGAGGTGGACCCGGTCCGAACCATTGACCAGTTTCGCATTACATAGTCCTGGATACTCGCCTTGATCCACCAGACGGCATAGGTCGAGAACCGAACCCCGCGATCCGGGTCAAATTTGTCAGCGGCCTTCATCAGACCCAATCCGGCCTCTTGGATCAGATCGTTCATCGGCGCGCCATAACGTTTGAACTTGGCCGCCATCGAAATTGCCAGTCGCATATAGGCGGTGATTAACCGGTGCAGCGCCTTTTCATCGCGCTGGTCGCGCCAGGCATAGGCCAGCTTCAACTCGGTTTCTGCATCCAGTAACTCGGCCTTCATCGCCCTGCGCGACATCGAGAAATCGTTTGCGCTGTCCAGTGCCATGGAAATCTCCCTTTTTCGCTGGCGCGGCCCGGGCTTGCCTTGCCGACCCATGGTCGATACGCAGAACAACACCAGGTGGATCACTTAAAAGGTAATGATCGTGGGTTCGGATTTAACCTTTGTGCTGGGCGGAGCAGCCTCAGGCAAGTCGGCATTCGCCGAGCAACTTGTTGTTTTATCAGGGAAAAGCCGCGTTTATCTGGCCACATCACAAGTGTTTGATGATGAGATGCGCGATAAGGTTAAGCGCCATGTTTCACAGCGCGGCAGCGGTTGGGACACGATCGAGGCCCCCTTGGACCTTGGCGCGCCCCTGGCCAAGCTGACCTCGGATCAGGTCTGTCTGATCGACTGCGCGACCATGTGGCTAACCAATCACCTGCTGGCGGAACACGACCTGCAGCAGGCCCAGACAGCACTGCTTGATGCGTTACGAGACTGTCCTGCCCCGGTCGTCATCGTCTCGAACGAGGTTGGCCACGGGATCGTCCCGGGCAACGCCCTGTCTCGCCAATTCCGCGAGGCGCAAGGCCGCCTGAACATCGCGCTCGCCGCGCAGGCTGATCTGGTGGTTCAGGTCACTGCCGGGCTTCCTGTGGTATTGAAAGGGCAACTGCCATGACGCGTCTGCATCTAGTCAGGCATGGTCCGACCCATGCCAAAACCATGGTCGGCTGGTCCGATCTGCCTGCTGACCTAAGCGACCACGCCGCCATTGGTCGGCTACAAAGCTACCTGCCGGCCAACGGGTTGTTGATCTCATCCGACCTGTGCCGTGCCGCTGACACGGCTTCGGCGGTACAGGGCACCCGGCACCGCCTGCCCCACCACCCCGACCTGCGTGAGATCAATTTTGGCAGTTGGGAATTGCGCGGGTTCGAGGAAATCGAGGCCGAAGACCCCGAACTAACCTTCGCCTACTGGGAAAATCCCGGTGAAGTTCGCCCGCCAAACGGCGAAAGCTGGAATGAAGTCCGAGCCCGCGTCAACGCGGTTATTGACAGGTTGATTGGCGATCACACCGGCCAGGACCTGATCATTGTTGCCCATTTCGGCGTCATCCTGACACAGGTCCAGCGTGCCATGGATGTGGACGCGCAAGAGGCTTTCGGCCACCGGATCGACAATCTTTCCGTGACGGAGATCACCCATCACGGCGACCGTTGGTCGGTCGGTCGGATCAATCACTGCCCGTGATCAGGCCGCGCACAAATCTCTGTTTTACGGATTGAATAGCCTGAGCCATCCTAGGCCCATGACCTATGATTTGTTTATCGGAGACCGCCTGTTTTCCAGTTGGTCCTTGCGTGGTTGGTTGATGCTGGAAAAGTTCGACCTGCCCTATCGAAACCACATGATCGGCCTGTATTCAGGCACCATGGCCGAGGATATGAAACCCCTGTTCCCGGCGCGTCTGGTGCCCGCCTTGCGCCTGCCAGACGGAACTGTGGTTGGTGAAAGCCTTGCCATGGCCGAGACCTTGGCTGAGCGCCACCCACAGGTCGGATTGTGGCCCTCTGACGCGGCTGCCCGCGCCACTGCACGGTGGCTTTGCACCGAGATGGTGGCCGGGTTTTCAGCCCTGCGCGGGGAATGCGCGATGCAGCTGCTTCATAGTTGGAAGGGGTTCGAACCGGCGGCCGAAACGCTTGCTGACCTGCGCCGGATCGAAACCCTTTGGGATCATGCGCGCCAAGTGTCCGGGACGAACACCGGCCCTTTGTTCGGTACATATTCTTTGGTGGATGTGTTTTACACGCCCGTGGCCGCGCGGATCATCGGTTATGGGCTGCCTGTTTCGGACGCCAACCGGGACTATTGCCTGACCCTCCTGTCGGATCCGGTTGTCAGGCAGTGGCGTGCGATGGGCCTAACAGTCCAGTACGACCCTTTCCCGTATTCGCTGGACCTTCAATCGGATCCCTGGCCAATCGGCGGGGCATCGTCTGCTGTGGCCGCCCAGAGCGGTCCCTCGGTCAACCAGACCTGCCCCTATTCCGGAGAGCCCGTCACAGATTTTCTGGACCTGGACGGTCAGCGCTGGGGATTCTGCAATCGGTTCTGCCGCGACAAAACCCTCGCCGATCCGGAGGCATGGCCGAAATTCACTCAGATGGTCAGCGCCGTTAACGATTCCTAAACCGGCGGCGTGCCAGTAACGACCTGTTAACCAAGTAGGTCGTTCATGGTCGCTCGTTCTCATACAGTCGCCTTTCAAGGTGTCGACGCCCGCCCGGTCGAGGTGCAATGCGCGGTTTCACCGGGGTTGCCTGCCTTTTCCATCGTCGGCCTGCCCGACAAAGCAGTTTCAGAGGCCCGCGATCGCGTCCGAAGCGCGCTAAGCTCGATGGCCATTGCCCTGCCGTCAAAGCGTATCACCATCAACCTATCCCCCGCTGACCTGCCCAAAGAAGGCAGCCATTTCGACCTGCCCATTGCGGTGGCTCTGCTGTCAGCCCTGGAAATCATTCCCAAGGACGCGGCTGAAGGGGCCGTTTCACTTGGGGAATTGTCACTGGACGGGTCTCTTGTGCCTGTTGTCGGGGCGCTTCCTGCCGCGATGACCGCCGCGGCCGAGGACCGAACCCTGCTGTGCCCTCGGGCCTCCAGCGCCGAGGCGGCTTGGGTTGACGCTACTCAGGTGATCGGCGCTGAATCTTTGGGCGATGTTGTCCGCCACTTCTCGGGCCAAGCCCCTTTGCCCGCTGCCCTGCCCGGCGAGGTCAACCTTTCCCCCAGCACCCGCGACCTGCGCGATGTCAAAGGGCAGGAGCGGGCGAAACGCGCGTTGGAGATTGCCGCCGCAGGGCGGCACCACCTGATGATGATCGGCACGCCGGGGTCCGGGAAATCCATGCTGGCCGCGCGCCTGCCGGGGATCTTACCGCCCCTGACACCGGCCGAGGCGCTTGAAACCTCGATGATCCAATCCCTGTGCGGCCTGCTTGACGAAGGCGGCATCAGCCGCACCAGACCATTTCGCGAGCCGCATCATACGGCATCGATGGCGGCCATTGTTGGTGGAGGGAAAGGAGCCAAACCAGGAGAAATCTCATTGGCCCATAACGGGGTTTTGTTCATGGATGAATTTCCCGAATTCCCACGAACCGTTCTGGAAACCCTGCGCCAACCCATCGAAACAGGAGAGGTCATGATTGCACGTGCCAATGCGCATGTGAAATACCCCTGCCGCTTTATGCTGGTTGCCGCCGCCAACCCCTGCAAATGCGGCTACTTGACAGATCCGGCGCGGGCCTGCTCGCGTGCGCCGGTCTGCGGCGAGGATTATCTGGGGCGCATTTCAGGCCCGCTGATAGATCGGTTCGACCTGAGGATCGAGGTGCCTCCGGTCGGGTTCACCGACCTTGACCTACCTCCATCCGGGGACAGTTCGGCCACGGTTGCCGCGCGTGTCGAGCAGGCGCGTGCGGTTCAAGCGCAAAGATACACTGGAACGTCCGCGCGCCAGAATGCGGATGTTGAGGGCAATGTGCTGGAAGAAATCGCCGCGCCGGATGCCGAAGGAAAAGAGCTGCTGTTGAAAGCGGCTGAGAAATTTGGTTTGTCGGCGCGCGCCTTTCACCGCATCTTGCGGGTCGCGCGGACCATCGCCGATCTGGACGGCGCATCAGATGTCCGAAGACCCCATGTGGCCGAGGCGCTGAGCTTTCGCATCAGCGCCAATATTGCATCTTAAAGCCTGGCTTCGATGGCCTGCCAAATCTTTTCTGCGATGTTCACGCCATCAAACCGTTCCAATTCCTGAATTCCGGTTGGCGAAGTCACGTTAATCTCGGTCAGGTAATCGCCGATTACATCGATACCAACAAAAACCTGCCCTTTTTCCTTCAACAAAGGTCCAATGGCTGCGCAAATCTCAAGATCGCGATCCGTCAGACCAACCTTTTCGGGCCGTCCCCCCACATGCATGTTGGATCGTGTTTCACCTTTGGCGGGAACACGGTTGATTGCACCCACAGCCTGACCGTCCACCAGAATGACCCGTTTGTCGCCATTGCTGACATCGGGCAGGAATTTCTGAACGATCAGAGGTTCGCGCGAAAACCCGGTGAACAATTCGTGCAAAGATGTCAGGTTCCGGTCGTTGCCATCCAACCGGAACACCCCCGCACCGCCATTTCCATAAAGCGGTTTCAGGATAATATCGCCGTGCTTTTCTTTGAACGCCTTAATCGTCTGCAGATCGCGGGCGATGGTTGTCGGTGGCGTCAGATCAGGGAAATCCAGCACCAGGAGTTTTTCGGGATAGTTCCGAACCCAGAATGGATCATTTACCACCAGCGCCTGTCCCTTAAGCCGGTCCAGCAGGTGGGTAGAAGTGATATAGTGCATGTCAAACGGGGGATCCTGACGCAGCCAGACCACGTCGAACTCGGCCAGATCAACCTCGCGCTCGGGCCCCAATTCCGCCGGGTTTCCGGCCACGCGCTGCACCGTCATATCATGGCCGCGGGCCGTGATCCGGCCCTCCTGATAAGCCAGTTTGTCAGGGCTGTAGAAGAACAGCATATGCCCGCGCGCCTGTGCCTCTTCGGCCAGACGGAATGAGCTGTCGGCATTGATATCCACGGCCCCGATCGGGTCCATCTGAAAGGCAATTTTCATGGCGTGTCCCTCAGTTTCACGCCAGATACATGGCCCAGCCAGGCCGGGGGTTCAATGGGTTCAGACCTGATCAAAGGCGTTTTCGATGATTTGCACCGCGCCGAACGCATCCACCAAAGCCGCATCAAACCGAACATTTGTCAGCTGGCCGTTGGGTTCCCCTTCCAGAAATTGGGCGGCCGAGGCACAGATACGGTCCATCTGGCGCCGTTTGATCCGGGCAGCAGCCATCTCAAAGCTTGTGCTTTTCTTGACCTCGACGAAAACCAATCCGTCACCGTTGCGGACGATCAGATCAATCTCGCCCCCTGCCCCGCGCCAACGGCGATGTGCTATGGAATATCCCCGCCGCTCGTAGTCTGCCGCAACCTGCTGTTCCGCCGCCTGACCCGCATGATAAGAAACCGAACTTCGGACAGTGCGTGAGGTCATCTTACCCTTTCCCGAGTTTCAGCGCCTTCTGATAGATCGGTCGACGCGGCAGTTTATACATCTGCGACACCAAATCCGCCGCATCGCGTACTGAATGAGTTTCCAGGGCGCGTATCAAAGCCTCTTCTATGTCTGAATCGTTAACAGTTTCCGAAGCGCCACGGTCTACCAGCAGAACAATTTCGCCTTTGACCGTCTGACTCGCCAATTCTTCTGCCAGCTCTGCCAGCGACCCGCGCCGAACTTCTTCGAATTTCTTGGTTAATTCGCGGCACATCGCGGCCTGCCTGTTTTCCCCTAGAACCTCGGCCAGATCCGACAGACAGGACGCCACACGTTTCGGAGATTCATAAAATACCAACGTTCCAGGCACATCTCGCAGCGTCTCGATCCGCGTCCGGCGCGCGCCTGAGGCATTGGGCAAAAACCCCGCAAAGAAAAAGGCATCCGTCGGCAAACCGGCCAGCGTCAGCGCCATCAGCGCGGCGGACGGCCCCGGCGCGCAGGTGACAGTGTGCCCCGCCTCGGCCGCCTGTCGTCCCAGATCGTATCCCGGGTCCGCGATCAACGGCATCCCGGCCTCGGACGCATAAGCCACTGATTTCCCCTCTTTCAGCGCATCCAGGATTTTGCCGCGGGCGCCTGCACCGCTGTGATCGTGATAGGCAAGAATGCGGCGCCCCTCGAGAGGAACGCCGTGAATCTCCATCAACCGGCGCAGGCTGCGCGTGTCTTCGGCGGCAATCATGTCCACCGACGCCAACACGTCTAGCGCCCTGAGCGTAATGTCGCGCGCCGCCCCGATCGGAGTGGCAACAAAATACAGGCCCGTGCCCAATTTGACTTTTTGAAAATTCAAAGCTGGACCCTCACAGCGTGACGTCTATTATCGCGGCGCAAATAATGGCAGCATCCCAAGCCGCCGGATCAGGGAGTTTTCATTTAGATGTTTACCGTTTGCAAGCCCGTTCGCAAGTTGGCGCGTGCAGCCGCCGTCTTGGCCACCGCGACCATTCTGGCGGCGTGTGACGTCAGCAGTATCGGCGGAGGCCCGTCGATCAACACCTCAAAACCTGTACCGGTTGCTTTGCTGGTTCCGGCCGGATCTGGAAATTCCGGGGATGCTGAACTGGCGCGTAGCCTTGAAAACGCAGCCCGCCTGGCGATGTCCGATCTGCAGAATGTACAGATTGATTTGCGGGTCTACGACACCCGGGGCAATTCGGGTACCGCCGCAACAGTCGCGCAGCAAGCCGTGGCAGACGGTGCAAAGATAATCATCGGTCCGGTCTACGCCCAGGCGGCAAACTCAGCTGGTCTTGCGGTACTGAACAACAAGGTCAACCTGCTGTCGTTTTCGAACAATACCAGCATCGCAGGCGGCAATGTCTTCGTGCTTGGCCCCACTTTTGGAAACACCGCCAACCGGTTGGTCAACTATGCCGGTTCGCGCGGCAAGACCGGAACGGTCATCGTGCATAGCAACGATGCCGCCGGGCGGCTTGGACAATCGGCTATTGCAACCGCACTGAGCAACAGCCGAGTGGGTAATGCAGGCACGGTCGGCTATGACCGCTCTCAGCAGGGGGTCATCAACTCGGTGCCGACAATCAAGGCTACTGTGGCGTCCTCGGGGGCGGATTCGATCTTTCTGACTTCGACCACTGCAGGGGCGTTGCCGCTGTATTCCCAGCTTCTACCAGAAGCGGGCGTCTCCCCGGCAACCACGCAATATATGGGCCTGACTCGCTGGGACATCCCGGCCCAGACACTGGAACTGCCAGGCGTTCAGGGTGGCTGGTTCGCATTGCCGGACCCATCCAAGGCACAGGCTTATCGTCAGCGGTACAACAACACATATGGCGAGGCACCACATCCGATCAGTGGCCTAGCCTATGATGGCATAGCCGCGATTGCTGCCTTGGTCAGCCAGGGCAAATCCGACGCTCTGACCGCATCTGCCCTAACTCAGAACGCCGGTTTTCAGGGCGTTGGCGGTATCTTCCGTCTGCGACCCAACGGTACGAATGAACGTGGTCTGGCCATTGCCACGATCCAGAACAAACAGGTGGTTGTGATTGACCCTGCCCCACAAAGCTTCTCTGGCGCCGGATTCTGATCGGCTGGCTCTGACACTCATCCCAAGGGGTGACCTGATTTGCCAGCCCGAAGAAATCTTTGACAGCGCAGCCGTTATGGCACAGCTGTCAGAGGCCTTCGACAAGACATCTGATAACGCCGAAAGGCGCGGCGAAACCGTGCGGATTTTGCGCAACGTCCAGAAATCCGGTCGTCAGGCAATCGCGGATGCCTTTGTCCGCGATCCATTTGACGCGCGGCGGCTGACCCATTCCTATACCTACCTGACCGACGGGCTGGTCTGCACCGCGATGCAAGTGGCCAGTCGCGAGCTTCACCCGCTGGCCACGCCGACACAGGGTGAAAAAATGGCCGTGCTGGCAGTGGGCGGCTATGGGCGCGGGGAAATGGCCCCGTCCTCGGATGTCGATCTGCTGTTTCTGACCCCCTACAAAATCACTGCCTGGGCAGAGAGTGTGATCGAGTCCATGTTGTATATCCTGTGGGATCTGCGGCTGAAGGTCGGGCATTCTTCGCGCACCATCAAGGATTGCCTGCGCCTGGGATCCGAGGATTTCACCATTCGCACCGCGATGTTGGAACAGCGCTATTTGGCTGGCGACGCCGATCTGGCAAATGAGTTGGAAACGCGCCTGAAAGACGATCTGTTCAAAGGCACTGAGCGCCAGTTCATCGAGGCCAAGCTGCAGGAACGCGACGCGCGCCATCTGAAACAGGGCGAGCGGTATATGGTCGAGCCCAACGTAAAAGAGGGCAAAGGCGGATTGCGCGACCTGCAATCGCTCTACTGGATTGCCAAATATATCTACAGCGTTCAGGACGTGGCCGAGTTGGTACCGCTGGGTCTGTTCACCCCCGAGGAATTCAGCACTTTTGTGGAAGCCGAAGATTTCCTGTGGGCCGTTCGCTCGCATTTGCATCTGGTGACCGGGCGCGCAACCGAACAACTGTCCTTTGACATGCAGGTCGAGGTTGCTTCCCGTATGGGATACGAAGACCGGGCCGGTCGTCGGGCGGTCGAAGTGTTTATGCAGCGCTATTTCCGCGAGGCCACGAAGGTTGGCGAGCTGACGCGCATCTTCCTGACCAAACTCGAGGCGACGCATATGAAAGGCGCGCCGCTGCTAGAGCGTATTTTCCGCCGCCGCCCCAGGATCAAAGCCGGATATAAAGTCGTCCATGGACGTCTGGATGTAGCCGACCCGAACAAGTTTCTGGCGGACAAGCTGAACCTTCTGCGCCTGTTCGAGGAAGGTCTGCGCACCGGCATGCTGATCCACCCGGACGCGATGCGGCTGGTCAGCGCCAACCTGAACTTGATTGATGACGACATGCGCGAAGACAAAGAGGCGCGGCGCATCTTTCTCGACCTGATGCTGAAACACGGCAACCCGGAACGCGCCCTGCGTCGCATGAACGAACTGGGGGTGCTGTCGGCCTTTCTGCCCGAGTTCGAACACATCGTGGCGATGATGCAGTTCAACATGTACCACAGCTATACGGTGGATGAGCACACCATTCAGTGCATCGTCAATCTGGCCCAGATTGAACGCGGAGAGTTGGGGGAATCCCTGCCGCTTGCGTCTTCAATCCTGGAAGGAGGGGTCAATCGCAAGGTTCTGTATGTTGCCCTGCTGATCCATGACATTGCTAAGGGGCGACCCGAGGATCATTCGATTTTGGGCGCACAGATGGCCCGAAAGATTGCACCTCGGCTGGGTCTGAACAAATCGGATTCAGAAACCGTGGAATGGCTGGTGCGGTATCACTTGTTGATGTCGGACATGGCGCAGAAACGCGATATTTCCGACCCGCGCACGGTGCGCGACTTTGCCAAGGCCGTGAAGACAGTCAAAAGGTTGGACCTACTGACCGTGTTGACCGTCTGCGACATTCGCGGCGTTGGACCCAACACCTGGAACAACTGGAAAGCCACCCTGCTACGCGCGCTGCATGCAGAAACCAAGCGCGCGCTTGAGACCGGGATGGAAGACCTCAACCGTGCCAATCGCGGTGCCGGTGCCAAAAAGGCGTTGCGGGCCGAGCTGGCGGAATGGACCAAAGCCGCCCTCAAAACCGAGACGGGTCGGCACTATGACCCCTATTGGCAGGGCCTGAACCTTTCGACCCATGTAGAATTTGCCGAGATGCTGAAAGAGCTGGACCGCAGCGGTGATGCTGGCGCGATGGAAATCCGTCTGCACCCGGATGAAGACCGCGATGCGACGCGGGCCTGCTTTGCCATGGGTGATCACCCCGGCATTTTTGCCCGTATCGCAGGCGCTTTGGCGCTGGTCGGGGCCAATGTGGTTGATGCGCGCAGTTATACCACCAAAGACGGCTATGTGACCGATGCGTTCTGGATTCAGGACGCCGATGGACACCCGTTCGAGGCCAGCCGTTTGCCGCGCCTGACACAGATGATCCACAAGACCCTGAAAGGCGAGGTCGTGGCGCGGGATGCCCTTAAATCACGCGACAAGATCAAGAAACGCGAACGGGCCTTTAACGTGCCGACCCATATCATCTTCGACAATGACGGGTCCGAGATCTACACGATCATCGAGGTCGATACCCGGGACAGGCCCGGCCTGCTTTACGATCTGACAAGAACGCTTGCTGCAGCCAATGTCTATATCGCCAATGCGGTGATCGCGACCTATGGCGAACAGGTGGTGGACACCTTTTACGTCAAGGATATGTTTGGGTTGAAATATCACTCGGAAAGCAAGCAGCGCGGGCTTGAGACCAAGCTGCGCAAGGCCATCTCCGAAGGCGCCGAGCGCGCGGTCTCATGAAGCAGATCCGGCTGTTTTCAGGCCTGTTCACTGTCGGGTTCTGGACCCTGGCCAGCCGTATTCTGGGCTTTCTGCGGGAAATCCTGCTGACCGCCTACATCGGGCCCGGGCCAGTAATGGATGCATTCGTCGCCGCCTTTCGCCTGCCCAACATGTTCCGCCGCTTCTTTGCCGAAGGTGCGTTTAACGCAGCCTTTGTGCCGATGTTTTCCAAACGGCTGGAAGGCGGGGAAAACGCGCAAGGCTTTGCACAGGACGCGTTCAACCTGCTGGCCGTGGCGGTGCTGGCGCTGGTCGGGCTGGCGATGGTTTTCATGCCTGGCCTGGTCTGGCTGACGGCTGAGGGCTTTTACGGTGACGACCGCTTCGACCTTGCCGTTGATTATGGATATGTGGTCTTTCCCTACATCTTTTTCATGTCGCTTGCGGCGTTGTTCTCGGGCGTGCTGAACGCAACCGGCCGTTTCGCGGCTGCAGCGGCCGCCCCGATTTTACTGAACATCTTTGCCTGCACAGCACTGATCGCCGGCGCTATATCAGGCGGAGAGGTCATCCGTTGGCTGATCGCCGTCATCCCCATCGCTGGAGTTGCGCAGCTAGCGCTGGTCTGGGTTGCAACCGAACGTGCGGGCATCCGTATCCGCCCGGGCCTGCCGAAACTCAGCCCTGAAATGCGCAACATGGTCCGCATTGCGGTTCCGGCCGCCTTGGCCATGGGAGTTACACAGGTCAATCTGGTGGTGGGCCAGCTGGTTGCTTCGAAAACCGAAAAGGCCGTCAGCTGGTTGTTTGCAGCGGATCGCTTGTACCAGTTGCCATTGGGCGTCGTGGGCATCGCCGTCGGCATCGTCCTGTTACCCGATCTATCTCGCCGCCTGCGCGCTGGGGACAAATCGGGCGCCCGCGATGCGTTTTCTCGCGCAGGTGAGTTTACGTTGCTGTTGACCATCCCGTCGACCGTTGCCTTTGTCCTCATCCCCACCCAGCTGGTCTCGGTTCTGTTCGAGCGCGGACAGTTCACCCCCGAAGACACCGCCGCCACCGCACTTGCCGTGGCGATCTATGGCATCGGCCTGCCCGCGTTCATGCTGCAGAAATTGTTGCAGCCTTTGTATTTCGCGCGAGAAGATACACGCTCGCCCTTTCACTATGCAGTGTTTGCGATGGTCGTGAACGGTGCACTGGCTTTCGGGCTGTATCCGTTGGTGGGATGGTTCGCACCGGCGATTGCCGCCTCGGTGGCCGGATGGGCCATGGTTGGACTGCTGGCCTTGGGCGCGCGAAAAATGGGGAAAGAAGCGCAGTTTGACGACCGGTTCAAGAACAGGGCATGGCGGATCATTGCGGCGTCCATGGGGATGGGAGCTGTCTTGTATGCCGCTATTGAGCTGTTTGGCTGGGCCTTTGCCCTGGAAGGCTGGCGTTACTTGGCACTGCTCGGTTTGATCATCGTTGCTGCAGTCACGTATTTCCTGCTCGGCCACCTGATTGGTGCATTCAAACTTTCCGAGTTCAGAAAGGCTCTGCGTCGATCCTGATCAGTCGCGCCGAATACGCCTGACGATCCGCGCCCACCCACCCGGAGCAACCAGGAACGACAGGGCAAAACCAGTGGCAAAACCGCCCAGATCAGCCACCCAGTCCAGCGTTCCGCCAAACAGCAGGCCGAACAACAACTGAATGCCCATCAAAACGGCGATCAGGCTGAAGGCGCGGGATTGGTTTGCGCCCACCAGCGACAGCTTGCGCCATAATATCCACGTAAACGCTCCGATCAGCCCATAGACCGGAGGGAACCCACCCACCAGCGGAAAGCGCGGATCCAGCAACAGTGCATAAGCCAGCGCACCACCCACGCCCGACAGCACAAAGATCACCAGCATCTGAACGCTGCCAAAAACCTCGGCCACCATTTTACCCATGGCCAGCACAAAGACGCAGACAAAGATGGCCTGTGTGAACGTACCGGATACAAACGGATAGGTGACAAAGCGGATCAGATGCTCGAACGGCCAGCGCCCGTTTTCCACCATCCAGTCGAAGATATCCGGCGAAAACGAATAGTGCTGCAAAGCGTCCAGGCGCCAGCCTACAGCAGTTGGCCCCCCAATGATCCCGCGCGTACCTAGAGTAAATGCCAGTTCAACCCCCATGATGAACACACACAAAGCCACCACCACGGGCGGCAGAGGGTTCACGGCGGGTGTATAATGCTCACTGCTCATTGGGCGGGCCTTTCGCGGCTGTTGACGTCCCTTTGCCTCATGGGTAAGCGACGGGGGCTGATTTTTCCAGACGGGAGTTCCCTTCGATGACCGATTCCAAGTTCACGCCGCGCGTGTTTTCCGGTGCACAGCCATCCGGTAACCTGCACCTTGGCAACTATTTGGGCGCATTGCGGAACTGGGTCCGGATGCAAGGGTCCGACTATCAGACAATCTACTGTATGGTCGATTTGCACGCGATCACCGTTTGGCAGGACCCCAAAGAGTTGCAGCACGCAACGCGTGAGCTGTGCGCGGGGTATATCGCATCAGGATTAGATCCCGAAAAATCGATCCTGTTTAACCAAAGCCAGGTTCCTGAGCACGCGCAACTTGCATGGATTTTTAACTGCGTTGCCCGGCTTGGCTGGATGCAGCGCATGACACAGTTCAAAGATAAGGCTGGCAAGAACGCGCAGAATGCATCGTTGGGCCTATTCGCCTATCCGGCGCTCATGGCCGCAGATATCCTTGTATATCACGCGACACATGTTCCCGTCGGAGATGATCAAAAGCAACACCTGGAACTAACCCGAGACATCGCAACTAAGTTCAATCATGACTATGGCGTCGATTTTTTTCCGTTGACAGAACCCGTCATCAAAGGTGCGGCAACTCGGGTCATGAGCTTGCGCGATGGGTCAAAAAAGATGTCCAAATCCGACCCCTCTGACATGACCCGGATCAACATGACCGATGATGCCGACACGATCGCCAAGAAAATCCGAAAGGCCAAGACCGACCCGGACGCTCTGCCTTCGGAAGTCGATGGCTTGGACAACCGCCCCGAGGCCCGCAATCTGGTGAATATCTACGCCGCCCTCAGCGATCAGACGGCGGATCAGGTTCTGGCCGACGTTGGCGGCAAGCAATTTGGCGAGTTCAAACCGATGCTGGCCGATCTGGCGGTTGCCAAACTGTCTCCGATCTCGACCGAAATGGCCCGCCTGATGGGTGAAGAGGCCGAGATTGATCGCATTCTGGCCAATGGCGCAGAAAAGGCGCGGGCGATTGCAGCCCCGATCCTGCAGCAGACCTATGACATCGTCGGCATGGTTGGTGCGAAACGGGGCTGATTGGCTCTGGACGTTGCCTTAACGCCTTCCTAGGTTTGCCTCAAAGCTTGGGAGGGCGTCATGGCAGTCGGCAAGAACATCCGCACCTATTTCAACGGGCAATGGCATGATGGGGATGCACCGATCATGCGCGCTGCGGATCATGGCGCGTGGCTGGGATCATCCGTCTTTGACGGCGCGCGGTTCTTCAACGGGCTGACCCCGGATCTGGAGGCCCATTGCGCCCGCGTGAACCGCTCTGCCGAGGCGCTGATGCTGACCCCGACCGTCACCAAAGACCAGATGGTCGAGATCGTGCTGGAAGGGCTTGAAGCCTATGCGCCCGACGCGGCCGTGTATATCCGCCCGATGTATTGGGGCATCGACGGAGATGCGACAGCGATCGTACCGCAGGAAAACAGCACCGGGTTTGCTGTCTGCCTGGAAGAGATTCCGATGGCCCCTGAGACCGCCTCGGCCACGCTGGGACTGACCCGATTCCGCCGTCCGGTACTGGAATCCTCGGTGGTGAATGCCAAGGCCGGGTGCCTGTATCCCAACAATGCACGGATGCTGAACGAGGTACGTGCGAACGGGTTTTCGAATGCTCTGGTGGCTGACGCATTGGGCAACGTAGCCGAAACCGCAACCGCCAATATCTTTATGGTCCGCGACGGCGAGGTCTTTACCCCCGTCCCCAACGGCACCTTCCTTGCCGGCATCACCCGTGCACGACATATCAAAAACCTGCGGGCCGACGGCGTGGCTGTGCATGAGGCGGTTCTGAGTTTCGAGGATTTCTACGGGGCCGACGAGGTATTCATGACTGGCAACATGAGCAAGATCACCCCGGTGACTGCGCTGGAGGACACCCGGTTTCAGGTCGGTCCCATCGCCCGGCGTGCACGCGACCTGTATTGGGACTGGGCCGCCAGTGGGCGTTAGGCTCTGGTTGCCAGCACGCACCTAGTCGGGCATGATCCCCGGAAATGAATGAGGACACCCATGCGCAAGTTCCTAGTGGTTCTGGATGACAGTCGCGAATGCCTGAATGCGATGCGATTCGCGGCTATGCGCGCGGCCCATACCGGCGGCGGCGTAACAATCCTGTCGGTAATCCCACCGGACGAATTCAACCATTGGATCGGCGTTGCCACCGTCATGCGTGAAGAAGCGCGCGAGCGTATCCATGCGCATTTTGAAGTTTTCGCAAAATGGATGCGCGACAAGCAGGACGTTGATCCTGAACTGGCCATCCGCGAAGGCGAGCCCGTTGCCCAGATCATCGAGCATGTGCAGTCCGATCCTGATATCGGCGTTCTGGTTCTGGGTGCAGGCACCGACAAAAAGGGACCTGGCCCATTGGTGACTCAACTGACCAAAAACTCAGGCAGCCTGCCCATCCCAATCACTATTGTTCCCGGTGATCTAAGCAAAGAAAAACTCGAAGCGATTACCTGAGGTCACACCGATGCAACGCAGCATTCAATTCTGGTTCGAATTCGCCTCGACCTATTCTTATCTTAGCGCGATGCGTATCGAAGAGGTCGCCGCCCGCCATGGTGTATCGGTCGAATGGCAGCCCTTTTTGTTGGGCCCGATCTTTGCCGCCCAAGGGTGGGATAATTCTCCGTTCAATCTGTATCCGGCGAAAGGCCGGTACATGTGGCGCGATATGGAACGCCTAACCGCCCAGCGCGGCCTGCCCTTGATCCGGCCCAATCCTTTTCCGCAGAACGGCCTGAAAGCGGCAAGGTTAACGCTGGCGATTGACGACCGAGTGCAAAAAGCCGCCTTTGTGCGCGCCGTCTATTCCGCCGAATTTGCCCAGGGGCAGAACATCGCGGATGAGGCTGTTCTGGCCGGATGCCTGAACTCAGCCGGGCTTGCCCCAGATTTGCTGTCCCAGACCCAGAATCCGGCGATCAAAGCAGCGCTTATCACGCAGACAGAAACCGCTCAGGCCAAAGGGCTTTTTGGCGCGCCCAGCTTTCTGGTCGGGGATGAGCTGTTCTGGGGCGATGATCGGTTGGACGACGCTATAAGCTTGGCTGCCTAAATTTAGAATCGTTCCAATTCTTGACTTCCAGCTCGCGGACCCGCATATCAGAGACAACAGATACGGAGCCGCGCCATGTTCATCCAGACCGAATCCACACCGAACCCTGCAACCCTGAAATTCCTGCCCGGCCAGACCGTGCTGGAAGCGGGCACTGCAGATTTCCCATCGGCTGAGGCTGCAGAGAAATCGCCGCTGGCCAACCGCATTTTCGCTGTAAGTGGCGTGACCGGAGTGTTTTTCGGCAATGACTTCGTAACCGTGACCAAAGCGGACGACGTCCAGTGGGATCACATCAAACCCGCCATTCTGGGCGCGGTGATGGAGCATTACCAGTCCGGCCAGCCGATCATGGGTGCGGATGCCAATGCGGGCTCGGGCCATGCTGAACACAGCGGCGAGGACGCCGAAGTGGTCAATCAGATTAAAGACCTGCTGGACAGCCGGGTGCGCCCTGCTGTTGCACAGGACGGCGGCGACATCACGTTCCACGGCTTTGACCGCGGCGTTGTCTACCTGCACATGCAAGGGGCCTGCGCAGGCTGCCCATCCTCGACCCTGACGTTGAAGATGGGGATCGAAAACCTGCTGCGTCACTACATTCCCGAAGTGACCGAGGTGCGCCCTGTTGCCGTCTGAACCACTCATTCTGGCGTTTGACACATCGGCCGCGCATTGCGCGGCCGCTTTGTTGCGCGGTGACCGGATTGTGGCGTCTTGTGTCGAGCCCATGTCGCGGGGACAAGCCGAACGTCTGATGCCGCTGCTCGAAGAGGTGCTGTCATCAGAACAATGCTCATGGCGCGACCTGTCAGCGATCGGCGTTGGAATAGGCCCCGGTAATTTCACCGGAATACGCATCTCGGTCTCGGCCGCGCGGGGTCTGGCCTTAGGTCTGGGGATACCGGCCATTGGCGTATCGGGCTTTGACGCGCTTGCTGTCCTGGACAGCGATGCGTTGCCAGCGATCCGAGCGCCCAGAGATCAGGTCTATGTTTCGCGGCCTGATATGGAACCGGCACTGATCCAGCTTGATCAGGCAAAATCGCTGGGCACACTGACGTTCAACGACAACCCCGAGGCTCAGGTCTGCGCTATTGCCCGAGTGGCTGCACAAAGAAGGTTGACCAAGACCGAGGCTCCCGCCCCTCTTTACATACGCCCCGCTGATGCGGCGCCCTCCAAGGACCAACCTCCGATGTTGCTGGACGGATGACTCCCGAAGAACTGGCAAATACTCACGCCGCAGCATTCACACAATCGCGCCCCTGGACCGCCACAGAGTTTGCAGAGCTGCTGCAGAATCGCTTTACCCATATCGTAGGTGATGCCCAGTCCTTTGCCCTTTTCCAGGTAATTGCAGACGAAGCCGAACTGCTGACGATTGCCACCCATCCCACAGTTCAGCGGCAGGGACTGGCTAGGAAACGTATGGTCGAATGGCACGCGGCTGCCAAAAAACTGGGCGCTATCCGGGCGATTCTGGATGTTTCCATCGCCAACCAGCCCGCGATTACACTTTACAAGCATTGCGGGTATCGTGTGTGCGGCACGCGCAAGAATTACTATACGGTTGAAAATAATCAGAAAATTGATGCCATCGTCATGGAATGCAATTTAACCTGAGACAGGTCGCGAATTTTCTTGGACCAAATGGTCAAAAATCTGTTGACCGCGGCGGTTGCAAACGGCCTTAATTCCCGCCATCACAACGGTTATGCTCGCTAACAGTGGGTAAACGGGGCTATCTTGGCTCCGACCGAAAAAAAACAAACGGGAGTAACAAATGACCCTGATGAAATCCTTGATGGGCGCCGCAGCGGCGGTTGCACTGACAGCGGGTGCCGCACTGGCCGAACCGGCACTGATCTTTGATCTGGGCGGCAAGTTCGACAAATCGTTCAACGAAGCCGCGCACAACGGCGCCTCACGCTGGGCGGAAGAAACGGGCGGCACCTACCGCGAGATCGAAATGCAGTCCGAAGCGCAGCGCGAACAGGCCCTGCGCCGCTTTGCCGAAGCAGGCTCGAACCCGATCATCACCATGGGTTTCGGTATGGCTGACCCGCTCAGCGCGGTTGTTGCCGACTATCCGGACACGAAATTCGTTGTTGTCGACGTAACCTGGCTGGACGCGCCCAACCTGCGTCAGGTTGGTTTCGCTGAACACGAAGGCTCGTATCTGGTTGGTATGATGGCTGCGATGGCGTCCGAATCCGGAACCGTTGGCTTCATCGGCGGCATGGATGTTCCGCTGATCCGTCACTTTGGCTGCGGCTATGCTCAGGGTGCCAAGGCGGTGAACCCCGATATCAACGTGGTTGCCAACATGACCGGCACAACGCCTGCGGCATGGAACGACCCGGTTAAGGGCTCGGAACTGACAAAGGCACAAATCAGCCAGGGTGCCGACGTGGTCTATGCCGCAGCTGGCGGCACCGGTGTTGGTGTTCTGCAAACCGCTGCTGACGAAGGCATCCTGTCAATCGGTGTCGACAGCAACCAGAACCACCTGCACCCGGGCAAAGTTCTGACCTCGATGCTGAAGCGCGTGGACGTCGCTGTGTATGAGGCGATGAGCGCAGGCGAGAACGTTGAGACCGGCGTATATATCATGGGTCTGGCCGAAGACGGCGTTGGCTATGCGATCGACGACAACAACGCTCCGCTGGTTTCGGATGATATGAAAGCAGCAGTCGACAAAGCCCGTCAGGACATCATCGACGGCAATGTTTCAGTTGTCAGCTATTACGAGAACGACAGCTGCCCAGCACTGCAGTTCTGATATCGCGCGGGTCGGGGGTGATGCTCCCGGCCCGATTCCACTTTGCTGCACCGGGATGACCGGGCAGTCCTTTCGGCAACTGAGGACAAGACATGACCGTCCCCGCCATTGAGCTCAAAGGGATATCCAAATCCTTTGGGCCGGTTCAGGCCAACAAAGACATTTCCATCAGCGTCGCCCCCGGTACGATCCATGGGATCATCGGTGAAAACGGTGCGGGCAAATCCACGCTGATGAGCATTCTCTACGGCTTTTACAAAGCCGACAAAGGTGAAATCTGGATCAACGGTCAAAAGACCGAAATCCCTGACAGCCAGGCCGCGATCGCCTCGGGCATCGGGATGGTGTTTCAGCATTTCAAACTGGTCGAGAATTTCACCGTTCTGGAAAACATCGTGCTGGGCGCCGAGGATGGCGGGCTATTGGCCCCGTCCCTGACCAAGGCCCGCAAAGAGTTGAAAGAGCTGGAAGAAGAATACGAGCTGTTCGTGGATCCCGACAAACGGATCGACGAGATCGGTGTGGGGATGCAGCAGCGGGTCGAGATCCTCAAGGCGCTGTATCGCAAGGCCGAGATCCTGATTCTGGACGAACCAACCGGCGTGCTGACCCCATCTGAGGCGGATCAGCTGTTCCGCATCCTCGACCGGCTGCGGGCTGAGGGGAAGACGATCATCGTGATCACCCACAAACTGCGCGAGATCATGGAAAACACCGACACCGTGTCGGTCATGCGCCGCGGGCAAATGACGGCCACCGTGAAAACCGCCGAGACCAGCCCCGAAGAACTGGCCGAGCTGATGGTGGGCCGCAAGGTTCTGCTGCAGGTCGACAAGGTTCCGGCGCAGCCCGGTAAGCCCATCCTCGAGATTGAAAACCTGCGTGTTTTCGACAGCGCGGGCGTCGAGCGTGTCAAAGGCATCGACTTGAACGTGCGCGCTGGTGAGATCGTGGGCATCGCAGGCGTCGCCGGCAATGGCCAATCCGAACTGCTAGAGGTTCTGGGCGGGATGCGCCCGGGCCAGGGCCAGATCAAACTGAACGGTACGCCGCTTGCGCTCAGCGGGGCGGGGTCAGATGGCCAGGCGCGGCGCGCGCAGCACATTGCGCATGTGCCCGAAGACCGCCAGCGCGAAGGCCTGATCATGGATTTCCACGCCTGGGAGAACGTGGCCTTCGGCTATCACCGTGACCCGGCCTATCAACGCGGCATCTTCATGGATAATGCGGCGCTGCGCGCTGATACCGAAGCCAAGATCGAAAAGTTCGATGTGCGCCCGCCGAACCCTTGGCTGTCGGCCAAAAGCTTTTCGGGCGGCAATCAGCAGAAGATCGTCGTCGCGCGTGAAATCGAACGTAACCCAGACCTGCTGTTGGTCGGTCAGCCGACCCGAGGCGTGGATATCGGGGCGATCGAATTCATTCACAAACAGATCGTCGACCTGCGCGACCAGGGCAAGGCGATCCTGCTGGTCTCGGTCGAGCTGGAAGAGATATTCTCGCTGTCGGATCGGATCGCGGTCATGTTTGACGGACATATCATGGGCGAACGCCTGCCCCATGAAACTGATGAAAAAGAACTTGGCCTGTTGATGGCCGGTGTTGCGGGAGAGGCAGCGTAACATGGAAAAAATGCCCAAATGGGCCGATGTCGTTCTGATCCCGGTGATCAGTCTGCTTCTGGCCGCAATCCTGTCGGCGCTGGTCATCCTCGCCATTGGCGAAAACCCGATCGAAGCGGTGAACCTGATGGTCACCGGCGCGCTGGGATCGACCTATGGCTGGGGCTATACGCTATATTACGCCACGAATTTCATGTTCACCGGACTGGCCGTGGCGGTCGCCTTTCATGCCCGGCTGTTCAATATCGGTGGCGAAGGTCAGGCGATGCTGGGCGGGCTTGGCGTGGCCGTCGTGTGCCTTTACATCGACTGGCCGCATTGGAGCATCGCCTTGCTGGCCGCCTGTGCCGCATCGATGGTGTTCGGGGCCGCTTGGGCGGCCATTCCGGCCTATCTGCAGGCCAAACGCGGCAGCCATATCGTGATCACCACGATCATGTTCAACTTCATCGCTGCTGCCTTGCTGAACTATATGCTGGTCAACGTCATGCGCCCGCAGGGCTCGCAAGACCCGGCAACTGCACGCTTCCCCGAGGCGGTGCATCTGCCGACGTTCCAGTCGATGTTCTCGACCGCTGAAAACGTCGTATTCCGTGGCGCACCTGCCAATATCTCATTCTTTGTTGCAGTCCTGGCCTGTGTGATCGTCTGGGCGCTGATCTGGCGCACCCGGCTGGGCTATGAGATCCGCGCCTATGGGCATTCGGAAACCGGTGCCGTCTATGCCGGTATTTCTCCGGTACGGATCACCATCATCGCCATGCTGATCTCGGGCGCGCTGGCTGGTCTGATGGCCACGAACAACGTGATGGGTGAGGCAGAGCGGCTGGTTCTGAACTCGACCGAGGGCGCTGGCTTTATCGGTATCGCCGTGGCGCTGATGGGCCGGTCCCATCCGTTTGGCGTTTTCCTTGCGGCGCTGCTGTTTGGTTTCCTCTATCAGGGCGGGGCCGAGCTGGCGCTATGGACGTCTATCCCGCGCGAGCTGATCGTAGTCATTCAGGCCCTGGTGATCCTGTTCACCGGCGCGCTTGACAACATGGTCCGCATGCCGCTCGAGAAGCTGTTCCTGGCCATGCGGAAGGAGGGCTAAGCGATGGATACTTTCGTTACCCTCATCCAGGTCCTCGATTCGACCGTCCGCCTGGCCACGCCGCTGTTGCTGGCATGTCTGGCCGGTCTGTATTCCGAACGCGCCGGTATTTTCGACATCGGGCTTGAGGGCAAGATGCTGATCGCGGCGTTCTTTTCTGCTGCCGTTGCCGCCGTGACCGGATCGGTCTGGCTGGGATTGCTGGCCGGGATCGCGGCCTCGCTTGTTCTGTCCGCCCTGCATGGGGTGGCCTCGATCACCTTTCGGGGCAACCAGCTGATTTCAGGCGTCGCCATCAACTTTCTGGCCTCTGGGCTGACGGTCCTGATCGCGCAAAGCTGGTTCAAACAGGGCGGGCGTACCCCCTCGCTGTTCGGCGGAGGGCGCTTTGAACCGATCACCTTCCCTTTTGCGGATGCGGTGAGTGATGTCCCATTTCTTGGGCCAATCTATTCCGAGTTGCTGTCCGGCCATTCGATCCTGGTCTATGTGTCTTTCCTTCTGGTCCCGACAACCTGGTGGGTTTTGTACCGCACCCGCTTTGGCCTGCGCCTGCGCGCGGTGGGTGAAAACCCAGCCGCTGTGGATACGGCCGGGGTTTCTGTCGTTGGGCTGCGTTTTGCGGCTGTAGCGATCTGTGGCGTGCTGTGCGGCATTGCCGGTGCCTATCTGGCCACGGCCCTGCAAGCTGGATTCGTCAAGGAAATGACTGCCGGTCGCGGGTTCATCGCGCTGGCGGCGCTGATCTTTGCAAAATGGCGGCCATGGCACGCGATGTGGGCTTGCCTGCTGTTCGGACTGTTGCAAGCCGTTGCGTTGCGGTTCCAGAATATTGACCTAGGTGGCGTGGTGATTCCTGTGCAAGTCATGGATGCGCTGCCATATATCCTGACCGTCGTCATTTTGGCCGGCTTTGTCGGCAAGGCCGTTCCACCGAAAGCCGGTGGCGAACCCTATGTAAAAGAGCGGTAATAGGTCCAGTTTGAAACACACGTCAGTCCTGTTCGCTGCATGGCGGCATGTAGAGTTGATTTTACATGCCGCAACGGCTCTAAAGGGGCATGGATGTGTTTCCAGTGACAGCTGATTTGAGAGAGTTTCTCGCCGGGGTGCCGGATGCTAGGTCTTGCGCTTGGTCTAAGGGGATACTCCCTGTCAAAACGCCTTCTGCGGATGCACAGTTTCAGACTGGTCCAAGCCGCCAGCCCTGCTCTACCCTGCCTCGCCAAGGGCGTGATTCTGCGCGTCAGATACGAACCCTTTCACAAATTCCAGAAGTCGAATGTGTCACATTGCGCGACGCAGCTGGCCCTAATTACTAGTACCTCATGCAAATTTACCTTCCTATCGCTGAAGTTTCCGTAAACGCCTTTCTGCTGCTTGGGTTGGGCGGCATGGTCGGCATCCTGTCAGGGATGTTCGGGGTCGGCGGCGGGTTTCTGATGACCCCGCTGTTGTTTTTCATTGGCATTCCACCAGCAGTTGCCGTAGCCACCGAAGCGAACCAGATTGTCGCCTCGTCCTTTTCTGGGGTTCTGGCCCATTTCCGCCGAAAGACGGTCGACCTGAAGATGGGCACGGTATTGCTGGTCGGGGGACTGATCGGTGCTGCGTTCGGGGTGGTGATCTTCAACTATCTCAAAAGCCTCGGACAAGTCGATTTGCTCGTAACCCTGTGTTACGTGGTCTTTCTGGGCGTCGTCGGCAGCTTGATGTTCATCGAAAGCCTGAACGCGCTGCGTAAATCCAAAAAGGGCACCGCCGCCCCTGTTGCACGTCGTCAGCGCGGCTGGATTCACGCGATGCCGTTCAAAATGCGGTTCCGTACATCGGGCCTCTATATCTCGGTCATCCCCCCCGTCCTGGTCGGGCTTAGCGTAGGTATCCTTTCTGCGATCATGGGTGTCGGAGGCGGCTTTATCATGGTTCCTGCCATGATTTACCTGCTGGGAATGCCCACCAAAGTCGTTGTCGGCACCTCCCTGTTCCAGATTATTTTCGTAACAGCGTTCACCACGATGCTGCACGCGACAACCAACTACACAGTCGACATTGTTCTGGCTGTGTTGTTGCTGGTCGGCGGCGTGATCGGGGCGCAGATCGGAACGGTGATCGGCGCACGAATGCCTGCCGAGCAGCTGCGCGTATTGCTGGCTGCACTGGTCTTGGTGGTTTGTGGCAAACTGGCGCTGGATCTGCTTCTGGAACCCTCCGAGCTGTATTCGCTTGGCGTCGCAGGAGGGCACTGATCATGCTCCGACGGTTGATCCTGCTGCTTGCGTTTTGTGTCACCCCGGCTATGGCCGAGGAAGAGCAGGTTGTACTTGGTCTAAGTCAGGACCGGGTTGCAATCACGGCGAACTTCGATGGCTCGGAAATTCTTATTTTCGGTGCCGTAAAACGTGAAACACCGATCCCTTCCGGCCCACCGCTTCAAGTTATCGTGGCCGTTGCAGGCCCCTCTAGCCCGGTGACGGTCCGGCGAAAAGAACGCAGGCTGGGTATCTGGGTCAACACCGACAGCGTCCTGGTCGACCTTGCGCCCAGTTTTTATGCGGTTGCCACCAGCGCTCCGCTTACAGAAATCCTGTCAGATACAGAAGACCTGCGGTACAGGATCTCGATTGAACGGGCCATTCGGTCAGTGGGTGCCGCGATGAATATCCGGGGCGCGCAGAATTTTGCCGAGGCCGTCGTTCGCATCCGTGAGGATGAGGGCCTGTATTCTATCCGCGAAAATACGGTTGCGGTGGACGAGCAGACATTGTTCCGAACCTCAATTGACATGCCAGCCGATTTGACCGAAGGCGCCTATTTCGCGCGCATATACCTGACCCGCGGCCGAGAGGTTGTTTCCCAGTTCGAGACCACAATCGACGTGCGGAAGGTCGGGCTGGAACGGTTCCTCTACAACATGTCCCGTCAGCAGCCGGTCTGGTATGGCCTGATGTCTTTGGTCATTGCCATCGCGGCGGGTTGGGGAGCGTCCACAGCCTTCCGACTATTGCGCGAGAACTAAAGCCCTATCCACGCCCGATATAGGGCATCGTAGTGGCCATGACGGTCATGAACTGGACGTTTGCCTCTGCAGGCAAAGACGCCATGTGCAGTACAGAACGTGCGGCATCGTCAACAGCCATCGTCGGGTCGGGCTGCTGCCCTCCCGCGATGGCGTTTTCAACCAGGTTTTGCACCATCTGTGTTCGCGCGTTGCCAATATCGATTTGACCACATGCGATACCAAAGGCGCGCCCGTCCAGTGATAGGCTGCGTGTCAGGCCTGTTATCGCGTGTTTCGTAGCGGTGTAATGGACCGAATTCGGACGCGGTACATGCGCGGCGATCGAACCGTTATTGATGATCCTTCCCCCTTGAGGGGCCTGATGCCGCATAATGCGAAAGGCTTCGCGCGCGCTTAGGAACATCCCGTTCAGGTTCACGCTGACGCTCTGGTACCAATCCTCCAACTGGATTTCGTCTATCGTGCCGCCGGGGGCAAAGATTCCGGCATTATTGAATAATACGTCAAGACGTCCCGCCTCATTCTGGAATGTCTCGAAAGCACCCGAAACAGCGGTGGGGTCGGTAACATCGGTCACCAGGGGGATCGCATTCTTGTGCCTTTCAGCCAATTCGTTCAGCACATCCGCGCTGCGCGCCAGCAGCCCAACCGCCCAGCCCTCGGCCAAAAACAGCTCGGCAGTTGCCCGTCCGATGCCTGAACTGGCGCCTGTGATGATGATGGATTTCATATCTCTTCCGCCTCCAGGGTCAGCGTCGCCGCCGGAGCCGCGCGCAAATCATCCACGCGCAGCGGATAAGTGGGCTTGGCCAGCCTGTTGCGCACCACCCAAATCAACCTTTCTTGCGCCCGCGTGATCGCAACATAAGCCAGACGTTTCCACAAAGGTTGCCCAGCCTCGGTTCGCCCCATCCGGGCAGCCGCATATATATCCGGCGCAAACACCTGTACCGTGTCCCACTGCGACCCCTGCGCCTTGTGAATGGTCACTGCAGCGCCATGCAAAAAGGTTGCCCCCATACGCGCAGCAAATGGAATAAACGGTTCTTCCTCATCAGGCATTTCGATTTTGACAATCGACGCTGCGCTGACCTGCGGATCCTCGGCCCCCATCACATGCAGGCGCGAAAACCCCGGTTTTCGTCCTGGCCCCAGATAGATGACCTGAGCACCCTTGATTAGCCCGCGCGCCTCAAGATCCAGCCTTTTCTTGCGGTGCTTCAGCGGCAGTTCGATTCCATCGCAAATCAGCGGCTCTCCCGCCAGAAGCTCGGTGTCGGGTGCCGCGTGAACATTGCGGAAGGCCTGAATCAAGCGAATTCGGGTGGCATTTCGCCAGACCAGAACCGGGCTGCGGGCCATCAGGTCAACTTCAACACGCTGCCCCCAAACAACACGGTGATCCTGTCGGGCGGTCTGTTCGACGAGCCGTTCAAAATCCTCAAACCCCATCTGAGGGTCGGCCAGCGCATGCGCGAGGTCCAGGATCGGGTTGTCTGCCGTCTGCCTGTGGACCCTGTGCAATACCTGCTTTCGCGGCTCGGGCAGCGTCTCAAATACCATGCTGCCGGACTGATTGACCGGGGCGAGCTGCGCCGGATCGCCAAAAAGCAACAGGGTCGGAAAGATCTCTTTCAGGTCTTCGAACTGCCGGTCATCCAGCATCGAGGCCTCATCTACAAAGCCTATGTCCAGCGGCTCCTCCCGACGTTTCCAGCCGGTGATAAAGTCGGACCCACGAAGGCCCGCAGCGGCCAGCGCGCCGGGGATCGACTTGTTGTTCTGATAAAAAGCGGCCGCCCGGTCCAGGGCTTCGTCAGTCAACCCTTCAACCTCGGGGCGCTCACCGTTGCCCGCCAGCCATTCGGCAATGCGTTCATATTCCGGGTCATATACCGGCGTATAGAGGATGCGGTGGATCGTGGTCGCAGGCACACCCCGCAGGCGCAAAACACTAGCGGCCTTGTTCGTTGGCGCAAGAATGGCCAAGCTGCGTTTCTCGCGCGCTTTGCGGCTTTCGAAATCACCGGAAACAATCTGAAGACCCGCGTCAGCCAATGCTTTGTAAAGCTCTGCCAGCAGTAGCGTTTTCCCTGAACCCGCCTTGCCGATCACGGCCATCACCCCAGATTCGCCATTGCCGGGCATTTTCAGCAGGGCATCATCATCCAGGTCCACACCAGCAGATTTCAGCATCTCGGAAATGCTGTCATAGGCGGCGGCTTGATCGTCAGAAAAGGTTACTGTGGGTATAGACATGGCGCGACCCTACAGGGCCACGCCAGCTATCGCCAGATATGGAATTGGCTTTCAGACCCCGTCAGGCGGACAGGGCAAACCGGTGTTGTCGGACAGTGCCAAACGCGGCTTTGAACCACATCCTGGACAGCTCACGTGGGATGCCCGCCCGTTCAGCCACCCGATTGCAATCCTCGGCCGAATAGGGCCAGAGCCCAACCGAAATCTGATCACGCCCTTTCCCTTGCGACCCCAGAACGACTGGAGACGATCCGATCAGACGGTAAATCCGAATCATCCGCGCATCAAAGACGCCCGCAATATGGGTCAGCCCGAAGCCTTCCATGATTTCGCCCCCGCTCAGCATGATGGCACCAGCGGTATGGGCGCTGGCCGTTCGGGACAGGCAAAACCGCGTCACCTCCCAGATCAGCGGGCTGTGGACGGGCTTACCCCCTGTCAGGTGCCCGAACACTTCATTCACCATGACAGGTCCTGTCGTCGGCAAAACCCGCATCGACCCCCCATGGCTGCCATCCTCTTCTTCCCAGATGACATAGAGCGGATTCAGATCATCATATTGATCCCGCTCTTCCCCATTTTCATCAACGTGGACATCCCAGCCCAGCCGGGTTTTGAACTGATCGGCGCGATCCCGGAACATCCCCTCGGCCAGATTCGGAAATTTATGTAGTTCGTCCGCAAACAAATAGCGCAACATGACTTTTCCCCTCGTCTTGTGCAAGAACGAAGGGAGTACAAAGTCGTGGTTAATTTCCCGTTTTTAGAGCGTGCGCTTGTTAAACCACTATTAATCCACGGCTAAGAGCCGTTGCGATAGCATGGGTGGTGTTCTGCGCCCCAAGCTTGGCACGCGCACTTTCAATATAGACACGCAGCGTATGTTCCGAGATTGACAGTGAGTGCGCGACTTGTGCCCGGCTGTATCCAAGCGCCAGCAAGGTCATGGCATCCGTCTCACGAGGCGACAGGCCCCGGGTCGTATCCGGCTGCCTGTCGGTTTCGAACTCCAGAGCCTTTCGGTTAAAGTAATGCGCGATCAAAATCAGCTCGCGGCCATGGGCCTCGATGAAGGACTTCCATTTCTCATCATCACATGAGTGATTCACTGTGAATAAGGCAAACTGGCCGTTCGGCCCCCGGATGGGGATCGAATAACCCTGATTGCCAACTCCATGTTCAAGGGCATCTTGCAAAAAGGCTTTCGCCACTTTTCCAGACCAGTCCAGCAATTTCCAGTCAACCGGGTGGAACCGTTGGAAACACCCCAGGATCACCGGATCTATGCGGTGATAATTCCGCTCACGGTATCGCTCGGCCCAAGCGTCCGGGTAAGTTGTATAGCCGTATTGATCCCCGGCACCATCAACCCAATGATAGATAAGATGTTCAACCTGCAGCCGGTCGCGCAATCGAACGGCTACATCGCCCAACTCGTCAAGCGTGTTGGTGCTTTCCAAGTCCTCTAGGACCTGACTCATGTCGAGTTGTGTTCCCATTCGCGGGCGCCTGTGCCTTATCCTGCATGGACGCAATCTCGGCCGCTGCGATCAACTTGGTATCATCAAGCTGCTCGGCAAGTGCGGTCAAACCGTTTTCAACAGCGAAGGCGTTGAGGTCCGACAAAACGTCCAGTATCCACTCATTATGCGCCATCTAAAGTCTCTCCGAAACGGTTAACGAAGGGTTAACACAACCATAACATGTGAGATGCTTTTAAGCCTATTCACTGGTTTCTACTCCCCAAAACTAGCGGGTCACGACTTCGCAACCCACTGTAATTATTGCCTAATGCCTAGAAATAGATGCACCCGCGCTCGCTCGATGCGATTCGCGGGTGCTAATATTCTTTTTTTTGGGGGCTCAGCCTTTTGCGTCTAGAACCTCTTCAAGCGTGCGCAAGCCCGTCTGCGGCGCCTGAACCAGAACCGACATGTTGCCTGGTTTATGCTCATTCCGCATCATCTTCATATGCGCGTCGGGCAATTCACCCCAGGCAAACACTTCGGACATGCAGGGATCCAGACGGCGTTCGACCATCAGTTGGTTCGCGGCAGCAGCCTGCTTGAGATGCGCAAAATGCGAACCTTGCAGGCGTTTCTGATGCATCCACATATAGCGAACGTCGAAAGTCAGGTTATAGCCGGTGGTACCGGCGCAGATCACAACCATACCACCTTTTTTCACGACAAAGGTCGACACCGGAAAAGTGCTTTCGCCGGGATGTTCAAACACCATGTCGACATTCTTGCCTTTGCCGGTGATTTCCCAGATCGCCTTGCCGAATTTGCGCGCCTCTTTGAACCAGTCCGCATATTCCGGTGTGTTTACTGTGGGCAACTGACCCCAGCAGTTAAAGTCTTTGCGATTCAGCACGCCCTTGGCGCCCAGCCCCATAACAAAGTCACGCTTGCTTTCGTCCGAGATCACGCCGATCGCGTTGGCGCCTGCGGTATTGATCAGCTGGATCGCATAAGAGCCCAGGCCGCCCGAGGCACCCCAGACCAGAACGTTCTGGCCCGGCTTCAGATCATGCGGCTCGTGCCCGAACAGCATCCGATACGCGGTCGCCAGCGTCAGAGTATAGCAAGCGCTTTCTTCCCAGGTCAGGTGCTTGGGGCGCGGCATCAACTGCTGGGCTTGAACGTTGGTGAACTGTGCAAAAGACCCATCCGGCGTTTCATAACCCCAGATCCGCTGGCTGTCCGAATACATCGGATCGCCACCATTACAATGTTCGTCGTCGCCATCGTCCTGGTTGCAGTGAATGACAACCTCGTCGCCCACTTTCCAGCGCTTTACTTTCGAACCCACGGCCCATACGATCCCTGAAGCGTCAGAACCGGCGATATGATACGGGGCCTTGTGGCCGTCAAAGGGCGAGATCGGCTTGCCCAGGGATGCCCAGACGCCGTTATAGTTAACGCCCGCCGCCATCACCAGAACCAACACCTCGTGGCTGTCCAGCTCTGGTACGTCCACGACTTCCTGGACCATCGCAGTATTCGGTTCCCCGTGGCGTTCCTTACGGATTGCCCAAGCATACATTTTCTTAGGCACAAACCCCATCGGAGGGATTTCACCCATTTCATAGAGGTCTTTTTCCGGCGCGTCGTAAGTTGCGATACCGCTGTCGGTGTCCAGAGCCATGTTGGCCTCCTTATTTCTCATTCCTGTTTGCCGCGATGCAGAAGCGCTTGCGTTGGATGATGAGATATTGGCCTGAAGGAAATAATGCAATAGATTTTGCATCATTTTTGTAATTTTATGACCCAGCGCCTGCAGAAACTTCTTTCGCTGCCGCAGCATCAGGCCAGCCGTCGCCAATCGGGGCTGAGGCTGCATAGTAGTCGAGCAGATCAACCCTTTGCCCGGATTGAGATATTTTCCCACCTTCTCGTTTCAGAATTCTGCGTTCGACCAGCTGATCCAAGGCAGCTGAAACCGCAGACTCATCCTGATCACCCAAAGTTCCGTCACGTTGCAAAAACCCGGTGATCAAGCTTTTAAGCTCGTCTTCGGGCATTTCTCCTTTGGTGCGAACCAGCCAGCACGCTGCAGGAACAGGCGCCTGCGGAATCGCTTCTTTGATCCGTTGCATGAGTTCGCGCGCGAGATCAGTCATCACATCGTCATGGGCGGTGCGAAATTCCTTCAATGAGATAGGGTGACCATATCGCACCCCAGCAAATCCAAACCGCTGGTAGCGACCGGTTAGGCGCCTACCTATTTGTTTCAATATCCACCCAGTTATGACCCCGATCCGGGCACGAAATTGCCTTTGATTGCCAAGTGCGGCCTTGGTCAGGATCGTATCTTCAAGAACCCGGTCATAGTTTAGCGCAACGGGAACAAACACCACATCCGCCCCATCCGCGCTGGCACCATCGATTATGTATTTCAAAAGCCCCAGCTTGGGGCGTGCCATAGCCCCCGTCAGGCTCAACCCGCCTTCGGGGAACATAGCCTGTGTGACACCGGCATCGGTGGCATGCCGGACATAGCAGGCCAATACCTGACGATAGAGTTCGCTGCCGGATTTGCGGCGAATAAAATAGGCCCCCATCGCACGAATCAACCGACTGAGCGGCCAAACACGCGCCCATTCGCCAACAGCATAAGACAAAGCCGATTGCTGGGCCGCCAGATAGGTGACCAGCACATAATCCATGTTGCTGCGGTGGTTCATCACAAAAACAACTGTCGCATTTGGATCAATATCTTTCAGGGCATCTTCATCCTGATAACTAAGCCGTACATCATAAAAGGCGTTGCTCAGAATCCGCGCCAACCGGATGGCGATACTGAAATAGGCAACGGCGGAAAAAGAAGGCACGATCTCGCGCGCATACCGCTGGGCCTGTTCAAAGGCGACCGCTTCGGGGATGCCTTCTTCACGTGCGTGCTGCTGCACGGCCTGCCCTACCTGAGGATCATAGATCAGACGTTGAATCATATCGTGGCGTCGGGCCAGCTTGAACGGCTGTATCGGGCGCTGCAGGCGCGTGTTCAGGCGTTTGACCGCGCGCTCCAACCTACGGCGAAAAAACCACCGCACAGACGGAAACAGAAAATGCGAGGCCAGTGTGACCGCGGCAAATACCAGGATCAACAAAAACAGCCAAAGCGGAAGTTCCACGGTCTGTGTCATAAATGCACCCTGCCACCAATCGCTGCATCCCACAATCGGCACAACCGGAAATGCCGCGACGCAGCGAATTGACATGTCCCGAAAATTGCGCTTTAGAACCCATGAACGTAATTTTCTTGCCCACCCGCAATACGAGGCCCAGTTATGACGCAGACGCAGAAAGATCGCCCCTGGCTCATCCGAACCTATGCCGGTCATTCCACCGCCAAAGCGTCCAACGCGCTGTATCGCGGGAATCTGGCCAAGGGTCAGACGGGTCTGTCAGTGGCCTTCGATCTGCCGACGCAAACCGGCTATGACAGCGATCACACGCTGGCACGCGGCGAGGTTGGTAAAGTGGGTGTACCGATCAGCCATCTGGGCGACATGCGGGTTTTGTTCGACCAGATCCCGTTGGAACAGATGAACACGTCGATGACGATAAACGCCACGGCTCCTTGGTTGCTGGCGCTCTATATAGCGGTTGCCGAGGAACAGGGCGCCGATGTCTCTAAACTGCAGGGCACGGTTCAGAACGATCTGATCAAGGAATATCTGAGCCGTGGCACTTATGTTTGCCCGCCGAAACCATCGCTGAAGATGATCGCGGATGTGGCCGAGTATTGCTATTCCAATGTGCCGAAATGGAACCCGATGAACGTCTGCTCCTATCACCTGCAAGAGGCCGGCGCGACGCCGGAACAAGAGCTGGCCTATGCGCTGGCCACAGCCATCGCCGTGTTGGATGAGCTGCGCCCGCGCGTCCCAGCCGAGGATTTCCCAGCATTGTGCGGACGGATTTCGTTCTTTGTGAATGCCGGCATCCGCTTTGTCACCGAGATGTGCAAAATGCGCGCCTTTGTGGATCTTTGGGATGAAATCTTGCAACAACGTTATGACGTAGAAAACCCGAAATTCCGCCGCTTCCGTTATGGGGTGCAGGTGAACTCACTGGGACTGACCGAGCAGCAGCCGGAAAACAACGTCTACCGTATCCTGATCGAAATGCTGGCGGTGACCTTGTCGAAAAAGGCCCGTGCCCGCGCGGTTCAGCTGCCCGCATGGAACGAGGCCCTTGGCCTGCCCCGCCCGTGGGATCAGCAGTGGTCGATGCGGATGCAACAGATTCTTGCCTATGAAACCGACCTGCTGGAATATGGCGATCTGTTCGACGGCAACCCGGCCGTAGACGCCAAAGTCGAAGAATTGAAACAGGGCGCGCGGGCCGAACTGGCGAACCTGGATTCGATGGGGGGTGCTGTCGCTTCGATCGAATACATGAAGTCCCGTTTAGTCGATTCCAACGCAGAGCGCCTCAACCGGATCGAGCGCAACGAGACCATTGTGGTCGGCGTGAACAAATGGGTCGAGGGCGAGCCCTCACCCCTGGAAACCGAAGACGGCGGCATCATGGTCGTTGATCCGGCAGTAGAGCAGGAACAGATCAACCGCCTGAACGAATGGCGCACCGAACGGGATGGCGCGGCAGTTGCAGCAGCGCTGGCCGCTTTGTGTGAGGCCGCACAATCCGGTGCGAATGTAATGGAGCCGTCAATCGTCGCCGCCAAGGCTGGCGTCACCACCGGCGAATGGGCCGAAGAGATGCGCAAAGTCTATGGCACATATCGCGGCCCGACCGGCGTTTCCGGCTCGGTCTCAAACAAAACCGAAGGGCTGGAGGACTTGCGCTCGGCCGTTGACGCGGTCAGCGACAAGCTGGGGCGTCGCCTGAAGTTCCTGGTCGGCAAGCCCGGCCTGGACGGTCATTCAAACGGCGCCGAACAGATCGCCTTCCGCGCCCGCGATTGCGGCATGGACATCAGCTATGACGGCATCCGTCTGACACCCGAGGAAATTGTGGCCGCCGCAATCGAGGACAAAGCCCATGTGATCGGCCTGTCGATTCTGTCCGGCAGTCACATACCGTTGGTTCAGGACGTTCTGAACCGTCTGCGCGAGGCGGGCCTGAACGATGTTCCTGTTGTTGTCGGTGGCATTATCCCTGATGACGATGCTGAAAAGCTCAAAGCGATGGGTGTGGCCAAAATCTACACACCAAAAAACTTCGAGTTGAATGCAATCATGGGCGACATAGTTTCCTTGGTTGATCCGCAAAACCTGGCCGCTGAATAACCGCCAATTTGCCACCCATTTTCCCCGTATCTATCGCCTTCGCGAAAGGGATAGATAATGGATGCTTTTAGAACTACGGTGACTCTTCGGGGACATTGTAATTCGGTAACATCAGGGGAATGTAAATGGGAATGAATCTCGAAAAGATGACGCGCAATGAACTGTTGGAATTGCGTGCCAATGTAGATGTGGCGCTGAAAGCAGCCGAAAGACGTGATAGGAAAGAGGCTTTGAAAGCCGCTCAGAAAGCCGCAGCGGAATTTGGGTTTTCCCTTTCCGAACTTTCTGATGGGTCCTCGAAATCTCTTAAGATTTCGAAAACGAAAGCAAAATACCGAAATCCATCCAACCACGATCAAACCTGGTCGGGACGCGGTCGCAAGCCGCATTGGGTACACGAAGCTTTGAAAGCCGGAGCGGATATTTCGGATATGGAAATCTGAATGGAATTGATAACGAAATGACGATTCATATAGGCGCCAAAAAAGGCGAAATCGCTGAAACAGTTCTTTTACCCGGTGATCCTTACCGGGCAAAATGGGCTGCAGAAACTTTTCTGGATAACGCCAAACTGGTGAATGACGTGCGTGGCATGTTGGGCTTCACCGGAACCTGGAAAGGTAATCCGGTCACGATTCAAGGCAGCGGTATGGGAATGCCCTCGCTGTCAATTTACGTGAATGAATTGATCCGCGATTTTGGCGCCAGAACTTTGATCCGTATAGGGTCATGTGGCGGGATGCAGGACAGTGTGAACATTCGTGATGTCATTTTGGCGATGACTTCGACCACGCTCAGCACTCCGTCTCGGGGGATCATGAAAGAGCTCAACTTTGCACCTTGCGCGGATTGGAGCCTGTTGCAGGCCGCCTTTCAGGCTGCGGCAAACAAAGGAACACCAACTCATGTTGGCGGGATTTATTCCTCGGATGTATTCTACGATGAACGTCCCGATCTGAACGAACAGATGGTGCGTCACGGCATTCTGGGCGTCGAAATGGAAGCCGCCGAACTTTACATCCTGGCCGCGCGCCACAAGTGCCGGGCCCTTGCCGTGCTGACCGTTTCCGACCACTTGCTGACAGGAGAAGCTCTGCCATCGTCCGAACGTGAAAGCAGCTTTGGCGACATGGTTGAGATCGCACTTCAGGCGGCGTTTCCAAAAGCTTAGCAAACGGGTTGGGGCAGGGTCGACCCTGTCCCGCATCGGCTATCTACCGGTCGATCCCTTTAAACACTGCTTGGGGCTTTCCGCCCCATCGGTCTGAGCACCGCAAAACGAACAGACCCATTGCCCTTCTTTTCGGTGCTGGCGCCAGCGGCATTCACGCGTCAGTGACGAAGTGCGGGCGCGCCACAGAAAATAGGCGAATACGGCGGCAGCAAGAAGCAGAAGAATAACAGGCATTCTCCTGCTTTGCTGATCAGTCGGTTGTTTTCAAGCCCTGCAATCGCAGGTCAGGCAGCATTTGCGTATTCGAACAGCTCTGGCATCCGCTCTGAAGTGGGGATTACCGTTTCTGGCGTATAATAGGCCCATGCCTGTTCCAGCAATTCCAGGGCTTCGGCGGCATCAGCGGAGTTGGTTTTGGTTCTCATCGGAGTGATCCCATTGTGACATAATCACTCCTCCCTGAGCCAAACATAGGACAGGCTGCAGGCGTTCACACCACATATTCTTGCAAATGGGAATTGCACCTGCCGCAACACAGCAGGCACATGGATCAAGTCCGCCTCACACCGTGCGTTCGACCATCATCTTTTTGATCTCGGCGATTGCCTTTGCAGGGTTCAGACCCTTCGGGCAGGTTTTGGCGCAGTTCATGATCGTGTGGCAACGATACAGCTTGAACGGATCTTCCAACTCATCCAGGCGCTCACCAGTTGCCTCATCTCGGCTGTCAATGATCCAACGATATGCATGCAGTAGAGCCGCCGGGCCAAGATAGCGGTCGCCATTCCACCAATAACTTGGGCACGAAGTCGAGCAGCTGGCGCACATCACACATTCATAAAGACCATCCAGCTTTTTGCGGTCTTCAATGGATTGCTTCCACTCTTTCGCAGGCCGGTTAGTCTTGGTTTCTAGCCAGGGCATGATGCTGGCGTGCTGGGCATAGAAATGGGTCAGGTCCGGAATCAGGTCCTTGACCACAGGCATATGGGGCAAAGGATAGATTTTCACATCGCCCTTGATCTCATCCATGCCATAGATACAGGCCAGCGTGTTGATCCCGTCGATATTCATCGCACAGGACCCACAAATGCCCTCGCGACAAGACCGGCGGAAGGTCAAGGTTGGGTCGACCTCATTCTTGATCTTGATCAACGCATCCAAAATCATCGGACCGCAGCTGTCCATATCGACGAAATAGGTATCCACCCGGGGATTTTGACCGTCGTCAGGATTCCAGCGATAGATCTGGAACTTGCGCACATTCGTCGCGCTCTCTGGCTTGGGCCATGTCTTTCCGGTGGTAATCCGAGAATTTTTTGGCAGGGTGAGTTGTACCATTTCCGACCTCGCTAAATTCCCGTGTATAGATACACGCTGCAAGTGCGAAAGCCAACCATTTAGCCTTGAAAACAGTCAATAAAGATGGGTGATTTCACCTTTACATCGAGCTTATGTGCATGGAGTCTGCACCCGAGAAAGCAAAAGCTGAGTGCCGTATGCAGACACGAGTATTGAATATTCCCTACGGCACCAAAAACCCATATCAAAACATGATGTACAGCGCATGCGAGCCAGAGTTTTCTCTAGCTGCAATGAAACAGCTGAACTTTGCAGAGATTGCGAAACCAGAGTTTCAGACCGAACACGGAATCCTGCATATCCAATGGGATGACAGGCTGTTTCCGATCAAGGATGGTGAAGATCCCGCGAACAACGCTCTGTTTCAAGATGCCGTGTCGGGACTTGAGCTGTATAAATCAAACGGTGGTCGCGTCATCTGGACCATTCACAATCGCGCCGCGCATTCAGCGCGTGAGGGCAACGATGGATTTCACGCGGCGCGACGCAAGTTGGCAGAGCTGGTCGATATGATCCATGTCCATACCCCAAATGCGCGACAACATATGATCGCCCAATATGACGCGGAGCCGAATAAGATTTGCCTGATCCCTCACCCAAGCTATCTAGGCGTTTATGAAAGCGCTGAAATCACGCTTGCGCGCCTGATGCAACCACGCGATCAGACCCATTTTTTGACCTTTGGCGCGATGCGCGGAAACCGCGAGTTGGACCGGCTTCATTTCGCCATCCGGAAGCTAACCAACAGGGGTTTCGACTTTCATATGTCAGTGGTAGGCCGAGTCTTTCGGCCCAGTCGGCGATTGGTACGACGGCTGGACGCCATTTCAAACGTAACCGTGATAGGCGAACGCGTAGAAGATGAGGCTATTCCGAGTGTTTTTTCCCAAGCTCACGCCTATGTTTTGCCATCTACACAAACCTTCACCTCTGGAACCGCAATGCTTGCCATGACCTTCGGCTTGCCAGTTGTCGCCCCGGACATTGAACCCCACCGGCAGACGACCCCGGAATCCTGTCATGATCTACTGTATCCGGCACAAAACCCTCGAGGACTGATCCGCATGATGATGAAGGTGATGGAAATGTCCGATTCAGAACTCGCTGAAAAACGTAGGGCGTGCTTCGAATTCGCTCAGGAGCGCGCGCCAGAGCGGATCAGCCGCAAGTTGGCCGAAGCGCTTACGGTTCTAAGAAATGGATAATCTTTTCAACGCCCGCATTTCTGCTTTGTACGATCTTCTAGATTTGACCAGTATTGTACGCATTGCCGATATTGGCGCCAATCCAATGCGCCATGACGCCCCTTACCGTGACCTACTTAAGAACAAATATTGCAATGTCGTCGGTTTCGAACCTCAGGAAAATACGATGAAAGAGGTCGTCCGCAATAAAGGTGAAAATGAAGAGTATTTCAACTTTGCAGTCGGAGACGGCAAACCGGCCTTGTTGAATATCTACAAGGGCTCGGGTTTGACATCCTTGCTGAAAATAAGGGAAAAAACACTTTTTTACCTGCGCGGCCTACGCAAAGCTGCAAGGCAAATTGGCAGTATGGAGATGCAAACCCAGCGGCTGGATGATATCGCAGGTTTGGGTCCAGTGGATTTTCTGAAAATTGACATTCAGGGCGCCGAACTTTCGGTGTTTACCTCGGCGGAAAACACGCTGAAAAATGTCGCCGCCATACAGACCGAAGTGTCGTTTTTTCCATTGTACGAGAATCAGCCAGGTTTTGGCGAGGTTGACACATTTCTCAGAAAATTGGGGTTTTTGCCCCATAGTTTTGCGCATATCGAGAACAGGCTGGTCATATCGAAATGGTCAGGAGTTCTTTCGGACTTTGAATCGACACAAATGCTGGACGGGGACATTATCTATCTCAGAGACTTGTCTGATCCTGCAGAGCTGAACAGCCAGATACTAAAGCGACTGGCAATTCTAACCGAAGGTGTTTTTAGGTTCACAGATGTCAGCCTGAAAATTCTCGATATATTGGCACAGCGTCAGGAAATCTCTGAAGCCGATGTGAATGAGTACATTGAAACATTCATCTCGCCATAGCCGATTGGCTAAGTACAGATATTACTTACCCATAGAATTTGAGCAGTCCGGTGGTTGGTCGCGGACTGCCCAATCACATCAGAAAGTCCGCGCCTTGGGCGCGATTTTCTTCAGACTGATTCCGCCTTCTGCTTCGGTGCTCAGCGGATCGACGATCACCGGGCGATAGCTGAGGTTCACTTTATTACCGTCCACGCGGGACACCGTGTGAACGCGCCAGTTTTTGTCGTCGCGTTCGCTGAAATCCTCATGCGCATGGGCACCACGGCTTTCCTTGCGCGCTTCGGCACCGACGATGGTGGCCAGCGCACTTGGCATCAGGTTGGTCAGTTCCAGCGTTTCCATCAGATCGCTGTTCCAGACCAGCGAGCGGTCGGTGACTTTCAGGTCGTCCATTTTGGCGGCAATCGCCGTCATCTTGTCAACGCCTTCGGCCATGGTTTTGGCGGTGCGGAATACGGCCGCGTCAGCCTGCATGGTCTTTTGCATCTCAAGCCGCAGATCGGCAGTCGGGATCGCTCCGCTGGCGTTACGGACGTCGTCAAAACGATCAAAGGCTTTGTCGACCGACCCTTGGTTCAGAACCGGGTTGGCGCTATCGGCATCCACAACCTTGCCGGCCCGGATCGCCGCCGCGCGGCCAAAGACCACCAGATCGATCAGCGAGTTTGAGCCCAGACGGTTCGCCCCATGGACCGAGGCGCAGCCAGCCTCACCCACAGCCATCAGGCCCGGGACCACAGCGGTGGGGTCCTTGGCGGTGGGGTTCAGAACCTCACCCCAATAATTAGTCGGGATACCGCCCATGTTGTAATGCACGGTTGGCAGAACCGGGATCGGCTCTTTGGTCACGTCAACACCGGCAAAGATCTTGGCGCTTTCGGAAATACCCGGCAGACGTTCGGCCAATGCCTCGGCAGGCAAGTGGCTGAGGTTCAGGTGGATGTGGTCGCCCTCTGCACCCACACCACGTCCTTCGCGGATTTCCATAGTCATCGAGCGCGAGACATAGTCGCGCGGTGCCAGGTCTTTGTACTGGGGTGCATAGCGCTCCATGAACCGTTCGCCTTCGGAATTGGTCAGGTATCCGCCCTCACCCCGAGCACCCTCGGTGATCAGACAGCCCGAGCCGTAGATACCGGTCGGGTGGAACTGAACGAACTCCATATCCTGCAGCGCCAGACCCGCGCGGGCAACCATGCCGCCACCGTCGCCGGTGCAGGTATGGGCCGAAGTGGCGCTGAAATACGCCCGGCCATAACCGCCGGTCGCCAGCACGACCATCTTGGCGTTGAACACATGCATGGTACCATCGTCCAGCTTCCAGCAGACGACGCCCTGACACTGTCCGTCCTCGGACATGATCAGGTCGATGGCGAAATATTCGATGTAGAACTCGGCGTTGTTTTTCAGCGACTGACCATAGAGCGTATGCAGGATCGCGTGGCCGGTCCGGTCAGCGGCGGCACAGGTCCGCTGCACCGCGGGGCCTTCGCCGAATTCGGTGGTGTGGCCACCAAAGGGGCGCTGATAAATCTTGCCTTCTTCGGTCCGGCTGAAGGGCACACCGTAGTGCTCCAGCTCGTACACCGCCTTTGGCGCCTCACGCGCGAGGTATTCCATCGCGTCGGTGTCACCCAGCCAGTCAGAGCCTTTAACGGTGTCATACATGTGCCACTGCCAATGGTCGGGACCCATGTTCGACAGCGACGCCGCGATGCCGCCCTGTGCGGCGACCGTGTGCGAGCGGGTCGGGAACACCTTGGTCACACATGCCGTGCGCAGTCCCTGTTCCGCCATACCCAGCGTTGCGCGAAGACCTGCACCACCTGCGCCTACGACAACAACGTCGTATTCGTGGGTTTCATATTCATATGCTGCTGTCATTGTACTTATTCCTTACCGCGCATCATCACAGGGCGAGTTTCACCAGGGCGAACAGCCCCGCGACCATCAGCGTGTAGCCAAACGCCCACATCGCAACCAGCGTCACTTTCTCGGCAACGCCATGGATATAGTCCTCGATGGCCTCTTGCGCTTCGTACATCAGCTGCAACAGGCCAACGATCAGCGCCAGCGCGCATACGATCGCCGGGAATGGCCGGCTGAAATAGGCCAGAACCTCTTCGTAGGTTCCACCCAGACCGGCCCCAAATGTGAAGATGAAGAGAGGCACCAGAACGGTCAGGATCATCGCCCGAACCATTGTGTTCCAATGTGCTTGGGTTCCGGATTTGCCCGCTCCCAGACCCTCGGCGCGTTTACGGTCAGTCAGGTATCGCATCGAACGTCTCCTTAAACCATAAGAACGGTGATGATGGTCAGGATCGTGGCACCAACGAACATGCCCCATCCCAGCTTTTCAGAGAGATCAACATCCAGGCAGTAGCCGAAATCCCAAAAGACATGACGCAACCGGCCCAATGTGTGGTACCACAAACCCCAGGCCGCTCCGGTCATGACAAGATCACCGAACCAGCTGCGCAGAAACCCGTCTATGCCTGCAAAGGAAGCCTCAGAGGTTGCCGCCGCCAACAGCCACCACACCACAAGTGCTGCGATTGCGAACACGGCCAATCCAGTCATCCGAACCATGATCGACGACAGAGACGTCATCTGTGGGCGGTAGATGCGGATATGCGGTGAGAGCGGGCGGTTGCCCCGATTTACATCGCTCATGGCGGCTCCTTTTCGGTTGGCTTCCGAAGGTTTTACTGGTTTTTGCGACACTGTCACGTGCTGCGGCTGCAAAAAAGCTCAGAATTCGCGCAAAATGACAGATTAAGCGATAAAGTGATCACACAAAATATTCTTGTGATCACAAATCAAATAAGACGAAACAGATGTTAGCGCCTGCAGCTCCGAATCCCTGCCACACTTATTTAAGACCGGCCGTTTGCTCGGTCACTTCCCGCAACAGTTTCTTTCGGATGCGGGCCGGATAATCCTCGAACCCGGCCGCCGAAACGACAAACGCTCCCTCACCTACAATGACGTTCTCAAAGAAATAGGCCGTCAAGTCGGGTTCGCTTTCCTCGATGGCGATGGCATTTACCGTGACACCTTTCCCACGCAACACATCGTGAATCTCGGACGGTTCAACCCCTTCGTTGGAAACCCCATCACCCGAGATATCAATCAGGTGCCGTTTGCATTCGGTTACCTCGCTGAAACTGGACATTGTGGTCTCAAGCGCCTCACCGATTGCAGTCGAAAAATTGCGCCAGACTCTGGCATCTGCGGCCACCTGGTTGGCGAAACTATCTATGGCTTCAAAGCTATCCATATGTGTCCAGGGGATCGTCACCTTCTGACGAGAGGCTCCGGTCCATTGGACCAGCATCAACCGCGCATTCCCGCGCACCAGCGCCTCGGAGACGATGGGGTCACGCAATCCAGCGGCCAGGCCGTCCATTTGTATGCGGTATTCGTTCGAATCCACCGATCCCGAGACATCAACGGCCAGAGCCAAAGCAAGATCACACGCCTCGGCGGTCGGGGCCAGAAAGAAACAGGCGACGAAAGAGCGAAGCAGAGACATGGTCACAGCCTAGCACGAATATTTCAGGCTGCGTTCAAATGAATGTGGGGTCAGACTGGCATCAAAGCCCAGTAGTCGAGGTCCAACAGAACGTTGGGCAGATATCGGCCATCGTCATTTTTCAACTCGAATGGCTCTCCACCCTTCGTGGCGACCAGCCGCAACCGGACCGCCCCAACGCCGGGGATGCCGGTTTCGGCTTTGTCCAGCACCTCAGACCAGGCCTTAATGGTATCGCCTGAGAAGCAAGGGTTGGCATGGGCGCCACCGTTCAACCCGACGATCATCTGCGCATTTGCCAATCCATTGAACGACAGGGTCCGCGCCATCGAGATCACGTGCCCGCCATAGATAAGACGGCCTTCGGGACGGAAGGTCAGATCGAAATGAACCTTGGCGGTGTTCTGCCAAAGCCGCGTGGCCAGCATATGCTCGGCTTCTTCCACGGTGACGCCGTCCACATGATCAATCTTTTCACCAATCGCGTAATCGCCCCACCGATGCGCCTCACCGGCCGGAACAAATTCATAGGAGGAAAAGTTCAGCCCTTGTGGCACTACCAGATCCTGTGGCTCCAGCACCTGTTTCAACTCGGGCACCACCGTGTCCGGGGCGGGCGCGTCAGGGTTCGATTTGCGCACCATCACCCAGCGGACATACTCAATAACCACCTCATCGCGCTGGTTCAGGCCACGGGTTCGCACCCACACCACACCGGTTTTTCCGTTCGAGTTCTGCTTGACCCCAATCACTTCGGATTCCGACCGCAGCGTATCGCCGGGATAAACCGGCTTCAACCAACGCCCCTCAGCATAGCCCAGATTGGCCACTGCATTCAGCGATACATCAGGGACAGTCTTGCCAAACACCACGTGAAACGCCGCCAGATCATCGATCGGGCTTTGCGGCAGGCCACAATTCCGGGCGAACTCATCCGAGGAATACAGAGCATGACGCGCCGGATAGAGCGCATGATACAACGCCCGTTCGCCATCGGTCACGGTGCGAGGCACCGCGTGGTGCAGCACTTGCCCTACAGAATAATCCTCGAAGAAACGGCCCGGATTGGTTTTTGCCATTATTGCTGTCCCAGTTTCATTTCAGGGGAATAGTCGGTCGCAACCTCTTTGGTCACGGCCTGCGCACAACGCATCACGTTGTTTGCAGTGTCAAAGGCATAGGACGGGTCGCCATACAGCTCCCACCCTTTTGCCAGCGCGTCCGACACTTTGTGACAGAAGGCTGCGGTGTCTTCCTCGGTCAGCAGACGATAGAGTGTTGCCATGTTGTCAAACCTTTATGAACCAAACGGCGACGGGCCGACCAACCCGTGAATATAGCCGATAATGCCCAGCAGAACGATCGACGCGACAAAGAACATCGCATCCTTGCCGTAAGTGCCCGGCTCGCCCGGTGTCCAGTCCGGCTCGGATTTGTTGATCACGATCACTTCGACCACCGCCCAGGCCAGCAAGCCGCCGAACAGGACGATTGAGGCCAGATCACCATTGACCAGCAAATGCGCAAAGGCCCAGAGCTTCATGCCGCCCAGCATCGGGTGACGCAGCTTGTTCAGCAGACGACCCTTTTGGCCTGCGGGGCTCATCATATAGATGGCGATCAGCACCAACAGGTTGTTGACGTGGATCAGAAAGGTCGGCGGCGACCAGATTGGGATGAAATCGGTCATGCGATAACCGAAGATCATCAACAGGATTGACGCCAGCAGCGCCAGCGCCACCGCGCCCGCACCGCCTTTGCCCATCGCCGCGCGCTGGTCCGGCATCACGCGTTTGAACAGATGTGCGGCCCACCAGAGCGCCACACCAAGAATCAGAAGAACAAAGCCCATGCTGGCTTACCCCGCTTGCAAAGCTGAAATCGCCTCTGCTTTTGCCAGAATTTCACGGGCGGTTGCAACGTGCAGGTTTTCCACGATCTTGCCATCGACGACCGCGACGCCCTGCCCTTGTGCTTCGGTCTCTTCAAACGCGGTGATCTGGCGGCGGGCCAGATCGATTTCCTCATCCGATGGGGCGAAGGCGTCGTTGGTGACATCGACCTGTGCGGGATGGATCAGGGTCTTGCCGTCAAAGCCCATATCGCGGCCCTGCGCGCATTCGGCCGCCAGGCCTTCGCTGTCCTTGAAGGCGTTATAGACGCCATCTACGATGATCAGCCCCTCGGCCTTGGCGGCTAACAGGCACAGGCCCAGCGACGTCTGCAACGGCAGGCGGTCTGGGCGGAACCGTGTTTGCAATTCCTTAGCCAGATCGTTGGTGCCCATGACGAAGCCCGCCATTTGCGGATGCGCGGCAATTTCGGCGGCGTTCAGCATCCCGCGCGGCGTCTCCATCATGGCCCATATCGGCAGATCACCGGTTATTGCGGCCAACGCATCCACATCTGCGGCAGAATTCACTTTGGGCAGCAGAACCACATCCACGTCCATGTCCCGCACGGCTAGGGCATCGGCCCGGCCCCATTCGGTATCCAGGCCATTGATTCGTACGATCTTGACCCGCGCCCCATAACCGCCAGCAGCCAAGGCAGCCCCCAGCGTTTCGCGCGCGTTGTTTTTTTCGTCCGCCGCGACCGCATCTTCGAGGTCAAAAATAACCGCATCAACAGGCAGGTTGCGGGCCTTGTCCAACGCGCGGTCCTTGGAACCGGGAATGTACAATACAGAACGGTAGGGTCGCTGACGGGAGTCCATTGGCTTCGGCCTCTTGAAATAATGTTGCGCAGAATGGGGCATTTTCTGCAGGAAAGTTCAAGCGCAAACTTGCCGCACCGCAGCATTAACGACGCAACGTGCGTTCCTTTAACCGTATTTCGGTCTGCAACGGTCACCGTCTTGGCAGATCGCAATCAAAAGGGTTCACCGATGAGCAAGACGCTGTTCAATATGACAATGGGGCTGGGTATCATGGTTCTGGCCGCCCAGCAGGTGCAGGCTCAAAGCTGCGCCCCCCGCGACGAGGTCATAACTCGACTGGCCGAGACTTATGGCGAAACGCGTAAGAGCATTGGCATCGCCCGACAAGGTGCGGTGATGGAAGTCTTTGCGTCTGATCAAAGCGGAAGCTGGACTATTACGGTGACATTACCGGATGGAATGACCTGCCTTGTGGCTTCGGGCCAGTCCTACGAAGATATGGCCGAAGCACTGCCGCCCAATGTCTAGCTCAGGGCCTCCCAGATCAGCTTTGTTCCGGTCAGCATCAGCAAAACGTAGGCAATACCGAAGAACAAGCGTTCGGATATCATGAAATGCGCGCGCACACCCAGCCATGCACCAAGCACGGCAAATGGAGCCAGCAACAAGTCGGCCAGCGCAGTGTGCCATGTGAACAGACCCAGATAGGCATACGGAATGAATTTAGCGACATTGATGACCCAGAAGACCAGCACAGTGCTCGCCTGAAACTCGGTTTTCGACAGACGCTGCGAGATCAGATAGACGGCGGCGGGTGGGCCGCCCGCATGACTGACAAAGCTGGTGAACCCGGCGACCAACCCCGCAAAAATTCCCGCAAATGGCGGCAGACGATTGGCAAAGCCGCGGATCCAGCCCTTTCTCTGGGCCACATGCCAGATCACGAACCCCACTGAAATTCCTCCGATCAGCAGGCGCAGAAGGTCGTCATTCGTGGCGCGATACAGCCAGGCGCCCACTGCCACACCCGGCACTGCCCCCACGATCAGCAGGCGTGAATCCGGCCAGCTCCAGCGTTTCCAATAGGGGCCCAGCGTAGCGACGTCGATTACCATCAGAATTGGCAACATCAGTGCAAGCGCCTGTCCCGGTGTCAGGATCAGTGCCAGAATCGATGATGCGGCAAACGCCACCCCCGAGCCAAACCCACCCTTCGAGATGCCGGCGAAGATCACAGCAGGGATCGCCACGGCAAAAAACATCAGGTCCATCTCGAACATGCGGTGTCCCGTAAATATGCATGAGTCACAGGCGGTTTAGCGCAATCGGTAGGAGACATGCAAACGGTATGCGGTGGCATGCCGCGCCGCAGAAGGCTTGCGCAGCGCCGGTTTTAGGACTAGCAAAACCGCGATTTCAATACCGACCGGAGATTTTCCAAATGGCCAGACCCAAGATCGCGCTGATCGGCGCAGGTCAGATCGGCGGCACGCTCGCCCACCTCGCAGCAATGAAGGAACTCGGTGACGTCGTGCTGTTCGACATCGCCGAAGGCACTCCGGAAGGCAAGGCGCTGGATATCGCAGAATCCGGCCCTTCCGAAGGGTTCGACGCCAAGCTGAAAGGCACCCAGTCCTATGAGGACATCGCAGGCGCCGACGTTTGCATCGTCACCGCAGGTGTCCCACGCAAGCCAGGCATGAGCCGTGATGACCTGCTGGGCATCAACCTGAAAGTCATGAAGTCGGTCGGTGAAGGCATCGCCGCCAACGCGCCCGATGCTTTTGTCATCTGCATCACCAACCCGCTGGACGCGATGGTCTGGGCTCTACGTGAATTCTCGGGCATGCCGCACAACAAGGTCTGCGGCATGGCGGGCGTTCTGGACTCGGGCCGTTTTGCCCACTTCTTGTCCGAAGAATTCAACGTGTCCATGCGCGACGTCACTGCCTTCGTTCTGGGTGGCCACGGCGACACCATGGTTCCTTCGGTTCGTTATTCTACCGTTGCGGGCATCCCGCTTCCCGATCTGGTCGAGATGGGCTGGACCACACAAGAGAAACTGGACGCAATCGTGCAGCGTACCCGAGACGGCGGGGCTGAAATCGTTGGCCTGCTGAAAACAGGTTCGGCTTTCTATGCGCCTGCCACATCGGCAATCGAAATGGCCGAAGCCTATCTGAAAGACCAGAAACGCGTCCTGCCCTGCGCCGCTTATTGCGACGGAGAGCTGGGTGTCGAAGGCATGTATGTCGGCGTCCCCACCGTGATCGGCGCAGGCGGTATCGAGCGTATCGTCAACATCAAGCTCAACGAAGAAGAGCAAGCCGGTTTCGACAACTCGGTCAACGCCGTGAAGGGCTTGATCGAAGCATGTAAAGGCATCGACAGCTCTCTGGCCTGATCCGCCTAATACCGTTAAACAGTGCCCGGCTCACCTTTGGTGGGCCGGGTCATTTTTTGGAAGATTGCCATGTCGCCCCAGGGATTTGTGATTGCCGCAAGCGGTAAGGATTACATCGAAACAGCGGTGGCAGCGGCTCGGTCGTTAAAGGTCGCCATGCCGGATGTACCGGTCGACCTGTTCACCGACCTCGAAAACATCCCGGGAACAGAAGTGTTTGACCAAATCCACATGCTGGACAAAAGCTGGTTCCGACCCAAGTTCGAAAGCCTTGTGCGGTCCCGGTTCGAAAAGACGGTCTATTTGGATGCCGATGTGCGCTGTCTGGCAGATATGTCGGATATCTTCACCGTCCTGGAGCAGTTTGATATCGCGATGGTCCATGACCCTTTACGCAACTCGGCCCATGCGCAACGTGTTTGGAAAACTCCGCTGCCCAACGCATTTCCCCATCTCAATGGCGGGCTGGTTGGAATTCGCACTTCGGACGCAGTGCTGGATTTCCTGCGAGATGTACAAGAGACTATCATCTCGGAAAACCTGACCTCAGATCAGGCGCTGATCCGCGAAAAGCTGTTTGCCAGCGCGTTGCGACTGGCAGTTCTGCCACCCGAGTACAACTTCCTCGATTATCGTCAGGCCGAGATGTTTGGTTTTCTGCACAGCGCCCCGCGCCTGCTGCATCACTACAAATTTCACAGCCGTCATGACAAGCGGCTGGACAGTGCAAGAACCGTCGCCGGTTTGGTAGGGCCCGATCTCGAACGTCATATCAACAGCCTTATCGAAGCCGACGCACAGCTCACGCCCGGCGCGTCGAAAAAAGTCCGACCACTGGTCGACAAAGGCTTGTTGGGCAAACTGCGCAAACTGGTGATGTCTGTTAAAAAGGGTATCGTCCGCCTCAGACGCGGATAGGTTAGCGCTAGCTTGAAAACGTCATATTCTATTGGGTGAATTTCCCGACGAATCAACGTTCAATACCGACTCAAGTTTTGTGATCACACCCTGAAATGCTGTGATCACAAATAATGAAAATCTTCGTGAAAAACCTACTCAACATCAAAAAAGCCTTTAAACTTACCCCTTAGACACGCCTATATCGGTCAATCGTAGTCAGACGGGACAGTTTCGATGAACATTCACGAATATCAGGCCAAAGCGCTTCTTCGCAGCTATGGCGCCCCGGTTTCCGACGGTCGCGCGGTCCTGCGCGCCGAGGAAGCCAAAACAGCAGCCGGTGAGTTGGACGGACCTCTTTGGGTCGTCAAAGCGCAGATCCACGCGGGCGGCCGCGGCAAGGGGTCTTTCAAGGAATCCGATGCCGGTGAAAAGGGCGGTGTCCGTCTGACAAAGTCGGTTGAAGAGGCCGCGGAGGAAGCCAAAAAGATGCTAGGCCGCACACTGGTCACGCATCAGACCGGTCCTGCGGGCAAACAGGTCAACCGCATCTATATCGAGGCCGGTTCCGGCATCGAACGCGAACTGTACCTGGCCCTGCTGGTAGACCGCCAGACCAGCCGCATCTCATTCGTCTGCTCGACCGAAGGCGGCATGGATATCGAAGAGGTGGCCGCAGCCACGCCTGAAAAAATCTTGTCCTTCTCGGTTGACCCAGCCACCGGTTATCAGGCCTATCACGGCCGCCGCATCGCATTCTCGCTGGGCCTACAGGGCGCACAGGTCAAACAATGCGTCAAACTGATGAGCCAGCTCTATGCCGCCTTCGTCGAGAAGGACATGGAAATGCTGGAGATCAACCCGCTGATCGTCTCCGACAGCGGCGACCTCAAGGTGCTGGACGCTAAGGTCAGTTTTGACGGCAACGCGATGTATCGCCACCCTGATATTTCAGAACTGCGCGACACGACCGAGGAAGACCCCAAGGAACTGGAAGCGTCGAAATACGACCTGAACTACATCGCACTAGATGGTGAGATCGGCTGCATGGTCAACGGTGCCGGTCTGGCGATGGCCACGATGGATATCATCAAGCTGTACGGGGCCGAGCCCGCCAACTTCCTCGACGTCGGCGGCGGTGCCACCAAAGAGAAAGTCACCGAGGCGTTCAAGATCATCACCAGCGATCCGCAGGTCAAAGGCATTCTGGTCAACATCTTCGGCGGCATCATGCGCTGTGATGTGATTGCTGAGGGCGTCGTGGCCGCAGTGAAAGAGGTCGGCCTGCAGGTTCCGCTGGTCGTACGTTTGGAAGGCACAAATGTCGAGAAGGGCAAAGAGATCATCAACACCTCGGGCCTGGACGTGATCGCGGCAGACAACCTGAAAGATGGTGCCGAGAAGATCGTGAAGGCGGTTAAAGGGTGAGTTCAAAAGTGGAAACCTCGCCGCTGCGTTGTATTGACCAGTCAGTAGCAAGGCGTCGTAAGGTCGGAATTCGTAAACTTGGCTTGGCTATGATTAGCTTTGCGATAACATCTGCCTGTACGGAAACTGTCCCAAGCAATTCAACGGCAGCGCCTTCTGTGGGCCCTGGATCACAGTCTGTAACAGTGCAGGACACAATCGACAACTTTGCGATCTGCATTAATTCCGCCCCTTCCTTTGCCGGAGCAGAAAAACAACTCAAGGAAATGCCGTTTACCCAGAATCCTGACACAGGCACTTGGTACCACAACAGACTGAACCTTTCGATTAAGGTTAAACAGAGCAACTCAAACGGCAGTTGTTCAATGGTATTCGTTTCCAAAGAAAAACCAGAACTGTTGGGACTTGCACTCGCAGTAGGAAGCACTGAGGGCGATAACAATGGAAATGCCGAGATCGGTGTTGATCCCAACACAGGCGCGGTCGGAACGTCTGCGCGTGGTGGAACGAACTTCATTTTCTCACCTAGGGGCAAGGTAGATGGTAAATCCTACTTTCGTGCTGTGCTCACTAACTAGATCTAACTAGGAGACTCCTCAAAATGGCAGTCCTCATCGACGAAAATACCAAAGTGATCTGTCAGGGCTTTACCGGCTCGCAGGGCACATTCCACTCTGAACAGGCCATCGCTTATGGCACCAAGATGGTCGGCGGCGTGACCCCCGGCAAAGGCGGGATGACCCATCTTGACCTGCCCGTGTTCAACTCGGTCCACGAGGCCAAGCATGTGACCGAAGCCAATGCCAGTGTGATCTATGTACCGCCGCCGTTTGCGGCTGACTCGATCCTCGAAGCGATTGATGCCGAGATGGAAGTGATCGTCTGCATCACCGAAGGCATCCCGGTTCTGGACATGATGAAGGTGAAGCGCGCGCTGGAAGGCTCAAGCTCGCGCCTGATCGGGCCGAACTGCCCCGGTGTGATCACGCCCGACGCCTGCAAGATCGGCATCATGCCCGGCCACATTCACAAACGCGGGAGCGTGGGTGTCGTTTCCCGCTCGGGTACGCTTACTTATGAAGCTGTGAAACAGACAACAGACGTAGGCCTGGGCCAGTCCACCTGTGTGGGCATCGGCGGCGACCCGATCAAAGGGACCGAGCATATCGACGTGCTGGAATGGTTCCTGGCCGATGACGAGACTCACTCGATCATCATGATCGGTGAGATCGGTGGCTCGGCCGAAGAAGAAGCCGCGCAGTTCCTGGCGGATGAGGCCAAGAAGGGCCGCTCGAAACCCACCGCCGGCTTTATCGCAGGCCGCACGGCCCCTCCGGGCCGCCGCATGGGCCACGCGGGCGCGATTGTTGCCGGTGGCAAAGGCGGAGCCGAGGACAAGATCGAAGCCATGCGCTCGGCCGGTATCGTCGTAGCCGAAAGCCCCGCACAGCTGGGTGAGGCTGTGCTGGAAGCGATTGGGTGAGCTGTGACTCCCTGTTGCCCATATGAGCTGAGGGCGGCGCCCAACCGCGGGTGGGTGCGAAGCGCCTGCCCGTCAATTCTTTGGTTTGCCTTAGGCAAAACGGGGTGGACGGACGCTGCCCGGCGATGCCGCTGGGCAGGACTCGTTGTAGCGGTCGCCTGCTTAGGTAACCTAGCCAGCGCCGAAGCATCTAGTGAAGCACCGATGGATCAATTTATCGTTCGCGCCATTCCTGGCGTCACAGGTGGCTCGACAAAAACATTGGGCGATGACCGCATCTCATTTACTTATTTGAGCATTCGTGTCGACGATGAAGAGTTGCAAGCAGCTGCCGATTTTTGGTGCTCGCAATTTGAAGGATCCGCTAGACTTGTTTCCGATACTCAGGTCGGCAGCTCACTTCTGCTATTTGAACGCCGCCAGTCAGTTTTCGACTGCGCGGTCCAAAATTAGGGGCAAGGCATGAGTCAACCAACAACCATGACCTTCTCCGACGCCATCCGCACCTGTTTCTCCAAGTACTTCACGTTCTCGGGTCGTGCCTCGCGGCCCGAATACTGGTTCTTTTTCCTGTTCATCCTGATCTGGAGCATTATTGCCGGGATCATCGACGCGCAGTTCTTCACGCAAGTCGCTGTGACTGAAACCGAGACGTCCAGATCCGTGTCCGTCACGTCTTCGCAGCCTGTGCAGGGTATTGTTGGTCTAATCGTGTTCTTCCCGCATCTGGCCGTCGCATGGCGGCGGATGCATGATACCGGGCGCAGCGGGCTGTATGCGCTGCTGCCAATCCTGCTGTTCTTTGGCGCCGGGGCCGTACTGGTCTTTGGCATCGGTCTCGCCTCGCATTTCCAGCATGGTGGCAATCTGGACATCCTGTTCACCCGCGCCACACTGCTGATCGTCGTTCCTACATTTATAGTCCTGTTTGTTTCTCCCCTTCTGGTGCTGTGGTGGCTGGCCCGACCCAGCCAGCCTGGCACCAACCAATACGGTCCCAATCCTTCAGAGGTCCCTCAATGAACCTGCTGAGCGTAAACTCTCTACAAGCGGCCCCTGTGGCCAGAAAGGCCATCTGACATGGTTTTGGTTTGCCATGAGCACAAATTCATCTATCTCAAGACGACGAAGACTGCGGGAACCTCTACCGAGATAGCGCTTCAGCCTTTATGCGAAGAACCCGGTCTTCCGCGGCTTGAAAATGGGCAAATCCGCGTATCGAAATACGGTATTGTCGGTGCTCGTGGAAAAACTGCAAGTTTGGTCCGGCCAAAATGGCAGTTCTGGCGCAAATACGCATGGCGCAACCATATGCCTGCGAAACAGGTTCGAGCCAATCTTGGGGCAAAGACCTTTGATTCCTATACAAAGATCGCCAACGTACGAAATCCGTTCGATCGTGCTGTATCCGACTACCACTTTCGGAAGCATCAGCAAGGATTGCCCTCGGAAGACCCGCAGACCGAAATTGCTCAGTTCAAAGAGTTCATCCGGTCAAAGGCCTGGGGCAATAACTGGGACATAGTCTCGATCAACAACAAGCTGATCGTGGACAAGTTCGTCCGCAAGGAAAACCTGCAGTCAGATCTGAAAGAGATTTATCGCTCTTTTGGGCTGCCGGAAGACAGCTTTGAATTGCCGCACGAAAAGTCGATGGCCGAACGACGAAAAGGCATTCCGGTGCCCGATTATTTCGACGCAGATACGATAGATATCGTTCGACGAAGAATGACTTGGGTATTCGAGGCCGGAAACTACCCCGAAGATCCGCAAAACTAAATCCTACCAAATCCGAAATCGCATTTGAGGTCCTACAATGACCGAACATACGCCCAACTCTGCCTTCCACGCCTCAAGCTTTATGCAGGGGCATAATGCCGAATATCTGGAGCAGCTCTACGCCCAGTATACCAAGAACCCCGGCGCGGTGGATGCCGCCTGGGCCGAGTTCTTCAAGGCCATGGGCGACGCCTCGCCTGATGTCCAGCGCGAGGCCGAGGGGCCTTCGTGGGCGCGGTCCGACTGGCCGCCGATGCCGACGGATGATCTGACCGGTGCGTTGACTGGCGAATGGGCCGAGATCGACGCCAAGGCGGCGGGTAAGAAGATCAAGGAAAAAGCCGCCGACAAAGGTGTTGCCGTCAGCGAAGACCAGATTAAGCGCGCAGTTCTGGACAGTCTGCGGGCGCTGATGCTAATCCGGGCCTATCGTATTCGGGGTCATCTGGCCGCCGATCTGGACCCGTTGGGCATGCGGGCTGCCAGCACGCATCCGGAATTGGACCCCAAGACTTATGGGTTTACCGATGCCGATATGGATCGCCCGATCTTTATCGACAACGTGCTGGGCCTGCAGATGGCCAGTATGCGCCAGATCGTCGAGATCGTGAAACGCACCTATTGCGGCACCTTCGCGCTGCAATACATGCATATTTCGAACCCGGAAGAGGCTGCCTGGCTGAAGGAACGGATCGAAGGCTATGGCAAGGAAATCGCGTTCACCAAAGAGGGCCGCAAGGCCATCCTGAACAAGATGGTCGAGGCCGAAGGGTTCGAAAAGTTCCTGCACGTGAAATACATGGGCACCAAGCGCTTTGGTCTGGACGGCGGCGAAGCACTGATCCCCGCGATGGAACAGATCATCAAACGCGGCGGGGCTCTAGGCCTGAGCGATATTGTCATCGGCATGCCACACCGCGGACGTCTGAACATTCTAGCGAACGTAATGGCCAAGCCATACCGCGCCATCTTTAACGAATTCCAGGGGGGCAGCTTCAAGCCTGAGGACGTGGATGGCTCGGGCGATGTAAAATACCACCTGGGCGCCTCAAGCGACCGCGAATTTGACGGCAACAGCGTACACCTGTCGTTGACCGCTAACCCAAGCCACCTTGAGGCGGTGAACCCTGTTGTTCTGGGCAAGGTCCGCGCCAAGCAGGATCAGTTGAACGACACCGACCGGACCAGAGTCATGGCCATTCTACTGCATGGCGATGCGGCCTTTGCCGGTCAGGGTGTCGTTGCCGAAGGATTCGGCCTGTCCGGCCTGCGCGGTCACAGGACCGGCGGCACCATGCATATCGTGGTGAACAACCAGATCGGCTTTACAACCGCACCGCATTTCTCGCGCTCCAGCCCTTATCCCACGGATATCGCACTGATGGTTGAAGCCCCGATCTTCCACGTGAATGGCGACGACCCCGAGGCAGTGGTACACGCAGCCAAGGTTGCGACCGAGTTTCGCCAGAAGTTCCACAAGGACGTGGTTCTGGATATATTCTGCTATCGCCGGTTCGGGCATAACGAGGGCGACGAGCCCATGTTCACCAATCCGATCATGTACAAGAAGATCAAGACCCATAAGACCACGCTGTCACTATACACGGAACGGCTGGTCAAGGACGGGTTGATCCCCGAAGGCGAGATCGAAGATATGAAAGCCGCCTTCCAGGCCCATCTAAATGATGAGTTCGAAGCCGGCAAAGACTATAAGCCCAACAAGGCCGACTGGCTGGACGGGCGTTGGGCGCATCTGGATAAGAACAAAGACGAATATGTTCGCGGCGATACTGCGATTGCACCAGAAACCCTGGCCGAGGTTGGTGCATCGCTAACCCGGGCCCCCGAAGGATTTGCGCTCCATAAAACTGTCGGCCGCCTGCTGGATCACAAAAAGCAAATGTTCGAAAGCGGCAAAGGCTTTGACTGGGCCACGGGTGAGGCACTGGCCTTTGGATCATTGCTGACCGAAGGCTATCCAGTTCGCCTGTCGGGACAGGACGCGACGCGCGGTACGTTCAGCCAGCGTCATTCCGGCTTTATCAATCAGGAAACTGAAGAGCGGTACTATCCACTGAACAACATCCGGGCTGGTCAATCACAATATGAGGTGATCGACTCGATGCTGTCGGAATACGCGGTTCTGGGCTTTGAATACGGCTTTTCCCTGGCTGAACCCAACGCTCTGACCCTGTGGGAGGCGCAGTTCGGCGATTTCGCCAACGGTGCGCAGATCATGTTCGATCAGTTCATCAGCTCGGGCGAAAGCAAATGGCTGCGCATGTCCGGTCTGGTGACCCTGCTGCCGCACGGGTTCGAAGGGCAAGGGCCTGAACACTCTTCCTCGCGTCTGGAACGCTTTCTGCAGATGTGTGGTCAGGACAACTGGATCGTGGCCAACTGCACGACGCCTGCGAACTACTTCCACATCCTGCGCCGTCAGTTGCACAGAACCTTCCGCAAGCCGCTGATCCTGGTGACACCGAAATCGCTGCTGCGCCACAAGCTGGCGATCAGCACGGCCGAGGATTTCACCACCGGCTCCAGCTTCCACCGGGTGCTGTGGGACGACGCGCAAAAGGGTAACTCGGACACAACCCTGGTCAAGGATGACAAAATCAAGCGGGTCGTGATGTGTTCCGGCAAGGTCTATTTCGACCTGCTGGAAGAGCGTGACGCGCGCGGCATCGACGATGTCTATCTGATGCGGATCGAACAGTACTATCCGTTCCCCGCGCATTCGCTGATCAATGAACTGGAACGGTTCAAGGGAGCCGAAATCATCTGGTGTCAGGAAGAGCCCAAGAACCAGGGTGCATGGTCTTTTATCGAACCCAATATCGAATGGGTCCTGACCCGGATCGGCGCCAAACATACCCGCCCGGTCTATGTCGGCCGCGCCACCTCGGCCTCACCTGCGACAGGTCTGGCCAGCCAACATAAAGCCCAACAAGAAGCGCTGGTGAACGAAGCGCTGAGCATTGAAGGAAAGTAATGATGTCCATTGAAGTTCGTGTTCCCACGCTGGGCGAATCCGTTACCGAAGCCACCGTCGCCACCTGGTTCAAGAAACCCGGTGATGCAGTCGCGGTCGATGAAATGCTGTGCGAGCTTGAAACCGACAAGGTCACGGTCGAGGTCCCCTCGCCCGCCGCTGGCGTGATGGGTGAGGTTGTCGCCGCCGAAGGCGAAACCGTTGGTGTTGATGCCCTGCTGGCGACAATCGTCGCCGGAGAAGGTGCCGCCCCGGCCCCAGCCGCCGCACCTGCGCCTGCCGCAGCACCGGCAGCCTCGGGCGGCAGCGTTGATGTGATGGTGCCCACGCTGGGCGAATCCGTGACCGAAGCGACGGTCTCGACCTGGTTCAAACAGGTCGGTGACAGCGTCGCACAGGACGAGATGCTGTGTGAGCTGGAAACCGACAAGGTCTCGGTCGAGGTTCCCGCCCCTGCGGCGGGTGTTCTGGCAGAAATCGTTGCCCCTGAAGGCGCAACCGTAGATGCCGCAGCCAAGCTGGCGGTGATCTCGGGTTCAGCAGCAGGGGCAGTAGCCGCTCCGGCAGCGGTTGCACCTGCAAGCGGAAGTGATTCCGTTGGCGGCAAAGATGTGGCCAATGCACCCTCGGCCGAAAAAGCCATGGCCCAGGCTGGCCTGTCCGCCGATCAGGTCACGGGAACTGGACGCGACGGACGTATCATGAAGGAAGATGTGGCCAAGGCAGTCGCGGCCCCAGCGCCCGCTGTCGCGGCACCCGCACCTGCGACCCAGGCACCACGCGCACCCGTTGCTGCACAGGATGCCAGCCGCGAGGAACGTGTGCGCATGACACGCCTGCGCCAGACCATCGCCAAACGCCTGAAAGACAGCCAGAACACCGCCGCCATGCTGACCACCTATAACGAGGTGGACATGACCGAGGTGATGGCCCTGCGCAACCAGTACAAAGACCAGTTCGAGAAGAAGCACGGCGTCCGTCTGGGCTTTATGTCCTTCTTCACCAAGGCCTGCTGTCATGCACTGAAAGAAGTGCCCGAAGTGAATGCCGAGATTGATGGCACCGACATTGTCTATAAGAACTTTGTGCATATGGGTGTCGCCGCAGGCACGCCGACCGGTCTTGTTGTTCCGGTCATCCGTGATGCAGATTCGATGTCATTTGCCGCGATCGAAAAGGCAATCGCCGAAAAGGGCAGGCGCGCCCGTGACGGCAAGCTGAGCATGGAAGAGATGCAGGGCGGCACCTTCACCATTTCGAACGGCGGCGTCTATGGCTCGCTGATGTCCTCGCCGATCCTGAACCCGCCGCAGTCGGGTATTCTTGGTATGCACAAGATTCAGGACCGTCCGATGGCCATCAACGGTGAGGTCAAGATCCGCCCGATGATGTATCTGGCTCTGTCCTATGACCACCGGATCGTGGACGGCAAAGGTGCTGTGACCTTCCTAGTGCGCGTGAAAGAGGCGCTGGAAGACCCACGTCGTCTGCTGATGGATCTATGACCATGGCAACTCATGTACTCTGGCAGGCTGACGTTGCCGATTTCGATGTCTGGCTGAAAGTGTTTCGCGAAGACAAGCCAATGCGGGAGGCCGCGGGTATCCGCGACCTCCACATCTGGAAAGACCCCGATCAGCGTGATCATGCGGTTGCAATGTTTGAGGTGGTTGATCTTGAAAAGGCCCTGAGTTTCTTTGATTCCGAGGAATTGGCCATGCATCACGAACGCGGCGGGATCGCGCATATTCAGGTGAAGCTTCTGACGCCAGTTTAAACCGATTTATCGCATCCGTTCCTAGTGCGAGGAAACAAGCTGAATGACCACGGAATTGACCGTCTTGTCGCTGGCAGCCCTTCTTTGGGTCGCTCAATTTGTCGCCTATTTGATCTCTGGCCACGGCAAGGTCGATGTGCTGCACGCGTTGGGGCCACGTGATACCCCGTTTGACAAACCTGCTGCAATGGGACGACTGCACCGGGCGCTTAGCAACCATTCCGAAGGGTTGGTTTTGTTCGCTATCGCATCTTTGGTCATTACGGCCTCGGGGCAATCCAGCGCTTTTACTGCCGCCTGTAGTTGGGTCTACCTGATCGCACGCGCTTCCTATGTTCCGGCCTATGCATTTGGCTGGACACCATGGCGTACGGTGATCTGGATGATCGGGCTGCTGGCGACCACTGCAATGCTGTTGGCAGCTGTGTTTTGATTCGAGCTGCCGCATAGATTATTCAATGGGGGTGCATTGCGCAGACAAGCGCATCCGACCCCACCAAATACAAGGACCGGACAAATGGCAAACTATGACGTCATCGTAATCGGAGCAGGCCCCGGCGGCTATGTCTGCGCCATCCGCTGCGCGCAGCTGGGGTTGAAAACCGCCGTGGTCGAAGGGCGTGAGACGCTGGGCGGCACTTGCCTCAACGTGGGCTGCATTCCGTCCAAGGCGCTGTTGCATGCCAGCCATCAGCTGCACGAGGCCGAGCATAACTTTGCCAAGATGGGCCTCAAGGGCAAAAGCCCGTCGGTCGATTGGAAGCAGATGCAGGCCTATAAGGACGAAGTCATTGACGGCAACACCAAGGGCATCGAGTTTCTGTTCAAGAAGAACAAGATCGACTGGCTGAAAGGCTGGGGCTCGATCCCTGCTGCCGGTCAGGTCAAGGTCGGTGATGAGGTTCACGAGGCCAAGAACATCATCATCGCGTCCGGGTCCGAGCCTTCCGCGCTGCCTGGTGTCGAAGTGGATGAAAAGGTCGTCGTGACCTCAACCGGCGCGCTGGCGCTGGGCAAGATTCCGAAAAAGATGGTCGTCATCGGCGCAGGTGTGATCGGGCTTGAACTGGGCTCGGTCTACAGCCGTCTGGGTTCCGAAGTCACGGTGATCGAATTCCTCAAGGAAATCACCCCGGGCATGGACCCTGAGGTTCAGAAAACCTTCCAGCGCATCCTCAAGAAACAGGGCCTGAACTTTGTCATGGGTGCTGCGGTGCAAAAGACCGAAGCCACCAAGACCAAGGCCAAGGTGACTTATAAGCTGCTGAAGGATGACAGCGAGCATGTGATTGACGCCGATACCGTCCTTGTCGCTACTGGGCGCAAACCGTTCTCGGATGGTTTGGGGCTGGACGCTTTGGGTGTTGAAATGACACCCCGCGGTCAGATCAAGGTAGGCGCCGATTGGCAGACCAACGTCCCCGGCATCTACGCCATCGGCGACGTGACCGAAGGCCCGATGCTGGCGCATAAGGCCGAAGACGAAGGCATGGCCGCTGCCGAACAGATTGCGGGCAAGCATGGGCATGTGAACTATGGCGTCATTCCGGGCGTGATCTACACCTGGCCCGAGGTCGCCAATGTCGGCGAGACCGAGGCGACGCTCAAGGAACAGGGCCGTGCCTATAAGGTCGGAAAGTTCATGTTCATGGGCAATGGCCGCGCCAAGGCGAACTTTGCCTCGGATGGTTTCGTCAAGATTCTGGCAGACAAGGAAACCGACCGCATTCTGGGCGCGCATATCATTGGCCCGGCTGCGGGTGATTTGATTCACGAGGTCTGCGTGGCGATGGAATTCGGCGCCTCGGCCGAAGATCTGGCGCTGACCTGTCACGCGCATCCGACATATTCCGAAGCGGTGCGTGAGGCGGCCCTGGCCTGCGGTGACGGGCCAATTCACAGCTAACAAAAGGACCCCGGTGACTAGGTCGCCGGGGTCAACCATGCATCCAGATAGACCCTCAACCGGTCGGTAAAACCGGTCGAGGCGTGCAAGGCGCAGAACTTCAGGGACATGGCCTGAATGGCAAAGGCCTGAACACCTTCGGCCAACAGCTCGGTCGGAATGTCCTGCCGGACATCCGCGGCGTCAAGCCACATCATCACCACACGAAAGTAGCGCTCAAAGCAATATGCGATCGGTCCGATATCGGCGATAGCCGCCGCCCCCGAATATCTTATCAACAAGTCAAAGACATACCGTTCGGATGTCATGAAGCTGTGAACCGGCTGCAGGGCGGTCATGATATCATTCACCGATTTGGGCGCGGTCCCAGCCTCGGCCTGATCGAGGCAGGCATTCAGCCGATCTGCGATCAGAAGCTCCATCAAGGCATCCTTGTCGCGAAAATGCGCGAAGAACGTCCCTTTGGCGACGCCAGCGCTCTGGACGACCTCTTCTACCCTCAGCGCTTCGTATCCGCTGTTTTCAATGAGTGCCTCGGCAGCCGCCAAAAGCCGGGCCCGAGTTTTGAGAGTTCGTTTCTGGGGTGGTTTTTGCATATGGTTAGCTCGCATGTTTTTTGACCATGGTCAAATTTTTATTGACCGCGGTCACTTTTCGATTCTATAAGTGACCACGGTCATTTTCAGGAGAGCCCCATGCAACCGAAGAAAATACTTGTCCTCGACGGACACCCCGCCGATAGCAGCCTGTCACGGACCTTTGCCGAAACTTATGCCGACGCCGCCCGAGGCAAGGGACATGACGTGCGTCTGGTCCATCTAAGCGAGATGCAATTCGACTTTGATTTTGGTCAGGGCAACTATCACGATTTCAAACCGCTAGAACCGGTTCTTGAGCAGGTATTGCAAGATTTCGAATGGAGCGAGCACCTGGTCTTGACCACGCCAATGTGGTGGGGCGGATTGCCCGCAAAGCTCAAAGGTCTGATCGACCGGATGTTCATCCCCGGACGCACCTTTGACACGCGAAACACCACGAAGATTGGATTGCCCGCCCCGATGCTGAGCGGACGCACCGCGCGCGTCATTCTGACATCAGATACGCCGGGTTGGTTCATGCGCCTGATCTATCGCCAGGCCCTGATCCGCCAGGTACGCGATCAGATATTGGGATTTGTTGGCTTCAAGCCGACCCGGTTCACCTATTTTGCCGGGGCAAGTTATCCCAAACCGGGTCACGTGGACCGCTGGGTCAGCAAGATCGCCAAGATCGGAGCCGCCGCGGCTTGAGGGCGTTTGCGTCACTATGCCCAGCCGAAACCACCGCCAAGGCGTTGCCGGGCACAGGCGATCAGCGGATCACGTCAGGCCGGCAACCACCGCAGATGCTCGCTATTTGACCGAATGGCGACTGGCGGCATCTGCATCGGGCGCTTGGTAAGACGATGGCCGCCGTTTCTTGTTCAGAATACGCCACGCATCTCTGAACGGCAGGAAATAGAGCTTCATGCAGGTGTCCATCTCGTGACCCTTGTCCTTCTCGGTCACGCCGAATTTCACGTCCCTGTTATCCTCAGGCATGATGTAGGTGCCGAACAACACATCCCAGAACGGAAACATGAAGGCGAAGTTTTTGTCCAGATGGTCCGGGTGGCAACTGTGATGCACGTGGTGATGCGCAGGCGAGGGAAAAACTTTCGACCACACACCCGGCCAACGCAACCAGATATGGGAATGTCGCAGATTATAACCTCCGACATTGAACAAGAACATCAGCACCGGCACGCCCAGCAATGCCGGCATGTTCGGCTGGTACCCTAACAGTCGAAACGCAAACCCGGTTACTGCGCCGGCACCAAACCCAATCGCAACATTGTAGAGGATATTGTCTATCGGATGTTCGCGAAAATTCGACAACGGGTGCATCACCTCGGCGCTGTGATGAACTTTGTGAAATTGCCACAACAGCGGGACCTTGTGCTGCAGGTAATGGGCTGCGTAGCCGATGAAATCCATAATCAGGAATAGAATGAGCATGTAGGTGAAGGTAGCCAAAGCCCCCAACCAGCCAACCAAGGGCTCTGCCCGGGGTGAGTTATTGGGGTCAAGCCCACCGCTTGCCCATTGATAGGACAAGGCAGCTGATCCGGCGAGCAGACCCAATATCAGAAAATGCCCGATCAGTTTGTGGAAAAAGAAATAGCGGATATCGAGCCATGCCGAAGGGTGGTCCCAGACCTTGCGGGGAAACAGAAACCCCAGAAAGCTGCTCTCACCGTCGACATGTGACGCGTTTCTGCGCTTCACGGCATAGATGGCGAAGGCAATCAGCAGAGAACTGCCAACATAAACATAGAAAATCCGGTTCGTGGGATCCAAAGGAGACGTAAACACATAGCGGGCGTGGTTCAGGAAAGAATCCCAAACTGAACTAAGCTGCTCCATTGACGGCTCCTGTAACCTGTATTTGCCTCACGGTTCTCTACTTACCTACCCGTGTGACGATTCTTTGACCAAACCTTGATAAGTAAACAGGCTACCACATCGTTTTTGCGGCGCGTTGCCCCCAGGCCTCATCATATTGCGTGCCACCTTCCTCGCCGTCTGACGCTTCGGCCAGGATTTCACCCATTGTCGGCAATATGGCGGCTTCGTCCCCGCTGCTCCAAGTCCGCGCACGCATCAGCGCACGGGCACACTGAGTGTAGACCTCGGTAATGTCGATGACGATCACGGTGGCCGGAAGCCTGCCTTGTTTTTCGAACCGGGTTCGAAGGTCTTGGTCCGCTGTCAGTCGGGCCGACCCGTTGACGCGCACAACATTGTTCGACCCTGGGACCATGAACATCAAGGACACACGCGGATCGCGCACGATATTGCGCAAGCTATCCAGCCGGTTGTTTCCGCGCCAGTCGGGCATCGCCAATGTCTTTGGATCCAGTTCCAGAACCACCGAACCATCATCGCCACGTGGGCTGCCATCGACCCCTTCGGGCCCAACCGTACTGAGTACGCATAGCCGCGAAGCCATGACCCATTGCCGGTACAGAGGCGTCAACCGGTGCGCTACTTTACGCAATGATGGGGCGCCCGGTGCGCCGTAATGTCCCTCGAGCGTTTCGATATCGTCAATGAACTGCATCAGGATCAAACCCCACTTCTGTCATCAAAGCGTTCGAGCGCGTCTCGATCACATCTTCCAATCGGTCCAGAAAGCGCGCACGTTCGATGCCGGGTTCTATCGGATCAAGGAAGTCGACGATCGCAAGGCCGGGTTTGCGCATCACGCCGCTTCGGGGCCAGAACACTCCGGCATTTGTTGCAACAGGTACGCAAGGGATTCCCAAGCCTTCGTAAAGGACGGCAGTTCCAACCTTATACGGTTTGTGAACGCCTGGCGCGACACGGGTGCCCTGCGGATAGATCACCAACTGGCCAGGTTCTGTAAATTCCTTTGCCACATCCTGGACCATCTTGGCCACAGCAGCGCCCTTCTTGCCGCGATTGACCGGGATGCACCCCAGGCGGCTGGCGTAAAGCCCAATGACTGGCGTCCACAGTAATTCGCGCTTCATAATGAACTTGCCATGAGGAATCGCACTAAAGATCATGATGATATCGAGGAAAGACTGGTGTTTGGCCCCGATGACCACCTCGTCCACTGGCACAGTCCCGCGAACTTCGCATCGAATACCAACCATCCAACGCGCCAGCCACATGGTTGTGCGCGCATAGGTCTTGCATGCATGTAACGCTCCGCGCTTTGCAAACATGGCGTAAGGAGCAAACACGAGGCCAAGGACCAGCATCCACATGTAGATCACGATCATGAAGACCAGTGAGCGGATCCATTGAATTGGAGTGGCCATTACGAAAGCTCCTTCAATTTGCGGTTTGCCGCAGTCCATGTGGCTAGAAAGGCCACCGCAGCACCCAGTACCGGGATGAGGGCTGGCAACAGCCACCCTGCCCCCTGAAAGCCCAGGCCCGTCAGAAAGCCGCCCTCGTCCGACGATGCCTCGGGCAGCAACAACACACCTGTCATTCCGAACAGCACACCAACCATCGCACCAAAAAATGCGCGGTAGGTGAAGCGGCGAACAAACGCATTGGCAATAAATCGATCCCGGGCCCCGACAAGACGCAGCACTTCGATAATCTGCGCGTTGGCTGCCAGCGACGCATTGGCCGCCAATGTGATCATGGCGGCGGTCGCTCCGCCAATCAGAAGGATTGAGACCCAGCCAAGCCTCCGGAGCGAGCGGGCCGCATCAACCAAAGGTTCGCGCCAGCGCGAGTGGTCGTCCAGAACGGCTCCGGGCACCTCGGCCCCAAGACGCAGGCGCAATCCTGCTGCATCCAGACCTGGCTCACCTTCGACAATTTCGATCAGCTTCGGCACGGGCAGCGTGTCCAGTGGCAAATCCGGGCCAAACCAGGGCGACAACAGCGCAATCTGCTCCTCGATGGTCAACGCCCGGGCAGAGGCGACACCGGGTGTTTGCGACAACACCGTCAGCGCGGTTTCAGTCTGGGCGGCCATCTGGTCGGCCGGGGCATTGATCCGCACCGTGGCAGCGCCGGCAAGTTCGCTTGCCCAGCGGTCTGCCACTCGCCCCGACGCCAATGACAGAGCCAGCGCGAACACCGCAAGAAAGCCCATCGCACCGGACACGAACAGTGTGAGATGTGCAGTATAGCCAGTGGGCGGAACAACTCGGTCGGCACGACCATCACGTTTCAACAGGTTGCGGAAAGTTTCCACGTTCATAGATCCGCCCCCGCCAGTTGAATTTGGCGCTGCGAGATGCGCAAAACACGCGCCTGCACCTGGCTTTTCGCCGCACGGATCAGGCTAAGATCATGGGTCGCAATCAAGACTGTCTTGCCCATCTTGTTCAACTCGACCAGCAGGCGCAAAAGGCGCTGAGACATTTCCCAATCCACATTGCCCGTCGGCTCATCGGCCAGCACGACATCCGGCGACAGCATCACCGCACGGGCCAGCGCCGCACGCTGGCGTTCACCGCCTGACAGCTCTGGTGGCAGCGCGTCAAGACGCGCACCCAGCCCGACCCAGTTTAACAGATCTGACAGATCTGTTTGCTCGGCAATTTCCGCCTTACCGGATACCATCAACGGCAAAGCGACATTCTCGGCCAAAGTCATGTGATCCAGAAATCGGCAATCCTGATGCACCACACCTATCCGGCGGCGCATCAGGGCCATCTGATCGCGGTTAAGGCGGGCGATATCCTGATCGAACACGCTCAGCCTTCCCGATGTGGGCAGTAATGCGCCATAGCAGAGCTTTAACAGGGTTGTTTTGCCAGCACCGGACGGCCCGGTCAGGAAATGAAACGACCCCGGTTGAAGCTTAAGCGATACGTCGCTCAGCAATTCACCTCCACCATAGGTGTAGCTGACATGGTCCAGCTCGATCACGGGGGCCCCCAATTTTTGTGCCGCTCTTCTTGCCCCAGCGCGGTTCAGGTTTCAATGCCCGTACCGGGTCCAAATGGTGACACTTGGCCCGCGAAACCGAAAACGCGCTTTGCTGTTTGGTTCTAACGGAATATCATTCTTAAAAAAACTATTATCAGGCCAACCCCCGGCCCGGAGGCAGCATGCGTCTTACTTGTCCCAACTGCAGTGCCCAATACGAGGTGCCAGACGAGGTCATTCCAGAGGAAGGCCGCGATGTTCAGTGTTCGAATTGCGAGAAAACGTGGTTCCAGGCCAAACATCCGGCGGATCCAACCGTTGAGCAACCTGCAGATGAAACGACTGCCGAGGATAAGGCAGTTCCACCGGCGGAGCCAGAAACCGCCGACCAGACCGAGCCCGAAGCCCCACCAAAGGATGGTGCGCCGGTCAGCAGTGTAGATCCTTCGGTCGCCGATATTCTGAAGGAAGAAGCCGCACGCGAAGCCGAATTGCGGGCCCAGGAAGGCAGCAGTCTTGAAAGCCAGCCTGATCTTGCCCTTGATCCACCTTCCGAGCCGGAACCAGACCCCGAACAGGCGGTCAAGGAACTGACAGCTACAGAAACCGCTAAAGATTCCGGGCAAGGTGACGCCCTGCCCGATGTCGAGACGATCAATTCCGGATTCCGCGGCGACGCCTCTGCAGATGCGCCCGAGGTATCAGCGCCTGCGCCCCGCAAATCCGGCGGCTTTCTGCGTGGGTTCGCTCTGATCTTGATACTTGGTGTGATCCTGTTCCTGATCTACGGCAATGCTCCGCAAATCAGTGAGGCTGTTCCTCAGGCGGATGCAGTTCTCAAACCTTATGTGTCTTTGGTGGATCAAGCCCGGCTTTGGCTGGATACTCAGGCTGGCGCTTCCCAGAACTGATCAGAACCGTTCAAGCAGGCGCTTGAGATATTCCAATTCAATCTCGGGACGTTCGGATTCACCGGTCCGGCGGCGAATTTCGTCCAGCAACTCGCGCGCACGGCGATAAACGTCCTCACCCTGCAGCAGGCTCTCATCGGTTGACATCGACCCGTTTGCCCCAGGGTTGCGGCCCAGTGGATCGCGGTTGTTGGCCTGCATATCGCCTTCTTGGCTGCCTTGACCTGGTTGATTCTGCTGGTTCTGGGCCAAGGCCTCACCTAACGAGCGCATCCCTTCCCGCAGCGCATCCATCGCTTCGGACTGGTTGTCGATAGCATCAGCCAGCTCGTCATTCCGCAGAGCCTGCTCAGCCTCATTCATGGCGCGGCCAGCGCGCCCAAGCGCATCACGGGCGGCTTCGCCTTCCGGGGTACCGGCACCGGGCAAGTTTTGTTGCTGGCGGCCCAGCTCATCGCGCAGGGCCTGTTGACGATCGGCCAGCGAACCCTGACCCTGCTGACCTTCATCAGCCTGGTCCGAACCCTGCCCCTGTCCGCCCTGGCCTTCGTGGCTCTGACCACGGCCCTGACCGCCATTGCGGCCCTGATTGCCCTGGTTTTCACCAGTCTGCGCACCGGGATTGAACTGCTCTTGCAGATCGCGGAAAGCCTGATCGCTCAGCCCCTGTTGATCGCGCAATGTCTCTGCCAAACCCTCCATCGCCTGTTGGCCTTCGGACTGCTGACCTTGACCCTGGCCTTGCGTGACGCGCATGTTCTCCATCATCTGCTGGAATTCCTCCAGCGCCTGCTGCGCCTCGGCCATACGGCCCTGCTCCATCAGATCCTGAATTCGATCCATCATCCGTTGCAGATCATCCTGCGTCATTTGCAAGGATTCACCGTCTTGCCCCTGCTGACCTTCTTCGCCGTTCTGCTCTGCCAACCGCTGTAACTGTTGCAGATAGTCCTGGGTGGCCTCGCGCAGCTCTTGCATCAGCTCAGCGATCTCTTCGTCGCTTGCCCCGTTCTGCATCGCCTCCGTCAGGCGCTCCTGCGCCCGGCGCATCCGCTCAAGAGCGTCGGCAAGCGTACCGTCCTCGATCAATACGGCCAGCTTCCATAGTGAGGCCGCGATTTCTTCCTGCTGCGTCGGCTTCAACCCGTATTCGGTAAATGTCTCAAGCCGCCGAAGTGTCACCCGCAGGCGTAAATAGGCCGTATCCGAGCGGAACAGGTCCTCGGGCAGATACGATACCGCCCGCAGAATCTGAGATACCCGTTTCGCGTTGTCCCGTGACCACAGCAGATCGCGCCGCTGTTCAACGATCGCAGCCGCCAGCGGATCAAAGAACCGACGCGCCGGAAGTGCTGTTGTATAGGGTTCAGACTGCCCTTGCTGATCGGCAGCATCACGCGCCATCAAAGTGATCTTTACTGGCAGATGCGCCCAGGGATGTTGTGAGAAATCCTCGATCAGATTCTCGGTGAAATCGGCCCGGTCGCCTGTAATGGGCATCGGTAACTCAACCTCGATCACCTCACGCGGTTCTGGAATCGCCATCAGACCATAGCGGCGATCAATTGCATCCAGATCCAGTTCGATCAGGGCAGAGCCTGCTATCACACCGTAATCATCTTTGGCCGCAAAGGGCAGTTTCATCTGGCCGCCTGCTTCGGATTTGGCAACGTCCGACACGGTGATCCGTGGAGACGTATCTGCGATCACTTCCAACGCCCAATCGCGCCCGGAAGGCCCGTCTATCGTCATTTGGCCCGAACGTTCGACAACAAATTCCTGTTCAGGGTCGGTGACCGCTTCCGTGCCCAGCGGTGTCGAGGTTTCGGTCAAGCTGTGCGCACCGACCTCGCCGTAGAATCGCAATGTGATGCGGCTGCCTTGCGGGACCGAAAGTGTCGGGTCGGATTGATCCGCCAGATAGAGCGTTGGCAAGCCGGTATAGCGTGGCGGCTCGACCCAGCCTTCCCAACTTGGTCCCTGACCGGCAACAGCTGCACCCGGTGTCATCTCTGTCACGGATCCTATGCGCCAGAAAGAGCCGAAAAGCACGGCAATCACCAGCGCCAGCAAAGCTATGAACCGCAGAGCATAGGGGTCGCGGTCGGCCAGTCGGAGATCGGGCTTTACCGGCGCAGCCTGTGCGGCACGTTCCGCCATACGCGCCTGATGAGCCCGCCACAGGGCCACAGAATCAGCATCCATCGCGCCGATGGCCTGTTCATCCATCAGAGCCTGGATAGGACGCCCTGGCAGGGTCTCATCCATCCGGATCAACGCTTCGTTTCGTGTCGGGATACGGAACCGCCGCGCGCCGTGGATCAGTGCAACCAACAGCCCAAACAACGCCGCCGACCCCGCGACCCAAACGGTTTCCACCCCGACATGGTCCTGCAGTCCGAGCATCAGCGCGGCCAACAGCGCCATGGAAATTGAGAAAAACGGCCAGAAAGACCGCCAAACTTGCTCGCTTAGCATCCCCACCTGCGTTAGCAGCAAAGACAATCTGGGGATCGGCAAGGTTTCTCTTGCGGTCAAGTCGGGCCTCCGTTCAGCGGCCCGCGCGTCTATTGCGTCAGAGCCACTCGGGTATGGTATCGCGGTTTATGATTTCGTCAAAGCTCGGACGTTCACGAATTACGGCAAATTGATCTCCGTGCACCAGAACTTCGGGTATCAGGGGCCGCGTGTTGTATTCGCTGGACATGACCGCGCCATAGGCCCCTGCGCTGCGAAAGGCGACCAGATCACCAGCACCCAGTGGCGGCATCTGCCGTTGCTTGGCAAATGTATCGCCGCTTTCGCAAACCGGACCGACGATATCATAGGGTTGCTGTTCCGTGCCCGGCACGGGTTCGATCACCGGTACGATATCGTGATAGGCTTCGTACATGGCCGGGCGGATCAGGTCGTTCATGGCACCGTCGAGGATCAGGAAATCCCGGCCCTCGCCGGATTTCACATAAATCACTTTGCTGACCATCAAACCAGCATTACCGGCAATTAGGCGGCCCGGCTCTATTTCGATTTCGCATCCCAGATGACCCAGAGTGTCTTTGATCAGAGCACCGTATTCCAAAGGCAGCGGCGGCGCGTCGTTCGAGCGCGCATAGGGAATGCCCAGCCCCCCACCCAGATCAAGGCGGCGAATATTGTGACCCTCATTGCGCAGCGTCTCAGTCAGCTCAGCAACCTTCTGATAGGCCAATGCAAAAGGCTCCAGCTCGGTCAGTTGCGAGCCGATATGGACGTCGATGCCAATGACCTCCAGCCCGGGCAGGCTGGCAGCATGGGCATAGACTTCTGACGCGCGGGCGATCGGAATGCCGAATTTATTCTCGGATTTTCCGGTGGCGATTTTGGCGTGGGTCTTGGCGTCCACATCCGGATTTACCCTAACGGTGATCGGAGCAACGACGCCCAAATCAAGCGCAACGGCGTTGATCACCTCCATCTCGGGTTCGGATTCCACGTTGAACTGACGAATGCCACCGGTCAGAGCGGTGCGAATTTCTTCGGCTGTTTTGCCAACGCCCGAAAACACGATCTTATCGCCGGGCACTCCGGCAGCTTTGGCCCGCAGGTATTCCCCACCCGAAACAACGTCCATCCCCGCGCCTGCCTCGGCCAGCGTCTTCAGGATCGCCTGATTGCTGGCGGCCTTCATCGCATAACATACGAGGTGGTCGGTCCCGTCCAACGCCTCATCGAACAGCTGGAAATGACGCAGCAGCGTCGCCGTCGAATAGACGTAAAAGGGTGTCCCAACCGCAGCTGCGATTTCGGAGATCGGGACATCCTCGGCGTAAAGCGCGCCGTCGCGGTAAAGAAAGTGATCCATAAAGACGCGCTTAGACCAAAATGCCCCGGCGGATCAATGGATTCTACGCAAACAGGGGTGTCGCGTCATTCAATATGCGAAACGCCGACCCGCCCATAACCGGATATCGAAATTCCAGATCCGCCGGATTGGGGTTCGGGATCGGGTCGCGGTTTATAGGATGGGTCGCAAGCCGCAAGAATGGCGAAGCCAAAGAACAGGCCTAAAATCTTCATATTCATTTCTTTTTCCAAGGTTTACGGCCGAGCGCCATTGATCGGTCTGAAATGGGAACTGAGTGCTGAAACTGCAACTCGGGAAACACTACCGCCCGAGAAAAACGCTCAGGGGGCCGCGTTGCAGGCCAACGCCGCCCCCGACATAGGCGCCGCTGGTGCCGACGCCGATATTGGCGCTCATCGTTGGTTGGATCGGTTCGCCATCCGCACCGCATCCGGCCAGGGTTACCCCTGCCAGCACCAACAGAGCCGCAGTCAGAATTCGCATTACACCAACGCCTTCCATCGCTTGACCTGAGCCCGCACCTGATCCGGTGCCGTGCCGCCGTAAGACTGGCGCGAGTTTACCGAATTTTGCACCGTAAGGACAGAAAAGACGTCATCGGTGATCTCCGCATGCACTGTTTGCATATCCGCAAGCGTCAGGTCCGGCAGATCGCAGCCCTTGCTCTCGGCCATCGCAACCAGCGATCCGGTGACGTGATGGGCATCGCGGAACGGCAGGCCCAGAACGCGCACCAGCCAGTCGGCCAGATCAGTCGCGGTCGAAAAACCCGACCCTGCAGCCGCAGCCAGGCTTTCGCGGTTGGCGGTCATATCCTTGACCATGCCTTCCATCGCTGCCAGTGCCAGCATCCAGTTATCGGCAGCGTCAAAAACCTGTTCCTTGTCTTCCTGCATGTCCTTGGAATAGGCCAGCGGCAAGCCCTTCATCACCATCATCAGCGCGGTGTTGGCGCCATAAATGCGCCCGACCTTGGCACGGATCAGTTCTGCCGCATCCGGGTTCTTCTTTTGCGGCATGATAGACGAGCCAGTCGAAAAACGGTCAGACAGGGTGACAAAGCGGAACTGGGCAGAAGACCAGATCACCAGTTCTTCGGCAAAGCGCGACAGGTGCATTGCGCAGATCGAAGCAGTTGACAGAAATTCCAGCGCAAAATCGCGGTCACTGACGGCGTCCAGCGAATTGGCAGCGGGACGGTCAAAGCCCAGCGCCTCGGCGGTCATGACCCGATCAATAGGGAACGAGGTTCCAGCCAGCGCGGCAGCCCCCAGTGGGGATTCGTTCATCCGCGCGCGGGCATCGCGGACGCGGGACAGATCTCGCCCGAACATTTCGACATAAGCCATCATGTGATGACCCCAGGTCACAGGCTGGGCGGTTTGCAGATGCGTAAAGCCCGGCATGACCCAGTCCGCCCCGGCCTCTGCCTGCGCCAAAAGCGCGCGGATTAGGGCCAGCAGACCGGCATCGGCGGCATCGAATTGATCACGCACCCACAATTTGAAATCGGTCGCCACCTGGTCATTGCGCGACCGGCCTGTGTGCAAACGGCCTGCAGGTTCGCCAATGACCTCTTTCAGCCGTGCCTCGACATTCATGTGGATGTCTTCCAGCGCGGTCGAGAACTGGAACGCCCCGCTCTGAATTTCTGACAATACGGTGAGCAGCCCTTCCCGAATAGCTTCAGCATCACTATCAGTTATAACGCCCGTGGCAGCCAACATGGCGGCATGGGCGCGCGAGCCTGCAATGTCCTGGGCTGCCATCCGCTGATCGAACCCGATCGAGGCATTGATTGCCTCCATGATCGCGTCTGGACCGGCGGCAAAGCGGCCGCCCCACATCTGGTTCGAAGATTGATCGGTCATGTAAGAAAACCCGGAGTTGATATGCGCCTATTTCGTCTGATCCCCCTTTATATGGCCCTTGCGCTAGGTGCAAACGCGGCTTTGGCCACAGATGCGGAAACTCTGGGTCCGCTGCGCGAAGGCACCCTGAAGCGGTTGATCCTGCACAAAGAGCCCAAACCGCACACCTTGGTCGAATTTCAGTTGGAAGATGACGGTGGCACCGCAACGCTTGCCGACTATCAGGGCAAATACGTTCTGCTGAACTTTTGGGCCACATGGTGCGCACCGTGCCGCAAGGAAATGCCTCAGATCGCCGAGTTGCAGGCGGAATTCGGGGGTGACAAATTCGAAGTCCTGACCTTAGCCACCGGGCGGAACTCACCCGCGGGGATCAAGAAGTTTTTCGAGGAAAACAACATCGAGAACCTGCCGCGCCATCAAGATCCGGGCTCGGCTGTGGCACGTGAGTTCGGTGTCATTGCCCTGCCAATCACGGTCATTCTTGACCCCGATGGCAATGAAGTCGCCCGCCTGATCGGGGATGCCGAGTGGAATTCAGACAGTGCCAAGGCGATCATTGCGGCACTGGTCGCGGAAGAAAGCTAAGGTCGTTTTCCTGAAGTCCTGAATTTATGATAGCCTCCCCGTCATTGTAACGAGGAGGCTTTCTTTATGAAGAACGTATTCACTCTGGCCATTGCTGCCTGTCTGATTTTGGGCTCGGCATTGGTCGCGGAGGCCAAAGACATCAGGAAAGAACAAGATTTTCAGAATGCTGTCGCTGGTAAAAAACTGGTAGATGGCGGCACTTGGGTGCTTATTTCACCCGACGGGAAGATTTCCGGACAAACCAGCGACAAGGTCAAATTCTCGGGCGCGTGGATCTGGAACAAACGTTTTTGGTGCCGAACGCTTGTTGTTGGCGGAAATCAGATCCCGCAGGATTGCCAGAAAGTAACGATAGAAGGGAACCAGGTGACCTTTACCCGCAACAGGGGCAAGGGTGATTCCGGGGGGACCTATACGATTACCAACTGACCTCTTTGCACGGGTAGCGTGATCCCCAACCGGTGCTTCAGGTCGAATTTCAGCTTACGCGACGCCACCTTTGACAGCCAAGCCTCCGCTTTGCAGTTTGTGGGTCAGGAGGAAGTCATGCCGCTGGAGATATTGTTGGTTCTGGTCGTTGGGGGGATCGGCGGAATTACTATTCTGCTGCATCTGACGGGCCGTTCGCGGCAGTTCGCCCTGACGCCTGATCTGGCCCGTGCGCAATGGTCGCGCCATTTCCCCGATGACGTGATCGCAGATGTAACCGTAGCGCATGACCAACGTTCCGCGCTGATCCGAACCACAACCGGTTCTGGCCTTTTGTGGTCGTTCGGCGCGGATACCGTGGCCCGCCACCTGCAGGATTATGACTGGATCGAGCATCCGGACGGATTCGAAGTTCAGTTTCATGATTTCGGAACCCCCTCAACCCGCATCCACCTCGATGACATCGAACGCGCCCACTGGCGACACTTGATGGAGCCCGCATGACCGACCAGATTTCCTTTCCCGATGCCGTGCAATGGGCAGTCCCGTTCTTTATCGCCGCAATTCTGGCCGAGTTCGTCTGGATCGCTTTCAAAGGCCGGGGCGGGCGCTATGAAACGCGGGATGCGGTCACCTCGCTGATCATGGGCGCGGGCAATATTGCCTCGGGGTTTCTGCTGGGTTTCATCGCCTACGGGTTCTTTATGTGGTTGTGGCAGATTACTCCGCTGAACCTGGGCACCTCGATCCCGGTGATTATCCTGTGCTTTTTGCTGGACGATTTGCGTTACTATTGGGTGCATCGGTTCGGGCATCGCATCCGTTGGGTCTGGGCCAGCCATGTGAACCATCATAGCTCTCAGCATTACAACCTGACCACGGCGTTGCGTCAGACCTGGACTTATACATTCACCTTCATGATGGTCGTGCGCGCGCCGCTGATCCTGCTGGGGTTTCATCCGGCAATGGTTCTGTTTGTCGGCGGTCTGAACCTGATCTATCAGTTCTGGATTCACACCGAGGCCATCGGCAAGATGCCCCGCTGGTTCGAGGCGGTTATGAACACCCCCAGCCACCACCGCGCCCATCATGGCCGCAACGCGCGCTATCTGGATTGCAACTATGCCGGCGTGTTCATCATCTGGGACAAAATGTTCGGCACCTTTGTGCCAGAGCAGATCGATGACAAAGTCGACTATGGGTTGGTTCACAATATCGGAACCTTCAACCCGTTGCGCGTCGCCTTTCACGAATGGGTCGGAATCTGGCAGGATGCCACGCAATCGGGGCTAACATTGCGCCAGCGGTTGGCCTATTGCTTTGCCCCACCCGGTTACAGCCATGACGGCAGCCGGGATAGCTCGGAGCAGATCAAAGCCAAGCATATCTCGCGCAACCCCAGGGATCGAGGGACGCCCGGATTTGAGCATTTTGAGACCGAAACGCACAAATCCGAAGCAAAACAAGCTTGAATCCGCCTGTCACGTGCTGATTTTCTTGAAAATTAGCTCAGCCTGCACATATCCAAACGATGTGCATTACGAGTGACCGGAGATTATCATGACCCGTTGGACAACATTTTCCACAGTTTTAGGACTGATAGGACTGCTTCTCGCAATGCTGACAGCGCTGGCCGCCGGGACCGCAACGCTGATCGCGTTTGGACTGGCCATGATGGTGCTGGGATTTACGGGCGCAGTTATTGGTGCCGCTAGATCTCTGGGACGTGTTCTGGACGCAGCCCGCTGACATTTTCATTTCCATTAACCGCAGATTCACATCTTTGCCCTGAAATTGGATCCTGACCGACGACGGTAGGGAAGCGATTTCGATCATGCGGGACAGGAAACTGGCAGATTTACCCGAAGGATCAGACAGCCCGTTAAACGCGGCCGTGCTGTCGCGCGACAACTCAACGATCCAGATGGCTACGGATGCTGTCAAACACAAACAGTGCAAACTGGCCTTTCAACCGGTCATGCAGGCTAACGCGCCACATGGTATCGCCTTCTACGAGGGCTTCATCCGGGTGCTGGATGAAACCGGTCGTGTCATCCCGGCACGCGAATTTATGCCTCAGCTTGAAAACACCCCGATTGGCCGCGAATTGGACTGCATCGCGCTTGAGATGGGCCTGCGCACATTGGCGCGCACCCCGGACATCCGCATGTCGATCAATATGTCCGCACGGTCGATCGGATATGGACGTTGGTCGCGTGTTCTTGACCGGTTCATGAAAAAAGATGCCAGTATCGGTGAAAGGCTGATCCTTGAAATTTCCGAAAGTTCGGCCATGACCGTGCCGGAACTCGTGGTCGATTTCATGGACCGGTTGCAACCACGTGGCGTTGCATTTGCGCTGGATGATTTTGGTGCCAGCAATTTCTGCTTCCGCCATTTCCGCGAGTTTCTTTTTGATGCCGCCAAGATTGATGGCCAGTTCATCCGCGGCATCAGTGAAAACCCGGATAATCAGGCGCTGGTTCGTGCCCTGATCGCAGTTGCAAGGGAATTTGAGATTCTGGTCACGGCCGAATCGGTCGAAACCAAAGCGGATGCTGAGTTTTTGGTGGCCAATGGTGTCGATTGTCTGCAAGGATTTCTGTTCGGCGCACCTACGGTTTCTGCGCCCTGGAAAACGGAAAACGAACAGAAATCGGCGGGTTAACCCCAAAAAACCAGGGACCTTGGGTCCTGAGACAAGCTGCCCGTTGCTGCAAATGCAGCATTGCGCTATTGCAGTGATACTTGAGCGGGGGATTACGGGGCGCTCTTGTTGCGGGGGGAACCTCTCGACCTGCGCCGTCAGACATTCCGCCGGACCATGTCGGTAAAGGACTGATCATAATGACCAATGTAGTTATCGCATCCGCCGCACGTACAGGCGTCGGCAGCTTTGGTGGTTCGTTTGCGAACACCGCAGCCCATGATTTGGGCACAGCCGTTCTTGAAGCCGTAGTCGAACGCGCCGGAATCGAAAAAGGCGAAGTCAGCGAGACAATTTTGGGTCAGGTTCTGACCGCAGCCCAGGGTCAGAACCCGGCGCGTCAGGCGCATATCAACGCCGGTCTGCCGCAGGAAAGCGCGGCCTGGGGCATCAACCAGGTCTGCGGATCCGGCCTGCGCGCCGTGGCACTGGGCGCACAGCATATCCAACTGGGCGATGCTGATATCGTCGCTGCTGGCGGGCAAGAGAACATGACCCTGTCGCCCCATGCCGCCGCTCTGCGCGCCGGCCAAAAGATGGGCGACATGAAGTATATCGACACAATGATCCGCGATGGACTGTGGGATGCGTTCAACGGGTATCACATGGGTCAAACCGCCGAAAACGTTGCTGAAAAGTGGCAGATCAGCCGCGATATGCAGGATGAATTCGCCGTCGCAAGCCAGAACAAGGCCGAAGCTGCGCAGAAGGCAGGCAAATTCGCCGATGAGATCACCCCCTTTACCATCAAGACCCGCAAGGGTGACATCGTGATGGACAAAGACGAATACATCCGCCACGGCGCAACCATGGAAGCCATGGCCAAACTGCGCCCGGCTTTTGCTAAGGACGGATCGGTCACCGCCGCCAATGCCTCGGGCCTGAACGACGGCGCGGCTGCGACCCTGCTGATGTCGGCGGCAAATGCCGAAAAGCGCGGGATTGAACCTCTGGCGCGGATTGCATCTTATGCTACCGCTGGTCTGGACCCGTCGATTATGGGCGTCGGCCCGATCTATGCCTCGCGCAAGGCGCTGGAAAAGGCGGGCTGGTCGGTTGACGATCTGGATCTGATCGAAGCCAACGAAGCCTTTGCCGCACAAGCTTGTGCCGTGAACAAAGACATGGGCTGGGACCCGTCCATCGTGAACGTCAATGGCGGCGCCATTGCCATCGGTCACCCGATCGGCGCTTCGGGCTGCCGCGTTCTGAACACTCTGTTGTTCGAAATGAAGCGGCGGGACGCGAAAAAAGGTCTGGCGACTCTGTGCATCGGTGGCGGCATGGGCGTTGCCCTATGTGTCGAGCGCGACTGATCTAACAATGCCTTCTCGGCCCACTCTTATTTCGGCCCTTGTGATTTGCTTTGCAGGGGCCGCAGACGCACAGAACCGTCAACCGCTTTCGACCAGCCTGACGGAGTGCAGCATCATCTTTACAGAGCTGGCCGAGCTGAGAGCACGCCGGAACAAGGACCAAACAACCACAGACGCCGCGCTTGCCTGCGCGGCGTTATTCGTTGTGGAAGCTCGTGATCAGGCCGCAATGGAAGGCATTAAGAACCCCTACAAACACATCCAGTCCGCGCAGGTTCGATTGTCCGAGACATGGCACGTTCGCTTTGGCAATTTGGCTCTGCTGAACGAAAATAAGGACTGGATCGACTATTGCCGTGCATTGGGTAAAGATCGTGGCCTCACACTACCCTGAGGCGAAACCAAAAACCCCAGCGCTGCGGCAACTTGCCTGCGCAATATTGTTGCGCTGGTTGGTTCGGAATAGTAACAGCATTACCAAGACGACTTAAATTGGAGGATTCCTAAATGGCACGAACAGCACTCGTCACCGGCGGTTCCCGCGGCATTGGCGCAGCAATTTCCAAGGCGCTTAAGGCCGAAGGGTACAATGTTGCAGCCACCTACGCGGGGAACGACGAAGCCGCCGCGAATTTCACCGACGAGACCGGAATCGCCACCTACAAATGGAACGTTGCGGATTATGACGAATCCAAAGCGGGCATCGAAAAGGTCGAAGCCGAGATTGGCCCGATCGACATCGTTGTTGCCAATGCCGGCATCACCAAGGACGCCCCATTCCACAAAATGACACCCGAGCAGTGGCATCAGGTGATCGACACCAACCTGACCGGCGTATTCAACACCGTTCACCCGGTTTGGCCTGGCATGCGTGAGCGCAAGTTTGGCCGTGTCATCGTCATCAGCTCGATCAACGGTCAAAAGGGTCAGTTCGCTCAGGTGAACTATGCCGCAACCAAGGCGGGTGACCTGGGAATCGTGAAGTCGCTGGCGCAGGAAGGCGCGCGCGCGGGCATCACCGCCAACGCTATCTGCCCCGGCTATATCGCAACCGAAATGGTCATGGCTGTCCCCGAGAAGGTTCGTGATTCCATCATCAGCCAGATTCCGGCGGGCCGACTGGGCGAACCGGAAGAGATCGCACGCTGCGTTGCTTTCTTGGCCTCTGAAGACTCGCAATTCATCAACGGATCGACCATCTCGGCCAATGGTGCTCAGTTCTTCGCCTAAGTTGGCTGCCAAAATGCAAGCGGGCCGGTTCTAAGCAGAACCGGCCCTTCTTTTATCCCGTAAGACCGCGCGCGCTGCGATCAGCGGGAACCGAAAATCCACTTCAACACATTCAGAACCGCTTTGCCCCGCGCCTCATGCGCGCGCAGAATCGCCGATTGTGCAGCTGGATTTGTTGTCATCTCAATCATGGCAGCCTCTCAGTTCAAAACAGTTTTCCTTGACTTATGAGCAATATGAACTCTAGTTGACAAAGCCGCAAACGAGCTTTTTTGAACATTCAGTTAAGAATTTCTATACTATGAGCGACTACCTGCCGCCCTTGACCGCTTTGCGTGCCTTTGATGCCGCCGCCCGGCACATGTCTTTTGCCAAAGCCGCGGCAGAGCTGCATGTAACGCCTGCGGCCCTGTCCTTTCAGATCAAATCCCTTGAGGAGCATTTGGGCCGCCCTCTGTTTCACCGCCTGAACCGCGCGGTGGAGCTGACAGAGGCTGGGCGCACCCTGGCCCCGGGCGCCGCGGATGGATTTGCCACGTTACAAGCCGCATGGCGCGCCGTGAGCAGACAGGGTGACGACACTAGCCTGACCGTCACAGCGGGCCCTGCCCTGACGGCCAAATGGCTGGCGCCCCGCCTGTACGAATTTGCCCGCGCACATCCCGAAATAGATCTGAAATTCTCGGCCACGTTACGCATCATCGACCTTGAACGGGATGATGTGGATGTGGCCATCCGATTTGGCGAAGGTGCGGATAAGGGGCTGTATTCCGTGCCAGTGCGCCGGGAATGGCTGACGCCGGTCATGACGCCCGAGCTCGCCCGCCAGTTCACCACGCCGGAAAGCCTGCGGGATGCACCGTTGATCCATGACGCCTCGATCCGCTTTCTGACCCCACCCAGTGATTGGCCCGCCTGGTTCAGGGCCGTGGGCATCGCACATACCCCGACCCATGGTGCCGAGTTTTCGAACGCCGATCACGCAATTGACGCGGCTGTTGCGGGCGTTGGCGTCGCGCTTGGCCGCCGGGCCATGATCCTGAAAGATCTGACCGAAGGCACGCTGGTCGCACCTTTCAAGACCGCCATCGAAACAAAGGGGCGCTTTCGCTTCCTGTGCCTCTCGGGGGCCGAGAACCGCCCTCAGATTGCGGCGTTTCGGGATTGGTTTCTGGCCGAGATTGAAAAGACCGCACATATATCCGATGAGTTCGACATCATTCCAGTCGAGGACCTGTCAGCCGCATGACCCGAAACCGCGCCACTACTATCGGTTTTGTCGCCGTTTTACTCTGGTCCCTTCTGGCCCTGTTCACCGTCGGTTCAGCCCCCGTTCCTGCGCTGTTGCTGAATACGATCTGCTTCTCGATCGGGGGGACGCTGGGGTTGGTCTGGGCCTGGGCCAATGGCGGGCTGGGGCAGTTGCGGACCGTGCGTTGGACCACCTATCTGTTTGGCACCATCGGGTTGTTTGGCTATCACGCACTCTACTTCTCGGCTCTGCGCATGGCCCCTGCGGCCGAGGCCGGGCTGATCGCCTATCTCTGGCCACTGCTGATTGTGCTGTTCTCCGGCCTCCTGCCGGGCGAGAATCTGCGCGCTGGGCATCTGATCGGGGCCTGTCTGGGTTTTGCCGGGGCCGCTGTGATCATCACCGGGGGTGGTGGCGCAGGATTTCAGGCCAGCCACCTGCCCGGTTACGGGCTGGCGCTGCTGTGCGCTCTGACATGGTCGGGCTATTCCGTTTTGTCCCGCCGTCTGGGGGACACCCCCACAAGCTCGGTCGCGGTGTTCTGCGTCTTTACCGCCATCGCATCGGGCGGTCTGCATCTAGCCATCGAAGAGACCGTTTGGCCGGACACAGCCTTTGGCTGGACCTCGGTCATGGCATTGGGGCTGGGGCCGGTCGGATTGGCGTTCTATGTCTGGGATATTGGGGTCAAACAGGGTGACATTCAAATCCTCGGCACCGCGTCTTATGCAGCGCCCCTGTTGTCTACCGTCGTTTTGGTGGTTGCCGGCATCGCAGCCCCATCCTGGGGCCTGGCAATCGCAGCCGTCCTGGTCACCGGCGGCGCGGCCATAGCCGCGCGCGCCAGCCTTAAAAGTTAACTGGAAAGTCGCTCTATCTCTTCCTTAAGCCTTAGCTTCTGTTTCTTGAGTTGAGCGATATGGAGATCGTCGATGCCTGGCGCGCGCTGGGCTTGTTCTACTTCGAGACCGAGAGTTTCGTGCTTCTTCTTCAGTTCCGTCAGATGTGCGCTCACGCTCATGGCGATACTCCTTCATTGGTGTCTCTGAATAACGTAGGAAGTTGAGCACATCGTTTCCAGCCTGTCACGCTGCAGACGCACAGATTCTATAATAAATCTGACAAATTCGGCTGGTTGGCGCCTATTGATCCGAAAACCCGTTCAGCGCAGCACCGTCGCGCAAAACGGACAATATCTGAGAGGTATAACTTTCGCCGTCTTTTTCGTGGCGCACACCCTTGTGCAAAATCAGCGGGGCATGCAGTTGAAACGCAGACCGACCGCCTTTTCTGGCCCTAAAGACCACCAATTCAGCCTTCCGACCTGCCCGCGCGGCCAGGGGCAGAACCTCGACTGAGCCAAGCCGCCCCGCACAGGCTGACAGCATGTCTGGCAACCGATCGGCCTTTTGGATCATGTGCAGATAGCCCCGCGGTGCAAGGCGCTTTGCCGCACAATCGAACCAATCGCGCAACGGTGTATCCTCGCCCAAGGCAATTCCGCGACCCGAGTCCGCCGCAGGGCTGTGGGCACCGGCCAAGTAATAGGGCGGATTCGCAATCACATGATCGAACTGCTGTTGTTTCAGTTCAGCGGGCAGTTTGCTCAGATCGGCCTGCACCACTGTCAGCGCCTGCGCATTCTGATCCGCGTTGCGGGTGGCCAGATCGGCATAGGGCGATTGCAGCTCAACACCCGTGGCGTTCAATCCCGGCACGCGCGCCATCAGGCACAAGATGGCGGCACCAGCGCCACATCCCAGCTCCAGCACGGATTGCCCAGCCTTGGCCCGTACCGCTGCCGCCAGCAAGACAGGATCGACCCCGGCGCGATAGCCGGACAGGGGCTGCCAAAGCCGAACGCGCCCATTCAGAAAGTCGTTCAAACTTAGCTCTGGGTCAGTGAATTGCGTCATCGGCCCAGCGGGATCTCGTTGTCGCGCATCACCCGTTCAGCGCGGGTCAAATCATCGGTCCGCACCATAAGGCGCCGGGGGAAAATACCGATGCCGCCTTCTAGGATGCTCATATTTACGTCCATCTGAAAGCAGTCTATATCCTCGCCCTGAAGTAGGGCGGATGCAAAGGCCAGGATCGTCGGATCAGTGCTGCGCAAAAGTTCTTTCATGGGGATGGATGTAAGGGCAAGGTGAGGCGGAAGTCGAGCCTTGTATCAGGAGTGTGATGAACATCAGCACAGTCTCAAAACCGCATGAGCGGCTGGCCGAGATTCTTTCGGGTGAAATGGACGCGGTCAATGACCTGATACGCACGCGCATGGCCTCAGAACACGCGCCTCGCATTCCCGAAGTCACCGCACATTTGGTCGAAGCGGGCGGCAAGCGCCTGCGTCCGATGCTGACACTGGCCGCGGCGCGGCTGTTCGACTATGCCGGGGACCATCATTTGCGTCTGGCGGCAACGGTTGAGTTCATCCACACCGCGACCCTGTTGCATGACGATGTTGTCGACGAAAGCGCACAAAGGCGCGGACGGCCAACAGCGAATCTGCTTTGGGACAACAAATCCAGCGTTCTGGTTGGGGATTACCTGTTCTCACGCAGCTTCCAGCTTATGGTCGAGACCGGGTCTCTTAGGGTTCTGGACATCCTTGCCAATGCGTCTGCAACAATCGCCGAGGGCGAAGTGCTACAGATGACTGCTGCAACCGATCTGGGCACGGATGAGGCCATCTATCTTCAGGTTGTGCGCGGCAAGACCGCAGCCTTGTTCTCAGCCGCAACCGAGGTGGGCGGGGTCATCGCCCAAGCGTCAGAGGCCCAGGTCAAGGCGCTCTTCGATTATGGCGATGCGCTGGGGATTGCCTTCCAGATCGCTGATGACCTGCTGGATTATCAGGGTGACAGCAAAGCGACCGGCAAGAATGTCGGCGACGACTTTCGCGAGCGTAAGCTGACGCTGCCAGTGATCAAGGCGGTGGCGCAGGCCACCCCCGAAGAACGCGCCTTCTGGCAGCGGACCATAGGCCGGGGCCGTCAAGAGAGCGGTGACCTCGAAACCGCTCTTGGTCTCATGGGTAAATACGGCACGCTTGCTGCGACGCGCAAAGATGCGCTTGGCTGGGCCAATAAGGCCAAGGCGTCGCTGACCATCCTACCCGATCATGAGATCCGTACCCTGCTGAGTGACCTCGCCGATTTCGTCGTCTCGCGCCTTAGTTAAGCTGAACCGCACGGCACCACCAGTCGGGATGGGCTGCTCCAATCTCATAGGCGGCGAAATGGGCAGCTTTCATCGTCGGATACAGCGCGAAACAGGTCGATCCTGACCCCGACATGCGCGACAACAGCGTCTTTTTTGTATCCTTTAGTGCGTCCAGCACCTGCGCGACTTCGGGGGCCAGCAATGTGGTTGGACCTTCCAGGTCGTTTCGCTGTTTCCCCAGCCATTCGGCACAATCCTGAGGCCCCTCAAATACCGGGATATCCTCTGCCATGGGCGGGTTTTCCCTGCATTCCAAAGCCGCGAATATCGCAGGCGTTGGAACCTCTACACCCGGGTTGACCAGCAAGGCTGGTAGATGTGGGAGGGTGACCGGGTTCAGACACTCTCCGATCCCGCGCATACGGCTTGATCTGGCTGCCAAGCAGACAGGGACATCCGCACCCAGGCGCAGTGCTGTTTCTGGCGGGACGTGCCCACCCTGGCCCTCGATCATCCGCAAAGTTGCGGCGGCATCGGAAGAACCGCCGCCGATCCCGCCCCCATGCGGCAGCACTTTGTTCAGGTCAATATGTCCAGTCCAGCCTGCAGCCTCGGCGGCTTTCCACACCAGATTACAACTATCGCTTGGCACACCCGCCGCATGTTCGCCAGTGACAGAGATCGACAGCGCCTCACCTGCGGTGAAATGCAGCGTATCGCCCAGATCGGCAAACACCACGAGCGAATCCAACAGGTGATAGCCGTCCACGCGCTGGCCGGTGACGTGCAAGGTAAGGTTGATCTTGGCGGGCGCGAAAGCCTTAGCCTTCATTGGCGACCTTCAGCGGCGCGGCACCTTCTTCGATCAGAACCCCGTCCAGCCCGACCTCGATCTTGCGACGAATACGCTCGGGGTCGGCCTCACCATCGGCGTCTTCGAGGTCAATGAAAGACAATGCCCGCTTCCACTGGAACTCGGCTTCGCGTGCGCGGCCCACGGCCCAGTAAACGTCACCCAGGTGATCATTCACCACTGGGTCTACCGGCATCAGCTCGACGGCACGCTCCATATGCTCGACCGCCTCTTCATAGCGGCCCAGTCGAAACAGAACCCATCCCAAGCTGTCGACGATATAGCCGCTACCAGGGCGCGCGGCGACGGCGCGTTCGATCATGCCAAGCGCTTCGTCCAGATTTTCGCGCCGTTCTACAAGCGAATAACCCAGATAATTCAGGACCTGCGGTTGGTCGGGGTTAAGTTCTAGCGCACGGCGGAAATCGGCCTCAGCATTGTCCCACTGCTTTAGTCGCTCGTACGAGATACCACGGGCGTAGTGCAGGAACCAGTTACCGCCACCATCAGCATCAATCAATTCAATCGCTGTGCTATAGGTTTCGACAGCCGCAGCATAGTTTTCTTCACGTCTTTGCAAATCAGCCAGCGCCACGTGAACACTTGGCAGATCCGGTCTCTGCGTCGCAAGGGTCTGCAAGACTTCTTCCGCCGCATCGGTTTTGCCTGCCGTGACAAGCACCTCGGCCCGGCCCAGTTCAGCAGCGTGATAGTCACTGCTGCTCGCGGGCACTTTGCGATAGGCCTCGACGGCAAGATCGTATTGCTCCAACTCGTCCAAAAGTTCGGCACTCAACAAGATTGCGTCCACGTGATCCGGGCGCAGAAAGGCTGCGACCTGCGCATAAAGCAGGACGTAATTCTCAGCCGCCTCACTGCTGAGCGCGGCTCCCACGGAAAAGAACACTTCTGCGATACCGTCCTGCGATGTGCGGACATGAGTAAAGGGCAGCGTTTCGCCAGCGCTCAGACGCGATTCGTACCCTTCAATCGAGGGATCAGAGCCCGACTCGAACACGTCATCCAGAAACTGCAGCGCATCCTCATTGCGGTCCAGCTGCGACAGAACCTCGGTCCGTGCCAGCGCTGCGCGGCGGGTAAATCGCGCCACAACACCATTATCGGCCGCAAAGACTGCCTCGGCACCTTCAAAGTCTCCGACCGAGGCCAGTGCCAAAGCTTTGTGGTAAAGCGCGAACTCGCGCAGACCTTCCTGCGCTGCAACTTGGTCAAACTGCTCCAGCGCGCTGGTCATCGCACCCTGGCCCATATGGGCCCAGCCCAATATTAACCCGTCAACCAGCGGCCCGACGCCTTGCGTTTCGGGGTCGCGGGCCAGCAGTTCATCCAGCTTGCCTTCAGCCACCAGATTAGCGGCAATCGCCATTTTCGCGGGCTGGTTGGGCAGGCCTAACTCTTCGATGGTTTGGGCAATCGGCAAAGCGCGCTTAACCTCGCCCAGCGACAAGCGCGCAACGACGACATTCTCCAGCAACCGGTCGTTTTGAGGATCTGCGCGCAATGCTTGCGCAAAATATTTCTCAGCCGCCGTATAGTCGTCCTGAAAAATCGCCTGACGCCCGGCAAGATACGCACCGAACCCAGTGTCGGCATAAGCCGGAATGGCGAATGACGTGGTAAACAGCACAGCTAGCGCTGTGCGACGAATGAGAAAAGTCACCAAATTCCTGCCTTGCGATTGTCGGTTGCGCAATAAGCTAGGGCTTTGACCAGAAAGAGGCAATGGCAGAGCCTTCACGACGCCGCCATTGCCCATTTTTCGCTTACATATTGGGATAGTTCGGACCATCCCCTCCCTGCGGCGTGGTCCAGGTGATATTCTGGCTGGGATCTTTGATGTCGCAGGTCTTGCAGTGAACGCAGTTCTGAAAGTTGATCACGAATCGCGGACCATTTTCATCCTCGACCATCTCATACACGCCCGCCGGGCAATAGCGCTGCGCCGGTTCGTCGAATTCGGGCAGATTGACACTGACCGGAATCGCCGGGTCCGACAGTTTTAGATGGCAAGGCTGACTTTCCTCGTGGTTCGTCATCGCGAACGAGACGTTGGTCAGGCGGTCGAAGGACAGCGTGCCATCCGGCTTTGGATAGTCGATCGGTTTATGTTTACTGGCTTCTTCAGTCGATTCCGCGTCGTTCTTGCCGTGGCCCAGAGTGCCAAACAGCGAAAAGCCCAGAGTGTTTGTCCACATGTCCAAACCGCCCAGCGCCAGCGAGGGCATCAGACCCCACTTTGACCACATCGGTTTGACATTGCGCACTTTCTTGAGGTCTTTTCCGATGGCACCTTCGCGAACATCTGCTTCATAGACAGTCAATTCATCGCCCGAACGCTCGGCTTTGATGGCATCAAATGCCGCCTCGGCCGCAGCTTTGCCGGACAGCATCGCGTTGTGGTTGCCCTTGATGCGCGGCACATTGACCATGCCCGCCGAACAGCCCAGCAGCGCCACGCCTGGCGCGACCAGCTTGGGCATCGATTGATATCCACCCTCAGTAATCGCACGAGCGCCATAAGCCACGCGCTTGCCGCCTTTCAGCAGCTCGGCCACCATCGGATGATGCTTAAAGCGCTGGAATTCCATATAGGGGTACAGATGCGGGTTCTTGTAATTCAGGTGAACCACAAACCCGACATAGACCTGATTGTTTTCCAGGTGATAGATGAAAGACCCGCCGCCCGCGTTGCTGCCCAGGGGCCAGCCCATCGTATGGGTGACGGTGCCTTCCTTGTGCTTGGCCGGGTCGATCTCCCAGATCTCTTTCATGCCGACGCCGTATTTCTGGACTTCTTTTCCGGCTTGCAGATCGTATTTCGCGATCACTTCCTTGGACAGCGACCCGCGCACACCTTCGGACAAGAAGACATATTTGCCGTGCAGCTCCATGCCCGGCTCGGTGTTCGGGCCGTAGGAGCCATCGGCCTCAAGGCCGAAGACACCGGCAACAACGCCTTTGACTTCGCCATTGTCGCCATAGACAAGCTCGGAACAGGCCATGCCGGGGAAGATTTCCACGCCCAGCTCTTCGGCCTGTTCAGCCATCCAGCGGCAGACATTGCCCATCGACACGATATAGTTGCCGTGGTTGTTCATCAGCGGCGGCATCGGGAAGTTCGGAATGCGGATTTTTCCGGCCTCACCCAGCATATAGAAGTTATCTTCGGTGACCGGCGTGTTCAGCGGCGCACCTTTTTCCTTCCAGTCCGGTATCAGCGCATCCAGGCCGCACGGGTCCAGCACCGCACCTGACAAGATATGCGCACCCACCTCTGAGCCCTTTTCCAGAACGACGACGTTCAGATCGGCATCCAGCTGTTTCAGACGGATGGCCGCCGACAGTCCCGCGGGGCCGGCGCCCACGATCACCACGTCATATTCCATCGCTTCGCGTTCAATCTCGGCCATTGCGGGCTCCTTCGCTAACTTTCCGAATTGGCGCATCTAACGCACGGTCGGCGCAATTTTGTTTCACGGCTGATTACATGCTGGGAAAGCCACAGGTCAATCGAAACACGGCGTAACTATGCCGCTATGCGGCAGATCACGTGTCCGGAGTGTCACCCATCAGGTATCTGGGGCCACTTCCCTTGGATTTGGCACGGTCATCAGGATTGTAAAGAGCACATTTGGGCAAACTAAGGCACCCACAGCCAATGCATCCGTCCAGATTGTCACGTAGGCGCATCAACGTATCGATTCGCTGATCCAGATGCGACCGCAGATCCTTGCTTATGTTTTTCCAATCCTGCGGCGTTGGTGTACGATTTCCGGGCAAGCCGGACAGGACTTCTCGGATTTCGGGCAGGGTTAGTCCGAATTGCTGCGCTATCATCACAAAACTCAACCGTCTTATGTCGGCGCGCTGATATCGCCGCTGCCCACCCGCATTGCGCCATGGGGCGATCAGACCCTGCGCCTCGTAATATCGGATCGCTGAAACCGCCAGCCCTGTGCGCTGGGCCAAAGCGCCTATTGCCAGCCCCTCTGAAATCGCCATCTCGCCCTCAAAAAATTCCTTGACCTAAAGTTAGGTTTAGTAATTACGGTGAGTCGGGACAAGCCTCAAATTGAATAGGAGATCCCATGATGGCGACACTTGAACACACCAATTTCACCGTCCGCGACCCGCAGGCTTCAGCCAAATGGATGCAGGACGTCTTCGGTTGGAAAACCCGCTGGGAAGGCCCTGCAATCGCGGGTGGCTATACCGTGCATGTCGGTAGCGCACATACCTACCTGGCGCTTTATGCACCCAGCGATCCCAAACCCTCGGGTGAAAGCAGCTATGACATCATCGGGGGGCTGAATCATGTCGGCGTTCTGGTCGAAGACATCGACGCAACCGAAGACAAGGTGATCAAAGCAGGTTTCACCCCCAAGTCGCATGCAGATTACGAGCCCGGCAGGCGGTTCTATTTCGATGATGAGAACGGCATCGAGTTTGAGGTAGTGCAATATGCTTGAAACACTCTGGATGGCCTCAACCACCTGGAAATGGCAGCGCGGTAAACTGTTTGGACAGCGTAACAGGTGCCCACGGCGCCCAATCCAACGGCGTTAAGTCGCAAATCCAGCTTACTGTCTTCTTTGACCTCTTGCATTTCACGCATCATTTGGGTCAGGTATTTGCCAACCCATCAAATCGCCCCGACGCTGGTTCCATGCGGCGGGGCGTTACAATTTCAGCGTGGACGACAAGAATATGGAAAAAATTCCCATGACGCCTGCGGGCAATGCTGCGCTTCAGGCCGAACTCAAGAACCTAAAATCCGTCGAGCGGCCAGCTATTATCGAAGCCATCGCCTCGGCCAGGGAACTGGGTGACTTGAAAGAAAACGCCGAATATCATTCGGCCCGGGAAAAGCAGGGTTTTATCGAAGGTCGCATCAAAGAGTTGGAAGGCATCCTTTCACTGACCGATGTGATCGACCCTGCCAAACTGTCCGGTGCTATCAAATTTGGCGCCAAGGTCACGCTTGTTGACGAAGACACTGACGAGGAAAAGACCTGGCAGATTGTAGGGGAATATGAGGCCAATATCGAAGCCGGCCTGCTGAACATCAAATCCCCTATTGCCCGCGCCCTGATTGGAAAGGACGAAGGCGACAGTGTCGAGGTACGCACACCTGGCGGCGTACGTTCTTATGAAGTCCTGAGCATCACCTACGCCTGAGCCCCGGAGCGTTCCCAATGTCCGAGCCCACGCCAGAGCAGGAAGCCAATCGGCCAACCTCACTGGGCATATATGATAGGCCAACCAAGCCTTCGATAACCGAGATCGAAATTGCAGCCGTCGCCCTCAGCGTGATCTGGCTGATCGTCTCGGTTGTTTTTCTGGTGCTGCCCGACGAGGTCGACGGCGGAGGCTTTGTCGTGACCTTGCTGGCGGTCTTTATGCCGGTGGCGATGATCTGGGTCGCAGCAATGGCCATGCGCGCCAGCCGGATCATGCGCGAGGAAAGCGCACGACTACAAACCTCGATTGACGCCATCCGAAACGCATATATCGCTCAGCAACAGCGATCTTCCAGCACCTATGAGCCAGCCGTATCCAAGAAGCTGGATCAGATCGCGGAAACGGCCAAGAAAGCCGAAAGCGCGCTGGCCACGTTTTCAACCAAGCGCAGGGAACCCGCACAGCAACCGACAGCCGTGGGGAACGGCGATCAGACTTCGCTGGAACTGGGTACACAAGCTGGGGATATCGTGCCCCCGCTTGGCACCGACATCTTTATCCGTGCGCTGAATTTTCCGGAAACACAGGAAGATACCGAAGGCTTTGATGCCCTACGGCTGGCGCTCAAGGACCGCAAGACAGCCAAGCTTGTACAGGCCTCTCAGGACGTGCTGACCCTGCTCAGCCAAGAGGGCATCTATATGGATGACCTGCGCCCTGACATGGCCCGCCCCGAGATCTGGCGGCAATTTGCGCAGGGTGGGCGCGGACGGGCTGTCGCGGCCTTGGGCGGCATTCGCGACCGCTCCTCGCTGGCGCTGACTTCGGCCCGGATGAAGCAGGATCCCATTTTCCGGGACGCCGCCCATCACTTTCTACGCAGGTTCGATCACATGATCATCGAGTTTGAACCCCGTGCCAGCGATGCAGAGCTGACCGCTTTGGGTGATACAAGAACCGCGCGGGCCTTCATGTTGCTGGGGCGTGTGGCCGGAACCTTCGACTAGATTCCGAAACTTCCATAGGGGATGAACCGGACAAGATCACCCGGTTGGATGTGGCGCGCGCCGTCTTCGATCTCGACCAGCCCTTCGGCCCAGCTTAGCCCGCTGATCCGCCCGGACCCTTCCGAGTTGAAAACTTCGGCTTTTCCGTCTCGGATACGGGCCCGCAGATATTCCCGCCGCCCGGGTTTCTTGCGCTTATCAAAGGCGGCTGGCAGATCGAACCCCTGCGGGTCCCGCCAGCCCTCGCCAGCCATCAGGCCCAGCGCCGGGCGGGCAAAGATTAGGGTGCAGACCAATGCCGCTACTGGATTGCCGGGCAGTCCGAAAACCGGCACTCCGTCCCAAATCCCCAAAGCCAGAGGTCGCCCCGGTTTCAGGGCAATACGCCATTCCTGCATCGCTCCGGCCTGCCGCAACAGCGCGGAGACATGGTCTTCGTCCCCTGCCGACGCGCCGCCGCTAGTCAGAACAACATCCGCCTCTTTCGCAGCTTCGTTCAGCCGCTCGCGCAGGGTTTCACGATCATCGGCAACGCGGCCCATATCCAGTGGCTGGAATCCCATCCGCTGGATCAGAGCCAGCAACATTGGGCGATTGGCATCGTAGATTTGCCCTGGCTCAGCAACCTCGCCGGCCTCGACTAGCTCATCCCCCGTTGACAGGACGGCTACCCGCAGAGCTTTGCGAACCAGCAGATCACCAGCACCCGTCGCGGAGAGAAGAGCCAGATCGGCAGGTGTCATCCGGCGTCCAGCGGGCAAAGCCAGATCACCTCCAACCACATCTTCGCCCGCATTGCGGGTATTGGCACCCTGTTTCAGGGGGCCGCGAAAGGCGATATGCCCGTCCTGAACTGTCACGTCCTCTTCCAGAATAACCGTGTCCACCCTATCGGGCAGAGCCGCACCAGTCAGAATCCGTATGGCGTGGCCGGGCGCAAGCTGACCATCAAAGGGAACACCAGCCGCAGCACGCCCGGCTTGCAGCGGCATCACCTGCGGCCCATCCGGAACCGGACCGGCAAAGCCATAGCCATCTACCGCCGTATTTGCCTGCGGCGGGTTCGAACGTTGGGCATATACATCGGCGGCCAAAATCCGACCTGCGGCTTGTGCCAACGGAACGGTTTCAGCCCCCATCACGACCGAAAGGCGGTCGCGCAGCAGGGCCAACGCCTCGTCAACCGGCGTCCAGCTCACGCCCGCAGGCAAGGCAAAACAATCGTTGCGCAGGGGCGGTGGGGCAATGTCCGGTTTGCTCATAATCCTACCTCTTGCAGAATGAACCCTGCGATGGCTGCGGTGTCGTCCAGATCAAAAACCGGACGGTCGAAGTTCAGCTCTGTGTCACTGGCAACCGCGCGCACAGTTTCGTTCTCGGCCGCGATCAACGGATTTCCAGCGGCCACCCGATACGCCTCGACCTTGGGGTGGGCTTCGCGTTTGAACCCCTCGATCAGCACAAGATCAACCGGAGCCAAGCGTGCCAGCAGATCAGAGAGAGGCGGCTCGGGTGCGCCGCGCAGTTCCTGCATCATCGCAATGCGCTTGCCGGACGCCAACAGCACCTCGGACGCACCGGCTTCTCGATGGCGGAAACTGTCCGTGCCGGGCTGGTCGACATCGACGGCGTGATGGGCATGTTTGACGGTCGAAACCGAAAAGCCACGCGCGGTGATCTCGGCCACCAAACGCTCCATCAGGCCGGTCTTGCCCGCGTTTTTCCAGCCGGTGACGCCATAGACCTTCATGCCTGCTCCAGCAGCTTTTGCGCCCGCGCCAGATCGTCGGGCGTGTTGACATTGAAGAAGGGGTCAAACGGCTCAGCCGGAAACAGCGCCTCACGCCCATCATGTTTATCGGTCCACAGCACAACCTTGCGCAGCCCGTCATTCAAGGCGTCCCGCAAATCATCTCGCAACGCGACAGGCCAGAGGCCAAATGTCGGATGCCGGTTGACCCGTTTGCCGCCGCCGGATTTCAGTGCTTCATCCCCGGTTCGAGGCGTAGTCGCCAGCACCAGCGGATGGGTTTGCCCTTGAGCAGCATCCGTTAGGCGCGCCACAAGATCGCGCGGAAAAAACGGCGTGTCGGCAGCGGCGGTGACGATACTGTCGGCGCCCTGTTCTGCTGCCCAATCGAGCCCCGCCAGCACACCCGCCAGAGGCCCGGCGAAACCTTCAATCGTGTCGGGAAGAACCGGCAGGTTGAGGTCGGCGAACCGTTCGGGATCACCATTGGCATTCAGCGCCAGACCGACCACCTGCGGGCCAAACCGGTCAATGACATGAGACAGCAGGCTCTGCCCACCGACTGTCAGCAAGCCTTTGTCGCCACCACCCATCCGAGTGGCAAGGCCTCCTGCGAGGATGATGCCGAGAGGGCGGGTCATTTGATCTCCTCAAGCGCGGGCCATTTCCTGAATTTCTGGGTGGGCAGGAAAAGCAATGGACAGACGGCCAATCCGAATGCTGTAAACCAAATAATTGCAGGCCACCCCGTCAATTCGGCCGCCTTGTAACTCAGGCTATAGTGGGCTGGCAAAAACACTAAGACCGCCCCAACAGCAAAGATAAGACCAAAACAGCACCGATACGTGCGCACCGCCTTTCTGACCTCATCTGGTATCCCGGCAAACTCAGGCAGACCGTGCATCAAAACCCGCTGAAGCACGAGTGCTTGTTTTTGAGACAACTCCCCCCATGCCTGCCAACCAAGCCGAAAGGGGGCGGCGATGTTCCAAATGCTGATGTATTCCTCTGGCGCCCACCCCAGACGGTTACGCAGGTTGACGTCCAATTGCGCCATACCCTCAATGATCGCGCGTTTCGACCGCTCAAGGAGCCAGAACACATAGACCATCAATGGCAGCAAGCCCAATGTCGCGACGAATAAAATAAATAAACCAAAGACTTCCAAAATCATTCCGCACTCTTCCGTCTATGCTTTTTATCTTCGACCGCCACTGTCGACGGGTCGACGTCGCGCACCAACCGGTCCTCGCCCGCAAGACACACGAACCGCTGCCCCCGCATGCGGCCGATCAGGGTCAGGCCAACCTCACGCGCGATTTCGACACCCCAGGCGGTGAACCCTGATCGTGACGCCAGAACCGGGATGCCCATCATTGCAGTCTTGATGACCATTTCCGAGGTCAGACGGCCTGTAGTGTAGAGGATCTTGTCCTCGGCCCCCACATTTTCGGACAGCATCCAGCCGGCGATCTTGTCGACCGCGTTGTGGCGGCCCACGTCCTCCATATAGACCAACGGCCGGTTTTCCCGACACAGGACCGTGCCGTGAATTGCACCAGCCTCAAGATACAATGAAGGGGTTCGGTTGATCTTGGCTGCCAGATCATACAGCCATGAGGTGCGGACCTGAACCTGCGGCAGGCGCACGTCCTCCAGCCCCTCCATCATGTCACCAAACACAGTGCCTACCGCACAACCACTGGTCCGAGTCTTTTTCTTCAGCTTATCCTCATATGAGGTTTCGCGCGCGGTGCGCACCACCACGGTTTCCAGATCGTCATCGTAATCCACGCCGGTAATGTCATCATCGGCCAACAGCATCCCCTGATTGCGCAGGAACCCCAGCGCCAGATATTCAGGGTAATCGCCGATTGTCATTGCAGTCACGATTTCCTGCGCGTTGAGGAAAATTGTCAGGGGGCGTTCCTCGACAACCGAGATCCGGCTGACCGCGCCATTCTGGTCGATGCCTTCGACCGCACGGGTCAAGCGGACCGCGCCAGGATCAGGGGCGATGATGTAGTCGGTGGCATCCGGTTTCGTGGCCAATTGCAACCCTTTCCCAAGATCGCTACTGCTGTTGGCGATACCATAGGAATTTGCCATGGCTTACACCACATCCAAGTCATACTTCTGGAAGGGTTTTCGTGATGGAGCGCCGTTTATCTTTGTGGCAATTCCGTTCGGCACACTTTTCGGCGTATTTGCGACTGAGGCTGGGCTGGATATTGTCCAGACAATCGCCTTTTCGGCGGCTGTCTTTGCCGGGGCGGCCCAGTTCACCGCCCTGCAGCTGTTGCAGGACAACACACCCAGCCTGATCGTTCTGGCATCGGCCCTGGCGGTTAACCTACGCGTGGCAATGTATTCGGCCTCACTGACACCTTATCTTGGGGCGGCCCCCCTGTGGCAGCGGGCCTGCGCCGCTTATCTGACGGTCGATCAGTCCTATGCCTGCTCCATTGTTCAGTTCGAAAAAGAGCCCGATATGACCGTGCCGCAGCGCATGGCCTATTTCTTTGGCTCGGTCACGCCGATCACGCCGCTTTGGATTTTGGCAACTTATCTGGGTGCAGTTTTGGGCGCACAGATTCCAGAAAGCTGGGCGCTGGATTTTGCACTTCCGATCACATTCCTGGCAATGATCGGGCCGATGATGAGGACGCTTGCCCATGTCATCGCCGCCTTAGTCGCCATAACCGTTGCTCTGTTGACCGTAGGCGTGCCGTTCAACCTGGGCCTGCTGATCGCCGGGACCGCCGGGATGATCGCTGGGGCGCAGGCCGAATTGATGTTAGAGCGGAATAGGCCATGACACAGATTGATCCGGTGACCATGTGGAGCATTATCGTTGGCTTGGCGATTGGCAGCTTTGCCCTACGCTTTACCTTTATCGGCATCGTCGGAGACCGCCCGATGCCACCCTGGTTGTTACGCCACCTGCGCTATACCGCCGTTGCCATCGTCCCGGCCCTGATTGCGCCGCTGGTGGTCTGGCCAACCGCAACGGATGGTCAGCCCGACGTGCCGCGCATGGCCGCAGCAGCGGTTGCTTTGGCGGTTGGTTTCATCACAAAAAACGTGGTCATTGCCATCTTTGCCGGGGCGGGCACGCTCTATGGCTTGCTGTACCTATTGGGTTGAGGCCGCTTCCAACTGGTTCAGGCGCGCATTGTTCGAGGCCAAACCGGCCTGCAGGTCAGCATCGTCATTCTCGCGGTATTCGGTGGTCACGACGCCGGGGAGTTCACCGAACTGATCGGACAGCTTGACCGGGTAGAAGGTCGTATTGATCTGCTCGAAACCCGGCACCTGCTGCAAAAGCTGCGAGGTCGAGTTGGCGCAAAAAGCTTCGGAGACAGGGCCCATCTGCTTGGCCAGTTGCAGGGCAATTTCGGCCTGCTGTGGTGTCACCTGAATCGTCTGGATACGCGCATAATGCGTTTCGCGCGCGTGGCTGCTGCGATAAGCGCGTTCGACATTCGGCGTGATGCCATACAGAACATCGTTCCGGATCGGCACTACATCGGCGCGAAACGATCCGGCGGGGTCAAAGATTACCCTCTCGCTGCCGCTTATCATCAGCGAGGTATGCGCCCCCGAACCGGTCCGGGTGCTGATCATGGTATAGAGCGTCAGTGTTGATGGCCCCGGATCACGATAGGAACGGGCCACAACTTCGGTCTGATCGGCCTGCGGACGCTGCGAACCGGCACAGCCAGCCACTGTTGCTGCCAGCAGGCAGGCAATCACAAATCTGATCACGGCGGTCAGCCTCGCCCGGGATTAAGCGGCGAAAACCGCCAGAAACAGGCAAAGGAAAGCAATCGCCACCACGCACCATGTGGTCGCTTTTACGAAACCGTTGAAGGTTTTGGTTTGAACGGTGATGTCCATTTCGCCGTGCTTATGTTCAGCCATGATTTTCAGAATCCTAATTCGCGTGTTTGATACGTTGGATAGTCGAAAATCTCGGGCCTGTCACCACGTCATTCGGGCGCAGGTGACACGGAATCAAAGACCGAACACCCGCGATATCCGAACCCCCACCGCCAGGGCAGGCCCGAACAGGGCGCCCCGCCCAATCGCACCGCGCCATACATGGCCTCGGCGGTTATGGCATGGGCGGATCGTATCTGATCCGAAGTCATGTCATAGCGTTCGGCGTAAATTTCGGCGTTCTCATCCCCGTGTTGCCGCACGCAGGCCCTCAGGCTGTCATCGGCTGACAGGCGCGCGTCATAACTGTCTTCGGGGCGCAGGCCTCCGCCCGCGTGGTGATAGGCCCGGTCATGGCTGACACAGCAACTCTCCCATGGGGGATGCGCCTCGAACAAGGCCTGAAAGCTGGGAAACCTGTCGGCCACAAAGCGCCAACTGGCTGACAACCCGCCCGAGCAGCCATCCGTTTCAAACGGCGTCAATTCCGCAGCGCCCCGCTGTGCGATCAGCGCGCGATGGGCGGGCATCTCAAGACTGCGCATAAAGTCCTGCGCGCCGACTGGCGCCGCGATCAGCGCCAGAGAAACGGCCAGTTTACGGGCTTTCATCGCGCATCGCATCGGTATCAACGGCCATGCCGAGCACCGTTGCCAGCCACAGCATCAGACGTTCAGCCGGCCCCATTTCAGCGCGGATACGCAAGACTTCTTTGGCCATTGCCGGTCGGTCCGTGATCAGCCCATCCACCCCCATCGAGGCCATGGCCGACATCTGCAACGGGTCATTCACCGTCCAGACATAGATATCCTTGCCCGCGGCCTGCACCGAACGTACCAGCCCCGGCGTGGCCATGGCGGCGTTGACAGCCACAAAATCCCCTTCGAGACCCGACAGATCACCCACAGCGGTTGCCGCCAAAACCCCCGCGCGCCAATCCGGGCGCAGTGCCTTCATCTTTTGCACAGCTGGATATTTCAACGACATGGTGGCGATGTCATCCTCCATGCCGAATTCCTCGACCAAGGCCGCAACGCGGTTTTCCAGATCGACGTCATGACCGTAATATTTCAACTCGATGATCACCTTGGCCCTGTCTTTGGCCGCAGCCAGCACGTCGCGCAGCGTTGGCGTGCGTTCATCGGCATATTCCGGGCCATACCAACTGCCGATATCGATCTCGGCCACGTCTTCCATCGTGGCATCCCAGACCTTCAGGTTCACCCCGGCCAGCTTCATGAAATCGCTATCATGGGCGACGATTATCTCATCATCCGCCGTTTCCTGCACGTCGATTTCAACCCAGTCCGCCCCGTCCTCAATCGCCTTCAGAACCGAAGCCATGGTGTTTTCCGGCCGTAACGCAGCGGCACCACGGTGGCCGATCACCTCGGCCCTGTCAGGGGCCTGAACGCGTTCCAGCAGGGATTGACCGAACCAGAGCCCGACCAATACCGCCACCGCCGCAATGCCAACAGCACTCAGCAGACCAATGCGCAGATTGCCTGGCGCGGGATGTGGTGGTTCAGAGGTCCGGATCTCGAAAAAACCGTCCAGCAAAACCGCCAGTGCTCCCAGCGCGGTGGCTGCCAAAACCAGCCCGGCCAACGACCAGAGCCCGGCGACCAGAAGGCTGTAAACTAGCGCCAGCCGCAGATGCTCTGCCCCCTGCAGGGGCACCAACGCGAATAATGATCCCGCGCCCCAAGCGATCAGCGCGGCAAGAACTGCCCTCAGCCCCAGCCAATACACCAGTGCGATCTTGAGCCGCCCGCGCTTGCCCTCCATCCGATCCGCGCTGACCTGGAAAGCATCAGCCGGTGGCAGGTTTTCGAACAGAACCAGATGCAGTCCCAGCGCCCATGCGGACAGCTTGCGAATCAGCACCCATGCCATGACCAGCACCACAGCTCCGATCAGCGCAACGGCAATCCAGAAAGACGGCGGATGGAAGGTCAGGTAATAGTTGATGTCATACTCGGTCAGCGTCCACCAGGCGATCAGAGCAGCGATAGCGGCGAAAGGCAGGATCAACAGGATGATCCGCAGAACCAGGCGTGCAGCAAATCCAAACAGCGCAGGCAGGCGCGACAGGATCAACTTGATCGCCGCGCTCCCCGCGCGCCACGGATCGCTTTCGCCCATCCTCAGCGACCCGGCCATGACCGAGAAGACAAAGACCTCGGCCAGCAGGAACAGGCTGAGCATTGCGATTGCGACCGCAAACCCCAGCGGAGACAGGATGAACGCGGCAATATCCTGATCCGTCAGGGCGGTCTGACTGGAGAGCGAAACCGCTAGGTTCACCGCAATCGCCACGCCCGGCGCAATCAGCGCAATCAGCAACAGGCGCACGGCGACATAGATCGGCACAAAGACCCGGCGGCGTGCCCACGCGCCCTTGTATGCTTTTGTAACGGCAGAGAAAGTGGCCACGTTGCGCCCCCCAAATGATTGATTCATTCAAGGCTGCGCAGACGTGAATTGCAAGTCAGGCTATCAGTTTTCTTCCAGATCAGCCGCCAGTCGGAATCCGATGCGATTGGCGGGCTTATCCTCGACCGACTTGGGCAGCGCTCGCAGCATTACATTCAACTGGCTGACATGCTGCACGAGTTGGGTTCGCGCCCCGGACCCATCTGCGCCGTAAAAAGTGATGATATCTGGGTCGAAATAGCCCATTCCTTCGATCCGCATTACCCCGGCATCGCCGCCAGTAAATCCCATGGCGACCTCATGATCCGCATCCAGCGTATTCTCGAAATTCTGGATATACAGGATCAACCGTTCATAGGCCCATTGCGCCGAGCTTTTGGTGGCTACGGGCTTTTGCAACTGGCCGGGCAGATCCTTGGCGCCGGATTTCGTATCCGGGTTGGCATGCACCTCGTAACATCGGGGCAATGCTGCTGATTCCGCTGCCTCGGCTGAGGTTTCGATCTTGTCCATGCCTTCTACCCTTTGCGCTGAAACTCCCACGCCCCGTCCGCGCGCCGCGTTCGGGTAACAGCACCAATGTGGTAGAGATGGTTCAGATGTGCAACTGCTTCGACCAGAGCAAGCCCATACTCTCCTTCACCGATCTGGCGTTTGAACAAGGGCACAAAGCATTCAGCAGCGGTTTTGGGCTGATCCAGATAATTCTGCAGACGGTCGAGCGCGCTGTGGTGGTTGTCGATCAACTGCCTCATCCTGACCGGCAGGCCGGTAAAGGGCAGTTTGTGCCCGCCCAGCGCCATATGATCCGGGCGCGCCAGGTCTTGCAGGCGCTCGCAGGCTTCCATCCACTCCGCCACGGGATCCGCCATGGGCTCGGTAACATAGACGCCCAGATTGGGGCTGATCGAGCTGAGAACCTGGTCGCCCGTGATCACCAGATTATCGTCACGGCTCCAAAAAGTTGCATGTTCGGGAGCGTGGCCATTGCCCATATGAACATCCCAGTCGCGCCCACCCATACGAATGACGCTGCCCTGTTTGATCCGGGTAAAGCCCAGCGGCATCGGATAGACCGTGTCGCAGAAATTGAAGGGCCGTTCTGTCATCCTTTTGGCAAGGAAATCGGCATCCATCCCGGCGCTTCGGTAGTAATCCAGCGTTTCCTGCGGCCAGTTTTCCTGCACATCCAGCGTCAGCATCCGTGCAAACAGCCATGCGGTACGCGACGTGACCAGCTCGGCCCCGTGTTCAGATTGAAACCAACCAGCATTGCCAACGTGATCGGGATGGTGATGTGTCACCACCACGCGCGTCACGGGTTTGCCCCCCAGCGGTCCCGCCATCAGGTCCGCCCAAATACGGCGCGTCTTGTTCGAGGACATGCCAGTGTCGATTACCGTCCATCCGTCGCCATCATCCAGCGCATAGATATTGACGTGATCCAGCGCCATAGGCAGCGGCAACCGCATCCAAAGCACGCCTTCGGCAATTTCAACGGCCTCGCCCAGGGCCGGAGCCTCGGGCCAAGGATAGCGGATCGTCAAATGTGTATCACCGTCCATCAGGCAGCTACCATTTCCTCGGCGCTGAGAGCAAAGACGTCATCTGCACCGTTCTGCGCCTGAACCAAAAGCCCCGAAAACTCAGGCAACAGCGCATTGATATAAAAGCGTGCCAGCTTGAAACGGGTGCCGTTTGGCTCGGCCAGGGCCGCCTTGAGGTGATAGTGACCGCCCAGAACGCGGGCGAATGCCTTCAGATAGGGCACGGCGCCGGCAAATCGCGTGTTCATGTCGGACTGCGATATCAGCCACTCGGTCGTTTCACGCAGGCTTTCCGTGGCCTCCCAGACAGGACCCGCCAGTTCCGGCATCGACCCACGCGCGCGTTCGGCGTGATCCTCGATTTCGTCCAGCAAACGGGACGCCGCTTCGCCGCCATCCATCATCTTGCGTGCGACAAGGTCCATGGCCTGAATGCCGTTGGTGCCCTCGTAAATCGCGGTCACACGGACGTCGCGATAGAACTGTGCCGCACCGGTTTCCTCGATAAAGCCCATACCGCCATGGACCTGCACGCCTTCTTCCGAAACCCGCATACCGGTTTCGGTACCGAAGGCCTTGTTTATCGGCGTCAACAAGGCCGCGCGCGAAACCCAGTCCGCGTCGCCTGTTGCATTGGCCATATCAATCGCGGCTGCGTTTGCAAGCATGATCGCGCGCGCAGCAAAAGTATCCGCACGCATACTCATTAGCATCCGGCGTACATCGGCGTGATCGAGGATTGTGCCCGAAGGTGTCTTGCCTTGCTTCCGCTCAAGCGCATATTCTAGGGCCTGCTGATAGGCGCCTTCGGCGGCACCGATACCCTGTCCGCCGACGCCCAGTCGCGCGTTGTTCATCATGGTGAACATCGCAGCCATTCCGCCATGTTCCTTACCCACAAGCCAACCTTTGGCGCCATCATACTGCATCACGCAAGTTGGCGAACCATGCAGGCCCATCTTGTGCTCGAGCGAAACCACTTTCAGGTCATTTGCCACACCTGGATTGCCATTCTCGTCCGGCAGGTACTTGGGGACCAGAAACAGCGATATTCCCTTGGTTCCGGGAACTGCATCGGGCAGGCGTGCCAACACCAGATGGCACACGTTTTCAGCAAAATCGTTGTCACCCCAGGAAATGAAGATCTTCTGACCAGACACCGAATAGGTGCCATCTCCATTCGGTTCTGCCTTCGACGTCAGCGCACCCACATCCGATCCGGCCTGTGGCTCGGTCAGGTTCATCGTGCCCGACCATTCACCAGCGATCATTTTGGGCAGGTACAGGTTCTTCAGCTCATCACTTGCGTGGTGCTCCAGTGCTTCGATCTGGCCCTGCGTCATGAGCGGCGCCAGTTGCAGTGACAGGCAGGCCGCAGACATCATCTCGTTGACGGCAGTGGTCAAGGTCATCGGCAGCCCCATACCGCCATACTCGGGATCGGCGCTCATGCCGATCCAGCCCCCCTCGGCAATAGCGTTCCAACCGTCGCTAAATCCTGGCGAGGTACGCAACACGCCGTTTTCCAGACGCGCGGGCTCTAGGTCTCCGTTCCGCTGAAGCGGCGCCATGACCTCTTCGCAGAGTTTTCCAGCCTCGGTCAGGATGGCGCTGACGACGTCTTCGCTTGCTTCCGCGAACTTGTCGGTCGCTGCAATACGATCAAAATCAACCGCATGGCGGAACAGAAATTCGTAATCTGCAACTGGTGCGCGATAGGGCATAATATTACCTCGGGGCTGTCTTGAACGGTCCGCGACGCCGGGGTTGGAAATCCGCTGACTCGCCGTTATTCATCTGGGTTTGAACGATTACGTACCCATCCTTATGCTACAAGCAATCAAAACGCGGCGTCACTCACAATGATCTCTAACGGTACACTCGAACTGTCAGCCGACCAGGCGGGAATTGCTCAGGCTGCGGATCTTTTGAGGCAGGGACAGCTGGTCGCTTTCCCGACTGAAACGGTCTATGGGCTGGGTGGGGATGCTCGCAACGGAGAGGCTGTCGCCAGCATCTATGCCGCCAAGGGCCGGCCCAGTTTCAACCCTCTGATTGCGCATGTCGCATCGGTAGAGTCCGCGCGCAGGTTTGTTGAATGGTCAGATCAGGCCGAGGCTTTGGCACATGCGTTCTGGCCCGGCCCGCTGACTCTGGTTCTGCCGCTGCGGGAAGGGCACGGTGTATCGTCGCTTGTCACTGCCGGGCTGGATACATTGGCGGTTCGGGTGCCTGCGCATCCTTCGGCCCGGGCTATTCTCGAGATGTTCGACGGGCCGGTCGCTGCGCCCTCGGCCAACCCTTCGGGACAGATCAGCCCGACAACAGCCGCGCATGTCCGCGCCGGTCTGGACGGGCGCATCGCTGCCATTCTGGATGATGGTCCCTGTGGTGTCGGGCTGGAATCCACCATTGTCGGCCTCGCTGGAGAACCTGCTCTGCTACGCCCCGGAGGGGTGGCTTTGGACCAGATCGAGGCAGCTCTCGGCTCGGCATTGCATCTACACCAATCGGGCGACACGCTAACAGCACCCGGACAGATGCTGTCGCATTACGCCCCGGACGTGGCGGTCCGGTTGCACGCGCAGACTACATATGGTGACGAGATTCTCTTGGGATTTGGGCCGGTCGAATGCGACCTGAACCTGTCCGCTGATGGCAACCTGACCGAGGCGGCGGCCAATCTGTTTGCCGCTTTGCACAAGCTCAACAGCACCGGACGCCCGATTGCCGTGTCCCCTATTCCGGACCACGGATTGGGTGCCGCTATCAACGACCGGTTGCGCCGGGCCGCAGCGCCACGTGACAGTTGATCAGGCGCGCCCTGCGCTGGCCGACAAAGTCAGAGGATCGACGCCCAGCGTTGCCAGCGCCGCCTCCCATTTCTGATCATCGGGGACATCGAACACCAGCTTCGAATCCGCATCGGTTGTGAGCCATCCGTTCATCGCGATCTCATCCTCAAGCTGCCCGGGTCCCCAGCCTGAATACCCTAGCGTCAGCATAGAATTCAGCGGCCCTTGCCCCGAGGCCAGGTCTTCAAGCACGTCCAACGTTGCTGTCATGCTGAAATCGTCCGAAATCTGCAGGGAATGGAGGTTCGCGTCATAATCGGCGCTGTGCAGGACGAATCCGCGCGACATCTCGACCGGGCCGCCGAAATGCACCAGACGCTCACCCACGATCGGGATACGGCAAGCGATGTTCAACTGACCCAGCAGCGTCTTTATGCGTAAATCCGAAGGTTTGTTGATGATCAGACCCATCGCGCCATCGTCTCCATGGCTGCAAATATAGACAACCGAATGATCGAAACGTGGATCGCCCATCCCAGGCATCGCAATCAACAGTTTACCGGTCAGATCCATAAGACGACATCTCTTGCTGAGCTCCCATCAACAATGCCCCCGCAGTCCCGGTATTGGCAAGGGACGAGCGGCGATTTCGCTAGATTTCATTCGAGTGACCCGAACGTGACTTGGAATTCGCCTCGAGACCACGCATTTATAGGGTATGAACATTCACAAGACATTTCTGGCAGCCGCCCTTGCCGTGACCGTTGGCGCGATTGGACCGGCATCTGCACAAGTGGTCGGCTCGGTGGCCGAATTGGATATCCTGGACGGCGGGCGCACAGCAAATGGAGCCTATCTTGGGGCGCTGCGGGTGACCCTGCAGGACGGCTGGAAGACCTATTGGCGGGCGCCGGGCGATGCGGGTATTCCGCCACAGTTCGACTGGAAAAGATCAACCAATGTCGGCAGCGTGTCGATCACATGGCCCGCGCCGGATGTCTTTGACCAGAATGGCCTGCAGTCGATTGGATACGAAAATCAAATGGTCCTGCCGGTCGAGATTTCGCCGAAGAACCCGGCCAAACCCGTGCGGCTGAAAGGCACGGTGGATCTGGGGGTCTGCAAAGACGTCTGTATCCCGGAACGTTTGGGCTTCGATCACACCCTGAACGCCGAAGCAGAGCGCAACCCGACGATCGCGGCGGCACTGGCCAAGCGTCCCTATTCCGCCAAAGAAGCCCGGGTCGCCAACGCGCGGTGCCACCTGACCCCGACGTCTGACGGAATGCAGATCGAGGCGCGCGTCACCATGCCATCCGCAGGTGGCCGCGAGATCGCCGTGATCGAACCCGGCAACCCCGAGCTGTGGGCCTCGCAAACCGACGCCAAACGGCAGGGCGGTACTCTGGTCGCCACATCCGAGGTGATCAACGCCTCGGGCGGTCCGTTTGCGCTGGATCGCTCAAAGATCCGGATCACTGTTCTGGGTGCCAATCACGCGGTGGACATTCTGGGGTGCAGCGCTGGCTGACCCCATGATGCAAACTCCGAAAATCGGTGCGCTTGCGGTCGTCATTCATGACGGGCACGTCCTTCTGGTTCAGCGCAGCAAGCAACCGGATAAGGGGCTATGGGGCTTTCCCGGCGGCCATGTGGAATGGGGCGAAACCGTCCTGCAGGCAGCACAGCGGGAACTGCGCGAAGAAACCTCGGTGATTGCCGAGCCGTTGCGGTATCTGGACAATCTGGACCTGTTGCGCCGCGACGCTCATGGCGCGGTTCTGTCTCATTACCTGTTGGTTGGCGTGGCCTGCCAGTATCAGACCGGGCAACCGGTTGCAGGGGATGACGCAATGGATGCACGCTGGTTCCCACTGGACTTGATCCGACAAGGCGCACTGCCCATGAGTGACCGGGTCACAAACCTGTTGGAAACCGCACTACGTCAGGGCTAGGCGGTGCGTCCTTTGAGACGGGCGTACAACAGGCCCGACAAAACAATGCTCACCACCAGAATCACCGTGGCGCCGGCAGTAAAAGCTCCAAACCCCATCCGCAGGATTGAGGGGCCCTCTAGCCCGGCATAAAGCCCCGAAACAAGGCCCGGTGGAGACCCGGTCACCGCAGGCCAGATCATCGTCAACGCAAACCAGAGCATCAAGGCAAACCCGGTGACAACAAGCGCCCCCTGCACCACACGATCAGGCGCCCGAATTGCGCGACGCATGGCCGTCATTGGCCGCGACAGATCGTTCAGGATCCCCAGCAGGGCAGGAACGAGTAGCAATACTAGCACCATCCCAAACGCCAACCCATAGACCAGCGTGATCACAGTCGGTTTGAGGAACTGTGCCTGCTGCGATCCTTCGTACAACAGTGGGGTCAGGCCCAGAACCGTGGTCAGCGTCGTCAGCATTACTGGCCGCAATCTGTCCGATGTCCCCTCGACGATGGAGGGCATCAGCCCACGAGTCTGCTGATACTCGTCAATCGTCGTCACCAGAACAATCGAGTCGTTGATGATGATTCCGGTCATCCCAAGCAGGCCAACGACCGTGAACATGCTGAGCGGAACCTCCCAGATATAATGACCCCAAATGGTTCCGACCAAACCAAACGGAATGATCGCCATCACCACCAATGGTCGGGTCCAACTGGCAAAGACCCAGGCCAGCACCAGATAGATGCCCGTCAGGCACAGGATCAGACCGGTACGGGCTTCGGACAGAAACTCTTCTTCCTGCTCGCTCAGACCTGCCATGGTCCACTCGACCTGACGTGTGGCTGCGATATTGGGCAGAATTTCCTCGCTCATCGCACGGGCGATCTCGGCCGCGCGTGTTGGATCATCCTCGGAGATATCGCCATAGACCGAAATCACCCGCAGCCCGTTTTCACGCCGCACGGTCGAGAATCCGGATTTACGCTGAACCGAAACGATATCGGCCAACGGGACATAGACTCCATCGGGCGTGCGCATCAGTGTGCGTTCCAGGAAATCGGCGGTCAGTTCTCCTTCAGGCAATTCAACCCGGATCTCGGCACTGCGCGGGCCATCAGGAAAGGTCGCGGCCTCGATCCCGTTCAGACGGTCCCGCAGCACCCGGCCCAATGTTTCGATCCGAAAGCCCAGCGCCTGTCCCTGCGCGGTCAGATCCAAAATGTATTCTTCCTTGTCATAGGCCAGATTGTCTTCCAGCGCTGAAACCTCAGGGTATTTCGAAAGCGCGACCTGCAAGTCCTCGGAAGCCGTTTTAAGCGTGTTCACATCGGCGCCGTAGAGCTGCACGTCAATCGCATCTCCTCCCGGACCAGACCGCCAGCCCCTGAAGCTGAGCAGCTCAAGTTTGGGATGGCTTGGCGCCATTTCCTGCAACTCTCCGACAAACTCGAAGCTCGAATAGGGGCGCAGGTCGGCATCTATCAACTCGATCGAAATCCCGCCCAGCAAATCCGTGTCCTTGCCATCCGCTGCCGAAAGTGCACGGCCCGCGGATCCCCCGATCTCGGCCAGCACGTAATCAATGGGGTTGCGCCCGTGCCGCTCTTCATAGCGTTGGCCAAGCGCCTCTACCGAGGTCTGTAGTTGGTGCATCATGGCCAACGTATCCGCGCGGCCTGCGCCCTCGGCCATGATAAAATTGCCTGTAACCGATCCACGCTCGGGCGCATTGAAGAACCGCCAGTTCACGTCCCCGCGGATGAACAGGGAAATCTGGCTGGCCAGAATGACGATCATCGCCGACACCACCACATAGCGTGCCCAGATTACCCAGGCGATCAGCGGTCGGAACAGCGTATCGCGCACCCAGCGAAACCCCTTGTTCACCACACGGTTCGGCAGGTCATACCAATGTTCCTTGGCAGAGTGCGCAATCGCGTGGGCCATATGGTTGGGCAGGATCAGAAAGCATTCGATCAGCGAAGCGATCAATACCGCTATCACCGTGAAGGGGATATCGCGGATTAACTCTCCGAAACGTCCACCAATCGCAGTCAGGCCAAAAAAGGCAATAACCGTGGTCAGCGTCGCAGCAAAGACCGGCATCGCCATGCGACGTGCGGCGCGTTCGGCGGCCACCATTGGTGGCTCACCCAGCCGTCGCGCGCGAAAATCGGCATGTTCACCCACAACGATGGCGTCATCCACGACAATACCCAGAGTGATAATCAAGCCGAACAACGACACCATGTTGATCGACAGGCCACCAATATACATGAACGCAATCGCCGCCGACATTGCCACCGGAATACCCGCGGCAACCCAAAAGGCAATCCGCGCATTCAGAAACAGAAACAGAAGGCAGACCACAAGACCCAGCCCAACCAGCCCGTTATCGACCAGAATATCCAGCCGGTCGGTGATCGCTTGCGCCCGTGTCCGGATCAGCTCGGCCTTTACGCCCTCGGGCAGGCTGGCTTGCATCTGCGAGACGACATCTTCGACCGTGTGTTGAATTTCAATCGCGTCCCCCAGATTTGACCGGTCCACACGGACGGACATTGCCGGGTTCTTGCCAACAAAATAGCTGCGGTTTCGGGTAACCCCCTCGATCCGGATCTGCGCCACATCACCGATCAACAGCTTTGAGCCATCGGTGAAATTGCGCAGCGTAATCCCTTCGATCTCTTCCGGGCTGCGCTTTTCGGTGCCCGTGCGAATGCGCGCATTGGCCCCTGTCACATCCCCTGCCGGATTGGCGTTGACCTCGGCAGCGATGGCTAAGGCGATCTCGGATAGGGTGATGTCGTTGGCGATCAGCTGTGCTGTGGGCACCTCGACTACAACGCGCGGCGCGGCGAGGCCCCGGATCGTGGTGCGGGTCACGCCAACAGCGAACAAACGGTTGATCAGCTCATCGGTGAACTTGGCCAGCTGTTCAGGATCGACAGGGCCGGTGACGACAACATCCGTGACGCGATCGCGCCAGGCACCGCGTCGGATGGTCGGCTCATCAGCGTCGTCTGGCAGGTTGGTGACACTGTCGACCGCTGTTCTGACCTCTTCGACCGCGCGAGACATATCCCAGTTCGGCTCGAACTCCATCCGGATCTGGGCTGTGCCCTCGCGCGAAGTCGAAGAGGTGCTGGATACGCCTTCAACGGCCAGAAGGGCCGGCTCCAACAACTGAACGATGCCATTATCGACATCTTCAGGGCCAGCTCCATCCCAGCTAACGCTGACATCCACCCGTTCAAGGATCACATCGGGAAAGAACTGCGCCCGCATATTCGGGATGGCCGCCGCGCCCAGCACCAGCATAACTAGCAGTAGCAGGTTGGCGACCGTCCTGTGACGCGTGAAATAGCTGAGTATCCCCCCAGCCGCGCCGGGAATTTCGCGCATCATCGCGCCTAACCTCCGGCTCGGTTTTCAATGCTGCGCACCAACGACGCGGGAACCTTGGCTTCGCCCAGTTGGCCCAGCACGCGGGCTTTGACATCTTGAGGCAATGCATCACTGGCTTCGACCTGCGCCACCAGCTGGGCACGCTGTTCCTCGGACAGCTCGACCATATCCGTCTGGCCCCCTGCGCTGGCCTCATCCCGCAGCGGCCTGACCCGGACACCGGCCCCAAGCAGAGGCGTTCGACCAATGACAACCTCGCGACTTTCCAACCCCCGCCCGCGCAGCAGCACCTCATCACCCTGACGGCGGATCAACTGCACTGGTAGAACCTCAAGCCGGTCATCCTTGCCCAGAATCAGAACCGTCCCTGCTGAATCCAGAACCGAGGACGGCAGGCGCACCACGTTCTCAAGCGGCTGTTCCTGAACCGAGACTGTCACGAAATCACCGGGCTTGAATCCCGAAGTATCCTCGAGCAAGGCATAAAGCAGGCGACCGGTTTGCCCTTCTCCGGCCGAGCCGCTATCGCGGCTTATGCGGCCCTGTGCCGCAAGATCTGCTCCTGTGACCTCTAGCGATACAGTGACCGGGGAATTGATCAGATCCCCTTCAGCATCCAGCAGGCGCACGAATTGCGCGGTCGAGACGCGAAAGGCCACCTCAAGTGCCTTAGGATCAACCAATTCGGCCAGTTTTTCGTTGGCCGAGACCAGGCGACCCTCGACCAAAGTTACGTCGGTCAATGTGCCCCCGAACCGGGCACGGATGGTCATGTCTTCCAAATCACGTTCGGCGGCGGCCAGTGCGATACGGGCACGCGACAGCAACGTCGTCGCCTGATCGACGCGCGATTCCGCCTGTGCCAGCGCGATCCTCCGGGCCAAAACAGATTGCTGTGCCGATGCCTCGGCCAGTTCCGCCTCTTCCACGGATGCCGCCGCGCCCACTCCCCGGCTTTTCAAGTCTTTTTGACGCTGCAGGGCACGGCCCCGCAATTCGGCCTGCGCCTCGGCCGAGTTCAGCTCATCCTGCGCCAGCAGCAGCGACCGTTCGGCATCGCGTTCCTCAAACTGGGCATCCAGCAGGTCCGACTTGGCGCGATCCAACGCCGATTGTGCATCCGCCGGATCAAGCTCGACCAGAACCTCTCCTGCAGTGACGGCACCGCCATCTTCGAAATCTTCGGACAAGGTAATCACACGGCCACCAAGCGCTGCACGCAGTTCCAGGCGGCGGCGGCTTTGCACCTCGCCAAATGCTTCAAGATAAGGCGTTACGGTTTCCACTTCGGCATTCCGGACAGTAACCGCAAAAATGCGCTCCCGCGCCTGCGGAGCGGCATCCTCGCGCGTCAGAACATCCTGCACTGCACCCGCGATCATCTGAACCGCCACAAACAAGAGTGCCAACGTCAAGGACGTCAGGAAAACTCCGGCAAGGCTCTGCCTCAGAAAGCGCATTTACTATCACCCCGTTCGCATCAGGCTAGCATTTCAGAAGGTAGCTTTGCCCCGAAAAATGCCAAGCCACAAAGCGGTAATACACATTTGAACGTGTAACCAGCTTACTTCCGTCGCAGATGTTCGTCCAATCTGGGCATAATTTCCACGAAATTGCAGGGCCGGTGACGATAATCGAACTGTTTTAGCAATATTCCATCCCAGGCATCCTTGCAGGCACCGGGGCTGCCGGGCAATGCAAACAGATAGGTGCCCCCGGCGACGCCACCTGTGGCGCGCGACTGGACGGCAGAGGTGCCGATCTTTTGCATCGACAGGATTGTAAAAACCGTACCGAACGCGTCGATTTCCTTCTCGTAGACATCCCGATGCGCCTCGACCGTAACGTCGCGCCCTGTCAGGCCGGTACCCCCGGTCGAGATGACGGCATCTATTTCAGGATCTGCGATCCACACGCGCAGCTGTTCTGCAATCTGGGCGCGCTCATCCGGAAGGATCTTGCGGTCCGCGACCAAATGGCCCGCCGCCTGAATCCGATCCACCAAAGTCTGTCCCGATCGGTCCTCGGGCAGCGTCCGCGTATCCGAGACAGTGAGGACGGCGATCCGAACTGGAATGAATTTTTTGCTTTCGTCGATGCGTGACATATGACGTCAGGCCCTTTCCATAATCGCAAGCCGAATGGCGAGCGCCGTAAAAATCCCTCCGGTCACCCGGCCCATGAAACGCGAGGCACGCGGGTTCGAGACCAAGACTCGGCCCGCGCCACCGGCAAACATGCCGACCATCCCGTTCACCACAAAGCCGCCCACCGCGATGATAAGGCCAAGGGTCAGGAACTGCGGCAAGATTGGCCCCAAGGTCGGGTCCACAAATTGCGGGATGAAGGCCAGCACGAACAGGATGACCTTTGGATTGGTGAGATTGACCAGCAGCCCATCACGAAACGCAAGTTTCCCGCTATGTGCCGGTGCCTCGGCCGGCACGGCACCGTTTTGGATCGAACGCCAGGCCAGATACAGCAGATAGGCCACCCCCAACCAACGGATCACATCAAACAGCCAGGGCAGCGTCGATACCACCGCGCCAAACCCAAGCCCGGCCAGCAGGACATGCACCATCGACCCTGCAGAAATACCGGCGCTGGCCGCAAGCGCGGGCCGTGCGCCTTTGCGAAGGCCCTGCCCAAAGCAGAACATCATATCAGCTCCGGGTGTGAGGTTCAGAGCGAGCGCAGCCGGGATAAACGCCAGAAGGGTTACAGTTTCGATCATCAATGCAGCTCAAACCAATTTGGTCTGGGCCCCAGATTGGCCACCTGGGTGCGCCCGATTGCCCCGCGATACCCCCAGCTGTCATGGATATGGCCATGCAGAGAAAGCTGCGGCTGCACCCGCTCGATCGCGTCGCGCACCGCGACCGAACCGACGGCGCCGCCCATCGACGTGACATCGCCATGCCCTTTGGGCGGAGAATGCGTAATCAGAATATCGGCAGCGTCGCACCGATCCAGCAACTCGGCGGCCTCGGCCTCGGTCAGATCGCAGGACCAACCGCCAAAAGGCGTCACCGGCACACCATATCCCAGACCAAACAGGCGCACCCCGTCCACAGTCATCCCGGTGCCGTGCAGCACGTGGACACCTTCGGGCACAGCCGCTGTCAGCTCTTGGATGCTTTCGGCATTGCCGGGGGTTAGAACCAGAGGGGCCGAAATGCCCGCAAGCATCTCCATTGCCTGATCCAGCCCTTGCCGCATATTGCAGAAATCACCAGCACCGATCACCAGATCCGCCTCGGCGCTGGCGGCAACCAATTCGACCGCCCGGCTGCGCGCCATATGCAGGTCGGAAAAGGCCAGGATGCGCATCACTTGCCCTCCAGCCGGGCCTTCAACTCCAACAGATCTGCCCAGGCCTGCCGTTTCATTGGCGGTTGCCGCAGCAAGTAAGCAGGGTGAAACATCGGGATGACCGGCAGCCCCCAAGCCTGATCCCACTGGCCGCGCAACCGACTTATACCGCGTTTGCCCAGCACCGCCTGACAGCTGATATTGCCCATCACGACCAGAACCTCGGGCTTGGCCAATGCGACGTGGCGCTCCAGAAACGGCTTCATCATGCCGATCTCTTCGGGCTTGGGATCCCGGTTCTGCGGGGGCCGCCAGGGCAGAACATTGGTGATATAGACGTTTTCGGCACGGTTCAGCTCAATCGCGGACAACATCCTGTCCAGCAACTGCCCGGCCCGGCCAACAAAAGGCTTGCCCTCACGGTCTTCATCCCGGCCCGGAGCCTCGCCGATGATCATCACCCGGGCGCCCGGCGTCCCGTCGGCAAACACCAACTGGCGCGCGCCACGTTTCAAATCGCAATGATCAAACGCATCCATCGCAGCGCGCAACTGGTCCAGCGATCCAGCAGTCTTGGCGACTGAATCGGCAATCGCCAACGCATCGACCGGTTTGGGCTTTTCCGGCGCCGTTTGTACCGCTGTGGGCTTTTTGGATTTGGGCGCAGTGTCGGGCAACGCATAGCGGTCCACCGGGGCATCCCCGATCGCATCCGTCGCGCCGAGTTCAATCTGCCAATCCAGCAGAGCCCGCGCTGTGTGATAATCCAAAGCCGATTCCATAACGCTCAATCTAACCTCCTTTTGACCGAGGGAAAGCGAATTGGCCTTGATTGCGCGCTCGGTCGCACCGACCATTGGGGCAATCATGCTGATCCTGTTTCGAATCCTCTCAATTTGGGCGCTGCTGGCCTTGGCCAGTGGGCCGGTTTCGGCGCAGCTGTTTGACCGTAACGACCAGTGCCGCGCGGGGCAGTTCGCCTGTGGCAGCCGGTGCTGTTCCGGTGGGCAAAGATGCAGTTTCGACAATCATTGCATCCCGCTGGGCGGCACCTATTGCGGCGGCGGCCGCAGCTGCGGCCCGTTCGAGCGCTGCGTGGCAGGCGGTCTACGCTGCGCACCCAAAGGGGCCAACGCATGCACCACGCGTCTGGACTGCCCCGGCGACAGCTTTTGCAACGCGCGCGGGGAATGCCAGCGAAACACCCCTGAATTCGACCCGAATTCAGCAACCGACGGCAGCCCCATCACCTGTGAGGACGGGCTGACCTGTGCGGCCGGATCATCCTGCCTGCCAGGCGGAGGATGCGCACAGCCCGGTTGGTTCTTGTGCGAGAAAACCGGATCACAATGCCGCCCCGGATTCAAATGTTCGAACCATCAAGGATGTGTGCCGGTTAAGGCGATCGACTGCGGCTATGGCAAATGGTGCAAACCCGGCGAACAGTGCTTGCCCGAGGGGGGGTGCGAGAAACTGCCCTAACGCCTTGATCCCAAGGTTGCCTTGCGCGGCGCGGCTTTCTATAAGCGGGCCGATTGTCAGACAGGAGTCCGCCCATGCGTTTCGCCCATCGTCACCTTCTTGGCATCGAGCACCTGTCCCAATCCGATATTACCGCCATTCTTGATCTGGCCGAGACCTATGTCGAGATGAACCGGCAACCGAACAAGCACTCGGATGTGCTGGCGGGGCTGACGCAAATCAACATGTTCTTTGAGAACTCGACCCGTACTCAGGCCAGTTTCGAACTGGCAGGTAAGCGGCTGGGTGCGGATGTGATGAATATGGCAATGCAGGCCAGCTCGATCAAAAAGGGTGAGACGCTGATCGACACGGCGATGACGCTGAACGCAATGCATCCCGACCTTCTGGTGGTGCGGCACCCGCATTCCGGCGCAGTTGATCTGTTGGCGCAAAAGGTGAATTGCGCCGTACTGAACGCAGGCGACGGGCGGCATGAGCACCCGACACAGGCGCTGCTGGATGCGTTGACCATTCGCCGCGCCAAGGGTCGCCTGCACCGGTTGAACATCGCGATCTGCGGCGACGTCGCCCATTCCCGCGTGGCGCGGTCGAACTTGATCCTGCTCGGCAAGATGGAAAACCGCATTCGCCTGATCGGCCCGCCAACGCTGGTCCCCAGCCAATTTGCCGAGTTTGGAGCCGAGATCTATGACGATATGAACGAAGGCCTTCAAGACGTCGATGTCGTGATGATGCTGCGCCTTCAGAGAGAGCGGATGGATGGCGGGTTCATCCCCTCGGAACGTGAATACTATCATCGCTACGGGCTGGATGCCGCCAAACTGGCGCAGGCCAAACCCGATGCCATTGTAATGCATCCCGGCCCAATGAACCGCGGGGTCGAGATTGACGGAACGCTAGCCGATGATATCAACCGCTCGGTCATTCAGGAGCAGGTTGAGATGGGTGTCGCCGTCCGCATGGCTGCGATGGAACTGCTGGCCCGCAATCTGCGCGAGGCCGCATGAGCGATCTGGTCGTCGCATCCCATGAACACGGCGTTATCCGCCTGTTCGCACTCGACATGCGCCCGGAAGAGGCCAAGTTTCTGCGCGAACCCGGAGCCGCCGATCAGATTCTAGGGGTAGCGGGGCTGGATCCCGAACAGGTTGACGTCTTTCCCGTCTCGGACCTCGAAGACCTTGGCCTCTATGGCTATCTGACCGAGGGCTGCGACGTGTCCGCAGATCAGCTGGACCGCACAGCGCTGGATGCGATTGACGGCTGGGTTCTGGTAGTCCGCAGCGCCGCATTTCGCGGTCGTGCAGCCGCTTTGCGCCCCGACCGCAGGCTGCGCCTGATCGGCCTGTACACCGAAGAAGCAACAAGCTGGGCAGGTGGCCGAATTGAGACGGAAAGCGCGAAACCGTATTCGGCGCCGCAATCCGCACCGCAAAATGACAGGCCGCGTCGCATGGGCTCTGCGGTTCTGGCGCTGCTGATCCTTCTGGTTATCGGAGGTGCCCTATGGCTGATCCTGTGACTTTTCCACCCGACAAAGGGGCCTATATCCGCACCAACACGTGGATGGCAGCCGCGGCTATGGCAGGGGCCATGATCATCCTTTGGCTGATCGGTAATCCCTATGTGTGGACCGGCGCGCCTGCGGGCCTTGCTGCAATCGGCATTCGTGCGTGGTATCTGGCCTCAGAAGAGCTGACGGCCGCATGGGAAATGACAGACACTACTCTGACCGGCCCTGGCCCGCGCAAAGTGGCGCTGAACCAGATCGAGGCTGTCAAAACCATGGGTAGCTTTGTTCAAATCGTTACAAAAGGCGGGGACAAGCACCTGATCAAGTATCAGGCAGATCCCGCCGCTACCAAAACCGCTATTGAAAGGGCCATGGCATGAGCAATCTGATCTTCACCAACGCCCGCCTGATCGACCCCGAAACTGGCGCGGACGCACCGGGATGGGTGCATGTGGCTGATGGCCGTATCGTGGCCAAGGGCGAAGGTGCGGCCCCGTCGATTGACGCGCAGGTCATCGACTGCGGCGGGCATTGCCTGGCACCGGGCATCGTCGATCTCGGCGTCAAGGTTTGCGAGCCGGGCGAGCGGCACAAGGAAAGCTATAAATCCGCAGGCCTGGCGGCGGCGGCAGGGGGTGTGACCACGATCGTGACGCGCCCCGATACCTTACCCGCCGTGGACACGCCGGAAACGCTGGAATTTGCGACCCGGCGCGCACAGGCGGATGCCCCGGTCAACGTGCTGCCCATGGCGGCCCTGACCAAAGGGCGCGAGGGGCGCGAGATGACCGAGATCGGATTTCTGCTGGATGCCGGTGCCGTCGCCTTTACCGACTGTGATCATGTCATTGCAGATACCAAAGTGTTCACCCGCGCGCTGACCTATGCGAAATCCTGCGGTGCGCTGGTGATCGCCCACCCTCAGGAACCGGGGCTGAGCGCTGGCGCCGCCGCCACCAGCGGCAAATTCGCCGCCTTGCGCGGGTTGCCCGCCGTTTCCCCAATGGCCGAGCGTATGGGGCTGGACCGCGACATTGCGTTGCTGGAAATGACCGGTGCGGCCTATCACGCCGATCAGATTACCACCGCCCGCGCCCTGCCCGCGCTGGAACGGGCCAAGCGGAACGGGCTGGACATCACTGCTGGCACCTCGATCCACCATCTGACGCTGAATGAGCTGGACGTGGCCGACTATCGCACCTTCTTCAAGGTCAAACCTCCGCTGCGGTCGGAAGATGACCGGCGGGCTGTCATCGAAGCGGTGCGGGCAGGTCTGATCGACACGATCAGTTCCATGCACACGCCACAGGACGAAGAAAGCAAACGCCTCCCGTTTGAAGAGGCGGCCTCGGGCGCGGTGGCGCTGGAGACGTTGCTGCCTGCGGCTTTGCGCCTGTACCATTCTGATCAACTGGACTTGCCGACTCTGTTCCGCGCGATGGCTCTGAACCCAGCTAAACGACTGGGTCTGGACAGCGGTCGCTTGTCTGAGGGCGCGCCGGCCGACCTGGTTCTGTTCGACCCGGATGTGCCCTTTGTGCTGGACCGGTTCACGCTTAGATCCAAATCGCAGAATACGCCATTTGACGGCCAGAGGATGCAAGGTAAGGTCACCGCAACCTTTGTGGCAGGCCAAGAAGTATACCGGAGACCCTGATGCCCCTGATCGACAGTACGATGACCCAGCTGATCCTCTGGGCCGCGATTGGATACCTGATGGGGTCGATCCCCTTTGGCATGATCATCGCCAAGGTGATGGGACTGGGAAATCTGCGCGATATCGGGTCGGGCAATATTGGGGCGACCAATGTACTTCGCACCGGCAACAAGGCCGCCGCCGCGCTGACTCTGATCTTTGACGCCGGGAAAGGGGCCGCTGCCGTCTTGCTCGCCCGTGCCATGGCCGGGGAAGACGCCGTACAGGTCGCCGCATTGGCCGCGTTTCTGGGCCACTGTTTTCCAGTCTGGTTGGGCTTCAAAGGTGGCAAGGGTGTCGCGACCTTTCTGGGCCTCTGGCTAGCGCTTGACTGGGGCGTGGGCATTGCCTGCTGCATAACTTGGCTGGTGGCCGCTGCCATCTGGCGGATTTCGTCGCTTGGGGCCCTTGCAGCAGCGTCCCTGTCTACAACCTGGGTCATGGTTTTGAGTGACGGGTCGACGTTTATTCTGGGAATCGTCCTGACATTGCTTGTGTACTGGCGCCATGCCGCCAATATCTCGCGCATCAAAGCTGGCACCGAACCCAGGATCGGGTCCAAGACCTGATATCCGCCTGAGTTAATTGGTTCTTGATCGAATCATTTCTATCTGTAATTTCTGTCATTACAGAAATTACTGGATACAATCATGCACCTTACTGAATCCATGCGCGACTTTATCCTCCATTGGGGGGAAATGGGTACCAAGTGGGGTGTGAACCGCTCGGTCGCGCAAATCCACGCGCTATTGCACATCTCGCCCGAACCGATGACTGCAGATGAGATCTGTGAAACGCTCGGGCTGGCCCGCTCGAACGTCTCGACCGGGCTGAAGGAACTGCAAGGCTGGAAGCTGATCAAAGCCAGCCGAAACCTGGGTGACCGGCGCGATCACTTTCATTCGATCCGGGACATGTTTGACCTGACCAAAGCTGTGGTTGAAGGCCGCCGCGAACGTGAATATGCGCCCACTCTGGCCGCGCTGCGTATCGTTGCCCAAGAGGCTCAGAATGACGGCACCTCGCCCAAAGTGCGCCAGCGGATTGATGAGACGCTAGAGACCATGCAAATGTTCGACGACTGGTATGTCGATGTGAACCGTCTACCTCGCCGCGTTCAACTGGCAATCGTCAAACTTGGCGGACGCATCGCCCGGCTGCTGCCAAAGGGACAAGGAGACAAGTCGCCCTAAAAATTTTGCCTCCAAATTTCTCTCGATACAGAAATCTCAGAATATGATGTAAGAAGGAGCATGACATGATCCAGCCCAAACGCCCGCCCGAACGCGCCCCGAAAGGCATCCAATGGGCCGACCTGGTTCCCCTGAACCGCTGGGACAAGATCAAGGAACTGATGCTGCCGCTGCCCTGGCTGCTGCTGTCTCTGACGCTCTACAGCACTGCCCTCTGGCCACTTGGTGCTATGGCCAGCTTTCTGTTCTTTCTGTGCGCCCTGCGCCTGAACCACGAAGCGATCCATGGCAATCTCGGGCTGTCGCGGCGGCAGGATTCCTTGGTGATGCATGTGCTCAGCGCGCTTATGTTGGGTTCTAACCACGCTTTCTGCCAATGCCACCTGCTGCATCACAAACACGCCATGGGTCCGGGCGATTGCGAGGGGAATTGCGGGCACATGACCCTGGCGCAGGTCTTGGTATACGGACCCCGGTTTCCCTTCGACATCAACCGTGCGGCCTGGCGGGTCGCCAACGTCAAGGCCCGTCGCCGCATCCTGATCGACTGGGGGCTGGTGCTTGCCGTGATCGCCACTGCTGTGCTGAGCGGATCGCAAACCCTGCTACTGCACGTGGCTGCGATGAGCACAGCCCAATGCCTTGCCGCCCTGTTTGCGGTCTGGATAACCCATCAGGGCACGCATGACAGTGGCGTTGCCGCGCGCAGTCAGCGCGGGGTGCTGGCGCGGCTGGCCTATCTGATGTTCTACCACCGCGAACACCATCTGTTCCCGAAGGTTCCTGTCAGCCGGTTGCCCGTTCTTGCGGATCGGCTGGAACGTTCGGTTGCGGGATATGCCGCAAGTCGCAAGCCGGTCATCGGCTGGCTGGAACCCCGCCGGTTCCGGGTTGAACCCTAATCCTTGCTGGTACGCGCACCCAAGGATCCTGAGCGGAAACGCACAGGATCCGTTTGCCAGCACACAATCACCTTTAGTTGTTTTGAACGTGATCAATACGCTGCCCACTTCGGGGTCGTGGCGGCCAATTACCGACCGCACGGAACAAAACAATCAGGGTTGCCCAGACTCAATTACGGAATCCCCCGGCAGTCCGATTCACGAAAGGTGAAAACAATGAACAAGATCAAATCCCTTATCGGCGGCGTCGCGCTGTCTGTTGCCATCGCAAGCTCAACCCTGGCTGCAGGCGTCGAACTGAACGCAAGTTCGACCGGTCTGGCGCTGCAGGGCTATGACCCGGTCGCTTACTTCACCGCTGGCGAAGCCACCAAGGGCGATTACCGCATCACTGCGCTGCACAACGAAGCCTTGTACCGCTTTGCCTCGGAAGAAAACAAAGTCGCGTTTGAAGAAAACCCCGAAGCCTACCTGCCCGCCTATGGTGGCTATTGCGCATTCGGCACCGCGATGGGCTTCAAGTTTGACGGCGACCCGAACTACTGGAGAATCGTCGACAACAAGCTGTACCTGAATCTGTCCGCAGATATTCAGGAACGCTGGGAAGGCGACATCCCCGGCTTTAACAAGAGCGCCGACACCAACTGGAAAGATATCGCCGACAAGAGCCCGGCCGAGTTGCAGGCGCAATAATCCGCCTAAGAAAAACACCGGATCGGCGGCAGTTCACCCTGCCGCCGATTGTCATTTGAAACCGCCATTTTTCACCCTAGTTGTTCAAGCAGGAACGAGCCCAAAAAACGTGGGCCAGTGCCCCGAAGCGGCGGCACAGAAATCAGGTACGGAAACAGCCAAAAGACAGCGATCCGGTCGTCAGACCGGGCCCTGGCAATACCACGTACAAATGAGCAGCACAGGTTTGCTGAAGACCAATTCGAAAGAAAGGTTAACAGAATGACAGGTAGATTTTTTATTGCGGCCTTTATCGCCTCTATTGCGGCCGGAGGCGCCTCGGCGCAATCCTCGGGCAACTGGACGGGCTTTTACGGCGGCCTTCAGGTCGGCTATGCCGATATCGACACCAATGTTTCGGGCGTCGACGGTGATGGCGCGATTGGCGGTATCGTGTTGGGATATGATTATGATCTGGGGGATTGGGTTGTCGGTGGCGGCTTTGACTATGACTGGACCAGCATTGAACTGACCCCCGGCGTCGAGGTCGAAGACGTTTGGCGCCTGAAAGCACGCGCCGGATACAAAGTGACTCCGGTGGGGCTGCTATATGGTATCGGGGGCTATGCCGAGGCGAGCACGGACAATCTTGGCAGTGACGATGGTTGGTTCATCGGCGCTGGGTATGAACAGATTGTCGCCCCCAATGTCAGCGTTGGAGGCGAAATCCTGTATCACGAATTCAACGATTTCGATTCGACCGGAATTGATGTGGACGCGACCACAATCCAGGCCCGTGCAACCTACCGGTTCTAAGGAAACAGTGACGGAACCCGGCACAAACGCCGGGTTCCTTTCATTTACAGTTCAAGAACTGTGCTGCCTGTGGTTTGGCGCGCCTCAAGTGCGCGATGGGCCTCGGCCACCTGATCCAGCGGGAACCTCTGATCAATGTGGATTTTGACCTCGCCGCCTTCGACCTTGTTGAACAGGCGCCGCGCCATGGCCTGACAGACCGCGTGGTCCGAAATATGTGTGAAGAGCGTTGGCCGCGTTATCTTGAGCGATCCTTTCTTGGCCAGAATGCCAATGTCGATCAGAGGCACCGGGCCAGAGGCATTGCCGAACGAGATCATCATGCCAAGCGGTTTCAGGCTGTCGAGCGATCCGTCAAACGTGTCCGACCCGATGGAATCCATCACCGCGTCTACGCCTTTGCCCTTGGTGATCTGCGCGACGCGCTCGGCAAAGTTCTCGGTCCGGTAATTGATGCAATGCGCGGCACCATTGAACTGCGCCAAACTGCATTTTTCATCGGTTCCGGCAGTACCGATCAACGTGATCCCCTCGGATTTGGCCCATTGGCAGGCAATCAAGCCAACACCCCCGGCAGCTGCATGAAACAGCACGGTATCCCCGCGTTTCAGCGGTGTGGTGCGATGAAACAGATATTCGACTGTCATCCCCTTGAGCATCATCGCGGCCGCCGCATCAAAAGAAATTCCATCCGGAAGCGGGCACACCTGTGCGGCGGGCATGACCCGTGCCTCGCAATAGGCTCCGGGCGGAGAGGCAGCATAGGCCGCGCGCTGCCCGGGTTCCAGATGCGTTACACCTTCCCCGACGGCTTCGATCACGCCAGCGGCCTCCATGCCCAAAGCCTGAGGCAGATCCAGCGGATACAGCCCAGTGCGCTGATATACATCAATGAAATTCAGCCCGCAGGCATGATGACGAATATGAACCTCACCGGGGCCGGGTTCACCAAGTGGACGATCTTCGATCTTCAGAACCTCGGGGCCGCCGTGTTCATGGATGACGACGGTTCGTGCCGTTTTCTGCATGTTGTCCTCCTCTAGCCTCAGGACAAGCTAACATGCCTGTGACGCAGGGCAATCGACACGATTACGCGAGGCGCAACCCAAACGCGAAAATTTGTGCTATACTATGCCCAAGGCGTTGCTGGCTGGTCCGGCCAAAAGCAACAAGTCGCCGGATTGACCCCGCTGCGCAACATCGCAATGCAGGAGGGGACGGCAATGGACAAAACGATTGGCAATCCGATCACCTGGGCGGCACGGAACATAGGTGCAACCGGGGATCACCTAGCTGAAAATATCAGCCATATCGGCAGCGCGGATACACGACACCTGCCAGTGGTTCGTACGCTGACGATGGATGATCTTTGGGCCTGCCTGAGGGCAGGATACAGCGATTTTCTGGATACAAGGGCCGATGCGATATTCGTGGTGCTCATCTATCCGATCGCAGGTTTTCTGATGTTCGGAATTGGGCTGAACACAAACATGGTTCCACTGCTGGCACCGCTGGTTGGTGGTTTTGCGCTTGTGGGTCCGGTAGCCGCCCTTGGCCTGTACGAAATCAGCCGCAAACGAGAACAAGGTGGCGAGGCTGGATGGCTGGATGCGTTTGGCGTGTTCCGGTCCCCTTCCCTGGGTGCAATTCTGGCTTTGGCGTTTTACATGGTCATGCTGTTTCTGGTCTGGCTGATGGTCGCGCAGAGCATCTATGTTCAGACACTCGGCCCTGACCTGCCCGCGTCGCTGGGTGCCTTTCTAACCCAAGTGTTCACGACCGCCGCTGGATGGACCATGATCTTGTTCGGGAACGCTGTTGGGTTTCTGTTTGCCCTCGTCGCCCTGGCAATCAGCGTCGTCAGCTTTCCGCTGCTGCTGGACCGCAAAGTGGGCGTTCCGGTCGCCGTGGTGACATCCGTACGGGTGTTGCGTCACAATCCGGGCGTCATCCTGAGCTGGGGATTCATCGTTGCTGCGCTGCTGGTCATCGGAGCGATCCCGATGTTGCTGGGCCTGATCGTCGTGATGCCGGTACTGGGCCACGCCACCTGGCATCTCTATCGGCGTGCCGTGGCCTGAAACACAGCTTTATCCCGCAACTTTCATAACAATCTTGCCAATATGGCCAGAGCTTTCCATCCGGGCATGGGCCGCCGCCGCATCAGCCAGATCAAACTCACTATCCATGACAGGGGCAACTTTTCCCGCCTCGAGCAAAGGCCAGACCGCTTCGTGCAGATCCGAAGCGATTTTTGCCTTGGCCAGATCGCTTTGCGGGCGCAGGGTACTGCCAGTCAAGGTCAGCCGTTTGACCATCATAAGCGCAAAATTCAGCTCGACCACGGGCCCCTGAAGGAAGGCTATCTGCACCAGCCGCCCATCCTCGGCCAGCGCCTTGACGTTGCGTGGGATATAGTCGCCGCCCACCATGTCCAGTATCAGATTCGCCCCGCCCTCGGCCCGCATCGCGGCTACGAAATCCGCGTCACGGTAGTTGATCGCCTGTTCGGCACCCAGCTTTTCACAGGCCTCACATTTTTCAGCCGAGCCTGCAGTAGCAAAAACCCGCGCTCCAAAGGCGTTCGCCAGCTGAATCGCCGTTGTGCCGATACCACTGGAACCACCATGCACCAGAAACCGCTCACCGGCCTTCAGGCTGCCGCGCATAAAGACGTTGGACCAGACGGTAAAGAAGGTCTCTGGCAGGCAGGCGGCTTCTTTCAGGCCCATCCCCGCTGGCACCGGCAAACAATGTGCCGCAGGTGTGGCCACATATTCGGCATAGCCGCCGCCCGGCAGCAAAGCACAGACCTGATCGCCAACAGATAGGTCTTCGACCCCCGCCCCGACGGCCACGACCTCACCCGCGGCCTCAAGACCCGGCAGATCACTGGCACCCGGAGGTGGATTATAGGCACCGGCGCGCTGCAGAGCATCCGGGCGGTTCACCCCCGCATAGGCGACTTTGAGGATCACTTGACCGGCCAATGCATGGGGCATCGGGCGTTCTGTCAGTTGCAGAACATCCGGACCGCCGGGTTCGGTGATTTCAATGGCGCGCATCATCTGAGTCATGGGTAGATCTCCTTTGGCCAATGCCTAGCAGGCTGAAACGTCAAGGCCCAGTAGCAAGAGGACTACTTGCGCGGTGTCAGGAATCCGGGAAGCGTGCCGTGGGTTTTAGTCGGAGCCTTCACCTGCCCGGCCAGCCAATTCGGAACAGCAAGAAACGGTCTGAACAGAGGATTGTCCCTCACCTGCCCCTTAAGCTTTTCGAACTGCATGACATTGTCGATACGACGGTCCAGAAACTCCCACGTTTTCTGATTCCCGGGCGAATCGTCCCCCAACCAGAACAACAGGGTCGAGGAATAGACCCCCGACAATGTCGCCCGCTTGGTGTACCAGTTCACGTCGTCCGACGTATCTCCCAACGTGTCCCAGATCAGATCACAGGTTTGCCATACTGCCCTTGCGCCATCAGCCGCGTGGCTTGGCAGCGAAAACATGGTCATACCCCGGCGCACGAGTTCCTTATCCGGCACGGCCTGCAGCCGGAACCGGATGGCAGCGGCGATCCGGTCACGGAATTTGATATCGCCCAAATCCTCAGTTTTAAGGCGATCTGCCATCACTGCGTCCCCGCGCGCATGAAATGCCAACACCAGGTCAACGGCACCACGCGGACAAATCGCACGCACCAGAACGTCATCCATTCCACATTCTTCAATCGCCGCGCGAAAGCTGGTTTCCGACCAGCCATCGAAGGGAACATGTGTCAGCATCGCATCCAAAAGCTGCTGCTTGGCGTCTTCATAGGTGGTGGTCATGGCGGTTCTCCGGTTATCAGGACCAGTACTAGACAAGATAGAGGCGCTTTGCTATACGGCCAATTCCTGCAATTTCCTTGCAACTCTATCTAGAAAGGTGGTGACAACCACATGCAGGTTAGTGTTCGCGACAATAACGTCGATCAGGCGCTTCGTGCCCTGAAGAAAAAGCTGCAGCGCGAAGGCGTGTTCCGCGAAATGAAGCTTAAGCAACATTTCGAGAAACCGTCCGAGAAAAAAGCGCGCGAGAAAGCTGAAGCGATCCGCCGTGCCCGTAAACTGGCACGTAAGAAAGCACAGCGCGAAGGTTTGCTCTAAGCACCTTCCTCGTCCAGTTTTGGATGACACTATTTGACGACCCCCGAGGCATCGCCCGGGGGTTTGTCGTTTTCAGGGTGACGTTGCGCGCTTTTTCGCGACTGGCTGACGCAACCCAGCGTCAATGCGCGATAAATCGCGAACTCAGATTCAACTTCCGGTGGCGATCTGCCCACCAACCGCGAGCGGCACGATTGTGTCTTCTCGTCGCCAAGTTCTCGCCACTAATGTCCCGCCAAAATAACGCAATCTATTGGAGGCAGAATCATGTCAACGGCCAGCGATCTAGAACGGCAGATGCTCGCATTGATCAATGCAGAGCGGGCGAAGGCGGGCTTACAACCGGTCAAGCTTGAGCTTCGGCTGAACGCAGCGGCGGAAGATCACAGCGAGTGGATGCTGAACGTCGATAAGTTCAGCCATACCGGCGCCGGAGGGTCGCGACCATCGGACAGAATGGAAGATGCGGGCTTCGAATTCTCCGGAAGCTGGCGTGCAACTGAAAACATCGCATGGCAGAGTGTCCGCGGTGCGCCGGGGCTGTCGGATGACGTTCAGGATCTGCACAACAGCCTGATGAACAGTTCCGGCCATCGCGCGAATATTCTGGACGCCAACGTGACCGTTATCGGAATTGGGATTGAGGTCGGAAACTATGACGGCTGGAACGCCATCATGGTGACCCAGAACTTTGCACGGACTTCTGCGCCTTTGCAGCTTGATACCAGCAGTTCGGGTGGTTCCGGTGGTTCCACACCTCCACCGCCCTCGGGGCAGTTGGACGTCAGGGCTGGCAAGATCGGCACTGCTGCGGATGACTGGTTCGTTTTGAAATCCGGACAGTCTGGCCTTTTGGATGGGCGCGGCGGTGATGATACCCTGGTTGGTGGCGGCGGCCGAGATAAGCTGCTTGGCCGCTCCGGCGACGACACCCTGAACGGCGAAGGCGGAAATGACACTCTGGTTGGCGGAGCTGATAATGACGACCTGAATGGGGGTGATGGCAAAGACCTTCTGAAAGGCGGCTATGGCATTGACCAGCTGGACGGCGGCGCCGGAAACGATGTGCTTAAAGGCGGGCAGGACAACGACATTCTTATCGGTGGCGCTGGCAACGATAAATTGCTTGGTGGCAATGGCGCAGATGTCATGACCGGTGGCACCGGAGTGGATCAATTCTACTTCACCAAGGGCGCGGATACTGTGATGGACTTCACCGACGAGGATATCGTCAACCTCCGGCAGGCCAAGTCTATCGTTGGGTATAACGATCTGATGAAGAACCACATTTCGCAATCCGGAAATGACGTCATCATCGATGCCGGTAACGGCCACACCCTGACACTAGAAGATACCTTGTTATCGGACCTGGCCAGAGACGACTTTGTGTTCTGAAGGCCGGACAAGCGAAAACTAAAGCCACGCCCCCGGAATCCGGGGGCGTTTTTCGTGATCAGTAAATCTTGGGCACGTACAGCTCGTCCGGCAAAACACGCCGTTCGTATTCCGGATTATATTTGCGATCCGGGAGGTCGACTTTTTCCTGCGGTACATCCGTATAGGGGATCTTGGTCAGAAGATGCTCAATACAGTTCAGGCGCTCACGCTTTTTGTCGTTGCCTTCGACGATGTACCAGGGCGCCTCTCGGATGTTGGTACGGAACAGCATGTCCTCTTTGGCTTTGGTATAGGCCTCCCAGCGGATACGGGATTCCAGATCCATGGGGGACAGTTTCCACTGTTTCATAGGATCGTGAATCCGCATAAGGAATCGCAGCTGCTGTTCCTCATCCGTGATCGAGAACCAGTATTTCAGCAAGATGATCCCGGATCGAACCAACATCCGTTCGAATTCGGGAACGTCCTGAAAGAACTGATCAACCTGATCTTTGCTGGCAAACCCCATCACCCTTTCGACCCCGGCACGGTTATACCAGGACCGATCGAACAGAACGATCTCACCGGCGGCGGGCAGATGCGGGACGTAACGCTGGAAATACCACTGGCTCTGCTCACGACGACTGGGCGCCGGCAGAGCAACCACCCGGGCAACACGCGGATTCAGGCGCTGCGTAATCCGCTTAATCACCCCACCCTTGCCAGCACTGTCCCGGCCTTCAAACAGGATACAGACCTTGGCACCGGTATGTTGCACCCAGTCCTGCACCTTGATCAGTTCAGCCTGAAGTCGTAGCAAGTTACGGAAATAGACCTTGCGATCCAGCATGTCGGGATGCTGATCCTTGTAGATCTTCCTCACTTCCACCGACAGCATGGGCTCGCTGAATTCGATCTCAAAATCTTCGTCCAGCGCGTCTTCCAACTCGGCTTCGAGCCAGTCTTTTGGTGTATGGTTAAATTCGTCGGTCAAGGTCTGCTCCTTATCAATTAACGGGTCAGGACCCTATCAGGCGCGTGTAACCGCCTGATGTCATCACAGAGGTAGATGAAAGCCTTTTTCTAAGCTTATCTGCCGGGGTCAGCAAGATCACTGCCCCAGGAATTCGGAAACTTGGCATTTCCGCTCGGCTGGATCATTCAACCGCCAGAACCACCCCTACTTCAGTTTGTATGAAGCCTGTTAACACGACTTGCCAGCCCGAGTGTTCTGAGGGCATCAAAGCACAGGTCATTTCAGAGAGGGGCCGTGGCGCATTTCACATCTGTTCTGCCGGTTGTTTGGCCCTGGTTTATCCTGATCGCCGCGCAGATATGCGCTGTTTCGGGGAAATGGTCTTTGGGGTTCGTTCTGCTGACCTGTTTTGGCCTGATTGCTCTGACCTTGGGTCTGGTCACGCCCTTTGCCGCAGCTATTGCGTCAGCAGGTCTTGCCGGAGCGTTGATGCTACGCGGTTTGAACGGTGCGTTTTCCTTTGTTGGACATATCGCCTTGATCCTGTGGTGCCTGGCCATGGGCGCACATCTGGTTCCGGGCTTTCATAACCTTCTGGTACTGGACCGGGCTCATTCCGGTCCGGGCAGCACCGATTTCACGATGTACCTGAACCTGGACAAGCCTCTGATCCTGTTCGCCGTCCTTCTGGCCTGGCCACGCATGAATGATGGGGTAGCGTATATACGCAAATCGCCGCTGGCGGTCGGGCTGGTCGCATTGCCGGCCCTGTTTCTACTTGGCCTCTCAGTTGGTGCCATCCGGCCAGAGTTCACCCTTCCCCATTGGTGGATGATCTTTGCACTTTCCAACCTGTTTCTGACCTGCCTCACGGAAGAGGCCTTTTTCCGTGGCTATCTGCAATCAGCACTTTCCAAACGCCTGGGGGCTGCTGCGGGGATTGCTGCGGCCAGCCTGCTTTTCGGGCTTGCACATTTTGCAGGTGGACCTGCATTGGTTTTCTTTGCAGCCCTTCTTGGCGCGGCATGTGGCCTGGGATTTTACGCGACAGGACGTCTTTGGGTTCCGGTTCTGATGCATTTCGCCTTTAACGCGGCGCATCTGGTGATTTTCACCTATCCCGGCCCAGCCTAGGTTAAACCGGCAACGCCGTCGTCTTGAACACAGTCCGAAGCGCGAATGAACTTTGCATCTGCGCCACGCCTGGAAGTCGAGACAGATATTGGCGGTGGATGCGGGCGAAATCCTCGGTGTTTTCGGCAACGACCTTCAGGATGTAGTCCGCAGTTCCTGCCATCAGGTGGCATTCCAAAACATCCGGGATCCGCGCAACGGCTTTCTCAAAAGCCTCCAGTACTTCCTCGGCCTGACCCTGCAAGGTGATCTCGACAAACACCGTTGTTGGCACATTCATCTTGCGTGCGTCCAACAAGGCAACGTAGTTGCGGATATAGCCATCGGCCTCAAGCCTCTGTACCCGCCTGTGGCAGGCCGAAGGCGACAAATTCACCTGCTCGGACAATTCGGCATTCGACATACGACCATTCCGCTGCAAGGCAGCCAGAATCTTTCTATCTGTCGTATCAAGGCTCATCCACGCAATTCCTTTGCGGGTTTTACCCATTGTAGCGAAGATTTTCCCGAAGAAAAGCCAGAATGCGGGCAGAGTTTCACAGAAATTGCACCCGAAACCGCCCATTATTTAGGCAGTTTAGGAACGGAGAGACCTAATGAAAATCGGTTGCCCCAAAGAAATCAAGCCGCAGGAATTTCGTGTCGGCATGACGCCCAACGCCGCACAAGAGGCAGTGTCTCGTGGCCATGACGTGATAATCGAAAACGGAGCTGGCATTGGCGCCGGGTTTGATAACGATGATTACGTCGCCGCAGGTGCCCGCATCGTGGACAGTGCAGAAGAAGTTTTTGCCACCGCAGAGATGATTGTCAAAGTCAAAGAACCCCAGGCGGGCGAACGCAAGATGCTGCGTGAAGGGCAGCTTTTGTTCACCTACCTGCATCTGGCCCCGGATCCGGATCAGACCCATGACCTGCTGGAATCGGGCTGTACGGCTATCGCCTATGAGACAGTGACCGATGCAAATGGAGGTCTGCCCCTGCTTGCACCCATGTCCGAGGTTGCGGGCCGTCTCGCACCACAGGTCGGATCTTGGACGCTGCAAAAGGCCAATGGCGGCCGCGGAGTTCTGATGGGTGGCGTCCCCGGCGTTGGTCCAGCAAAAGTTGTGGTTATCGGTGGGGGCGTCGTCGGCACCCATGCCGCCAAGATCGCCGCAGGTATGGGCGCGGATGTGACGGTACTGGACCGGTCCCTGCCCCGGCTGCGTTATCTGGACGACGTGTTCGGCGGTCAGTTCAAGAACCAGTATTCAACTGCAGGTGCGACCGCGGAGCTGATCCAGACAGCCGACATGGTGATTGGCGCTGTGCTGATTCCGGGTGCTGCAGCGCCGAAACTGGTGACGCGCGCGCAGCTGTCCACCATGAAACCCGGCGCGGTTCTGGTGGATGTTGCCATCGACCAGGGCGGCTGTTTTGAAACCTCAAAGGCCACAACCCATGCGGACCCGATCTATGAAGTTGACGGCGTCATGCATTACTGCGTGGCCAACATGCCCGGCGCGGTTGCAAGAACGTCAACAATAGCACTGGGCAACGCCACAATGCCGTTCATGCTGGCACTGGCGGATAAAGGATGGAAACAGGCCTGTCAGGATGATCCGCACCTGCTGGCTGGCTTGAACGTTCACGCCGGCCAACTCACCTATTATGCGGTTGGCAAAGCGCTTGGGATTGACGTGGTATCCCCCAACGTTGTCATCAAATCCTGACGAAACCCTCCAGCCCCTGAAGCGCCCTCTCCCGAGGGCGTTTGCAGCGTTGGGCATAGCGCCGCCTCTTCGAAGCGGCGTGACCTGTTCACAGCGTTGAACGGGGCACCAAAAACAACGACGCCGCGCGATTAGCGCGGCGCCGGGCCCAACCGGAGGAGGGTATTTCAATGCCCGAGCGACGGGCGGGAGCATCATCCCTGTTTCTGGATCTCGACCGAATGCGGGTATGGAATCGAAACGCCTTTTGCATCAAACGCTTCTTTGACTGCTTTGGTCATTTCAAATTTGACATCCCAATAATCGACAGCGGCACACCACAAGCGCGCCGTCAGATCGACCGAGCTGTCCCCCAGATTTGTGACCCGCACCCAGGGCTCGGGATCGCCGTGGATGCGCCCATCAGCCATTGCGAGGTCCAGAATGATTTTCATCGCCTCATCCGCGCTATCGCCATAGTCGATACCAAACACCAAATCTACACGACGCGTCTCGTGTGCCGAGTAGTTGGTGATAACTGACCCCCAAGCCTGGCCATTGGGTACAATGATCTGCACATTGTCGGGGGTCACGAGTTCGGTCGTGAACAGATTCAGATCTTTGACAGTTCCAGCTGTTCCGCCGATGTCGACATATTGGCCAAGCTTATACGGCCGGAAGACAACCAACATCACGCCTGCCGCCAGATCACTAAGTGTACCCTGCAGCGCCAGGCCTATGGCCAGCGAAGCAGCGCCCAAAATGGCAACGATACTGGTTGCTTCGATCCCGAAGATGCCCAGAACAGCCACAATTACCATGGCCAGAATGACCCATTTGATCATGCTGGCGGCAAAATTGCCCAGCGTCGGATCAATATGGGGCGTTTTGTTGATACGCCGGCGAACAACCCCAGCGACCATACCTGCCGCAATCCAGCCCAATATCAGAACAATCAGAGCCTTGCCCGCACTCATCAAGATTGGCACATAGCCGTTTGCCATATCCATGGCTTGATTTGCCATTTCCATCGTCTGCTCCAATTCGGGTTTCCTTCTGCTTTCAGATCGTTAATTGAATCCCACCTATCTGGTGGGCTCCTCTTCTGCCGTAACTGCAGGAGTCACTTTTTCAGTGCGTCGCGGATTTCCATCAGGATGTCCAGCTCGCTTGGCCCGGCTGGCGCTTCTTCTTCCGCCGGTGCTTCCTCTTCTGCCGCCTCTTTCACACGGTTCACCATTTTGACCAGCATGAAAACCACCCAGGCGATGATCAGAAAGTTGATGATAGCCATGATGAACGCACCATATGCAAAAACAGAAGCACCGGTTTCCCGCGCCGCTTCCAAGCTCGCCCCTTCGGCGACATCACCGGCCAGAACGGAGTAGTTGTTGGTGAAATCAACCCCACCCGTGAACAGACCAATCAATGGATTGATCAGATCGCCAACAAGCGACGTAACAATTGCGGTAAATGCAGCTCCAATGATGATACCCACCGCCATATCCATAACATTGCCTTTGGCAATGAATGTCTTGAACTCCTGGAACATAACTTCCCTCTTTCCCTGTTGTCATTTTTATGCGCCTAAACGCACGGCAACTGTGCGCTAATTGCACTATAAAATGTATGTTTTTATGGGAAATCGTGACTATTTTTCCCCAATCGGCTTATTCAGGAGACCCCATGACACATTTTGCGTCTTATTCCATTACAAACAAATGGCCCGCCAAAGACCCTTCGGTCATTCAGCTCTATTCTTATCCGACGCCTAATGGTGTCAAAACCTCGATCATGCTTGAGGAAACCGGCCTGCCCTACGAGGCGCATCTGGTCACGCTTGCGGATGCGGATGTCAAAAGCTCCGAGTTCCTGTCGCTGAACCCAAACAACAAAATCCCTGCAATCATTGACCCGAACGGTCCTGATGGACATCCCCTGGGCCTGTTCGAAAGCGGTGCGATCCTGTTGTATCTGGCCGAGAAGTCAGGGAAATTCATGGGCCAGACACAAAGCGACAGACATCGCATTACCCAATGGCTCATGTTCCAGATGGGTGGAATTGGTCCTATGCTCGGGCAACTTGGCTTTTTCCACAAATTCGCCGGGAAAGAGATCGAAGATCCACGCCCCCGTGAGCGTTATCTCAACGAGGCAAAGCGGCTGTTAAATGTCGTGAACAATCAACTTGATGGCCAGGAATGGATCGCCGGGGATTACTCGATCGCCGACATTGCAATCGTCCCCTGGCTGCGCGGGTTGGATTTTTATGGTGCCCGAGACATTGTTGGCTGGGATGAGTACGCAAATCTCCAACCTTATCTTGATCGGTTTCTTGCGCGTCCCGCCGTTCAGCGCGGGCTGCAGATTCCTTCCCCAGGTTAACACGTGTGGGGTGAGGCAATACCTCACCCCATCCATTTAACTTGGAAGCTTACCCGTCAGAACATACCGCAGCACATCCACCACCTGCGAGGGATGTTCAGCAACAGCCAGGGCGGCTGCATCAACCTCTTTCAACGCGTGCTGATGATCTGGCCCGTGCACTACGATGATCGACTTGCCCAAAGCCGCCGCATATCCCGCGTCAAAGGCTGCGTTCCATTGCTTGTATTGATCGCCAAAGCGGACGACCACGACATCCGCGTCTGAAATGCCCTTGCGGGTTCGGATCGCATTGACCATCGCACCCTTGTGGTCATGCCAATACTTGTTTGGCTCGGACCCCAAAATTGCAACGCCGCAATCGTCGCTGGCTTCGTGAATCGTGACAGGGCTGTTGAACGAAATGTCCAACCCTTTCGCCCCGTCAATGATCTGCTCGCGCCAGTCGGTGTGTATCTCTCCGGACAGGTAGACGTTCAGGCCCATTGATTTCTCCTTTGATTTTATTGGCGACCCTAAAGACAAAATGGACCTGACCCAAGGGGGGCTCAGAAAGCTAGCCTCCAAAACACCGGCTGCCCGTTGGGAACTGCCCTACGGGCCGCGCTGCGCTGCTTGCTTCCCAGAAACCCCGGCATCTCGGATGTTGGCTCGAACCCGAAACTGCGGGGTAAACGGGTATAGATCGACCGCGGCGGCAACCGCCCCCAGGTGATCCCTTTCAGCTGCGCGCCCGGTTCTGGCTGGTGCATCCAGACTTCGCGAATGGCGAATTCGTCGCGCAGCAGCACCAACACTGCCAACATCATGACCTCGGCCCATATTTTCGCGTATTTCTGCTGCAGCGCCTGCTCGTATTCACGCGTCAAACGCAACTCACGCGACCGGGGCGCCCGGCATTGCAGTCGACGCCGGGCATGGCCGACAAAGCGCAACCAGTCGGACTGAATTTCTTCAATCAGACAATAGCCACTTGTTAAATCTATATCCAAGCGGCACCAGGCCAGAGTCGGACGGCCATGCGTGCGTACCGGGTGCCAACAGCTTTGGAACGCACCCACCGCCGCGCGCTGTTCGAATTTCCACAACAGCTCGGCGTGCTCGGTCGGGAAGCCCAACTGCACCACAAGGTTATGCGCCTTGCGCGTGGTTTGTTCACCAGACCAGCGCTCAAAGCTCAGGCAGAAATCCAGCCATTCGGACTGATAGACCGCTTCTAAACCATGGAACGCCGCAGGGCTTAGCCCTTTCAGACACACGGCGCGATCCGCATGGGCCACGGTCAGCACATCGTGCCTCCGCAAAACCCCACCGCACCGCGCGATCATGGGTTTCAGCAAAGGACGCGCCAGCAAACGGGACAGCCCCGATTGCTTTAGATCCGAAACCGACATTTCGGCCTCCATCGACTGGCACAGCAACCAGGGGCTTTGCCGGTCGGTATAATAGTAGAATGGCATCTCTTCCGGCAGAATCTGCCGGATCATCGAGATGTCTTGGCGTTTCATGTCAACTCTCCAACGGGAAACAGGCCCGCCGGTCAGTTGGCGGGCAATCAGGGTTTGGGCATTGCTTTTGCGAGGCTGGGATCTGGCATTGGGCCGACTCCGGATTGTGATTGCATCAGGGGACTGGACTTACGGCCAGGGGGTGATTCCACTCAACTCCTGGATTTTCAGGACGCAGGGACGTTGCAGCACGGCAACACTGGCGTCTGAGAAACGAGAAAAGCGCGCCGAAGGGCGCGCTTTGCATTTGGATTACGGTCGCGTTAGCCGCGCAAAACGCCGCCCGTTGCCTTGGAAACCTTGGCGATGATCTTCTCGGCCACCGCTTCGATGTCTTTTTCTTTCAGGGTCACATCTGTTGGCTGCAGCCGAACGGTGATGGCCAGAGATTTCTTGCCCTCACCCAGGCTGCCGCCAATGAATTCATCAAAGACGCGCACATCCTCGATCAGCGCCTTGTCGGCCCCGGCAGCGGCATTCACCAGCGTCAGTGCCTCGACGCCTTCATCGACGACAAAGGCAAAGTCACGCTCGACCGCCTGCAGATCGCGCAGCTCCAGCGCCGCGCGGGTCGCCCCGGATTTACGCGGCAGAGGCACCTCATCCGGCCAGATAGTGAAAGCCACCGCCGGGCCCTTGATGTCCATCGCCTGCAACACACGCGGATGCAACTCGCCGAAAACGCCCAGTACCTTTTTCGGACCCAGACAAATTTTGCCGTGCCGGCCCGGATGCCACCAGGCGTCGCCCTCGCGTAGGATCTGAACCTTGGCGGGTGCGCCGATGGCGGCCAAAACGGCATCGGCATCTGCCTTGGCGTCGAACACATCCGCCGGGCGTGTGGCGCTATGCACATCCTTGGGGCCGTCGCGACCGACCAGCAGGCCGGTAATCTGGATTTTCTGATCGCCTGGCTCGCCGTCGTGAAAAACTGGGCCAACTTCAAACAGCGCCACATCCGCATAGCCCCGCGCCTGATTGCGGGCCGCCGCTTGCAACAGCCCCGGCAGCAGATCGGGGCGCATATGGCTCATCTCGGACGAAATCGGGTTTTCCAACAGCGTCGCTTCATCGCCACCGCCAAACATCGCTGCGGATGTCTGATCAATGAATGTATAGCTGACGCATTCGTTATAACCCAATGCGGCACAGGTGCGGCGCGCCATCGACTGGCGGCGCTGAGTGGCTGTCATAACCGGTTTCGGAATGCCATCAGTGACCCTCGGCAGCGGCTTGCCCTGAAGCTTGGTCAGGGAGGCAATTCGTGCGACCTCTTCCACCAGATCAGCCTCGCCCATGACATCGGGGCGCCAGCTGGGGACATGGGCCATCTCGCCTTCAAGGCGGAAACCCAGACGGGTCAGGGTCTGGCGCTGCTCGCTTTCGGGAATGACCATCCCGACCAGCGATTGCACCCGGGCCGAGTCCAACTTGTAGGACCGCGCATGGTTTGGTGCTTTGCCTGCCTCAACCACTTTAGAGACCTCGCCACCGCAGATATCCAGGATCATCTGCGTTGCATGTTCCAATCCTTCCAGCGTGTATTCCGGGTCGACGCCGCGCTCGAATCGGTACCGCGCATCCGAGTTGATTTTCAACGCCCGGCCTGTCAGTGCAATTTGCACATGATCCCAGAACGCGCTTTCGAGGAAGACGTTCACGGTATCCTCGGTACAGCCGGTTTCTTCGCCGCCCATGATCCCTGCAATGGATTCCGGGCCGTTGTCGTCCGAAATCACCATCATGCCCGGTTGCAGCGTGTATTCCTTTTCGTCCAATGCCACCAGCTTTTCGCCGCCCTTGGCCCTATGTACGCGCAGGTTGCCCTGAACCTTGTCCGCATCAAAGACATGCAGCGGACGGTTCTGGTCGAAGGTCATATAGTTGGTGATATCCACCAAGGCCGAGATCGGACGCAGGCCGATCGCCTTCAACTGATCCTGCAGCCACTGCGGGCTGGGGCCGTTCTTGACACCCTTGATCAGACGCCCGGTGAAATGCGGTGCTCCGTCCAGCGTGTCATCATCAATTGTCACCTTGATCGGGCTGACGAAATCGCCCGGCACCGGCACATAATCGCGCTCTTTCAGCGTGCCGACCCCGCGTGCCGCCAGATCGCGCGCGATCCCGGCGACGCCCAACGCATCGGGGCGGTTCGGGGTGATCGCAATCTCGATCATCGGATCGACCTTTGCGGGATCATTCTCGGCCAGCCAGTCAACGAACTGATCGCCGACCTCACCCGAGGGCAGCTCGATGATGCCGTCATGCTCTTCCGATAGCTCCAGCTCGCGCTCCGAGGCCATCATGCCAAAGCTTTCGACACCGCGGATCTTGCCGACGCTGATGGTGATGTCCAGGCCCGGAATATACATGCCCGGTTTGCATACCACGACAGTGATACCTTCGCGCGCATTGGGCGCGCCGCAGATGATCTGCAGATCTCCCTCATCCGTCGCAACCGTACAGACCCGCAGCTTGTCGGCATCAGGGTGCTGTTCGGCATCGGTCACTTTTCCCAGCGTAAAGCCCGCCAATCGGTCCGCCGGATTGACGATCTCTTCGACTTCGAGCCCCAGATCGGTCAGCGTTTCGGCGATCTCATCGACCGACGCGTCAGTGTCCAGGTGATCCTTGAGCCAGGAAAGGGTGAATTTCATCGGTCGTATTCCGCATAATCTTGGGTCAGCCCGCGTGTAACGGATATTCAGACAAGGGGAAAGAGGCCGTGTGCCACATGATCACCTACTGTTCGGCAACTGTGTTGGCGACGCTATCCGATCCGGCAAACACCGCCAAAATCCGCGCGATGCTTTCGCCAGTATTCGCCCCCACATGCGGGGATCGGAACGCTTCGACAAAGGCATCACCGGCTTTGTAGGTCTTTGTCCCCGCCGCGCCGTAATCGACAGTGATTTCCCCTTCCAGCACATAGGCCACCAGCGGAGCATTATGTCGGTGACTACCGGTCACTTGACCCGGCTGCATGGTAATGATGGCCATGGTGATCTGCGGCGTGCCGTCCGGGTATTCCAGCGCCTCTCCGATCACGGATTTGTCCGTTTGCAGCAACACATCAACAGGCGGATAGGCATCACGCGCCAGGGCAGAGGTTGCGGCCAGGATCGCGGCGGTCACCAGCAGGGGTTTCATCGGGCAAGGCTCCTTGGTCAGATGGCCTGCGCAGATGACCCCGGATGTAGGGGGCTGTCAAACGGGTCAGGGATAGACCGGCGCTCGTCCGGCCAGCTCATCCAACTGCCAGCCGATCCAGCCATGCGGGATGAAATGCCCGCCCGGATGCGTGTCCAGCGTGACGCGGCCCTGCGCGCAATCGGTCCATTCCACACGGCTGAGGGTCAGGAAAGGCTTCACGCTCCAATCGCCACGCGGGGTTGCACCGTTGCAGTCGAACTTCGCTTTCCACAACGCCACCGGATAGGTCGTGTCCCCGCCCGGACCCACGGGGAAATCCATCACCGTGTCGTCCAGCCCATGCACATGGCGCACCTGACGCGGGGCCTGCGGGCAGTCCTCCGTCTGGCGAATGCTGCCAGCGACAGCCAGCAAGGCCGCAATGTCATTGCCGGATTGACAGACATAGCGCCACGCCATCGCGCCGCCATAGGAATAGCCCGAGACATAGATGCGATCCGGGTCGATGGGATAGCGCGTCGCGACATCCTCTAGCACCCGATCGGCAAAGGGGACGTCATCAGTGTCGGACGTCCAGAAATCCCAGCTTTTGCCGCGCCCGTTCGGGGCCACCAGCAGCACCCCGCGCAGTTTCGTGGCCCCGGCGATGCGTTCGTGGTTGACCACCACATCCCCCTGCCGTGCCCAGCCGTGGAAATGCAGCAATACCGGCAGAGGGCTTTCGCCATCCCAGCCGTCGGGTTCAAGCACATGATAGGAACGGTCGCCCAGCGGGCAGGTTGTGTCGCCGTGGCAGCCATTTGCTACAGCTTGGAGCGGGAGAAGGAAAAACAGGCAGATCAGAATCCGAAACATAACTCGGAGCCTACCCGGCCCGCGCACGAAGTCACGTCACAACCCCGTGGGAGGCTGAAACAAGCCGCGCCGTCGCCAGACCGCGGGGTGGCGATCTCTGGTCTGTATTGGGCACTTTATGCCAGCCAAATCCGAGCACTGTTCGAGCGTTGCGCTGGCGGAGACAAATCGCCAGCCCGTGCGGGCGGTCTGGCGATGGCGCGGCGGCCTATCGGCCTTTACTCCGCGCGCTAGGTTACCTCAGAGCTTCTCTAACGAAGGTTTCGTTAGCAGAGAAGTTGTCGATTTTGGTGCCAGAAAGTAAATCTGAACGCATGGTTGCAACCAGCTTCTGATATGCTTGGACAAATTCCTGGTCTATTTCACCAAGCTCTTTCAGTTCGTCATAAGTTTCGGCATAATTTTCAAGAATGCTTTTTTCTGTATCCACATCAATAACTGGCTCTTTGGCATTTGCTCTTTCCATACCTCTAACCAAGGCTGTGCCAAACGCTTTCTTGGATGCCTCAACAACGTCTTTGGGCGCCAATACAACTATCAAACTATGTAGATTGATGAGCTGGTTTGAGTGATCGAAGAAGTCTTTAACTGAAACTGATGCTCTACCTACGTTACGGTCCATAAGCACGGAAAGATATTCCGCGTAGATGACTGATCTTTTCTCCCTTAGATGTTGCTCTCGATCAGACCTTCGTTGAGCAAAAAACAAACAAATTGCACCGATTAGTGCTAAAAAAGGTGGAAGAGTAATCTGCACTATCTCTAACCAAGACCAACCTCCCGACCCGGTGCCAATCGAAATCGTCACCGCGACAAACCACCATGCAGGTTCGGCATATCCAGTGCCGCGAACCCATAATGGCGCAGCCAGCGCAGGTCGCTGTCAAAAAACGCGCGCAAATCCGGGATGCCGTATTTCAGCATCGCCAGACGGTCGATGCCGATGCCGAAGGCAAAGCCCTGATAGACCTCGGGGTCGATGCCACCGGCGGCAATCACCTTGGGGTGGACCATGCCGGAACCCAGAATCTCCATCCAGTCGTCGCCCTCGCCGATTTTCAGCTGACCGTTGTCCCAGGAACAGCGGATATCGACCTCGGCCGACGGCTCGGTGAAGGGGAAGTGCGAGGCGCGGAAGCGCAGTTCGACATCGTCGACCTCGAAGAACGCCTTCACGAACTCTTCCAGAACCCATTTCAGGTTCGCCATCGAGATGTCCTTGTCGATGGCCAGCCCCTCGACCTGATGGAACATCGGCGTGTGGGTCTGGTCATAGTCGGCGCGGTAGACGCCGCCCGGGCAAATGATGCGGATCGGCGCGCCCTGCAGCTCCATCGAGCGGATCTGGACCGGCGAAGTATGGGTGCGCAGCACATGCGGCGGGCGCTCGTCGCCCTCGGCACGGTGCATATAGAACGTGTCCATCTCGGCGCGCGCGGGGTGGTGGCCGGGGATGTTCAGGGCGTCGAAATTGTGCCAGTCGGTCTCGATCCGCGGCCCTTCAGCCACCGAGAAACCCAGTTCGGCAAAGATCGCAGTCAGTTCCTCGGTCGCCTGGCTGACCGGGTGGATCGAGCCTTGGCGGCGCGCGCGCGTCGGCAGGGTAACGTCCAGCCATTCGGTGCGTAGACGTTCGTCCAGCGCGGCATCGGCAAGACCGGCTTTCTTGGCGGCCAGGGCCGAGTTGATCTCATCCTTCAGGGCGTTCAGCGCGGGGCCAGCGACCTGACGTTCCTCGGGGGTCATCTTGCCCAGCTCGCGCATCTTCAGCGCGACCTCGCCCTTTTTGCCCACGGCGGCGACGCGGATCGCCTCAAGCGCGTTCTCATCGCCCGCCTCGGCGATTTGCCCCAGATATTTTGCCTTAAGATCGTCCATGACGCCCTCTGAATTTGGTCGCCAACCTGCTATCGGCCCCGCCCCGCGAATGCAAGCGGGACGCGGTGGGTCAATAGCTGTATTCGGGATAAATTCGGGTCAGATCGCCGTTCCAGTCGCCATTGTAGTGTTCCAGCAACTCATCCGCCGGAACCTTGCCGGTATCGAGACTCTCCTTCAGCGCGTTCAGGAAATGCGTCTCATCGGGAACCAGACCACCTGCGCCGGGATAGGCCCGGGCCTTGAGACCACTTTCCGAGATCGCAACCACTTCGCGGGCAAGATCATGCATGTTGATGTCGCCAACCTGCGCCTGCAGGCCATTGACGGCCGCCTGAACGCGCAGTTCCTCGCGCGTTTCGGCATCCCAGCCCTTGACCAGATCCCAGGCCGCATCCAGCGCGCCCTGATCATAGGTCAGGCCAACCCAGAAGGCAGGCAGCGCACACAGACGCCGCCACGGGCCACCATCCGCGCCGCGCATCTCCATGAATTTCTTGATCCGCGCCTCGGGGAAGGCGGTGGTCAGGTGATCGGCCCAATCAGACAGGGTAGGTGTTTCACCCGGCAGCGCGGGCAGTTTGCCCTGCAGGAAATCGCGGAAGGACATGCCCAGCGCGTTGATATACTGGCCATCGCGATAGACAAAGTACATCGGCACATCCAACGCGTATTGCACGTAGCGCTCGAACCCAAAGCCTTCTTCGAACACAAAGGGCAACATACCGGTGCGTGCATCGTCCAGATGCCGCCAGATATGGCTGCGCCAGCTTTTCTGGCCGTTGACCTGTCCTTCGAAGAAGGGTGAATTGGCAAACAGCGCAGTCGCCACAGGCTGCAAAGCCAGCGCCACGCGAAGTTTCTGCACCATGTCTGCCTCGGACCCAAAGTCGATATTGACCTGAACCGTGCAAGTGCGCCGCATCATGGCACGACCCATCGAGCCGACTTTCTCCATGTAATCGTTCATCAGCCGATAACGGCCTTTGGGCATCAGAGGCATCTGCTCATGGGTCCAGATCGGGGCCGCGCCCAGACCGATAAAGCCCACGCCGATTTCATCAGCGATATCCTTAACCTCGCGCAGGTGGGTGTTCACCTCGTCGCAGGTCTCGTGGATCGTCTCCAACGGCGCACCCGACAGCTCTAGTGCACCGCCCGGTTCAAGGCTGACATTGGCCCCGTCTTTTTCCAGACCGATCAGGTGGCCCGCTTCGCGCACCTCGGCCCAGCCGTGCCGGTCACGCAGCCCTTCAAGCACCGCCACAATCGACCGCGAGCCTTCGAATGGCAGCGGTTTCAGTGAGTCTTTACAATAGCCGAACTTTTCATGTTCGGTTCCGATGCGCCAATCGGCTTTGGGCTTGCAGCCCGCTTCCAGATATTCGGCAAGTTGCTCGTGGCGTTCGATCGGTCCGCCGCCGGACTGGGGGATGGACATGAACCGTGCTCCGATCCTGATGTGTCTGTCTTGTTGGTCAGTCGTGGTCGCAAACGACGGCGGTGTCAATGCAACCGCATATGCGCAGGGCGCATCGGCTGACGCTCCCAAATTACTACGGGATGTACGGCCCCACCGTTCAATTCCGACAACATATGTTCTGTTTTCAACCCCGGCAGCGCCGAGAACACGTCAAACAGCGCTTCGGCCCCTTCAGCATTCACAGGAATGTGAAGTGTCGGCTGGCCAGGCTGTTCCAACACCCAATGCGCCGGATTCGAGGATGGGTCCAACGCCAACCGCTCGATTTCCCGCGTCGCGACCATGCCACCGTCCAGCGGGCCAAAATAAGATATCTGGCCTTCGTCGATGGTCACAACTCCGGGGCCACCGACGCCGGTGCGAAACCTGGAGCGCTGAACCCCGATAACGGCCAGTGCAAGCGACACCGCCACCAATACCCAGCCCAACCAGCCCAGCAACCCACCCGGGCCGCTGATCCAGCTGAGGCCAACCAACAGAATGACACCGGCAACCAGCACTTCGCGCCAGCGCCACAGGGCCAGTTTCGCTTCGGGTCGGATGAAACTCATGCGGTATCCTCTGGGTTTATGAACAGGATGAGCGAGTACTGCCCCGCGGATTGAAAACCGATACCGATATAAGCACGCGCAGCGGAATCGGAAGCCGCAAACAAAACCGCGCGTTTCGCACCCGTACGGCGCGCCTCCTCCAGATGCAGCGCGACGGCCAGACGCGCATATCCACGGCCGCGCATTTCACGAGGTGTAAAGACCCCACCAATCTGCACAACTTCGTGCAAGCGCGCGTTAAAACCAGTCATGGCGACAGGCCGATCGTCGACTAGCAACACACGATGAGAATCGCGTTCGATATAGGCGTCGTAATCCAAGCCAGCCTGATTTTGCGCTCGTGACGAATTGAATTCCATTGCTTCGACCAGGTAGTCAGACCGCCACCTTTCGACGATTTCACGATCAAACGCACCCAAAGGCACCAATTTTGCGCTTGTAGCATCCGGAATAGCAAGCTGTTCCAAATCCAGCGTGAAACCCGGTTCATCGCTGTTCAGCGTTGCCGGCCGATCCTCCCACCCCGCAAGACGCATGATCCGGCGGGCCTGTGTTGCCTCAGCCGCCATTCCAAACAAGGCACGCCCCCGGATCAGATCAATCGCATCGGCCAGTTCTTCATCTGTGCAATCGGGACATTGCGGTAAAACCATGCCCTCATTCGTGATGGAGAACGCCGCACGGGGATCGTCGCCCAACACCCAGATATTAACGGCACGTCGGTCCGTGCCCCGCAATCCAAAATCACGCAGATTGGCCAAGGGGAACATCGACGTCTGAATGTGGCGCATTAGAAACTGGTCGATCTTCGGTACATCCGCCTCCTGCGCGAGACGCCAAATCATGACCAGTCCCCCAACGCCTGCTGCCACATGGTCAGAGCCGCAACGGCTGCTGTATCCGCACGCAGGATACGCGGGCCAAGACTGACGACATGGGCATAGGGTAAGGCGGTCAGCCGGGCGCGTTCACGTTGGGAAAAGCCGCCCTCGGGTCCGATAAGGATCGCCCATGGCAACCCCTTTTCATTCGCCGCCAGGCGCAGGGCCGAGCCGACCTCGGCCTCGTTACAGAACATCAGTTGACGCCCCTCGGGCCAGCTATCCAGAACTCGGTCCAGCCGCTGCAGATCGGCGACCTCGGGCACAAAGGTACCGCCGCATTGCTCGGCGGCCTCTACCGCGTGGGCTTGCAAGCGGTCCTGACGGATACGTTCGGAATTGGTGAATTCTGTCTGCACCGGCATGATCCGCGCCGCACCCATTTCCGCCGCCTTTTCTACGATGAAATCGGTGCGTGCCTTTTTGATCGGGGCGAACAGGAACCACAGGTCGGGTGGCCGTTGCAGCGGTTTGGTCTGTTCGACACAGGTCAGTACACCGCCACGCTTTCCCTCTTCGGCCACTTCGGCCTGCCATTCTCCGTCCCGTCCGTTAAACAAGGCAACCTGCCCCCCCACAGCCAGGCGCATGACACCGAACAGGTAATGTGCCTGCTCGCGCGTCAATTCTACCGATTGCCCCGGACCCAAAGGGTGCTCTACATACAGTCTGATCTTTGCACTCATGAGACCTTACATATGCAAGGCAATGCGCCAACACCAGACGGTCAGGTCGCTGATGCGGTCAGCGGCAACTGGGTCGACACCTATGCGCCAGAATTCTCGCGCCCTTACCTGCGGCTGAGCCGGGCTGATCGGCCTATCGGCACATGGCTGCTGCTGATCCCCTGCTGGTGGGGACTGACGCTGGCCATCCTCAGCGACGGCACCCCGCGGTGGGAGGACCTCTGGATCGCCATCGGTTGTGCCATCGGTGCCTTTTTGATGCGCGGCGCGGGCTGCACATGGAATGACATTTCGGACCGCGACTTTGATGCAAAAGTGGAACGGACCCGGTCGCGCCCGATCCCTTCTGGGCAAGTCAGTGTTCGGCAGGCCGCGATCTGGATGGTGCTGCAATGCCTGCTGGCATTGTTGGTTCTGCTGAGCTTCAACCAGGCCGCCATCGCCATGGGCGTGCTGTCCCTGTTGCCCGTCGCTGTCTACCCCTTCGCCAAAAGGTTCACCTGGTGGCCACAGGTATTTCTGGGACTTGCCTTCAACTGGGGCATCCTGCTGACCTGGGCCGCGCATACCGGAACGGTCAGCGGCCCGGCTATCACTCTGTACCTGGCCGGCATCGCCTGGACGCTGTTCTACGACACGATCTATGCGCATCAGGACGCCGAGGATGACGAGCTGATCGGTATCAAATCCACCGCCCGCCTGTTCGGCGCAGATACCGCGCGGTGGTTGAAGTATTTTCTGGCCGCAACCGTATCCCTGATGGCGCTGGCCATTATCGACGCCATGATAGGGCAGGAGCCGATTACAGCCATGTTCGTTGCACTGGCGGGACCTTGGGCGATGGGATGGCACATGACGTGGCAACTGCGTGGGCTGGACACTGAAGACAACGCCAAATTACTGCAGCTTTTCCGCGCCAATCGTGACACCGGCCTTATTCCGCTGATCTTCCTTTGCATTGCTGTGCTGCTCTGATTGCACCTCGGCGCGGGCCTCTGTAAGAGTCCTGCTCAATAACTTCAGGAGTCGTCTGCCCGCACATGCGCCTGCCCTATTTCCTAGCTGCCTCCCTGATATTCCTCGTTTCGGCCAGCCTATCGCTTGTGGCCGCAGGATATGCGGTAACCAAAGTTGAAGAAGCGTCGGAACTCGCCGTGCGGCGTGCGCTTGACCTAAAAGGGCATGACTGGGCCGAAGTCGAATCCGATGGCCTGCGCGTTGTCCTGACCGGCACAGCCATTGACGAAGCAACGCGGTTCAATGCGCTGACCGCAGCCGGGACCGAGGTTGATACCTCACGCGTTATTGACGACATGCAGGTCGCCCCCACCCGGCAACTGGCAGCACCGCGCTTTTCCGCTGAAATTTTGCGAAACGACAGCGGTATTTCGATTATTGGTCTGATACCCGCAAGCCAAGACCGCAGCGAGCTGATCGAAAGGTTGCGCCGGATGGACGGCGACACCGTTTCGGATCTGATGGAAACTGCGGATTACCCTATACCCGAAGGCTGGGACGACGCGTTGAACTATGCGCTCGAAGCGCTGACCCGCCTGCCGCGCGCCAAAATATCGGCCAGCCCCGGTTTGGTGAAAATCACCGCCATTGCAGACAGCCTGCGGGAAAAAGAACGACTGGAACAGAGCCTGACCCGCGCAGCACCTCCCAGTTTGCGAATCGGGTTGTCGATCTCGGCTCCGCGCCCCGTAATCACCCCCTTTACACTGCGCTACCTGATTGATGCCAACGGCGGCCAGTTCGATGCCTGCTCGGCCCAGAATGAAAAAGCGCGGGATGCCATCGTCGCCGCTGCCAAAGCGGCAGGCCTTGCCGGCCCGTTTAACTGTACAATCGGTTTGGGCGTGCCCTCACCCCGTTGGCCCGAAGCGGCAACGCTCAGCATTCGTGCCCTGTCCGAGATTGGTCAGGGTTCGGTCACGATTTCGGATGCGGATATCACGCTGGTGGCGGCGCAAGGAACAGAGGCTGGGGTCTTTGACCGTGTGGTGGGCGAGCTGGAAAATGCGCTGCCCGAGGTTTTCGCCCTGCACGCCGTCCTGCCCGAACCCGAAACCGCCGACTCCACCGGCCCCCCCGAGTTCTCGACCACGCGCAGCCCCGAAGGGCTGGTCCAAATGCGCGGTCGTCTGAGCAATGAGACGTCGCGCGACATGGCCGACAGTTTTGCCCGCGCGGCATTTGGATCGGAACAGGTTTATACCGCCACCCGCATCGCCTCCGACTTACCCCCAGACTGGCCGGTGCGTGTTCTGGCGGGGCTGGAAGCGTTGTCTCTGCTGCATAACGGCGCTCTGACTGTTACCCCTGACGACGTTTCTCTCAGCGGAGTCAGCTACGACCCGGACGCCAAAGCCCGTATCGCCGGATTGCTGTCGGAAAAGCTTGGGGATGCCAAAGGTTTCACCCTTTCGATCACCTATCAAGAGCCGCCGAAACCCGCAGACAGCCTGCCCGACCCAGAGCTGTGCGAAGACCAGCTTGCTGAGGTTCAGGCCAGCAGCAAAATCGCATTCGAACCGGGATCGGCCACGGTTGCAGCGGATTCGCGCGATACCGTCAATCAGATCGCCAAGATTCTGCGCGAATGCGGCCCCACCCGGATTGAAATTCAGGGCCATACAGATAGTCAGGGCCGCGAAGAGATGAACCAGCAACTCAGCCAGGCGCGGGCTCAGTCGATCCTGAATGAGTTGCGCGGACGCCGCATCCCAACGTCAAGCTACTCGGCCGTGGGATATGGTGAAACGCAACCGATCGCAGACAACGATACCGAGGCAGGCCGAGAAGAAAACCGTCGCATTGAATTCCGCCTGATCCGGCCCGAGCCCATTGCCAATTCCGAGACCGGGCTTGAGGCGCTGGAGGCCGAGACAGAGACGCCAGAAGACGCCGCAGATACCGGCGCAGAGGATCAGTAAGTTGAACAGAATAGAATTCATCATTGCCACCGCCATCATCCTGTTCGCAGCCTTCTGCATGGGGTGGTTCGCCAACTGGCTGGCCCATCGTCTGTCTCGTGTTCGCCAAAGCGACGTCGCCGATCTGGATCGCATGAGCCAGGAATTGCATGAGGCCGAAGAAACCCGCGATCAGGCCATCACCTATCTGCAACAGCGTGAGGCCGAGCTAACCAATCAGCTCACCCAGACCGAGGCGGAACTGGGCGCTGCCATGGACGGGTTGCGCGCCGCGCGGCAGGAGGCCGAAGAATTACGCGGCCGGATCAACAACGCGGACTAAGAGAACCAGAGGAATCGGCAACTTGCGACACCCGCAAATATAGGGCGCCGTTGTGTGTTTCAGACACCTGCCAAACCGGGCCCGAAAATCCCCTCAGCTTGATGAAGCTTGGGCACAGCTCAATTCATGATCATGTCTCAGAGGTTGTCTCTGCCTCGTCCAGAACCTTGCGCGCGACACGAAAGCATTCCAGCGCCTGCGGCACGCCACAATAGATGCCGATCACGTGAATAATGGCCCGGATTTCTTCTTTGCTGACGCCGTTGCTGATGGCGCCGCGACAGTGGAGTTCCCATTCGTGCATCTTGCCCAGCGCGCCGATCATGGACAGGTTCATCATTGACCGGGTCTTGGCGTCAATCACATCGTCGCCCCAGCCGAAACCCCAGCACCAAGCGGTCATTGCCTCTTGAAACGGCCGGGTAAATTCGTCGGCCGCGGCCAGGTTTTTCTCAACATATTCCGCGCCCAGGGTGCTTTTGCGTTGCTCCAGCCCTCTGAGGAATAGATCTTCGTCGAAAGTCTCGGCCATCTTGGTCTCCGGTAATCGTCACTATGAAGCGGTGCGCTGATGCACTCTACGCCTCTTACAGGTACTATCAACGCTTGCACTTTACGCTGGTTAAGAAAATGCGACGAATTTTCTAGCCCCATGGCACGAGGATCATTCCACTGACCCGCGCATCCAGTCTTGAAGCCAGGCAATTATATGTACTGACATCGCTTCACCAGCGGGCCGCGATTGTGCAAGCGGTTCAAGACGTCGCGGCGATTTAAGGCACCCAAAAGTAAACGGGCCGCCGTCTTAATGAGACAGCGGCCCTTACTGACTGAATGTCGGGGTTTGGTCTCGCCCCCTCGAATACCACTTAAAAATGGACAGACTAACAAAAACTTTCGACTTCTTCGAGACCAACCCGATTTCTCAATCGGTGTGCATCCTTAATGCCTGATCTTTGAGAGCGCGACAGTGAACTAGTTCACATTAAATAAATTTATCTTCAATTCTTCCAATCAAAGAACCCGGGGCCGGCCTTTGTCAGTAGTTTTTCGGCCATTGCGCGCGCCATTTCTGCACCATCACCAATCACGCCAGTGGCGTCTTCGGCGATAGAATCAGACCCGTCCGGGCGCAGGACTTCTCCGCGCAGGCGCAGAATGCCACCACTGATATCAGCCAGCCCGGCAATCGGAGTCTCGCAGGACCCGTCAAGCGCGGCCAGCAAGGCGCGCTCGGCCAAAAGTCGATACCCGGTTTCGCTATGATGAATTGCCTCCAACATCCCTGCAGCACGGGGATCGTCACTGCGGCGTTCGATACCGATTGTACCTTGTGCAATAGCGGGCAGCATATCCTCGGGCGAGATAGCAGTTGCGGGAACGTCGTCCATATTCAGGCGCCGGATACCTGCCATCGCCAGAAACGTGCAATCCGCTACGCCATCGGTCAGTTTCTTCAGGCGCGTTTGCACGTTGCCACGGAACTCGACCACATTCAGGTCAGGGCGCCGGTTCAACAGCTGAGCCCGGCGGCGCAAAGACGAGGTGCCAACCACCGCGCCATTGGGCAGGTCATGAATAGAGTTCAGGCTGGGCGAAATAAAAGCGTCGCGCACATCTTCACGCGGCAGGAACGTGTCCAACACAAGACCCGCGGGCTGTTCGACCGGCATGTCCTTGGTCGAATGCACAGCGATGTCGATATCACCTCGCAGCATCGCTTCTTCGATTTCCTTGGTGAACAGGCCTTTGTTGCCGATCTCTTTCAGCGGGCGGTCCGCGTCGATCATCGCGCGATTGTCGCCGGTGGTCTTGATCACCACGATTTCGAATGCATCTTCGGGCAGATCAAAGGCTGTGCCTAACCGCTGCCGGGTTTCATAGGCTTGCGCCAGCGCCAGGGGCGAACCACGGGTGCCGATTTTCAGCGGTGAGGCGGGTGAAGGCAGGGTCAATGTCATGGACACAGCTTTAGTCGCGTCACATTGCCCTGACAATGGGGGCAGAGCTTGACAAATTGCCGCCGAAGGAAGACCCGTTGCCACAAACCAGACGATTGGGGGCACAGATGGCCGAAACAAAGAAACTGCTGCGGGCATTGGCAGGACAGGTGCAGGATGTGCCTCCGATCTGGATGATGCGCCAGGCCGGGCGGTATCTGCCAGAATATCGTGCAACGCGCGCGCAGGCCGGGGATTTCCTGTCGCTGTGCTACAATCCCGAGCTTGCGGCCGAAGTCACATTGCAGCCGATCCGTCGCCATGGGTTCGATGCAGCTATCCTGTTTGCGGATATCCTGCTGGTACCACAGGCGCTGGGTGCGGACCTTTGGTTTGTCACCGGTGAAGGCCCGCGTTTGTCGACTATCACGCAGCAATCCGAGTTTGATGCGCTGAAATCGGTCGAGGATATCCACGAAACACTCTCGCCAGTCTATGAGACAGTGCGCATCCTGTCACAGGAGTTGCCGTCCGAGACAACCTTGATCGGTTTTGCTGGCGCGCCGTGGACAGTGGCGACCTACATGATCGCCGGACGCGGCACCCCGGATCAAGGCCCCGCCCATGCGCTGCGCGAGGGGAATACTGCGCTGTTCGAAGCGCTGCTGGACCGGATCACGCTGGCCACGATCGAATATCTTTCAGCCCAGATCGAGGCAGGCGCCGAGGTAGTCAAGATATTCGACAGCTGGGCCGGATCGCTGAAGGGTGAGGCGTTCCGCAAATATGCGGTCGAGCCGTGCCGCGTAATCACCCAGGCCATCAAGGAACGTCACCCCGGCATCCCGGTGATCGGATTCCCGCGAGAGGCCGGAGATGGCTATATCGGGTTCGCCAAAACCACGGGGGTTGATTGCGTCGCGCTGGACAATTCGGTCTCGCCGGAATGGGGCGCCGAGCATGTCCAGGTGGATGGTTGCGTACAGGGCAATCTGGCGTCGTCGCATATGGTGACCGGCGGTCAAGCGCTGGTGGACGAGACCCGGCGGATTGTCGATGCATTCTCCAAAGGGCCGCATATCTTCAATCTGGGTCATGGCATCACGCCCGATGCCGATCCCGACAACGTTCAGCGTATGATCGACGCAGTGCGCAACCGCTAGGCTTTGGGTCGGGCGTCCAGCTCGGCCAGTATGTCTTGTGTATGATCTCCGCGGCGCGGGCTGGGTCTGGGCTTCCACTCCCGCTCGGAAAACCGCGGCGCGGCGGCGGCCTGTAGCATACCGTCGGGGGCAAGCCAGGTCTGGCGTGCTGTGTTCATGGCATGGTTCTGCGCCTCGGACGGATTGAGCACTGGTGCAACACAGGCGTCACTTGCTGCAAACAGCGCCGCCCAATGATCACGTGGTTTGCCAGCAAAGATTTCAGCCAGCCGCCGGGTCAGCGCGGGCCAGGTGGAAGCATCATATTGCTGCCGAAATTCGGGATCGCCAGACAGGTCCAATATCTGCAGGAACTCGGCATAGAATTTCGGCTCCAGGCACTGCACCGCCACAAATCCACCATCAGAGCAGGCATAGGTTCGGCTCCAATGGGGACCGTCCAGAAGGCTGTGTCCGCGAGTATCTGACAGGTTTCCGGTTTGGCGCAGGCTCATCAGCAGGTTCATCATATGGGCCGAGCCGTCATAAATGGCGGCGTCCACGACCGTGCCCTTTCCTGTGCGTCCCGCATTCAGCAATCCGGCCAGAATGCCTGCGACCAGATACATGGCACCGCCACCGATATCACCCACCAAAGTGGCCGGGGTTTGCGGCGGTTGGTCCGGTTGCGACGCATACCAAAGCGCCCCGGACAGTGCGATATAGTTCAGATCGTGCCCGGCATTCTTGGACAAGGGGCTGTTCTGTCCCCAACCCGTCATACGGCCATAAATCAACTTTGGGTTCAGATCGCGACAGATATCAGGGCCAAGGCCCAGCTTTTCCATCACACCGGGTCGAAACCCTTCGATCAGTGCATCAGCTGTGGCGATCAGGCGCCGGGCCACATCCAGATCGGCCGGGTCTTTGAGGTTCAGGCTGATCGACCGCTTGCCCCGATCCAGAACTGACTGTTCGGGCATGCCCGGAGTCGCGGCCTGACCCTTGCGGTGGATGGTGATCACATCTGCACCGAGATCGGCCAACAGCATGGCGGCAAAGGGACCGGGGCCCAAGCCCTCGATTTCGATGATCCGAATTCCACTTAACATACCAGTCCTCCTGCCCGCGCAGGGTTTCGGGGCCAGCCAGGAAATGCAAGCCCGGACTGGAAAGGCCAATTGGAAAGCTGAGTAAAATGTGTGAATTGGGCCTGTTCTGTGGCTAACTCGCAGGGTAGTGTCGCCGCCAGAACGGGGGAGGCGCATGACAACAATTCTGTCCATCAGGGATTTGCGAAAGTCCTATGCCGGAGGTTTTGAGGCGCTAAAGGGCGTGTCTCTGGACATCGAGCAGGGAGAAATCCTGGCTCTTCTGGGTCCCAACGGTGCAGGCAAGACCACGCTGATTTCGACGGTGTGTGGAATAACGACGCCAACCTCAGGAAGCGTGACCGTCGGCGGCCACGATATCCAGACTGATTTTCGCGCAGCACGCCGGATGATCGGTTTGGTTCCGCAGGAGATCGCGCTCGAACCCTTTGAAAAGGTCTGGAACACTGTGCGATTGTCGCGCGGGCTGTTCGGGCTTGGGCAGAACAACGCACGTATCGAAGAAATTCTGCGCAAATTGTCTTTGTGGGAAAAACGCAAAAACGCGATCAAAGAACTATCGGGCGGTATGAAACGTCGGGTTCTGATCGCAAAAGCGCTGGCACACGAGCCGCGTGTTCTGTTTCTGGACGAGCCGACCGCAGGTGTTGATGTCGAACTGCGCAAAGACATGTGGGAAATCGTGGCCGAGTTGAAGCAGGCCGGTGTCACCATCATTCTAACCACCCACTATATCGAAGAGGCCGAGGCCATTGCCGACCGTGTCGGCGTCATCGACAAGGGTGAACTGCTACTGGTTCAGGACAAAGACACTTTGATGGCGCAGATGGGAAAGAAGCAGATCGAAGTCATGCTGACCCAGCCCATTCAAACCGTCCCCGACAGTCTGGCCGCACACAATCTCAAACTGAATGGCAAGGGTGACGCGCTGGTTTATACCTACGACACAAACGCCGACCGCACTGGCATCACCACCCTGTTGAACGATGTGGCCGAGGCCGGACTGATTTTACGCGATGTACAAACGCGTCAGTCCAGCCTTGAAGAGATCTTTGTCAATATGGTGTCGGGAGAAGCCACATGAACTGGTCCGCCATTACTGCCATCTACCGGTTCGAAATGGCCCGGTTCTTCCGCACCCTTGCGCAAAGCTTCATATCTCCGGTCCTGTCGACATCGCTGTATTTCGTTGTCTTTGGCACGGCGATTGGCAGCCGCATACAAGAGGTCGAAGGCGTATCCTATGGGGCGTTCATCGTTCCGGGGCTGGTCATGTTATCTGTTGTGACGCTGTCGATCTCGAACGCCTCTTTCGGGATCTATTTCCCAAAGTTTCTGGGAACGATATATGAGCTTCTTTCGGCGCCGGTGAATTTCATCGAGATCGTCATCGGCTATGTCGGAGCGGCAGCGACAAAATCGCTGTTTGTGGGTGTCGTGATCCTTGTGACCTCTGCATTCTTTGTGGATTTGCGTATTGAACACCCGCTTGCCATGGCGACATTTCTAGTCCTGACCTGCCTCAGCTTTTCCTTGCTGGGCTTCATCATCGGCATCTGGGCCAGCAATTTCGAGCAGATGTCTTTGGTTCCGCAACTCGTGGTGACACCGCTGATCTTTCTGGGCGGTACCTTTTATTCGATTTCGATGCTGCCCCCGCTGTGGCAGACCATCACCCTGTTCAACCCGGTCGTCTATCTGATCTCAGGCTTTCGCTGGTCGTTTTACGGCCTGGCCGATGTGCCGATCATGTTCAGCCTTTTGGCCATACTGGCGTTTACCGGCGTGTGTCTGGGCATCATCGGATGGATCTTCAAAACTGGCTGGCGCATCCGGAGTTAGGCCATGGACGGCGTTGCATTTTTGCCCATCACCTTCAGTAAATACGTTCACGCGACCGATAACGGTCAGCCGCTCCCTTGTTTACCGCGTGGGCGCACTCTACATCGGCACCCATGAAGGTCAGCCTGCCGTTTCTCAAAAAACAGCCAACCGTTTCGGTCGTGCGCTTGTCGGGTGCAATCGGCATGTCCGGGCGCGGGTCGATGTCTGACACAACTCTGGCACCGGTTCTCGAAAAAGCATTTCGCAAAGGCAAACCTGCCGCCGTCGCGCTTGAGGTCAACTCGCCCGGCGGATCCCCGGTCCAAAGTTCATTGATCGGTGCGCGCATTCAGCGTCTTTCGAAAGAACTGGATGTTCCCGTCTTCGCATTTGTCGAGGATGTGGCAGCTTCGGGTGGCTATTGGTTGGCAGCGGCAGCTGATGAGATTTACGCCGATGACAGTTCGGTACTGGGTTCGATTGGCGTGATCTCTTCGGGGTTCGGCGCACATCTTTTCCTTGAGAGGCAAGGTTTCGAACGGCGAGTGCACACGGCGGGTCATTCGAAATCCATGTTGGATCCCTTTGCCCCGGAAAAACCCGAAGATGTCGCAAGGCTTGAAGGCCTGCTACGCGATATCCACGAAAACTTCACTGCTCATGTCAAAGCACGACGCGGGGCAAAGCTTGAAACGGGTGCTGATCTGTTCACTGGCGAAGTCTGGCTGGCACGCCGCGCGCATGAACTTGGCCTGATCGACGGCATCGCGCATCTCAAACCCAAAATGCAGGACCGGTTTGGCGATAAAGTAAGATTCCGCCGTTACGGGCTGCGCAAGCCATTCTGGTCACGGTTCGGCGCCTCCTTGGCACAGGACGCGGTTGCCGGACTTGAGGAGCGTGCCGCATACGCACGTTTCGGTTTGTAACGTGATTATCAAGATCGTGACCCTCTTTTTGATTGCCATGGGCGTCCTGGCAATGTTCGGCAAACTGCGGTTCCCGGGGCAGAAAAAACTGCAATCCGCAAGATGCCCGCGCTGTCATCGGTTCAGGATCGGTAAAGGTCCCTGTGCCTGCGAAAAAGGAGGCCGCGCATGACGGCATGGCTGTTATCCGGTCTCGGTTTGTTGATCCTGTTGCTGGCGGGTGATGCGCTGGTACGCGGTGCCGTGAACCTCAGCCTGCGGATTGGAGTACCGGCGTTGATCGTTAGTTTGACGATCGTGGCATTCGGCACCTCGGCGCCAGAACTTCTGATTGCAATCAGCGCAATTAAGGAAAACGCACCGGGCATCGCCCTGGGTAACGTTGTGGGGTCGAACACGGCCAATATCCTGCTGGTGCTGGGCCTGCCTGCGCTGCTTGCCACGCTGCACACCAGCGAATGTGACAGCCGCAAGAACTATGTGTTCATGTTGCTGGCAACCGTTCTGTTCATCGGCCTTGCCTTCTGCGGCGTGTTCAACCTGTTCAGCGGCGCGATTTTGCTGGCTGCTCTCAGCTTTGTTCTATGGACCGCCTTCCGAGAAGCCCATGCCCATCGCAAGGCCTGTGGCAAAGCCTGCGCCGAGGATGACGATTTTGATGGCTTGGAAGAAGCCGATCCAGACATGCCCTATTGGAAGATTTCAGTCTACCTGGTGCTCGGACTGATAGGCCTGCCGATGGGCGCACATCTTCTGGTCGACAACGCTACAATCATTGCCCGCACTTACGGCGTCAGCGAGACTGTAATCGGGCTGACACTTATAGCGGTGGGAACTTCCCTGCCGGAACTGGCGACCACAGTTATGGCAGCACTGCGCCGACAAGCCGATGTCGCATTGGGCAATGTTATCGGGTCCAACATGTTCAATCTGTTGGCCATCGTCGGCATTGCAACCCTGTTTGGGCGCATTCCTGTTGATCCAGAATTCCTGCGATTTGATCTTTGGGTCATGCTGGGCGCATCACTCCTTTTGGTCCCCTTTGTATTTTTCAAACGGGATATCACCCGCGGATGGGGAATTCTGTTGACAAGCCTTTACGCGGTTTACGTTATTTCCTTGTTGGTGTGACACAAAGAGAGGCCGCATGACCCGAGCCCTAGTTACCGGTGCCGGAATTCGCCTTGGTAGGGCAATGGCCCTTTATCTGGCCGGGCGTGGCTACGACGTGGCGGTCCATTACGCCTCCTCTGAACAAGAGGCATCTAAGGTTGTCGCTGAAATCAGGGCCCTAGGCCGCAATGCGGTAGCTCTGCAGGCCGACCTGTTAGAAGAAGCAAGCGTGGCTGCCCTGCTGCCACGCGCATCCGAGGCGCTGGGCGGACCCATTACCTGCCTGGTCAACAACGCTTCGATATTTGAATACGACAACATCCACACGGCCACCCGGCAAAGCTGGGACCGCCACATGAACAGCAACCTGCGGGCGCCATTCGTTTTGACTCAGGCGATGGCTGAACAGGGTCTGGAACCTGAAACCGATGATACGGGCGAGCCGCTGGCAACGGGCCTGATTGTAAATATGGTCGACATGCGGGTCCGCAAACTGACGCCCGAATTCATGTCCTACACCGTCGCCAAAATGGGGCTATGGGCGTTGACCCGTACCGCAGCTCAGGCGCTAACCCCGGCGATCCGCGTCAATGCCATCGGACCGGGACCGACGATGCAGGGTCACAGGCAATCCGAAGATCACTTCAAAGCACAGCGCGCCAACACCATTCTGGAACGTGGGTCAAACCCCTCTGACATCACCGCTGCACTTGGGTATTTCCTGGATGCTCATGCGGTCACCGGCCAGATTCTCTGCGTGGATGGCGGACAGCATTTGGGGTGGCAGACACCGGATGTTCTGGGCGTGGAATAACGTTTGGTGCTGGAAGTTTTGCACCGCTCTCATTTCTGTTATCAATCCGTTACAAAAATGTCTTTTTTTTCATACACTTGCCATGTGTAGAAATTTTTACTGTTTAAATTCAATAGATTACATATGTGCCTATTTTTTAAGCAAATCAAGGAATCCTTAATGAAACAAGGGAAAATTCAAGCCCCACAAAAGTTATCTGCACAGTTATCCACAGAATACGTGGATTTGTTTTCCCTTGATCTGAAGCGCTCAAGATTGCAGCCATGGTCAAAGAATCACATATTTTGGCCATGACCTCTCAAGACGACACCAACAGCTCTCAGAATGACGCCCAGTCGACAGGATACGCCTGCATCCAGCGATATGCGAAAACGCTCGACAGTTCACCTGGCGTGTACAGGATGCTGGATGCGGACAGCCGAGTTCTTTACGTCGGCAAGGCGCGCAATCTGAAGGCACGAGTGTCGAACTATACAAGACCGGGACACTCTGGCCGGATCGAGCGGATGATTGCGGCCACGGCCTCGATGATGTTCCTGACGACCCGGACCGAGACCGAGGCGCTGCTGCTTGAACAGAACCTGATCAAGCAGCTCAAACCGAAATACAACGTCCTGCTGCGCGACGACAAAAGCTTTCCCAATATTCTGGTGGCAAAGGACCATGTCTTTCCACAGATCAAAAAGCATCGGGGAGCAAAAAAGGAAAAGGGCGCGTATTTCGGCCCCTTCGCCAGCGCGGGTGCCGTGAACCGAACCCTGAACCAGCTGCAAAAGGCCTTCCTGCTGCGCAACTGTTCTGACTCGATGTTCGAAAGCCGCACCCGTCCCTGCCTGCTCTATCAGATCAAGCGGTGTTCTGGGCCTTGTGTCGGGCTGATCTCGGATCAGGATTACCGTGAAAGCGTCAAGGATGCGGAACGATTCCTGTCAGGCCGGTCGACCAAAGTGCAAGAGGAGCTGGCCGAACAGATGATGGCCGCGTCTGAGGCGATGGAGTTTGAACGCGCCGCTGGCCTACGCGATCGCATCCGGGCGCTGACGCAGGTGCAGACCTCGCAAGGCATTAACCCGCGCGGTGTGGCCGAGGCGGATGTGATCGGCCTGTATATGGACAGTGGGCAGGCTTGCGTTCAGGTGTTCTTCATCCGCGCCAACCAGAACTGGGGCAACAAGGACTTCTATCCCCGCGTCGGGGCAGATGTGTCAGCCGCCGAGGTGATGGAGGCGTTTCTGGGTCAGTTCTACGACAACAAGGAACCACCCCGTCAGTTGATCCTGTCAGATGCCATTGAAAACGCCGATCTGATGCAAGAGGCGCTGACCGAAAAAGCCGGTCGCAAGGTAGAAATCCTTGTACCCCAGCGTGGTGAGAAACAAGAACTTGTCGCAGGGGCCATACGCAACGCGCGTGAATCCCTGGCCCGGCGGATGTCGGAAAGTGCCACGCAGGCCAAACTGTTGCGCGGGATCGCCGAGGCATTTAATCTGGATGCCCCGCCAAACCGGATCGAAGTCTACGACAACTCCCATATTCAAGGAACAAATGCCGTGGGCGGCATGATCGTGGCCGGCCCCGAAGGTTTCATGAAAAATGCCTATCGCAAGTTCAACATTCGTGGAGATGACCTGACCCCCGGTGACGACTTTGGCATGATGAAAGAGGTGCTGACCCGCCGCTTTACCCGCCTTCAAAAAGAAGATCCCGACCGTGACAAGGGAATGTGGCCTGATCTGCTGCTGATTGACGGTGGCGCCGGGCAAGTGAGCGCCGTCCATGAGATTATGGCGCAGCACGGGGTCGAGGAGATCCCCATGATCGGTGTCGCCAAAGGCGTTGACCGCGACCATGGTAAGGAAGAATTTCACCGCACCGGCCAAAGGCCCTTTGCGCTGAAACGCAACGACCCGGTGCTCTATTTCATTCAGCGCCTAAGAGACGAGGCCCACCGGTTTGCCATCGGCACCCATCGAGCCAAGCGTGCCAAGGCCGTGGGAGCCACACCGCTGGATGAAATCCCCGGCGTGGGGGCCGCGCGCAAACGTGCCCTGTTGGCTCATTTCGGCAGCGCCAAGGCAGTTGGCCGGGCCAACCTAGCCGATCTGAAAGCGGTCGAGGGGATTTCGGCCGGCTTGGCGCAAAAGGTCTATGATTTCTTCCACGACAAGGGCTAGGCCCGCCGCCCGCGCCACAGGATGTACAGCCCCGAGGCCACAATCAGCGCGCTGCCGATCCACATCGTCTGGTCTAGTTGCTCGCCGAACAGGAACACGCCCAGACCGATACCGAACAGCAGACGCGTATAGCGGAACGGCGTCACGGCCGAGACCTCTCCGATCCGCATCGCCTTCATAAGCGAGGCATAGGCCATCACACCCATAAGCACCGCACCGGTCAGAAACAGACCGTTGTACAGATCGAGCGGGACGATTGGCACGCCCTCCCACAGGCGATAGGCCAAACCGGCAACGATGATGCTGAGGAAGCCGTAAAAGCCCAAAACCTCAGTCCCCAGTGTCGCCGGGGCTGCGCGGCTGGCCAGATCGCGACCGGCAAAGCCCAACATGCCCAGCACCGCCAGAATGGACAGCGCCGAAAAGCTGTCTCCGGTCGGTTGCAGGATGACTACAACGCCAATCAGACCGATCAGAATCGCGCTCCACCGTCGCCAGCCAACTGTTTCGCCAAAGATCAGCGCAGCGCCAGCGACCACGACCAACGGAGTCGCCTGCAAAATCACAGTAGCTGAGGACAAAGGCGTCAGCACAATGGCTAAGACATAGAATAACCGTCCGAATACCTCGAAGAGCACGCGCACTTTCATCGGGCGCGACAGGACATCCGGCTGAAACAGTTGCGTGCCGCGCGCCAGTGCAACCGCCGCAAAGACCAGCGCCCCACCCACCCCGAACAGAACCATCACCTGCCAGATCGGTACGGCACCCGAAGCCGCTTTCAACAGCGCGTCTTCCAGCGCAAACCCCGCCATTGCAGCGATCATCCACAGGCTGCCGGTCAGATTTGACCGGGCATCGGTTTGTATATGAGCTGTCATGATGTGCCTTCTGTCCCGGATACGTGCGGTGAACCTGACCGCAAAAAGAACAAACTCCAAGGGGCATGGACGCACCACGCGCTGCCTGCGGCGCTTTGACCAAGTTCATGGGACAAGTACGGTTTTTTGACTGTCTATCTTTTCTGTTGGATTTTAGCGATGTAGGGTCCGCTGCATGAAGTGGAACCTGCCCAATATTCTGACCGTCCTGCGTCTGCTGGCAGCCCCGGGGCTGGCCGTGATGTTTTTGTATTTCACCCGGCCCTATGCCGACTGGTTCGCGTTGATCCTGTTTCTGACAGCCGCCTTAACCGACTGGTTCGATGGCTATCTGGCACGAGCGTGGAAGCAGGAAACAAAAATTGGCGCCATGCTGGACCCGATTGCCGATAAGGCGATGGTGGTGATCGCGCTGATGATCTTGGTCGGGTATTCGGCCGAACACTGGACGCCGTGGCTGGTCCTGCCTGCCACTGTGATCCTGTTCCGAGAGGTCTTTGTGTCAGGCCTGCGCGAATATCTGGGTGATACGGCTGGGACGCTGAAAGTTACCAAACTTGCCAAATGGAAAACCACGGCCCAGATGGTGGCGATAGCCGTCTTGTTTTCACAGGGCATCTTCGAGCATTACTTTGTGATGGCCAGCTTCGGCATGGACCCAACGCTGATCGACCAGATTCTGACCGGGCAAGAAGACGACCTGAACGGCCTGCGCTGGCATCTTGAAGGGATGTTCTGGTCCAGTCGGATCGGCCTGTGGCTGCTGTGGATCGCAGCAGCGCTGACATTGATCACCGGCTATGACTACCTACGTAAAGCCATGCCACACCTGAAGGAGAACTAAGGGATGGATGTGCTGTATTTCGCATGGGTCCGCGAACGGATTGGCCTGCCGAAAGAACGGGTTGAAACCGAGGCCGCCACCGTATCCGATCTGGTCGCAGAACTTAGCGCGCGCGAGGATCGCTATGCAGCGGCCTTTGCGGATCTGTCGGCCTTACGCGTTGCGCTGGATCAGGAATTGTCGGATTTTGACGCCCCGTTGGCGGGCGTTCGTGAGGTTGCCTTTTTCCCACCAATGACAGGTGGCTGAAGTCATGCGCATCGTGGTGCAGGAAGACCCGTTTGACCTAGGTACCGAGGCAAATGACTTTGCGGCGGGCGATGCTGCAAATGGCGCAATCGTGACCTTTACCGGTGTTGTGCGTGATCTGGCCACGGGCGATTTGGACGTGATGGAGATTGAGCATTATCCGGGCATGACGGAACGGGCCTTGACCCAGATTGCGCAAGAAGCAATAGACCGCTGGTCGCTGGGCAATGTGCTGGTGATCCATCGGCATGGCAGGCTCGCTCCGGGGGATCGGATCATGATGGTGGCCACTGCCGCACCGCATCGCAAGGATGCGTTCGAGGCGGCCGAATATCTGATGGACTACCTAAAATCCCGCGCCCCCTTCTGGAAGAAAGAAATCACCACCGCTGGTGCGGAGTGGGTTTCGGCCAAGGACGAAGACGAAGATGCGCTGACCCGGTGGTAAACACGGGTCCCTGCATATAAGCCTTTGCACCATGCTGTTCGTATTCGGTGCTCACATGCTTATCACCGTGTGCTGCAAATTTGGATCCGCCAAAACTATGCTGGATAAAGGTGTTGGTTTCAGGCAGCCGCTCAGTTTCGATCAACTCTAGAACCGAAAGCAAAACATCCCGCATGTGGGCAAAGATGTTGAGACAATCTTCCTCCGCCGAAGCCGCAAAAGAAATGACTATCGACAGGAAAGCGGTAATTAGCGCTGTCAGAATGCCGGTTCCGAATAGATAGTCGTTGAACGGATTTTTGACATCGTAGAAGCCCCTGAAGGTTAGAGTTTCCCATTCGATTTCGACCCTAAGTACAGACGGAAGATGCCGACTGGAACTTGGCGGCATATCACTCAGCTGCGTGGATCCAGGAAGCACCAAAACCAGCTTGTTTTGGAGTTCTGGACTACCTGACGTTGCACAAGGCCCTTATCCGGAAACAGGGAATCGCGTTCACGGGATCGATGCGCATGTCCTAGCCTGAACAAAGAAGCACGTTCTCGGGGCTCTTTGGCGCACCCGGCAAAGCACCGGCCAATAAATTCGGTCACTTTTCGGAGGGGTCACTTTCTGCATAGTCTCGCAGTACTTGAATGTCCGAGAGCAGGGCATGTGTCCGGTCAATTTTAACGCCAAACGGCTTTAGCCGGGAAAAGGCGCGGCTCAGGCTTTCGGGCTTCATGCCCAGGCGCCCGGCAATCAACATCTTGTCATAGGGCAGCTCGACAATGCAGTCCCCCATCTCGGCTTCGCAGAGAGTCAGAAGAAATTCTGCCACCCGCTGTGCGCCGGTCTGGGCCTTAAGCTGCTCAAGCTGGGCGACCAGAGAATGCAGATGGGTAAAGGTAGCTGCCAGAATTGACACCCCAATTTCCGGGTCCTCTCGCATAAGGGACAAAAGGACCGGACTTGGAATGTGCATGATCTCACAGGCCGAAACTGCCTCGGCCGAAACCGGATAGGGAACGTTACGCAAGGCGACCGCTTCGCCAAAGCTTTCGCCGCGGGTGAAAACGCTGACAACTGCTTCGGCACCGGTAGGGGACATGCGAAACAGCTTTACCCAGCCCGACAGAACCACATGAATGGCCTGGGCTTTTTCTTCCTGTAGAAAAATCGTCTCTCCGCGATCATATTTCCGCCAGATCGCGTGACTTAACAGCGTGTCGATATGATGCTCGGGAAAGCTCTTGAGCAATAGTGACTGCTTGGCGATCGCTTTTAGTGCCTCATGCGCCACGAAGCTTTCCCCTCTTTTCTAGTTGCGTACCCGATCAGTACGTCCGTCCTCTTAAGGCTATGCCAAACCTTCGGCTTCCAAGCCAGCCTTTCCTTTCTGCGGCTTGACATTTGTCATGTTGCGTAGCGGGCCCGGCACATAGTCTTGCTGGAAAGCCAGTATTCCCAGGAGTGTTCGAGATGGACTACGAGCGTTTTTTTGGCGAAAGCCTTGAGCATCTGCGCGACGAAGGCAACTACCGCATCTTCATTGATCTACAGCGCCGCTGTGGCGCGTTCCCGAATGCACGCCAGACAGATGGCGCTTTACAGCGCGACGTACGAATTTGGTGTTCCAACGACTATCTGGGAATGGGCCAGCATCCTGATGTAGTCGGGGCAATGCACAATGCACTCGACCGTTGCGGCGCGGGCGCAGGGGGCACACGCAATATCTCGGGCACGACACATGACCACGTTTTGCTGGAACAGGAACTGGCCGACCTCCACGGGAAAGAAGCCGCCCTTCTGTTCACCTCTGGCTATGTGTCGAACTGGGCGGCACTTGGGACGCTGGCTGCGAAGATCCCAGGTCTGATCGTATTCTCGGACGCTTTGAACCATGCCTCCATGATTGAAGGCATCCGCCATTCGCGGGCACAAAAAGTGATCTGGAAGCACAATGATCTGGCGGACCTCGAGGCAAAGCTGGCCGCAGCCGATCCAGATGCGCCCAAGATGATCGCCTTCGAATCTGTCTATTCGATGGATGGGGATATCGCTCCGATCAAAGAGATTTGCGACCTGGCGGATAGATATGGTGCGATGACCTATCTGGACGAGGTCCACGCCGTTGGCCTTTATGGCTCGCGCGGTGGTGGCATCGCCGAACGCGAAGGGTTGATGGATCGCCTGACTGTCATCGAAGGGACGCTGGGCAAGGCCTTCGGCGTGGTTGGCGGTTACATCGCGGCATCCGCTGCCTTGTGTGACTTTGTCCGCAGCTTTGCCAGCGGGTTCATATTTACCACCGCCCTCCCGCCCGCAATAGCAGCAGGCGCTGCCGCCTCGATCCGACACCTCAAGCAATCCAATACCGAGCGCGATCTGCAGAAAACCCGCGTTGCGCAGGTGCGCGCCAAACTGGACGCCGAAGGCATCCCGCATTTGCCCAATCCCAGCCACATCATCCCGGTGATGGTAGGTGACCCGGTGAAATGCAAATTCATCTCGGATACGCTGCTGGAAGAATTCGGGATCTATATTCAGCCGATCAACTATCCGACCGTTCCCAAAGGCACCGAACGCCTGAGAATTACCCCCTCTCCGGTTCATACAAACGAAGATATCGACCATCTGGTCGGTGCCTTATCGGCCCTGTGGCAACGGTGTCAGATCGCGCGAATGCCGATGGCCGCACAATAACTGAGGCGTCCCTGCGCTTGGAGAACTGCCGCCCCACGGGGGCGGCTTTTTTCATGTCAAAACAGTGAGAGGCCGAAGATCACCATCGCAAATCCGGTCAGTACATTGGTGAAACCGCTAAGCCAGGCCGGGCTGTGCGTCAGGTCCAGATATCGTGCAAGGATAATGCGGGCTTTGGACAGGGCCAGGATCAAAATGCCTGCGCTCAACACCGGTGAGGACAGGGGGAGTATCGTCAGCAGGGCCGAAGCGGTGCTCAGAACCAACAGGCTGAGCCATGCGCGGGTGAGTGGGTTTGGGAGCATCCAGCGGGAGCTGTTTTGATCCGGTGAGGTTTGGGTCATGCCCGTCATCCCAACAGGTAGATCACGGGGAACAGCATGATCCAGACGAGATCGACCATGTGCCAAAACTGGGCGCCGGCCTCGATGTTGCGGGGATTGTCCCGCCAGGCGACCAGCAGCAGGATAACAACCCCAGCCAACACATGTGCCGCGTGGAAGCCGGTGAGCAGATAGTAGAACAGGAAGAACGGATGGGTCTCGTAGGTAATTCCTTGTGCAGCCTTGTCCGCGTATTCCACGCCTTTGATAATCAGGAATACAACGCCCAGCGCGGCAGCTGCGATTAACGCCAGGCGGGCAGCAGTCCGACGCGCAATCTGCCGCCAATGCAAGGCTTGCGCGGCCAGATAGCCAGAGGTGACCAGAACCGCAGTGTTCAGCGCGGCTCCGGTGCGGTGCAGATGCGATTGCGCCTCGGCAAAGCCCGCCGGATCGGTCAGGCGCACGCCCATGAAAGCGATCAGGCCCGCACCAAAGACCAGCAGTTCCGAAATGATCAGAACCCACATCAGTAATTCGCCGGGCAACTCGTCGATTAGGGACGCTTCGCTCATGCGCCGACCAGTTGGCGGTAGATTTGCGGCAGCGCCATGGTCAGGCGATGCGGGTCCGGGATGACGGCAAAGCCGCCCTGCCCGAACATCCGCGGGAACCAGCTTTTACCTGTCCTGTCGATGGTGACGCCAAAGACCGATTGCCCGGCTCGGCGCGCCTCGCGCACGGCCATGTGGGTGTCTTCGATTCCGTGGCGGCCTTCGTAGTGGTCAAGATCATTGGGTTTGCCATCGGTGATCACCAGTAACAACCGGCGCTTACGCGTTTGGGTGGCCAGATCGGCCGAGCAATGGCGGATCGCGGCACCCAGCCTTGTATAGTGCCCCGGGCGTAACGATGCGATGCGCTGTTCAACCTGGCTGCCCATCACCTCATCAAACCGTTTGCAGCGTTGCACATAGACCCGCTGTCGTTTCAGTGAACTGAAGGCGTGAATGGCGAAATCGTCACCACAGGCGTTCAGGCCCCAGGCCAGCGCTGCCAGCGCCTCGCGTTCGATGTCGATCACGGCGCGGCCAGTCACGGCACTTTCGGTCGAGCGGCTGACATCCAGCAGGATAGATACCGCCAGATCGCGTGCCTCGGGGCGGGATTGTTGCCAGATGCGTTCGGTACCTTCACCGTTTGCACAGCGGTCAACCTGCGCCCGAACGGCGGCTTCTATGTCAAGTTGATCGCCGTCCAGATGGCCTCGGGTCATCACGCGGCCCGGGCGCAGCGCTTCGAACTGGCGTTTGACGGCGCGGATACGGCGGGCGGTGGCGGGGTCTTTTCCAAACTCGGCGGCATCCTCACGAATATCGGCGTCCGAGGTTAGAACGTTGACGTGATCGGGCAGGTATTGCCCGGTGCGCACGTCCCATTCCGGATAGAGAATACGGCCCGACAGACGTTCGCGATTCACATCCTCGGGTGCCAGGTCCAGATGCAATTTCAGCTTGGTCGGTGGCGCCTTGGAAATCTGGCCCAAACCGATCTCATCCTGATCATCGGCGGCCTTTTTGGCATTGTCGGGATCATCGTCATCAATGCGACGGTTGATGTTCAGAAACTCGGCCCAGCTGAGGATCGCCTCGAATTTATGAAGGATAAAACTGTCACTGCGTTCAGCCTGATCGGATTTGCGCCGCCGGGCACGGTGGGTTTTCTCACCCGATTCCTCGGGCGGGCCTTCGGTATCGGGGTTTTCGACATCGTTATGCTCTGAAAAACCAACAGCGCGTAATTCCGGCCACAGAGGGACAGGGCGGAAATGTTGATATCCGCGTGGGGCAGTCAGGTCATCGTCAAATGACATGAATTGCCTGGCCTTCGGGGATAAAGGCGCGGGGTCGCCCAGCCGATGGCGGATCAGTTCTTCAACCGCTGTTTCCACAGGCGGGAGGCCGGATTTGTTGCGGTCATGCAGAACACCTTTGCAAAGCTCGGTGTAAAGCGGTCGCAAGCCGGGGGCGTTGTCCAAGGTTGCATTAACCATGGTTTGTGCAGCGCTCAGCGCGTGCAGATCGGCGCGCAACGGATCACCTTCGACGATCCGGGTTCCCGCATGGGCCGCTGCGGCGGCCAGCCAAACATACAGCGCTCCGTTCGCCGCGCGCGCGGGAAACACCGCCAGACGGTCCGGGAGGCGCAGCACTTCGCCATCGAACGAAGCGCGCGGCATCAGTTCAACTTCGGTACCCAACCGACGGCGCCAGCTTAGGCGATGGTGTGAAACCTCGGGCGAGACCGGGCGCAATTCAACGCCCGGGCTGCCCCCAAGCCCGCGAAAAAGGACTGCCAGCCGCCCCGCGACCTCAGAAAGGTCGACCGCGGCTCCAACATGCACCTGGGGTGCATCGAGACGGCTGGCAAGGGAGTGCCACAGTTTCCCGATCGTTTCTTCGGGTTCCCATGGCTCAAAATCGATCCTGACCATCGGCCGGCCTCACCCAAAGACAGCCGTGACAAGATCGAGGAGCCCGCGTTTGATGTCCTCGTCATCTGTCAGAGGTTCGATCATGGCGGCAAGGATCGCGCGGTCGGTGGACATGCCCTGCGCGATCAGCGTGGCGGCATAGACGACCAGACGGGTGGAAACGCCCTCTTCAAGATCCTGCCCCCTGAGCCCGCGCAGTTTACCTGCCAAGCGGATCAGCGGCTTGCAGCGTTCCAGCGCCAGCCCGCTTTCCTTAGCGACGACCTTTGCCTCCATCTCGGGCGACGGAAAGTCGAACTCCAGTGAGATGAACCGCTGCCGGGTCGAGGGTTTCAGGGTTTTCAGGATATTCTGATATCCCGGGTTATATGAGGCGACCAGCATGAAACCGGGCGCGGCCACAAGCTCCTCACCGGTGCGGTCGATCGGCAGGATGCGCCTGTCGTCAGTCAGCGGGTGCAGCACGACGGTCACGTCCTTGCGCGCCTCGACCACTTCATCCAGATAGCAGATCGCGCCTTCGCGCACCGCGCGGGTCAGGGGGCCATCGACCCAGATCGTTTCCCCGCCTTTCAGCAGGTAGCGCCCGATCAGGTCCGCAGCGGCAAGGTCATCGTGACAGGCCACCGTGTAAAGCGGGCGGCCAAGGCTGGCGGCCATATGCGCCACAAACCGGGTCTTGCCGCAACCTGTCGGGCCTTTCAGCAGGACCGGCAGGTTGTTGGTATAGGCAGCAGCGAACACGTCACATTCATCACCCTGTGGCAGGTAGAAGGGGGCGTCAGCCGCCCCCGTTCTCAGTTTCATGGAGCCATCCATATCCATCACTCCGCTGGGGTTTCGGCCGCGCCGGCTTCAATGATCTCTTTCCGGGGAACCCAGATCGAGTAGATGAACAGCAGCGCACCCAAGACCACGACGATGCCAGAGCCAAGGCGCATCCAATAGAAGATCGCGACCTGATCCTGCACATCCATGAAGTAATCTCCGACCACCCGCTGCATGTGCGTCTGCACTGTTCCAGCAAAGGTCAGCACAAAGGTCATGAAAACCATACCGCTGGACATCAGCCAGAAGCTGCCCATGTTCAGAACCTGATTATAAGGATCGCGGTTCTTCAGGATCGGCATTGCATAGCTGAAGATTGCCAGGTTGAGGCAGACATACGCACCATAGAACGCCAGGTGACCGTGAGCCGCAGTGATCTGCGTACCGTGGGTATAGTAGTTCACCCCGTGCAGCGTGTGCAGGAAGCCCCAGACACCGGCACCGAAGAAGGCCAATGTGGCACAGCCCAGCGACCACAGCAGCGCCGCTTTGTTCGGGTGGTCCCGACGGCCCTTCCAGACCATCACAAAGGCAAAGGCCATCATCGCAAAGAAGGGGATCACTTCGAGGCTTGAGAAGATCGAGCCGATCCACTGCCAGTACCCTGGTGTGCCTATCCAATAGTAATGGTGACCTGTACCAAGGATACCCGAAAACAACGCGGCGGCGACAATGACATAGAGCCATTTCTCGACAACCTCACGGTCTACCCCGGTCAGCTTCAGCATCAGATAGGCCAGGATCGAGGCCATGATCAGTTCCCAGACACCTTCGACCCACAGGTGGACAACATACCACCAGTATTGCTTGTCCAAGGACAGGTTGCCCGGGTTGTAAAAGGCAAACAGGAACAGCAGCGCCAGACCCCAAAGGCCCAGCAACAAGATGTTGGTGATCGCGGTCTTCTTGCCCTTCAGAACGGTCATCGACACGTTGTACAGGAAGATCAGTGCGGCCACGACGATGCCGGCCTTGACCCATTTGGGTTGCTCTAGGAACTCGCGCCCTTCTTTACCCAGCAGCCAGTTTCCTTCAAACAGGTTGAACGTATAGGTCAAGACCACGCCCAGTGTACCGACCACCAGAATGATCAGCTGCAGATAGGCCAGCATGGGCGAATGGATCTCACGCTCGGCCTCTTCCGGGATCAGAAAATAGGCCGCACCAAAGAACCCGAGGATCAGCCACACGATCAGCGAGTTGGTGTGCAGCATCCGCACGATGTTGAACGGCAAAAGCTCGCTCAGGAAATTGGGTGATACATAGATAAAGCCGGCCAGAAGGCCGCCTAGAACCTGTATCGCGAACAGGGCCATTGCCACCGCAAAGTAGGCATAGGCGATTTTTTGGGATTCGTATTTCATTGCTCTGTTCCCTTCTCAGCCCGCCTCGTTGGGCGGCCAGTCCTGAGCGTCGATATTGTCCGTCCAGATCAAAAAGTTGGTCAGATCACGGATGTCTTCGTCGCTGAGGTTGAAATTGGGCATCTGACGACGACCGGGAATGTCTGTCGGCTGCGCCTCCATCCAGCCTTTGAGGGCTTCAAAGGCCGATTCCGGGTCGTCCAGCACGCCCCAACGTGTCATCACATTGCCAACCTCTGGTGCAAAGTATGCACCTTCGCCAAGGATGGTATGACAGTTGATGCAGGCGTGTTTTTCCCAGACGTGCTTGCCCCTGATAACACTTTCATCGAGCTTTGCTGCGTTCTCAGAGTTCACGATATACCAGTGAGAATGGGCCGACAGAGCCAGAAAGATGAGGATAAAGAACAGTGACCCGCCATAGAATATATTGCGTGCCATGCTCTTGGTCATGACTTCTCGCATTGCGCTCTCCTTTGCGCAGATTAGCTAGTCTGGCTAAAATGACGGGATGGGCACGGTATATCCTTAACGAAAGTCAAGACTTGCAAAAGGAAATCAAATCACGCTGACCGTTGCACCTTGGGACCCGTCAGCGCGGGCCACATCGCGATCAGGAAAAGCGCAAATGCGCTGACCCACAACCCGTCCGACAGCAGCATCGCAACCATGTAACCTGCATTCAGATCTGCCCCAATCCACCGAGACAGGGCCGCCACCGCCATCAGACCATAGGCCACCGCCATTGGGCCGGGTGCCACCAGCGCGCGACCACTGTGGCCAAGCGCGGCGCGGCTCATGACCGCTAGGGTCATGCCGCCGACGCATCCGATGCCCAGGATGTGTAGGGCTGCGATCTCGTTTCCGAAACCCAGCACTGACAGCCCCCAGAGGATCAGTCCCAGCGCCAGCATTGCAAGCCCAAGATACAGTGCCAATAGGATCGGCTCCCGCGCAGCCCAGCCCGCGCGCCAGCGGGCCATGCGCGAAACCTGCGCCACCCCTAGAACCAGCGCCATCGATCCAGCCACAGCACCTGACCCCAGCACCAGAACGATTGGTGGCAGGGTCAGGGCAACCGCCATCGCTGATTTGTCCAGAATTGGCACAGATATTGGCCAGTTCGCCTCGGGAACGCCCGCGCGTCTCATGGCGTTTCGGGTAAAGGCCGGGGTGATCCGTCCGCCAAGAATGGCAATCATCGCGCAGAGCGCCAGCAACCCCGCGCGCAGCCCGGTATGCAATGTGTCATCTGTTATCCCCGTCCATTCAAGATGCGTGAACAGATCAGCAATCCAGATAAAGCTGAGCAACAGCAGAAAGAGCATGTTCTGAGGTTTCGGCCTCCGGATGAGCTGGGTTGCAATCTTGGCCGCCAGAATCGGTACAAAGGCCAGGTCGACCACCGCCACAAGCGCCGCAGGCAGCATCCCCGAAAACCACATCGCCATCCGACCAGCCAACCACAATCCGGCGGCCAACGTTATGAACTGCGCACGCGCATCTGGTGCGCCGGTCCAATTTGGCACTGCGGTCAGAAAGAACCCGCCCAGCGCGGCTGTTGCATAGCCGAAGATCATCTCATGCGCGTGCCACATGGGCGGGGCCATGCCATAATCCGGCACTGCATATGGCACCGTCAGCCACAGCCCCCAAACCACTCCGACAAAGAGGCCATAGAGGCCGGCGGACAGAAAGAATACACGAAACCCTTCACCAAACACGCGGGTGATGATTGCGGGCATGGCTGCTCTCCTTGGTGTTTTCCAAGCCCTAGCAAGCCGCCCGGCTGCACGACTTAACAAAAATCAAACCGGCCGAAAAAGTGTGCCAAAGATACAGATTTTCCCAGCCGAAAAATTGACGTTTTTCCCTGCCCGCCACCTGAATTGCGCGGCTGGTGTTGACTTTCGTCAAGGAGCACCCTTGCGCGATGCCCCACGCTTGGACCGCCTCACCAGCAAATGGAGAGTGATCATGTCACTTGGAATCAGCTATACCAAAACGGGCCGCGTCTTCGGGGTCGGTTTCGCGATGTTGCTGGGCAGTGTCGCTGCACCAGCTTTCGCCGAAGAGCCAACTTTGAACGAAGAAGCGTTTGAAGCGTCCAAACAACTTTACTTTGAACAATGCGCGGGGTGCCACGGTGTCTTGCGTAAAGGCGCCACTGGCAAGAACCTTGAACCGCATTGGAAGAAAACCGCAGCTGACGGCGCCGTGACCGAAGGCGGTACACTTGCGCTTGGGCAAGAGCGGCTTGAGAAGATCATCGCCTGGGGCACCGAAGGCGGGATGAACAACTTCTCGGACATCATGTCCGAGCAGGAAATCAAAGACATGGCGACTTACATCATGATGGAGCCGCCCAAACCACCTGAAATGTCGCTGGACCAGATGATGGCGACCCGCAAGATATATGTTGAAGAAGAGGACTACCCAACCGAGCCGATGCATGGCCGCAACTGGGAAAACTTCTTTGTTGTTATCGAGCGCGACGTCGGCAAAGTCGCTGTTATCGATGGCGACACCAAAGAGGTGCTGACACATATTCCGACCGGCTATGCGGTGCACGTTCTGAAAGCATCCGAACACCATTCGCTGGAAGAGCCGGAACAGCCCGGTCGTTTCTGGTACACCATGGGCCGCGACGGCAAGATGACCAAGATCGACCTCTGGCAGACGCCGGACAAGATGTTGGTGTCTGAGGTAAAGATTGCCTATGATGCCCGCGACGTTGCTGTTTCCGGCGATGGCAAATACGTCATCGGCGGGGGCTATTGGCCGCCGCACTTTGCAATCGTTGACGCCCAAACGATGGAGCCGGTCAAGGTTGTATCGACCCGCGGCGTGAACGTGGACGGGGACTATGTGGAAGAGGCTCGCGTGGCCGCTATCTACACAACTCCAAATGAGCCGACCTGGATCGTTGCCGTCAAAGAGCTGGGGCAACTGTGGCAAGTAGATTATACTGATCTAGACAATCTGCGGATCGACAAGATCGACAGCGCCAAGTTCCTGCATGACGGATTCTTCGATCCGACGGGCCGGTATTTCCAGATCGCTGCAAACGCATCGAACAAGATGGTGGTTGTAGATACCGAGACCCACAAGCTTGAGGCGATGATCGACACGGCCGCGTTGCCGCATCCCGGTCCGGGCGCAAACTGGATTGACCCGAATTGCGGGCCGGTAGCTGGCACAACCCACCTCGGGGTTGGCACCGTGACGGTCTGGGGCAACGACCCCGAAAACCGACCCGATGACGCCTGGAAGATCTGCTACGAAGTGGAAACAGACGGCCCGGGCCTGTTCGTCCGTACACATCCGGAATCGGACTATATCTGGGCTGACCAGACCAAACACCCGGAACCGGAAGTGCAGCAATCTGTGCAGGTCATCTCGAAAGAGACCGGCGAGATCGTGAAAACCATCCAGATCACCGAAGACGAAGGCAGCGCCGCTGTTCACTTTGAATTCAACGCGGATGGAACCGAGGTCTGGGTGTCCAAGTGGAACCTGTCGGATTCAAAAGAACCCAACGGTCAGATCGTGATCTTTGACGCCAAGACATTGGAAGAGATCGGTCGCATCGAAGGGCTGTACGCCCCGACCGGCAAGTTCAACGTCTACAACCGGTCGAACCACGTCACCTGACGGGTTTCGATCAACTCGGAGCAGGGCGGGCCCCTCGCCCGCCCTGTCCTTGTTTCATCCATCAGCCGAATGCGCAGGCCTGACACGCCGCGCCAGTCAACACAGCCAAAACGGAGCCCGGACATGACCTCCGATCCAGATAAGAAACCACCGATCTGGCGTCGGTATTTCCTGTGGGGAATGCCTGTGGCCGGTATTGCCGCTGCCTTTGCCGCCGGGATCGTCTTTTGGGGTGGGTTCAACACCGCCATGGAAGCAACCAACACCAAAGAGTTCTGTATCTCGTGCCATGAGATGCGCGATTTCGTCTATGAAGAATACACCGGGACCATCCACGATGTGAACCGATCGGGGGTCGGGGCGGTCTGTTCCGACTGTCACGTACCCAAGGACTGGACCCACAAGATGATCCGCAAGATCAAGGCGTCCAAAGAACTGTATGGCAAGGTGGTTGGCTCGATCAGTACACCCGAGAAGTTCGAAGCCAAGCGTATCCATCTGGCGATGAATGAATGGGAAAGGATGAAGGCCACAGATTCGCGCGAGTGCCGCAACTGCCATGACTTTGAATCGATGATGCCCGAGTTCCAGCGCCCCCGCGCGCGCCAGCAACATTTGAACGCAATGGAGACAGGCCAGACCTGCATCGACTGCCACAAAGGGATTGCGCATTCGAACATCCGCGACAGGGCCACAGATGAATATCTGGAACAGATTGAAGCCCCGAATCCTGATTTCATCCGTGCAATTCCGCCAGAATATCTGGCCAGTCTCGACCGTGTAGAAGCCAAGGAGGCGGCTGAGGCCGAAGCCGAAAAATCGGCCAAGACAGCACAACAAGAGGCGGTGCAAGCCCAGATCGCAGCCGCTGTGGACGCTGCAGTCGCCGAAGAGCGCGCCAAATCAAGCGGTGAAGAATCTACAGCCCCGGCAGGCGGTGGCAGCGATATCGGAGGCGATATCGACTGGACCAGCATCGCAAGCGCGGATCTGAAGTTGTTTTATCCCGGTCAGGCTTCGTTTGAATGGGTTCAGAATGGCAAGTTCCACGGCGGCGCCCGGCCACTGACAAAAGGTGGCGACCAATGTTCGACTTGTCATGCCAAGGAATTGGACATGATTGGAAACAAGATCGTCGCAGGCGGCGAGCTGGAACCAACCCCGATCCCTGGAAAACGAGGTGTAATCGACGCAACTGTTCAGGCGGCCCATGATGCCGAAAACCTCTATATCCGCTTGCAATGGCCGGATGCAGGCCACAATCCTGCACCATTTGTGGATGGCGGTAAGATGGACCCGGACAACCAGATCAAGGTCGCCATGATGATCACCGGAACCGGGATCGAAATGGGGGATCAGGTGGGCTGCTGGGCCTCGTGCCACGCGGACAACACCTATATGCCGTTTGATCCGGGTGCAGATGCGATTGTCGCCAATGGCGATGTTGCAGGCCGCCTGGCCACTCAGGACACTGTGACCAAATATATCAGCGAAAGCCGCACCGAGGTCGAAGTCAAAGGCCGGCGCGGGAAAGCTCTGGGTGGCTGGGACAAATTGCAGGCCGAAGCGCAGATCGCGCAATATCTGGATGACGGCACCTATCTGGATCTGATGCGCGTCTATGCTGATGGCAGCGCCAGCAACGGCTATCTTCTGGAACAGCGCATAGTCAATGATGGCGAAATCGCCGCCTCGGCCAACTTGTCGGGTGGTATTTGGACCGTCACGTTCTCGCGGCCCTTAAACTCGGGCGCACCGGGTGATGTGCCATTGGAACCGGGCAAGACCTATACGGTCGGCTTTGCAATCCACGATGACTTTGCCGCGGCACGATTCCACCACGTGACGCTGAACACAAGCTTCGCGCTGGACGACGACAGTGCCAATATCAACGTGGTCGGACAATGACTGATGGGGCCGGGTAAACCGGCCCCATTGTATTTGGTATGGAGACTTGGACGATGAAGATCCGCCTACTTCTTCCTGCATTTCTGGCTTTGGCGTCACCTGCGTTGGCCGCTGACGAAGACACAGCTGAGATCTGCGCCGAGGCAGAAACCCGCTACGTGGATCTGTTCGGTCAGCCGTCTTCAGATGTGGAAGATGCAGAGGTTGTGCTGATGTACAAATACAATTTCTGCCCAGCCCAACTGACGGTCAAAGCGGGGACCACAGTGCGTTGGGTGAACGTAGACAAACGCACCAGCCATAGCGTCCTGCTGAAAGATGGCAGCAAAGCCGAGAGTGACCGCCTGTTCCCCGAGGAATTTGTTGATCTGACATTTCTTGTTCCCGGCGCCCAGGATTACCTGTGCGGACCACATTGGGAGACACAGAACATGTTCGGAATGGTCACCGTAGAGCCCTGATAAGCGGCAGGCTGAAAGATGCGCGGGCGCAATTTCCGTGCTCCTTAACTTAAGTCAAGGAGGTCGGTTTACCTGTGCGCCAACTTGTTTCCATGACACGCCCGGTTCCCCCAGCAACGTCCCATATTCGCGCATGGAAACGACCAAAACACCGGGTTCCGAAGACATTCAGAACAAGCGAGTTTGCACATGAGCGGTAAGGTTTTTCTGATTGGTGCCGGCCCTGGTGATCCCGAACTGATCACCATGCGCGCCCTGCGTATGCTGCAGGAGGCGGACGTGGTGGTCTATGACCGCCTTGTTTCGGATGAAATTCTGGCCATGCACACCGAGGGCGCGCGGCTGATCGCCGTCGGCAAGGCCCCCAAGTGCCACACTGTTCCTCAGGATCGCATCAACGAAATCCTGCTGGAACACGCACGCGCAGGTCACGTTGTGGCCCGGCTGAAAGGCGGGGATCCGATGATCTTTGGTCGCGGCTCGGAAGAGGCCGCTTTTCTGATGGCACACGGTGTTACGGTCGAATACGCACCGGGCATCACGGCGGCACAAGGCGCATCCTGTTCGACCGGCGTGCCCCTGACCCATCGCGGACTGGCGACCTCGGTTCAATATGTCACCGGGCACAGGCAGTCCGACAAGGTTCTTGATCTGGATTGGAAACGGCTGGCGGACCCGGATACAACGCTGGTCGTCTATATGGGCGTGGCCAATATCGGCCAGATCGCCATCGGCTTGATGACCGAGAACCTACCCGGATCCACCCCGGTCCTGGCTGTTGGGCAGGCCACCAGTGCCTCTGAACGCCGCCTTGTATCCCGACTGGACCAGATTGCCGCGGATGTGCGCAAGGCGGATCTGAAGGCCCCTACCTTATTCATTATCGGAAAGGTCGTTTCGCTTTATGCCAATCAGGCCCTGACCGAGATTTTGGAGCGGGCGCATGGGTAGCCTGGCGAATATGGACCGCAAGCAGCCGGGCTGGGCCGCGCATACTGTTCTGACTGCCGTCGTTCTGGTTGCCACTTCCGCTCTGGCAGCTGACGCCATCGACCCAACCGCCCTGAAACGGTTGGTCCACCAGGATTGCGGCTCGTGCCACGGATTGTCCCTGAAAGGCGGGCTTGGTCCTGATCTGCGACCGGAAACTCTGGAACATTACGAGGCAGACGTCCTGACGGGGGTCATACTAGACGGCATCCCCGACACGGCTATGCCCCCCTGGCGCCCCCTGATCAGCGAAGAAGAGGCCGAATGGATCGCCCGATACCTGCTGGAACAGGAGGCAAAATGAAACAACTTGCCCTTGGCATCGTTGCCCTAATGATGATGACACCTGCCAATGCAGACCCCACCGCCACCGGAGATCTGGGCCTTGTGATCGAACGGGCAAAAGGGTCGGTCTTATTGGTGGACCAGTCGGACCGGGCCGCATTGGCACGGATCGAAGGGTTGGGCGATCTGTCCCACGCCTCCCTGGTCTATTCACCCGACGAACGCTTTGCCTATGTTTTTGGCCGCGATGGCGGGCTGACCAAGGTTGATATAGTGACCCGTCAGATTGCAAATCGGGTCGTGCAGGCTGGCAATTCCATTGGCGGCGCAATTTCGGATGACGGCCAACTGGTTGCGGTGTCGAACTATGAGCCGGGTGGCGTACGCGTGTTCGACGCGGATACGCTGGAACTGGTTGCCGACATCCCCACCGACAGCAAAACCATAGGTCTTGTCGATGCGCCGGGCCGTCGGTTCGTGTTTTCCATGTGGGACACGGGCGAGACCTGGATTGCTGATTTCGCAAATGGCGCGCCCGAGATCACAAAGATCACCGATATGGGTAAGAACCCCTATGACGCGCTGATCACCGCCAATGGTCGCACTTATATCACCGGTCTGTTTGGCGAGGACGGGCTGACCGCACTGGACCTATGGGCAGACAATCCAAAACCGATCCGCGTGCTGCCGGGCTATGGGCGCGGACAGGAAGAGATGCCGGTATACAAGATGCCTCATCTTGAGGGCTGGGCACTGACGGATCGCGAATTTGTCCTGCCCGCGGTCGGCCACCATGAGGTTCTTTGGATTGACGCCGAAACCTTGACAGAAACAGGCCGCACCCAAACCCATGGTCAGCCGGTCTTTGCCATGGCGCGCCCGGATGGGCGACAGGTCTGGGTGAATTTTGCCCATCCATTGAACGATACAATTCAGGTCATCGACAGCGTCAGCAAACAGGTCATCCACGAATTCTCTCCGGGCCCTGCCGTCCTGCATATGGAGTTCACGGCACGCGGGCATGAGGTCTGGATCAGTGTCCGCGACGCCAACAAGGTCGTGGTCTACGACACGCATAGCTTTGAAAAGCTGTGCGAGATCGCGGCGGACAGCCCCTCGGGTATCTTTTTCACCGCCCGCGCGCACAGAACAGGGTTGTAACCCATGCAACATATCACTGACCCGATCGACCGTCGCCTGCTGGACGATTTTCAGCGCGAATTTCCGATTGTCGACCGCCCGTTTCAGCCAGTGGCCAAGGCGCTGGGGCTGGACGAAGCTGAAGTGCTGAACCGTCTGGCGCGAATGCGTTCGACCGGCCGGATCACCCGGGTCGGGGCCACGATCACTCCGGGCGCGGTGACGGCCAGCACTCTGGCCGCGGTGGCCGCACCCGAGGAGCATCTGGAGGACATTGCCGCCCTGATCGACGCAGAGCCCGGTGTGAACCACAATTATCAACGCGAGGACAAATGGAACCTCTGGTTTGTAGCGACCGGCCCTGATCGCGCGCATGTGGACGCCACTCTGGCCCGGATTGGCCTGCAAACCGGTTTGCAGGTTTTGGACTTGCGTCTGGTTCGGCCGTTCAATGTTGATTTGGGCTTTCGAATGACAGGCAAGCAACGCAACGTACCAGCACCGCGCAAGGTGGACTGTTCCGTTCTGCAAAAGGGTGATCGCTCGTTGATGCAGGCGCTTAGTTCCGGCTTACCGCTGGTTTGCGAACCTTACGCAGCACTGGCCGCCTCTTTGGACCGTAAACCAGAGGACGCCATGACGCGGATCCGGATCTTACACGAGGCTGGAATTGTCTCGCGTCTTGGCGTGATCGTAAGACACCGGGCACTGGGCTGGTCGGCCAATGCAATGGTGGTCTGGGATATGCCAACTGATCAGGTCGATCGTGCCGGACCTGCGCTGGCAAAATACCCTGGCGTGACACTGTGTTATGAGCGTCGACCCGTTGAAAACATCTGGCCCTACCGCCTGTATTCCATGATCCACGCCCGCTCGCGCAGCGAAGCGCGAAACGTCCTGGCCGGGGCTGCGGCATTGCCTGAGCTGTTTGGCGCGCAGCACAAGGTGTTGTTTTCGACTCGCTGTTTCAAACAGACCGGCGCGCTGATCCAACCCAAGGAGACAGCGGCATGACCCTGGACGAAACTGATCGGGCAATCCTGAACCGAATGCAGGACGACTTACCTCTGACCTCACAACCCTATGCGATGGTGGCCCAAGAACTGGGGATTTCGGAACAGGATCTGTTGGTTCGCCTATCACGGATGAAGGATGAACGGGTCATCACGCGCTTTGGCCCGTTCTTTGACGCGGCCGCGATGGGCGGGGCTTTTTGCCTATGTGCCATGGCCATACCGACAGAGGCATTTGAATCCGTCCTGACCAAAGTCAATGCGCATCCCGAAGTTGCCCATAATTATGAACGTACGCACCGGCTGAACATGTGGTTCGTATTGGCCACCGAAACGCCCCAAGGGATTGAGGCCTGCGCCGATGCGATCGAACAAGAGACGGGGATCGAAGTTCTCAGATTTCCCAAGTTGCAGGAATTCTTCATCGGCTTCCGGGTGGCGGCATGATCGACGCAAAAGACAGACTGATTATCGAGGTTCTGCAGGGCGGATTGCCCCTGGTGCCTTCGCCCTACGCTCGGGTCGCTGAAAGCCTTGGGATGGACGAACAAGCGCTGCTGTATCGCCTCGTAGAACTTAAGGCGCGCGGCGTTATACGTCGTATCGCCGCAGCCCCGAACCACTACAAACTGGGCATGACTTCGAACGGCATGACAGTCTGGGACGTCGATGACAGTCAAATCGCTGATTTGGGGGCACATATTGGCGGTCTGCCTTTTGTCACCCATTGCTATGAACGTCCACGTGCCCTGCCCGACTGGCCTTACAACCTGTTCGCCATGGTGCATGGCAAAGACAGGGGTGTAGTCGAAGAAAAACGGGCCGAGATTGCCGGTATTCTGGGCAGTGCCTGCCGGGCCAAGGACATCCTGTATTCAACGCGCATCCTGAAAAAGACCGGGCTGCGCCTGAAACCGAAAGGCCAAACGCCATGTTCCGCCTGACTGAATACATGCAGCAACTGGTCACCCCGACCCCCGTGCGCAAGCGCCGCCCCGGCCCGGTTAAGCCGGTGGTCATCTGGAATCTGACCCGGCGCTGCAACCTGAAATGTCGCCATTGCTATACTGTTTCGGCGGATGTCGCGTTCCCGGGTGAGCTCAGCCACGAGCAAGCCATGGTAACCCTTGAGGATCTCGGCCAATTTCGCGTCCCGGCCCTGATCCTCTCGGGGGGGGAACCGCTGGATCGGTTCGATTTCTTTGATATCGCCAACCGGGCGCGCAAATTGGTGCCGATGCTGGCGCTGTCGACGAATGGCACGCGGATTTACGATGAAACCGCCGATATGATCGCTGATGTCGGCTTTAACTATGTCGGCATATCACTTGACGGGATCGGGGCCACAAACGACTGGTTCCGAGGTGTCGAGGGCGCCTTTTCAGATGCCCTGCGCGGCGTGCGCGAGTGCAAGAAACGCGGCATCAAGGTTGGTTTGCGATTCTGTTTGACCGAGGGCACACAGCACCATCTGCCCGATCTCCTGCAGTTGTGTGATGATGAGGGGGTCGACAAATTCTACCTGTCTCATCTGGTCTACGCCGGTCGCGGCGACAAGAACAGGGGCGAGGATGCCGAGCATCTGCGCACGCGCAAAGGTCTGGATCTGTTATTGGACCGTGCGTGGGAGGCTGCCTCGGGCGGGCGCCCGCTGGATATCGTCACCGGCAATAACGATGCCGACGCCGGATATTTTCTGAACTGGGTCAGGACGCATTTTGATGCCGAAAAGACCTCGCATATACGTGCGCATTTGGCGGCCTGGGGCGGGAACTCCAGCGGGTTGGGGGTGGCCAATATCGACAATCTTGGTCGGGTCCATCCCGACACCTACTGGTCAGATTACACGGTCGGGAATGTGAAAACGACGCCGTTTTCCGAGTTGTGGACCGGGGACGACAAGATGCTGGCCATGCTGCGCACTCGCCCGCGTCCGCTGAAAGGGCGCTGTGGAGTTTGTCAGCTCAGGGATGTTTGCGGTGGCAACACGCGCATTCGGGCCCTGCAGCTGACGGGCGATCCCTGGGCCGAGGACCCGGCCTGCTACCTGTCAAACGATGAAATTGGCGTGGATAAAGCGGGCAAACGCCTGCAGGTCACACCTTTCCGGGGGAAAAGCCATGATCCGGCGCATCAGTTCTTTTAGGGCTCGGACGCTTGGAACACTGTGCGCGCTTCTGCTGACCAGCGCCGCATGGGCCGACGCCCAGTCCGACTATGCCGAACATTGTGCGTCCTGCCATGGTGACACCCGGCTGGGCGGTGTTGGTCCGGCCTTGATACCCGAAACGCTAAAACGCATGCGCGGGCCGCGGGTTGCCGCCGTGATCGCCGAAGGGCGCACCGCCACCCAGATGCCAGCCTTTGCGCATAATCTGAACACCCTGCAGATCGAGGAGTTGGCAGGTTGGCTGAAATCCCCGCTCGAGACCGCCCCGGACTGGGCCGAGGCGGACATCATGGCCAGCCGAACGCTGGACGCAGACTATGTCGAGATTGATGCGCCCGTCTGGTCCAGTGATCCGATGAACATCACGTTGGTGGTGGAAACCGGAGACCACCATGTCAGCGTTCTGGACGGTGACACATTTGAGGTTTTGGACAGATTTGAAACTCCTTTTGCCGTTCATGGCGGCCCAAAGTTCAGCCCCGATGGACGTTACGTGTTCATCATGTCCCGCGATGGCTGGGTCCAGAAATATGACATCTGGGCGTTGCAACAGGTGGGTCGCGTGCGGGCGGGACTAAACAGCCGCAACATTGCCATGTCAGGCGATGGCAAATGGCTGGCGGTGGCGAATTACCTACCCAACAGCCTGACCCTTTTGTCCACCCGGGATCTTTCGGTGGCAAAAGTGATCGAGATTAAAAGCAGGAAAGGTAATCCCAGCCGCGTTTCGGCCGTTTATCAAGCTCCGCCACGGGAAAGCTTTGTGCTGGCCTTGAAGGATGTGCCAGAGATTTGGGAGGTCTTCTATGGCGCCAATCCACCCCAATCCGGGCTGGCACACGATTTTCGTATCGAAGGGCAGTTCAAGAACCCTAACCCTTTCCCAGTACGCAAGATCACTACGCCCGACTATCTGGACGATTTCTTTTTCGACCAGACTTATGAATACGTCATGGGCGCATCTCGCGACGGGAACGGCGGTCAGGTGATTGATCTGGTCATTGGCCAAAAAGTGGCTGACCTGGATCTGCCCGGCATGCCGCATCTGGGTTCCGGGATTACCTGGCGGCGCGGCGATACAACTGTGATGGCAACGCCGCACCTGACTGATGGCACCGTCTCGGTGATCGATATGGAGACATGGGAAACGGTCAAGCGGATCAAGACCGAAGGGCCGGGGTTTTTCATGCGCAGCCATGAAAACTCGCCATATGTCTGGGCCGATGTTTTCTTTGGGCCCAACAAGGATGTGATGCATGTGATCGACAAGCAAAGCCTTGAGATCGTGCGGACCCTGCGCCCAGCGCCGGGCAAAACCGTGGCCCATGTGGAATTCACCAAGGACGGAAGCCATGCGTTGGTTTCGATCTGGGAAGATGACGGCGCGGTGATCATCTATGATGCAAAAACACTGGAAGAGGTCCGCCGTCTGCCGATGCGCAAACCTTCGGGAAAGTACAATGTCTGGAACAAAATCACCTTCTCGGAAGGAACCAGCCACTGAGGGCAAATGGCCGGTGTGGAAACTGGCCATGTTGCTGTATCCAGCGTCTGCGCTGACCGTGGCCATAAACCTTTTTCTGGCTGGCCTGATCGCCAACAGCGCCGGATTCGGAGTGATTGAGCCTGTCACCGCCATCCTGTGGTCAATCCCATTGGGTGTACCTGCCTGCCGGTTTGCAGGGCGCTGGGTACGCAGTTTGATGGACGAAGCAGACGGCTAGGTCGGATTCTCCAAAGGCCTAACCGAAGTCAAGTATCTGCTTTCGGGAATCTCTTAGGACTTGGGAAAGATCACCGAGTTGGATTCTCCATGCCCGCCCAAAATCCTTTGCACATTTCAGCTGTTTGCGCGTCCCGCGCAGCTTGTGCGGTGGCAGGTATAATCCTTCTGCTTTTGCAGCTGCTTAGCCCGGCGCTGGCGAGTCCCGGACAAAGCATGTGGGTTGAGATCTGCTCGGAGGGCGGCGCGGTCTGGGTCGAGGTTGATCTTGAAAAAGGCGATGCAGACCCGACCGCACCTTGCCCCAAATGCGCCGATTGCGCGCTGTGCGCCGTGACCGGTGCCGCACCTCTGCCCATGCCGCTGGAAGTGACGCAACGAGGAAGGGTTCAATTCTTATCTTGCCAAAACAACAGGTCCTTCGAGCTAAATGGCTCTGACCGGCTGTGGCCAGAAACCCGGGGTCCTCCCCCTGCACCAGAATTTAAAACCGAACGCGCCCCGCGCGCGTCCATGGCGTCCACCCCAATCATCGGAGGTGCGTCGTGGTCGTAAGTCGCGCAATCCATTTCCTGCTGGCCTTTTTTCTGTCCTGCCTGATGGCGATCAGCGCACATGCCGACAGCCTAGCCAGCTTTCTGCCAGAACTTGAGCCCGCGGACTTGATCCCCGGCGCCGAGGCATTTGGCCCGATCAGAAAAGACATTCCGGTTGCGCCGATCCTGAAAGGGGGCAAAACGATTGCCTGGGCCTTTCTGACCTCGGATTTCGTGGGCACCACAGGCTATTCCGGCAAACCCATTCACGTCGTTGCAGCGATCGACAATGATGCAGTGCTTACTGGCGTTAAGCTGGTCAAGCATTCGGAACCCATCGTACTGATCGGGATCCCGAACGCGCGCATGGTCGAACTGACCGAAGGCTATGCCGGCCTGGACCTTAGGGTTGAGGCTGAAACAGGCGGTGAGGGCCATGACCTCGACATTATCTCGGGCGCGACTGTCACAATCATGGTGATCGACGACAGTCTCGTGCGTGGCGGCATCAAGGTAGCGCGGGCGCTGGGGCTGGGTGGCTTGTCACCGCTGCAGGCCGACGGGCCGAAGCGCGAAGTCGATATGGCACAAGACGCCACTTATGACTGGACAACGCTTTCGGGTGACGGCTCGGTCCGACGCCTGACACTGGATGTCGGTCAGGTCAACGCTGCGTTCGAGGCCACCGGCGACCAGCGCGCCATCAGGCGCCGTGAACGGGGCGCGCCCGACGACACCTTCATCGACATGCATCTGGCGTTGGTTTCAGTCCCGTCGATCGGCAAGTCGCTGCTGGGCGAGGCCGAGTATCAAAACCTGACCGAGTGGCTGGGCGAGGGCGAGCAAGCCATCCTGGTGCTGGGTCGTGGCGCCTATAGCTTCAAGGGGTCAGGCTATGTGCGTGGCGGGATTTTCGACCGTATTCAGCTGATTCAAGGTGATAATTCGGTACGCTTCTTTGATAAACAGCAAGAGCGTCTGGGCAGAGTGGCGGCCGCCGATGCGCCCAGTTTCACCGAGCTGGATATCTTCAAAATCCCCGCTGAGGCAGAGTTTGATCCGGCCGAACCCTTCCGCCTGCAACTGTTGGTGCAACGCGCCGTCGGTGCGGTTGAAAAGACATTCCTGACCTTCGATTTGGGCTACAAACTGCCTGAGCAGTACCTGTTGCCAGTCGTAGCCCCCACCGTTGTGGATGACGCCGCAGGTGAAGCCGCCGCCAAAGCCGCTCTTTGGAAACGTATCTGGAAGGATCGCACAGTCGAGATTGCCGGTCTGGGCGTCATGCTGCTGATACTGACGGCGACCTTCTTTTTCCAGTTCCATGCCACGATGAACGCGCGGGTCTTTTACTGGTTCCGCATCGGCTATCTGACAATGACCCTGTTCTTCATCGGCTGGTACGCGAATGCCCAGTTGAGCGTGGTGAACCTGATGGCACTGGCGGGCAGTTTGCGCACGGGTTTCTCATGGGATGCCTTCCTACTGGACCCGCTGGTGTTCATCCAATGGTTCGCCGTGGCAGCCGCCCTGTTGTTCTGGGGACGTGGTGCCTATTGCGGCTGGCTGTGCCCGTTTGGCGCGCTGCAAGAACTGACCAACAAGATCGCGCGGGCTTTTCGCGTGCCGCAATGGACCCTGCCCTGGGGCCTGAATGAACGGCTGTGGCCCGCGAAATACATGATCTTCTTGGGTCTCTTCGGCCTCAGCTTTGTCTCCATCCCGCTGGCCGAGAAGTATGCCGAAATCGAGCCTTTCAAGACCGCGATCATTCTGAAATTCATGCGCGACTGGCCGTTTGTGGTTTTTGCGCTGGCCCTGTTGGGGATCGGCCTGTTCGTTGAGCGGTTCTATTGCCGCTATCTCTGCCCGTTGGGCGGAGCACTGGCGATCCCGGCCCGCATGCGCATGTTCGACTGGCTACGCCGTTACAAGGACTGCGGCACCCCCTGTCAGACCTGTGCCAATGAATGCCCCGTTCAGGCGATCCACCCCACAGGTGAGATCAATCCGAACGAGTGCGTCACCTGCCTGCATTGTCAGGTGCTCTACCAGTCCGAGGACAAATGTCCCGTCGTTATCCGCCAACTGAAACGGCGGGCCAAGACAGGGTCGGTCGATCTCAAGACCCCACTCGGACAACCACCGGCGAACCATCCAAACGCCAAACCGAAAACCGTTTCCTAAAAGGAGGAACGATCATGTCGGAACATGACAACAAACTAACCGTCACACGCCGCGGTATGCTGGGGGCGACCGCCACTGGCGCCGTGCTGGCCGGAACCGGTCTGGGATCAACCCTGATGACCGCAAAACAGGCCAGCGCTGCGGCCAATGCCAATCTCGAACCTGGTGAGTTGGACGAATACTACGGTTTCTGGTCCTCGGGTCAGACCGGTGAGCTGCGCATTCTGGGCTTCCCGTCCATGCGCGAGCTGATGCGGGTGCCGGTGTTCAACCGCTGTTCGGCCACCGGTTGGGGTCAGACCAATGAATCGCTGAAGATCATGACCGATGGCCTGCTGCCGGAAACCAAGGAATTCCTCGCCAAGCGCGGCATGAAAACCTACGATAACGGTGACCTGCACCACCCGCATATGTCGTTCACCGACGGCACCTACGATGGCCGTTACCTGTTCATGAACGACAAAGCCAACACGCGCGTTGCTCGCGTACGCTGCGACGTGATGAAATGCGACAAGATCACCGAAATCCCGAACGCCAAGGCGATTCATGGTCTGCGTCCGCAGAAATTCCCGCGCACTGGTTATGTCTTTGCCAATGGCGAAGATGAAACTCCATTGGTCAATGACGGCACTGTGCTGGACGATCCGTCGCAATACGTGAACATCTTCACCGCGCTAGACGGCGACACCATGGAAGTGGCATGGCAGGTGATCGTGTCGGGTAACCTCGACAACACCGACTGCGACTATCAGGGTAAGTACGCCTATTCGACCTCGTACAACTCGGAAATGGGTATGAACCTGGCCGAGATGACCGAGAACGAGATGGACCATGTTGTTGTCTTCAACCTCGCCGAAATCGAAGCAGGTATCGAAGCAGGTGACTATCAGGAGCTGAAAGGCGTCAAGGTTCTGGACGGCCGTAAGGGTCAGAACAAGAAATACACCCGTTACATCCCGATCCCGAACTCACCGCACGGCATCAACACTGCGCCTGACGGCAAGCATGTCTGCATCAACGGTAAACTGTCGCCGACCGTATCGATCATGGATGTCACCAAACTGGACGCCCTGTTCGAAAGTGATGCCGATCCACGGTCCTGCATCGTGGGTGAGCCGCAGCTGGGTCTTGGCCCGCTTCACACTGCTTATGACGGCCAGGGCAACGCGTTCACCACGCTATTCCTGGACAGTCAGATCGTGAAGTGGAACCTCGACAAGGCAATCGAGGCTTACGGCGGCGCCGATGTAGATCCGATCATCTCGAAGGTCGATGTGCATTATCAGCCGGGCCATAACTCGACCACCATGGGTGAAACCAAGGAGGCTGATGGCAAGTGGCTGATTTCGATGAACAAGTTCTCGAAAGACAGGTTCTTGAACACGGGTCCGCTTAAGCCTGAGAACGAGCAACTGATCGATATCTCAACCAACGAGATGAAGGTGGTTCACGACGGACCGACCTTTGCGGAGCCGCATGACTCGATCATGGTGCGCGCTGACATCGTCAACCCGGTCAACGTCTGGGACCGTAACGACATCACCTGGGAGGACGCCCGCAAACAGGCTGAGGCCGATGGCATCGATCTGGAAGATGGTGCCGAGGAACCGATCCGGGACGGCAACAAGGTGCGGGTCTATATGACCTCGCAGGCCCCAACCTTCAGCCTTGAGAAGTTCACCGTCAAACAGGGTGATGAGGTAACAGTCTACATCACCAACCTGGATGACGTGGACGATGTGACCCACGGCTTCTGTCTTGGCAACTACGGCATCGCGATGGAAGTTGCGCCGATGGCGACCGCTTCGGTCACCTTCACCGCTGACCGTCCGGGCGTGCACTGGTTCTATTGCCAGTGGTTCTGCCACGCGCTGCACATGGAAATGCGCGGCCGGATGCTGGTCGAGCCGCAGGGAGCATAACCCATGCATTGGCCACTGCTCATACCGCTCCTGCTCGGCTCGCCCCTTTGGGCGGCGGATTGGGATGTGCCCAACCGGGCGGGGGCCATCAATGAAACACTGGCGCAGGCGGCGGATGGAGACACCCTTCGCCTGAGCCCCGGCGTTTATTCGGAAACACTGGTTCTGGACCGGCCCGTCACAATTGATGGGCTGGGGCAGGCCACCATTGACGGACAAGGCGTCGGCAGCGTCATCACCGTGACCGGACCGGGCGTGACCGTGCGCGGTCTGACCGTGATTGGTTCGGGCTCGAGCCATGATGGGATCGACAGTGGCATTCAGCTGGTCAAAACGGCCCATGCGCCGGTGATCGAAGGCAATGTGTTGCTGGGCAATCTCTATGGCATCGACATCCACGGCGCCAAGGACAGCGTCGTGCGCGGCAACCGGATCGAAGGGCGTCAGGACAAGCGGATGAATGACCGCGGCAACGGCGTCTATGTCTGGAACGCACCGGGTGCGCGGGTCGAAGACAATGATATCCGGTACGGGCGCGATGGGATCTTTGTGAACTCGTCCAAGAAGAACACCTTTACTGGAAACCTGTTCCGCGATCTGCGGTTTGCGGTGCACTACATGTATGCCGACGACTCGGTGGTCAGCGATAACGTCTCGATCGGCAATGATCTGGGCTATGCGGTGATGTTCACGACCAATGTCAAAGTCACCGGCAATGTGTCGATTGATGATCGCGAACATGGTGTGATGCTGAATTATGCCAACAAGAGCGTGATTTCCGGGAATGTCGTTAAGGGTGCAAAGGAGAAATGCACCTTCCTGTATAACTCGAACAAGAACGAATTCACCGACAACTGGTTCGAGGGTTGCGGCATCGGCATTCACTTCACTGCTGGGTCAGAACGTAACCGTATCGTCGGCAACGCCTTTGTCGGAAACCGGACTCAGGTGAAATACGTTTCGACCAAGTGGGTCGAGTGGTCTGAAGATGGGCGCGGCAATTACTGGTCCGATTTCGCCGCCTATGATGTGGATGGCAACGGCGTCGCTGATGCCCCTTATCGCCCCAATGACTCGATGGACCATGTGCTGTGGACCCAACCCGCAGCCAAGCTGCTGCTCGGCTCCCCTGCCGTGCAGCTGGTGCGCTGGTCGCAATCAGCCTTCCCGGCACTATTGCCGGGGGGTGTGATGGACAGCAATCCATTGATGCGAGCCCCTGAACCCTCAGCTATGAAAAAGGTGCCTCATGACGGATAAGGCCCTGACGATAAACAACGTCTGTAAGGACCGAGGCAAAACCCGCGTTCTTGACGACATCACCCTGTCTCTTGCCCCTGGTCAGCGCGTGGCGCTACTGGGTCATAACGGCGCCGGCAAATCGACCCTGATCAAATCCATCCTTGGTCTGATCCCGATTGAAGGCGGAGCCATTCGGATCGGAAACGCCACTCCTGGCAGTGCGCAGGCGCGACGGGATACGGCGTATTTGCCCGAGGCGGTGTCCTTCCACCCGGCGCTTACGGGCCGGGAACAGCTGACTCTGTTCGCGCAGCTCTCGGGATCCAAGGCCGATGTGCCCGGCCTGCTGGAACGTGTTGGCCTCAGCGACGCGCTGGACCGACGGATCGGGACCTACTCCAAGGGGATGCGGCAACGTCTGGGATTGGCGCAAGTGCTGCTGGGCCAGCCGAAAGTGGCATTGCTGGACGAGCCGACAAGCGGACTGGACCCGATTTCTCGGCAGGATCTGTACGCCATCATCGACGAACTGGCCGCAAAAGGCACCGCCGTCCTGATCGCATCGCATGCCCTGACTGAGGTCGAGGCCCGCACAGACCGGATCGCAATCATGCGCGGGGGCCGGATGGTGGCCGATGACACGTTAAACAACCTTTCGGCGCTGGCGGGTCTGCCAATCCGCCTGAAGGTGCGCGCCAGCTCTAACCCTGACGCCTTGGCCGCCAAACTGGGCGGCAGCCGGATCAATGGCGCGTCCGTTGAGTTGCTCTGCACCGTCGACGACAAGATGGAGGCCCTGCGCCGGATCGCCGGATTGGGCGATGCGGTGGCAGATGTGGAAATGACACCTCCTAAGCTGGAAGATCTCTATCGCTACTATGCACAGGAGAAGAGGCCATGACCCGCTTCCTCGCCATCACCCGCACTGAAATGTTGATCTTGCGCCGCAACCGCTGGCTGCTGATGGCGACACTGATCATGGTGTTATTCGCGCTGGCACTTACCTTTGCAGGCAGTGCACCCACAGGCACGCTTGGCGTTGATATGCTGACTGTCTCGGTTGCCTCGATGACGACGCTGTCGGTCTATCTTGCCCCCCTACTGGCACTGATGATTGCCTTTGACGCCATCGCAGGCGATGTGGATCGGGGCAGCTTATCGCTGCTCTTGTCCTATCCCGCCGGGCGCGGAGAAATCCTGTTGGGAAAATTCACCGCCCATTTGTCGGCGCTTGCCTTTGCGATGACCATCGGATTTGGCACGGCTGGCGCGGTGGCAGCATGGTTCGGTGGTGCCGGTCCAGAAAGCCTGTTGGCTCTGGTCCGTCTTATCCTCACTTCGATCGTGCTGGGCGCCGTGTTTCTGGCATTGGGATACTTGCTGTCCGCCCTGGCAAAGGGGGCCACGGCGGCAGCAGGTCTGTCGGCCGGGCTCTGGCTGGTTTTTGTCGTCCTCTATGATCTGGGCCTGTTGGGGGCCGTCGTCATGGACAAGGGCGGCACCTTCACTCAATCCGTCTTTCCATGGGTGATGGTGGCCAACCCGGCCGACGCTTTCCGTCTGTGGAATATCGCCGCAACCGAGGGCGTCGCGATGGCATCCGGCATGACCGGCGCTGCGCAGGCTCTGCCCGTCTGGGCCGCCCCGTTGTCTTTGCTGATCTGGCCCCTGCTAGGCCTTGCACTTGCCCGGCTCGCGTTCCGAAGGGTCGAGCCATGAAGCGTCTTTTCCTGATTGCTCTACTCGCCCTGACTGCCTGTAAGGAAGAACAGATTGCCGCGCCTGACCCAGTCGATTTGACGCCAGACGCACTCAGCTTTTTTTGCCAGATGAATATTGCTGAACATGGCGGTCCAAAAGGGCAGATTCACCTCGACGGCTATCCCACACCACTGTTTTTTGCACAGGTTCGCGATATGGTTGCCTATCTCAAGAGCCCCGAACGCGAGGCAGCCATTGTTGCAATCTATGTCAGCGATATGGGAACCGCCCCAAGCTGGCATCAACCAGGTCAATCCAACTGGATCAATGCCGAAGGTGCGACTTTCGTCGTCGGAGCCAATGTCGCCGGCGGCATGGGCGCGCGCGAGGTCGTGCCCTTTGCCGACCCGACCGATGCGGACAGCTTCATCATCCTGTACGGAGGGTCCGCTTTGCCCCTGACTGACATACCCGACGCCGAAGTGCTTGGCCCCGTCGATCTGGACTTGAAACTGGAGACACCAGCATGAGCCGTTTGTCCCGACGTCGTTTTCTGATCATGTCTGCGGCATGCGCCGCGCTACCGGCGGCCGCATCTGGCGCACCAGTCGCGCATTGGCGTGGCATCGCGCTGGGGGCCAGGGCCAGCCTTGACCTTGTTGGCCTTTCTGAGGCAGAGGCGGCGCCCCTGCTGACATCAATCGAAGCTGAACTGAACCGGCTGGAAGATATCTTTAGTCTGTACCGATCGCGATCACAGATTTCAGAGCTGAACCGAAGCGGGTTGCTGCAGCAGCCGGCCCCCGAGCTGTTGAATGTACTGAGCCTGTGTTCGACCCTTCACAGTGCATCAGACGGGGCTTTTGACCCCACAATACAACCCGTCTGGCGGGCGATGGCCGCGCGCGCCAGCGCATCTGAATTGACTGCCGCCCAAGAAACTGTCGGCTGGCACCGAGTCCGATATGACGCTGATGCTATCCAGTTGCCGGAGCCCGGTGTCTCAGCCTTGACATTGAACGGTATCGCACAAGGCGCAATCACCGATCGCATTGCGGCGCTGTTACGGTCCTTTGGCTTACGCGATGTTCTGGTTAACATGGGAGAAATCGCGGCAATGGGTCAGCGAAGTGACGGGCAAGACTGGCGGGTCGGCCTTGCGGGTCACAATAATACAGTCCTCAAGAAGATCACTTTGCAAGAACGCTCAGTAGCCACATCATCGGTTGCAGGCACGCTCTTGCCGGGCGACCACGGCCATATCCTGAACCCATTCGGCCCAAGCCCAAGCAACCACATTGTTTCCATTTCCGCACCCAATGCAGCCTTAGCTGACGGTCTGTCCACAGCCCTTTGCGCCGCCCCAAAGGAATGGACGCGTAGAATTCTGCAGAGTTTTCCATTGGCCAGTTTGGAGTTGAGCGGATAATCCGCAGTCTGTTCCAAGGCAGTCAAATCGGCAAATAGGACCTGTCCGCTGAATCAACTTTACCGGCGGTCAACCTTTCGAGCGCCAGCAGCCTCATACCGAACAGTCATCCGAATTCAGAAACACCCCAGTAGTGCCGGCTCTTGCAACACCAACGGTACCGGTTTCGGTGGTATAAGCGGATTTGCTAACAATCCAGGCACCAATGGTCGATCACGAGAGCAAGCTTCGAACCTACCGCGTCCCGCGAGGATTTCGAAGGGCCGGGTCATTGAGTGCTGGAAACGGAACACCCGACCTTCCGATCACGTTATTTCTTGGCGGATGTGGCGGGTAAAGCCTTCAAAACGTGTAAGCCATCACAAAAACATCATATGAAGATTTGGTGGCGGAGACGAAGGGATTCGAACCCTCGAGACCCTTCCGGGCCTACTCCCTTAGCAGGGGAGCGCCTTCGACCACTCGGCCACGTCTCCGCTGGCCGGTGTATTCGATAAGCGCCAAGAAATACAAGGGACCTCGTGAAAAAATCTTCAAAAAGTCAAATCCATGATGTCTATGGCTTTCTGGCTTGATCAAAGGCAGCCGCGAAACGTCACCCGCAATGCGTGTCTGCCGGGCCTTCCATAAGGCGATCAGACCCAAGAGACATCGGCTGGGAAAGCGAGCGACGGCCCAACGAAACACTGATTTGAAAAGGGCCCTGTCCGAGACACCGGCAATGTACAAACAGAGAGTTTCCGAAGCTCCGGGTCAGCCCAATTAGGTGGGAATTTTCTCCAGCTTCATAGAAAACTTGCCAAACACATAGGCATTAAGGCATATTTGCTTAGATTTTTTACAAATAATACAAAGAAATAAATTCCACGAGGCACAGACCGGGCAGCGGGCGCATTGCGCTCTGGAATAACCTTGGGGAAGGGATAATTAGTTTGGTCTGGTTAAGAGTGTTGTGTGTTTCCTGTTGTGTTTTGATACTGCCGTCGCAGATCCTGGCCAACATTGGTACTGTCGTAAGCGTCAAACAAGGCGCAGAAATTACCCGAGCCGGGAATTCCCGGCCACTGCTTGAAGGCATGGAAGTTGCCTCGGGTGATTCCATATCCACAGACAGCAGAGGGGTAGTTCAGCTGATCTTTGTTGACGAAACGAAGATCGCGATAGGGCCTAATGCAAAGATGGCGCTGGATGTGACCATGTTGCGAAACAAGAAGAAGGCCAAGAATTTTGCCGTTCAGGCCTTGGGTGGAAGCTTTCGTTTCATCTCGGGCAACAGCAGAAAACGTGCCTATTCCATCCAGACCCCCACTGCGACAATGGCTGTGCGTGGGACCATATTCGACATGTGGGTTGTGCCTGGCACCCAAAGCTCGATGCTGGTGCTGGAAGGCACCGTGCAGATGTGCGGCCTGAAAGGCGGCTGCAGATCAACTGGACGTCAATGCAGCCTGTTTGCCACCAGTCAAAAAGGCAAGGTGGGCCGCCCGGCCGATCAGGCACAGTACGACGAAGCAGTGAAAAATGGATTTCCGTTCATTCAGTCTCAGGAACGGCTTCTCAGTCCGCTGCGCGTGAATATCGAAGGCTGCGCCGGAGAATCAGCACCAGTGCAGCCCATCGAAAAATCCGACGCTCCCGAGCCCCGCCCAGCGCCCCCGCAGCGGCAAGCGGTGAAGGCTTCGGTAGCATCTGCACCCGTTGAGGCGCCCAGTATAGAAGGCGGTGCAGCGCCGGATACGAAACCGAATAGACCTGTTAACTGAGCATCGGCTGATATGGGTAATCGGTAATGTCGGGCAGTGAAAGCGACCACTGTCTTCGGAGGCAACCGTGACGGTTAAGTCGAAAGAACGGAGCACTCGCCGCAGGGGTTTTCGCCTTGTGGGTTTGTGCCTGATCCTGTTTGGATGCTTTGTCAGGGTCATAGATCCATTTCCCGTGCGCATGACTCGGCTGATATATTTCGACATCCTTCAGCGCATGGCCCCACGCGATTACACCCCCGACCTGCCAATCCGTGTTGTCGACATAGACGAACAGTCACTGGCCAACTGGGGGCAATGGCCATGGCCGCGCAATCTCATGGCTCAGATGGTTGAAAACCTCGGCCAAAATGGCGCTGCGGTCATCGCTTTTGACATGCTGTTTGTCGAACCCGACCGCTATTCGCCTGCTCGATTATTGGAAGACCCTGCGTTGGCCGAGGTGCTCTCGGTAGATGAAGACGCCCAAAACCTGGACAACGATGTTTTTTTCGGAGCCGAAATCGCCAAATGGCCGGTTGTTCTGGGTGTAGCGGCCCGTGTGGCCGATGATGGTCAGCCCGTCATATCCAAGGCGGGGATCATCGAGATCGGTGAGTCTCCGACCTCAGGGCTCGTCCAGATTCCGCATTGGACCCCACCTGCTCCGCCACTTTATTCAGATGCAACAGGCATTGGGGGCGTGAATGTCTCACCACTTGGTGGGACCGGTGTGGTCCGCCGGGTCCCGGTACTTTGGGGGGGACCGGATGGCGCCCTGCCAAGCCTGGGAATTGAGGCCCTTAGGGTGGCCATGGGGGAAACAGTCATTTTCGCCGAGGGCGCGCCCGATGAATCCGGTGTCATGCTGGCGCTTGAACTGGGCGATTTTCGATTGCCAACAACTCAGAACGGCGAAGTCTGGATCCGGTACAGGCGAGACCAGCCTGAACTGTATGTTTCTGCCAATGACGTTATGACGAATCCGGATGATCCTGCGCTGCGGTCCCGGATCGAAAACCAGATTATTCTTGTTGGCACCTCTGCGGCGGGTCTGTTTGATATGCACCAGACCTCGCTCGGAGAATCCGTGCCCGGCGTCTCGATCCACGCGCAGTTACTTGAACAGGTCCTAACGGGCGAAATGCTCAGCCGATCCGATGTGACCGCTGCGCTTGAGTTGGTCTCATTCGTCTTACTGGGGTTAGTGGTCGTCGCCGTCATGTCCAGCTTTGGTGCGGTCGCATCCTTCATTGCGGGTGGCGTATCTGCAGCCGTAGTTGTGCTGATCAGCTGGATGGCCTTTCAAAATCAACTCGTATTATTTGATGCAACCTTCCCACTTGCTGGTGGGATGGCGAATTTCGGGCTGTTGGCCGGATATCTATTCATTTCGACCGAGCGCGAGAAAAGAGCGATCCGAAAGATTTTTTCTCACTATGTCGCTCCTGAAATTTTGGATGAAATGGAAGGCTCGGACCATCAGTTGGTCCTTGGTGGAGAAACACAAGAGATCACCGTCATGTTCGCCGACATCCGTGGATTTACCCCGTTATCCGAGTCGGTTTCGGCCACGGAGCTCGTCGCCATTCTGAATGAGCTGTTTTCACAGGTCGGAGATCAGATTTTGCACGAGCGAGGCACAATCGACAAATTCATCGGCGACGCAGTCATGGCGTTCTGGAACGCTCCGCTTCCGGTCGAAAATCATCCCTGTCGCGCTGCACGGGCAGCCTTGATGATGCGCGGTGCATTGGCACAGTTCAATAGGTCCGAAATCATGCGCGAACGGCCACCCATTGCGCTGGCCACTGGCTGCGCGACAGGACAGGCCTGTGTGGGCAATATCGGGTCGCGGCGGCGGTTCAATTATACTGTGATCGGAGATGTGGTGAACGTCGCCGCCAGGATCGAACAAAGCTGCCGACATGTCGACTATGACATCCTGGTTTCGAATTCAGTTTACATTCTAGGCAAACAAGAGTTGGCGATGTTGGAAGCTGGGTTTGTGGACCTGAAAGGAAAAAAGAACCTGGAGCCCGTTTACATATTGATTGGCGATCAGGACATGCTCGACAGCGAGGCATTCCAGAACTTACGCGATGCGCATGCTCAACTTTTGTCGGCCATACGTGCGCGTGAACCGCTGGAGCGCACCGATGAGCTACGCCAAAACTGCATCGACATTGCCAAAGAAATCGAACCCGGTCTTCTAACCTTTTATCGAGCGCTGTCTGGGCGCACTGCGGATTTTCTGTCCGATGTCCAATCAAACAAGCTGTTGTTCAGTCATCACGCCCGTGAAGGACAAAATCTGGCCTAGCGGGCCCAGAGCCATTGCAACTTTCAAGCGAGCATGTGAACCCCATAGAACCACCCAGAAGCAGGCACGGAAGTTTGGGAACCATATGGCTAAGGCCAAATCATCCATCCTGAACTTGGCTCCTTACTTTTGGCCTGAAGAAACTGGATCAGCACCTTACTGCACCGAGCTGACCCAATTGGATGCTCATCGTGAAACAGACGCCATTATGGCCTATGTTCCGACTATCCTGACCTTGTTTGGCGCCTACACGCTTACCGAAGCAATCAAAAATGGCACGTCGCCGAAAACGCGTTTTTCTCCCCCAAACACAGACCAGCCTGCAGTCTCCTGGCCATTTGCGGGTCGGGCTTCTAAGCAACCTGTCCCGCGAGAAAGGGCTGTACGATTTTCCTGAAGCAGCCGGATCTCTGCACTCTCTCTCGGGGTTAAAGTCGAAATGATCCTGGCCGGGCCGGCCCACTGGAGCAAGACCTGACCTCGATCAAAGCCGCCGTCGCCAAAGACGAGATCAGATGGGACGGCCCGCTATATGGCGAAAAAAAGCAGCAATTATATGATGAGATTGACGTGTTTCTGTTTCCAACTCGATATAGTATCGAAGCTCAACCAACTGTAATCTACGATGCCTCCGCGTCGGACACAGCCGTGACCTCTTTCGCGCGCAGAGCTATCGAAGAACATGTTCAGGTTTGCATTGCGACCGTCGCCGTCGATCAGAGCTTTTCCGAAACCGCCACCCAATTCCCCACGGGTCCCTAAGAAAGGCCGATCACGCGACCAACAGAATGACCACACCATTGGAGCATTTGGGCAAATCTATCTAATGTGAGGCCGCATTAGACGAATAGTAATACGCGATGGCCTGCGTCCTATTTTTAACCGATAGTTTTTCGTAAATGTTTGACAGGTGAAATTTCACGGTATTGGTCGATATCTGAAGCTCTTTGGACAACTCGCGGTTGGACATGCCCTTGGCTAGAGCTTCCAGAATCGCGCGCTCTTTCCGCGACAGGCTGTGGATCGGATTCTGTTGCATCTGGCGGACATCGATGAAGGGAAACACCATCTTGCCAGCAGCCACGTCCGCGCAGGTTTCCAGCAACGCTTCAACTTCACCAGACCGGGATGAGAACCCCGCAGCTCCTGCCTGCATTGCAAGGCGCGGAACATCTCCGACATCATCGCCGTAAATGACAAAACGGGGCGCGCCTTCCTGTTCTCGCAAAACCTCGATCAATTTGGCCGCGCCAAGAACCGGCAAGCTCCAGGAGATCACACACACCTGGACCGGAACTCTCATGACCGCGCCCAGGAACCCTTCAGCAGTCGCCGATGTGGCAACCAAAGAGAATCGCGGATCACGTTCAAAAATCTCTGACATGGCCGATAAGACCAGCGGATTGTTGTCGGCAAGCATGACGTCAATCGGTTGTTGTGAAGGCTCTGTCATTGATTTTACATCCAAATCCTCAAGAAACTACCCATTCGTATAGGGCAAAACTTGGTATACTTCGGTATTCTTGCCAATACAGGTAGGTTTTTCCCCATCCCATTAGAAGTCCTAAAGCAGTAGTAAGTTACGTTGCGCGATGACGCAAGCAAGGCTTTCCTGATCCACAACGAGATGTCTGGGCGTGGTTGACCACCCCAACGATCAAGGAGGATCGCAATGACTTTCCAGATTTATCCAACGCTCGAAATCCCCGAGACGCTGGCCGCAGGCCCCGGGCCAGGCAATACAGACGCGCGCGTTCTACAAGCCTTTTCCAGCGCCGGAGTTGCGGATCACATGCAGGGCGACGTTTTGCGCGGCATGATCGAATGCAAGCACATGCTGCGCGAAATCTGGGGCACCACGAACATATACACCTTTGCGGTCGCGGGCACTGGTTGGAGCGCTTTGGACACCATGTTCTCGGCTGTCATGCCCGGTGACAAGGTTGTTGCGTTCAACAACGGGACCTTTTCGGGCATCGATACACTGACCCTTCGGATCAAGGCAGCGACACCGGACGAACATGCTGCCAACCCCTTGGATCCGCAGGCCGCCAGTGTCACGATCATCGACGTGCCGCATGGTCAGTCGGTGACCGGTGACATGGTCGAAGCCGCACTGGCTGAACACAAGCCCAAATGGGCGTTTATGGCACATTGGGAAACGGGATCAGGACGCATCAATGATTTGCGCGGTTTCTCGGATGCCTGCGAGCACCATGGTGCAATGGGTCTGATCGACGCCGTTTCGTCTTTGGGTGTCGAAGATTTCCGGGTTGATGATTATCCGGGCATCGCGGGCTGGGCCTCTTGTCCGCAAAAGGGCCTGTGCTGCTTGCCGCTTACCTATGCTCCCGTCAGTTTTACCGACGCATATATCGACAGCCTGAAAGCAACGGGTGCCTACAGCTATGTTCACAATCCCATTTTCGAGGCCCGCCACTGGGGCATCGTCGATGGCCAGGATGTTGAAAAAGGCACATATCACCGAACACATTCGGGCTATGCCGTCGCGGCCTTTCATGAATCGTTACGCCTGACCCTGCAGGAGGGGCTAGCGAAGCGCGCGCATGCCTACAAAACGCACGAGGCCGTGCTGCGCGATGCCGTCATTGCGATGGGCTGCGAGGTCACCTCGGACATGTCCAGCCTTGTGGTGCTGAACCTGCCCGCTGAACTTGCAGGCCGCGAAATGGAGCTGGTGCAGAATTGCCGGGCCCGGGGCTTTGGCATCTGGCCAACCCTCAGCGCACCTGTTCAGGTCCGCATCGGCATCCTGAACCAACTGAATCATCAGTCGATCGGCCGCATCGTGCATTTGTTTGCCGAAGCAATCCGCGAGATGGGTGGTTCGGTGAATCTCGAAGCGATCGAAGCGCTTCTGGAAAGCCGCTACGGCACATCTATCGCTGCATAAACGGGAGGAAATGCAGATGGATATCCACGAATATCAGGCGAAAGAACTTCTTTCGAATTTCGGCGTCGAAGTCCCTTCGGGGGCCTTGGCCTACAGCCCCGAGCAAGCTGCCTATCGTGCACGTGAGCTGGGCGGCGACAAGTGGATTGTAAAGGCTCAGGTTCACGCAGGTGGCCGCGGCAAAGCTGGGGGCGTAAAGCTGTGCAATTCGGAAAGCGAAATATACGCAGCCTGTGAGGAGATGTTTGGCCGCAAGCTGGTGACGCATCAGACCGGACCCGATGGCAAAGGCATCTATCGCGTCTACGTCGAATCTGCCGTTCCGATCGATCGGGAAATCTATCTGGGTTTTGTGCTCGACCGCTCAAGCCAACGCGTGATGATCGTCGCCTCGTCCGAGGGCGGAATGGAGATCGAGGATATTTCCGCAGAACGCCCTGAAAGCATTGTCCGCTCCATCGTCGAACCTGCGGTAGGTCTGCAGGAGTTTCAGGCGCGCGAGATTGCCTTCAATCTGGGACTGGAGCCCCGTCTGATCCAAAACATGGTCCGCACCCTCCAAGGGTGTTACGCCGCTTTCAACAAGCTGGACGCGACCATGGTTGAAATCAATCCGCTCGTCATCACCGGTGACGATCGCGTGTTGGCGCTGGACGCCAAGATGAGCTTTGATGACAACGCCTTGTTCCGCCACCCGCAGGTCGCGGAGCTTCGCGACAAAAGCCAGGAAGACCCCCGTGAAAGCCGCGCGGCGGATCGTGGCCTGTCTTATGTCGGGCTGGACGGCAATATCGGCTGCATCGTGAATGGTGCCGGTCTGGCCATGGCGACGATGGACACGATCAAGCTGGCCGGGGGAGAGCCTGCAAACTTCCTCGATATCGGAGGCGGCGCGTCACCAGAACGTGTTGCCAAAGCTTTCCGATTGGTACTGTCCGACAAGAACGTCCAAGCGGTTCTGGTCAACATATTCGCCGGCATCAACCGCTGCGACTGGGTAGCCGAAGGCGTCGTGCAGGCTCTGAAGGAACTGGATATCGACATCCCAGTCATCGTGCGCCTTGCCGGGACGAATGTTGAAGAAGGTCAGAAAATACTCGCCAAGTCCGGCCTGCCGATTATTCGTGCAACAACATTGATGGAAGCTGCCGAACGCGCCGTTGGTGCGTGGCAAAACGATTTGACCCAAAACACCAAGATGAGGGCTGTGTAATGAGCATTCTTCTGGACCGCGACACCCGCGTTATTGTTCAGGGCATCACTGGACGTATGGCGCGCTTTCACACCAAGGATATGTTGGAATACGGCACCAATGTTGTTGGCGGTGTCGTCCCTGGCAAGGGCGGCGAAATCGTAGAAGGCGTGCCTGTCTTCGACACTGTCAAACAGGCGGTCACGGCCACCGGCGCAGAGGCCAGCCTTGTCTTCGTGCCGCCCCCGTTTGCGGCGGATTCGATCATGGAGGCCGCAGATGCCGGTATCCGTTATTGCGTTTGCATAACCGACGGCATCCCGGCGCAGGACATGATCCGCGTCAAACGCTATATGTATCGCTATCCCAAGGACAATCGCATGGTGCTGACCGGCCCGAACTGTGCTGGAACCATCAGTCCTGGCAAGGCCCTGCTGGGGATTATGCCGGGCCATATCTACCTGCCGGGCAATGTCGGCATCATCGGTCGTTCGGGCACGCTGGGCTATGAAGCTGCGGCGCAGCTGAAGGAGCGTGGCATTGGCGTCTCAACCAGCGTCGGTATCGGTGGCGACCCGATCAACGGCTCGTCATTCCGCGATATCCTTGAGCGGTTCGAACTGGATGAGGACACCGAGGTCATCGCCATGATCGGCGAAATCGGCGGCCCTCAGGAAGCCGAGGCGGCCGAGTATATCCGAGACCACGTCACCAAACCCGTCGTGGCCTATGTCGCCGGTCTGACCGCACCCAAAGGCAGGACCATGGGTCATGCCGGGGCTATCATCTCGGCATTTGGCGAAAGCGCCTCGGAAAAGGTCGAAATCCTATCGGCGGCAGGTGTGACTGTTGCTGAAAACCCTGCGGTAATTGGCGAGACCATCGCCCGCGTCATGGGAGAGGCTGCGTGATGGTCAAACCTTCGGTCCTTGTCACCCGTCGCTGGCCCGCCGCCGTCGAGGCGCAACTGGCCGAAAACTATAACACCGTACTCAACATCGGGGACAAACCATTGTCCCCGGCCGAGATCCGCGACGCGTTGAAACGCTATGACGCGGTTCTGCCCACGGTCACCGACACGCTCAGCGCCGAGGCACTGGACGTATCTGCGGCGCAAACCAAAATCCTCGCCAATTATGGAGTTGGTTACAGCCATATCTGTGAACCCGCTGCGCGCAGCCTTGGTATGACCGTAACCAATACGCCGGATGTCTTGTCCGAATGCACGGCTGATCTGGCCATGACATTGCTGCTGATGGTAGCCCGCCGCGCCGGCCAAGGCGAACGTGAGCTGCGCGCGGGCGGCTGGACCGGCTGGCGTCCGACCCATCTGGTCGGCACCAAGGTCAGCGGCAAGACTCTGGGCATCATCGGTTTTGGCCGCATCGGTCAGGAAATGGCCCGTCGCGCGCACCATGGGTTCGGCATGAATATTCTTGTCCAGAACCGCAGCACTGTCTCGTCCGAGGTATTGAAACAGTTCAACGCAACTCAGGTCGATACCGTGGACGATCTGCTGCCGCACTGCGATTTCGTCTCACTGCACTGCCCGGGTGGGGCCGCAAACCGGCACCTGATCAACGGGCGCAGAATGGATCTGATGAAGCCCAACGCCTTCCTCATCAATACTGCGCGCGGTGAGGTCGTGGATGAGCACGCGCTTGTGCAGTCGCTGATGTTCGACACGATCGGTGGGGCTGCTTTGGACGTGTTCGATGGCGAACCTCGCATTAGCCCGGATCTGTTGCAATGCGACAACCTGGTGATGCTACCCCATCTGGGTAGCGCCACAAAAGAATCGCGCGAGGCCATGGGCTTTCGCGTACTCGACAATCTGGCCGACTTCTTCGCAGGTCGCACCCCGCGGGACCAGGTGATCTGATGCAAGCGCTGGCCCGCAATATTCCGTCCACCCCGGACCCTTCGGGCTATGCCGAGGAATTGCGCTCGGAACTGCGGGCGTTGTGGCGGAATATTCTGTCGAAGCGGGCGCCGCATGTGGCGACATGGGCCGAGGCCATGCCGTTGCAACCCATCCCTACAGGGCTCGAGGCAACGCCGTATCTGCAAGCCCTATCGATCTGGTTCCAACTGTTACGCATCATTGATGAAAACGCCCATGTCCGGGACCGGCGCCTGACCGAGACCCTAAGCGGCGCGGAAGCGGTCGAAGGCGGGTTTGCCGAGGTGTTGTCTGAACTGCAATTAACGGACAGCCAGACAAAAAAACTGACGGCTGACCTATGCGCCGGTCCCACCCTAACCGCGCACCCGACCGAGGCCAAACGGGTCACCGTTTTGGAAATTCACCGGCGGATCTACCGCAATCTTGTCAGTCTTGAAGTGCAACGATGGACCCCGACCGAACGCACCGAATTGCTGAATGGTCTGGAAGGCGAGATTGATCTTTTGTGGCTGACAGGCGAACTTCGCCTGTCGCGCCCAAGCCTGCGCGACGAGATCGAGTGGGGGTTGCAATTCTTCCGGGATGCAATCTTTGACGCCGTCCCGCAGGTCATGGATCGGTTCGATCAGGCCTGCCTGCATGTGTTGGGTCAGACTCTAGCCAAAACACCCAACATTCGCTTTCACAGCTGGATTGGCGGCGACCGGGATGGCAATCCGAATGTCACAACCGAGATGACCGCACTGGCCCTGCAACGCGGCCGTGAAACGGTTCAGGATCTTTATCGTCAGGCCATCGATCAAGCTGCAAGCCGTTTGAGCATTAGCGCGCTCATATTGCCGCTTCCTGAGTCAAACCGTGCACGTGTACAAGAAATTATCGACCGGACTCCGGACGGCGGTCGCAATCGAAACGAACCGTTCCGGCAAGCTCTCAATGCCATTCGCTATCGGCTGACCGATGGCGGCTATGATCACATTTCACAATTCGTAAGCGATCTTGGGGCACTTGATGCGGCTTTGTGCGCGGTCAACGCCGACGTCCTAGCACAGAGGCATATCCGTCCGCTGTGCCGTGCCGCTATGGTTTTCGGGTTCCGAACCACAACCCTGGATATTCGTCAGAATTCAACCGTCACGAATGACGTTCTGACGGAACTTTGGTCGCAATCCGGACATGCACCGGAATATGGCACGCCCGACTGGTCTACCCGTCTGCGATCAGAGCTGGCAGATCAAAACCTGCCCTATCAAAACCGCGAGGCGCTGAGCGATCAGGCGCAGGAAATGCTGGCGCTTTTAGCGCTTGTTCATAGTGTTCGCTCGGGGCCGGACCCCAAGGCAATTGGGCCATTTATCCTGTCCATGACCCGGTCTGCCGATGATATTCTCGGTGTGTACCTGCTGGCCCGCTATTCCGGTTTCGGGTCCGAGACACTGGATATCTCAGTTGTGCCATTATTCGAAACGATTGCAGATCTTCGCAATGCCCCTGCGATCCTGCTGGACGTTTTGGCAGTACCGCTTGCCCGCCGCAGCCTCAAAACCGATGGAAATGAAATCGAAGTGATGCTGGGGTATTCAGATAGCGGCAAGGATGGCGGGTATTTCTGCTCAACATGGGAGCTGGAGCGCGCCCAACGTCGCATCGTGACGGCACTGGCTTCGCAAGGTTTCAAGGTCACGTTTTTCCATGGACGCGGCGGCTCAGTCAGTCGGGGCGGCGCTCCCACTGGGCGGGCGATTGCTGCGCAGCCCAGCGGAACAATTTCCGGGCGCTTGCGCGTAACTGAACAGGGCGAAGTTGTTTCGACCAGATACGCCAACCGCGGAACAGCCGCGGCCCATCTGGAACTGCTCCTCTCAAGCACGTTGCGTCATACCGCCAATCCCGGCGAAACCCTGGCACGGCCCGAGTTCGACGACGCGCTGGATGCTCTGTCGGAACTGTCACAGACAACCTATGTCTCGCTTTTGAAGATGCCAGGCTTTCTGGACTATTTCCAGCAGGCCAGCCCGGTCGAGGAATTAGCCCGCCTGAAAATAGGATCTCGTCCGGCACGTCGCTTTGGCGCGGCCAGTCTGGATGATCTGCGCGCCATTCCATGGGTTTTTGCCTGGTCGCAGAACCGCCACCTGATCACGGGCTGGTATGGTTTCGGGGCCGCAATGGCCAGCTTCCGCAAATTTCGTGGCGCGCGCGGTGATGAAGTGCTGCAGGATATGTTTCAGCACTCCCGGCTGTTCCGCCTTGCCGTCGATGAGATGGAGAAATCGCTCTATCAGGCGGATATGGGCATCGCCGCACAATACGGCGAACTAGTGCACGATGAGAACACCCGACAAATCGTCTTTCAGTCAATCAAAGCGGAATACGATAGCGCCTGCGGTGCAGTGCAATTTCTGACGGGAGGACAAACTATCGGACACCGTTTCCCTCGCCTGTGCGAGCGGTTTGATCGCAAACGGTCTGAACTGGCCCACATTCACGCGCTGCAGGTCGAATTGCTGCGACAAGCTCGAACCGAGCCTCAGGCAGGATCGGTTCCTGTTCCCCTGCTGCAATCGATGAACGCTATTTCCGCTGGCCTTGGCTGGACCGGCTAACCCTTTTAGGAGGTTTCAAAGTGAACGCCCCGCAACGCACTCAAGGTTTTTTCACCCAGTCTCTCTCAGCGCGCGACCCAGAGCTGTTCGGCTCGATCACGTCCGAGCTGGGCCGTCAGCG
>NZ_JBXWPN010000004.1:0-436555 GCF_059611885.1 Ruegeria sp. CDSA193 | reverse complement strand
TCCGGCGTAGCTCAGCGGTAGAGCAGTTGACTGTTAATCAATTGGTCGTAGGTTCGATCCCTACCGCCGGAGCCAATCTTCCAAAATCTTTACGACTATAGAAACACCCTGCTTCAGGCCGTGCGCCATAACTCAGGGCAGATGATAAACGGTTTCAAAGGTTCATCTTCTAATTTTTCCATTCCCTTCAACCCAAAGTTGAGGGATAAGTTCCCAATTACATTTGCATTGAAGGACTTAGTCTGGGCCCAAGTTATTAGCAGGCTCAGGTGAACTTGAGATAAATTGAAAGAAGATTTTATGCCGGTCACGCTTGTCCCAAAGCCAAACCAGGCAGATCAGAAACGCCACTGGCAAGTCGCGAAACGGACATACGAGCATAAGGAAGTATCATGAAGCAGGTGAACTGTTTGATCATAGGTGCTGGTTTTGGCGGCATTGGTATGGGCTACCAGCTCAGACAAGCGGGAATCGACAGCTTCGCAATACTCGACAAGGCCACTGATTTTGGGGGCACTTGGCAGCATAACACCTATCCCGGTGCGGAATGCGATGTGCCCTCGCATTTGTATTCTTACTCTTTCAGCAAAACGCCGGACTGGAGCCGAAAATGGTCGGGACAGAAAGAGATTCTGGATTACATCCGGGATTGTGCGGAAACATTCGGAGTGATCGCGCATTTACGCCTTGGCTGCGCCGTCACTTCAGCAAGCTTCGATCCGACAAGTGAAATGTGGACTGTAACGACCAAGGGCAATGGAGATGAAACCTATCTCTGCCGCCACGTGGTTTGCTCGGTTGGTCAGTTGCACTTTCCCAACCGTATTGGGATACCGGGGATGAAGCTCTTCGGGGGAACCATATTCCATTCTGCCGAATGGCGCCATGATATCGACCTGAAGGACAAATCAGTTGCCGTGATTGGAAATGCAGCCAGCGCGCTGCAGTTCATCCCAGAGATCGCCAAACAGGCAGACATTCTGACAGTTTATCAACGCACGGCAAATTGGGTCATGCCCAAAGGCAACAAGACCTATGGCGAGAGCTTCAAGTCGCTGATGCGTTCGATGCCCTTCCTTCAAAAACTTTATCGCTTCCGCCTTTGGGCCGAGAATGAATTCAAGATCTTTCCAGTCATGAAAGGATCGAAACTGCACGAGATGCTGATGCAGAACATACTGAACCGGCATCTGGAAAAGACGATATCGGACCCAAAACTGCGCGAGGCGCTTCGGCCCAAATACCCGCCCGGCGCGCGTCGCCTTTTGGTCTCGGACAGCTACTATCAGACCCTGAACCAGGATAAGGTTGATCTGGTAACGGAGCGGATCGACTGTTTCACCAAAGATGGGATCAAGACCACAGACGGTACCGAACGCAACCATGATGTGGTCATTCTTGGCACCGGGTTCCAATCCAACCCCTTCCTGCAAGCTATTGATATCAAGGGACGTGATGGTATCTTGTTGCGCGATGTTTGGGATAAGGGTGGTGCGCGGGCCTATCTTGGTATTTCGGTTCCCAAATTCCCCAATCTGCACATTATTTACGGACCAAACACAAACCTTGGCCACACGACGGTACTGGCCATGATCGAAGCGCAAATCGGTTTTGTCATCCAACTTATCAAGGCGGCCGATCACGGCACGATCGAAGTAAAACCTGAGGCGGCATTGCGTTTCGATGACGAGATGCAACAGCGTCTTGCCAAAAGTCAGTGGGCGCGGATCAAGCGCAGCTATTACAAAGATGGCGAGCGGATAACCACCAACTGGCCAGGCAGTTCGTTCGAGTATTTCAGGCGCACGAGGAAACCCAAACTGGCAGATTTCAGGCGTGGAACTTCAGAAGGCTGAGGGGCTATAGATCTACGTTCGCCGCGAAGTCAGAAAACCCGGCAAACCATCTCGCTTGTGTCTGCCAGACCAGTGATCTTGCGCTAGGTACTCAGCAGACCTTTGAAGTCTTCCCGCAGGTTGCGTTTCAGGATCTTGCCAGTCGCGTTCAGTGGCAGCGCGTCCACAAAGACTACCCTGTCCGGGATCTGCCACTTGGCGATCTTACCACCAAAAAACGCCAGCAATTCTTCTTCGCTTGGGTTTGCCCCCTCGGCTTTCACCGCCACAAGAACGGGCCGTTCGTCCCATTTCGGATGCGGCACACCTACAACGGCTGCGCCTGCCAGCTTTGGATGTGCCACCGCGATATTTTCGAGCTCGACCGAACTGATCCATTCACCGCCGGATTTGATGATGTCCTTTGAGCGATCTCGGATCGTCATATACCCGTCCGGGTCCAGTGTCGCCACGTCGCCAGTGGCAAACCAACCGTCTTGCAACAGACCCTGATCCTGCATCATGAAATAGCTGTCCAATACCCAGTATCCGCGCACCATCAGGTCTCCCTGTGTTTCACCGTCGCGCGGAAGCTCATTGCCGAGATCATCAACGATTTTCAATTCGACCCCATAACAAGGACGGCCCTGACTTTCCCGAAGCCCATACTGCTCTTCTTTGGGCAGTTTTCCATGTTTCGCCAAGGGCTGGTTCGCGGTTCCCAGCGGGCTCATCTCGCTCATCCCCCAGGCGTGGACTGTATCAACACCGTAGGTTTCGCGGAACGTCTCGATCATCGACGGCGGACATGCCGCCCCACCAATAACTGTGCGCTCAAGACTGGACAGTTGACTGCCCGACTTCTTGGCAGAGGCCAGCAGACCCTGCCAGATCGTCGGCACACCCATGGCCAGTGTCACCCCATAGTTGTCAATCAAATTGACCAATGCCTCGCCATGCAAATCTGGTCCCGGTAATACCATCCGAGACCCCGACATCGCGCAAGCGTACGGCGATCCCCAAGCGTTCACATGGAACATCGGTACAACTGGCAGTACCACATCCATCGCCGAATACCCGATCACGTCACGCGTGTTGGACCCAAAACTGTGCAAAACTGTCGAGCGATGGGAATAGAGCACCCCCTTGGGGTTTCCGGTTGTGCCCGAGGTGTAACAAAGGCTTGAGGCTGTGTTTTCGTCCAGTCTGGGCCATTGATAGCCGGAATCACCGGTTTCGATCAGCTCATCATAGAACTGCACCCCTGGAACCTGCACGATTGCGTCATCATTCCGCGGACCCATAAACACGAAATGCTGCACCTCTGTCAGGTGGTCCTTCAAAGCGGCGACAAGCGGGATGAATGTGGCGTCGAAAAACAGAACCCGGTCCTGCGCATGATTGATGATATAGGTCAGCTGCTCTGGAAACAGCCTGGGGTTTACGGTGTGGCACACGAATCCAGCACCCGAAGTGCCATAGTAAATTTCCAGATGGCGGCGGTTGTTCCATGCCAATGTCGCTATCCGAGCGTGCGGTTCCAGCCCAAGACCTAACAGTGCAGAACCCAATTTTCGCGCGTTTTCGGCGACTTGCGACCAGTTTGTTTCAGTTAAACTGCCGTCAGTTTCGACAGAATAAATCTCGGTTTGGCCATGATAGCGATCGGCATGCTCGATCAGTGACGAGATCAGCAACGGTTGCGTCATCATTTGTCCCAGCATGGACATCCTCCCTGTGTCGGGGCCGCTTTTTGCAGCACCTTCTTGTTTGCCACGCATCTTTGACTGTTGGCGCGGTCAAAAGAAATCCTGCCAAGCATTTAATTGTCTGACAATAGAAGAATGCGTCATGCAAGGGCTGCAAAGCTGGCTTTTATTCGGTTTCCCGGTGCAACATGGCATAGGCAACAAGGGCGGCGGTTGACCCGTCTTTGGTCTCGGTACCTTCTGCACCGTCCACGATTGGCCCCAGTGAAGTCGCCAGTTCCTTGCCCAGTTCAACGCCCCACTGGTCAAAAGAGTTGATCCCCAACAGGACCCCTTCGACGAATACGCGATGCTCGTACAGGGCGATGATCTGCCCCAGAACAAAAGGCGTTAGCTTGGGGTACATCAGCGTGGTCGAGGGACGATTGCCAGCAAACACCCGATGTCGGGCCTGACGTTCGCATTCTTCACCCGTCAACCCTTTGTCGGCCATGCGCTGCCGCGCCTCGTCCAGCGATCGGCCGCGCATCAGCGCCTCGGACTGGGCCAGACAGTTGGCCAGCAGCAGACGGTGATGGTGGGTCAGCTCGGGTTCATGTCCCTCGGCAGCGACCATGAATTCGCAAGGGATAACGTCTGTGCCCTGATGGATCAGCTGATAAAACGCATGCTGACCATTGGTACCAGGCTCACCCCAGACCACCGGACCCGAAGGAATGGTCAGCGCACTGCCGTCCATGGCAACGGATTTGCCATTCGACTCCATCTCGAGCTGCTGAAAATATGCGGGCAAGCGCAGGAGACGCTGATCGTATGGCAGCACGGCCCGGCTGGCATATCCCAGAACCTGCCGATGCCAGACACCGGTCAAAGCCAACATCACCGGCATATTCTCGGACCAATCGGCGGCGCAAAAATGCACGTCCATTGCCTGTCCACCACGCAAAAACGCGTCAAAGGCCGTCGAGCCTACGGCAATCATCACCGGCAGGCCCACAGGCCCCCAAACCGAATAACGCCCGCCGACCCAATCGGCGAAACCAAACACGCGCTGTTCGGGAATGCCAAAGGCCTGAGTCTTGTCCAAAGCGCTGGAAACCGCAGCAAACTGTCGGGCCGGCTCCCCGCCGCCATCGACCATCCAGGCGCGCGCGGTGCGGGCATTGGTCATGGTTTCAATGGTCGTGAACGTCTTGGACGCGACAATCACAAGTGTCCGCGTCGGATCCAGCTGCCGTAGAACATCGGCAATATGTGCCCCGTCTACATTCGAGACATAGTGTAGCCGCGGCCCGTCGTGATACGGAGCCAGCGCATGCGTAGCCATAACCGGTCCCAGATCAGACCCACCAATTCCGATATTCACCACATCGGTAAAGCTGCCCCCTGCCCCGGACACGGCACCCCCTCGGACCTCTTCGGCAAAGACACGCATCCGCTGCAGCGTATCCAGAACGCCAGGCATGACATCCAGACCATCCACGTCGACCGGACCGCCATCCAGATTCCGCAATGCCGTATGCAGAACCGAGCGTTCTTCGGTTTCATTGATCTTGGCACCTGCAAACATCGCGTCGCGCCTGTCGGCAAGCCCCGCCTCGTCGCATAGGCGGATCAGGGCTGCGCGAATATCTGCGTCAATCTGCGTCTTTGAATAGTCAAACAGCATATCGCCCGTTGAGGTCGAGAAAACCTGTGCCCGATCCACGTCTTGTTCGAACAAGTCCAAAATGGAACGACCGCCATCTGACGCAAATGCCTTGAGAGTATCCAGGTTCATAACTCTACTCCGCCCAATGGACCGTCATGCCGCCCAACACAGCAGCAATCGGCGCCTCTTTGGGATGCAGGGACATGGCCCGGTCCAGCGCCTTGCGTTTGGTTTCCCCAAAAATCACCAGATGCTTAGACAATGCGCCGTCCAAGACCGGAGCCGTTAATGTAATCCGCGCCTCGGGCTGAACTTCGGGTCGGGCCACGGCCAAAGGTGGCGCATGCCCGTCCAATGCGGCCGCCAACCCGTCCATCCCCGGAAACAGCGAGGCGGTGTGCATATCTTCGCCCATACCCAGCATGAGAACCGAAAGAGGCAGCACAGGCGCAATCAAGCTTTCAATTTCGGGCAGCACCGATTCCGGATCTTTGCCATCCAGATACAGCGGCACATATTGCGCGACCGAGGCGCGATTGGTCAGCAAACGCTCTTGGATCAGCCGCGCATTTGCGCGATCGCTGTCGCTGGGCACGCACCGTTCATCCGTTGGCAGAATTCGGACCCGGTCCCAATCCAAATCAGCGGCACACAATCCGTCAAAGACCGGCCCGGGTGTGGTACCGCCCGGCACAGCAAAAGAGACCAGATCGTGATGCAGCAGCGCCGCCTCAAGATCTCCGGCGATAGCATTGGCCACGTCGATGGCTAGCATATCCCGGTCGGCGTATTCCTGAATTTTCATGGGTTTATCCCTTGCCAACGGCGACCGTCCCGTTTCATCAGCAGCTCGGCGTCGCCCGGTCCGGTGCTGCCGCTCTCATAAGGTTTCGGCACGTCGCCACGCGCCTGCCATCCTGCGATGATCGGGTCTGTCCAGGCCCAGGCGGCCTCGACCTCATCACCGCGCATGAACAGCGTCTGATTGCCTCGGATCACATCCATCACCAGACGTTCATAGGCGTCTGGCGGGTCCTGGTTCTCGGCGCCCAATGCCTCGGCAAAGCTCATATCCAGGGGCACGTCGACCAAACGCATACCGCCTTGCCCGGGCTCTTTGATCGTCACTTTCAGCGTGATGCCCTCATTTGGCTGTAGGCGGATCGACAGCGCATTCGCATGACGCCCGGCATCCGCTCCAAAGATCGAGTGCGGCGCGTCTTTGAACATCACATTGATCACCGAAGACCGGGCCACAAGGCGCTTGCCCGTGCGCAAGTAGAACGGTGTTCCTGCCCATCGCCAGTTGCTGATATGCGCCCGCAGCGCCACATAGCTTTCCGTGGTCGAGCGCGGATTTCCAACGGCTTTGCGGTAACTTGAACTTTCGCCCTCAAACTGCCCCCGCACGATATGATGTGGCTTTACCGGGTCCAGAGCGCGAATGACCTTGAGCTTTTCATCACGCACCGCATCCGGGTCGAACTTGGCCGGAGGTTCCATGGCGATCAGACACAAAAGCTGCATCAGGTGGTTCTGCATCATGTCGCGCATTGCGCCTGCGCGCTCGTAATACTCTTCACGGCCGTTAATTCCGACGGATTCGGCTACGGTGATCTGGATATGGTCGACATACTGGCTGTTCCAAAGTGGTTCGAACAACATGTTGCCGAACCGAACAGCCATCAGGTTTTGGACGGTTTCCTTGCCCAGATAGTGGTCGATTCGATAGATTTGACTTTCCCTGAAATGCGCGGCCAGCGTGGCATTCAAAGCCCGCGCACTTTCCAGATCATGGCCAAAGGGTTTTTCAACCACGACCCTCGTCTGCGGCGTAGTCAGATCATAAGCCTCGATCCGTTCCGCCAGAGGGCCAAACAACCGCGGCCCCACCGAAAAATAGAACGCCCGAACCCGATCCGGCTGAAGTTTCTGCGCAAGCTCGGCCCAGCCATGATCCGCAACAGCATCCAATGTCACATAATCAACCCGCTGCAAAAACGCGTTCAGCGCAGCAGTGTCCTGACTGTGTCGTCCGGCATGTGCCTCAAGCGAGTTGCGGACCAAATTGCGGAACTTGTCACGGTCGTAATCCGTTCGGGCCGCCCCGATTACTTGCGCGCCTTCAGCCCACTGGCCAGCACAAAACCGGCGAAACAGAGCGGGCAGGATCTTACCCTGCGCCAGATCGCCGGTTCCGCCAAAAATGACCAGATCAAAGGGGTCTACAGGTATGACGCGAGAAACCATGTGTTTTCCTTACCTTGCCCTATGCTCAATGTCCAATGTTAGCGCAACCATTTTTGCGGATTTCCGCGACATCAATTCTCTGTCAGTTCACCCATGTCTCACTTTGCGAAACGGTCTGAAACCTCTAATTCAAGGTGACAACAGAAAAGAACCGGAAACCGGAATGAAAGACAACGCCCCTCAGATCGTCAATATCGGCAAGTTTCAAAACAAATTGGTGACAGCGGATGGCCAGACTCGTGCCTCGGTGGCGTTGACCAACCCCGAGACGCTCTGGTTCAATACCGGGACTCTGTGCAACATCGAATGTGTGAACTGCTATATCGAAAGCAGCCCGACCAATGATGCGTTGGTCTATATCTCGGCGGGTGAAGTGCGGGACTATCTGGACCAGATCGAAGACAGAAACTGGCCCGTGCGTGAGATTGGCTTTACCGGTGGTGAGCCGTTCATGAACCCCGACATGATCGAGATGGCAGGCGCGGCGCTGGAACGCGGCTATGAGGTGTTGATCCTGACCAACGCGATGCGGCCAATGATGCGCCAGAAGATGCGCGAGGGATTGACTGAACTTCAGCGCGACTACGCTGGGAAACTGACGCTGCGGGTATCGCTCGACCATTATCGTGCCGACCTGCACGATAAGGAACGTGGCAAAGGCAGTTTTGACAAAACCGTGGAAGGTATGAAGTGGCTACGCGATGGCGGATTCCGGATGGCTGTTGCCGGCAGAACCGTATGGGGCGAGGACGATGAAAAAAGCCGTCAGGGATATGCTACGTTATTCAACCACCACGGGTTTGGCATCGACGCGCATGACCCTGCGCGAACGGTCCTTTTCCCGGAAATGGACGAGACCGTGGAAGTGCCGGAAATCACCACCGCCTGCTGGGGTATCCTGAACAAATCACCTGCATCCGTGATGTGTGCCAGCGCCCGGATGGTGGTCAAACGCAAGGGCGCTGAAAAACCGGCCGTTCTGGCCTGCACGTTGCTGCCTTATGAGCCGGAGTTCGAGATGGGGCATACGCTGGCCGAGGCGGAAGCGGACGTGCACCTCAACCATCCACATTGTGCCAAATTCTGCGTCCTGGGTGGGGCCAGCTGCTCTGGTTGATCAGTTCAGTTCCGGCGATTTCCAGAATTTTGTACCCGACGCGCCCGCTGCCACGCGCCACCCTGTCTTGGACAGTTCAAAAAAGGACCGACCGTCGGTGAATCGCACGGTTTCCGTCGTGTTTTCGTCGCCGTACATGGCGCCGGTTTCGGCGGTCGCGTCATAGCCTTGAGTGATGAACTTATCCAGATCAGCAGCTGTTTCGAACATGATCACAAACTTGGATTCAAAGCCGCCGATGCCGATCGCGCCACCCACGCCGCCTGTTCCCATGTTCATATATGTGTGCTGGCCGGTATCCTTTGAAACCGCCACACCCCGCCCATACCCAGCCGAGACTGGAAACACCGTAACCTTGCGCGAGTCGAACACGGCATAGCCGGCACAGACCTCGTACAGCGCATGCGCTTCGTGATTTTCGGCCAGCAACTGATCCAGAATCTGCGTGGCCAATGTGTCCAGCTTGGCGCGCGTCTCTTCCGGAGTGGCCTCATTGCTTAGCAATTCGGTGGTCGAGTCGACCGTACCCTCAACAGCTTTCGCGCCTTTATCGATTGTCTCGCCAACGGTTTCGGCCCCTTGCCCTACAACGTCAGCCGCGTTTGACGCGCCTTTTTTGATCTTGTCCAAAACTCCCTCAGCGGCGACTGGCCCACCAAGCAAAACGGCGGCGACAAACAGCAACATTCTGGGCATGCGGCATTTCCTTAGCTGATCAATGGTTTGGACACGACCCTAGCCTAAGAAAATCAAATGGAACACGCCCTTTCGTTACACAGCCAATAATCTGTCAGGGCGGCTAATTCACCCGAAACTCGCCAACTTGATTGCGCCACTCTCCGGGCGCGATCATCTTACGGTGGGTGAATTTTACGGAATGTAAGGGGCCTTCGATCTCTCGCTGCCAGAAATCAATGAACTCGAACAGTTTCGGATGATCCGGCGCCAGATCGTATTCCTGCCAGATGAAGGTGTTTAGAACATGGATATAGTCGGGCATGTGGTAGAATAATTCCGCCGTTGTCAGCCCATATCCTTTAAGCATCAATTCCGTTTCGCTGCGCTCCATTTCGACCTCAATATTAATTGCAAGGTCCCCCTATTGTATCACGAAAACACCCTAATCCTTAGTTAACAATATGTTACCGTGATGTTACCGGAGTTTCTCACTTGCAAAATGGTTGCTTGCTTGCACCTTATGTGCCGGGTCTGATAAGGTGTATCCACAAGATATAGAGTCTGCATACAGAACGGGCAGTTTACGTGAGCGATACGCCAGAAGTTCCTGAAAATATGGATGAAAACCCACCAGAACGCCCCGTTTACGGTGGCCCGACGGTCTCCATCGAATCCGAAATGCGCACGTCCTATCTGGACTATGCGATGTCGGTCATTGTTAGCCGTGCGATTCCTGATCTGCGCGATGGGTTGAAACCGGTACATCGGCGCATCCTTTACGCGATGCACGAGACCGGAAACACCCATGACAAATCCTATCGCAAATCGGCCCGTCCGGTCGGCGACGTAATGGGTAAATACCACCCACACGGCGACAGCGCGATCTACGACGCGTTGGTGCGGATGGCTCAGGATTTCTCGATGTCGCTGCCGCTGCTGGACGGTCAGGGCAACTTTGGCTCGATGGACGGCGACAACCCGGCGGCCATGCGCTATACCGAAGTGCGGATGGACAAGCCCGCCGCCTCTCTGCTGGCGGATATCGAGAAAGACACCGTCGATTTTCAGGACAACTATGACGGCAAAGACAGAGAGCCGACAGTCCTGCCCGCACGGTTCCCGAACATGCTGGTCAACGGCGCTGGCGGCATTGCCGTGGGCATGGCGACCAATATCCCGCCGCACAATCTTGGTGAGGTGGTCGACGCCACCCTCGCCCTGATCGACGATCCCGATCTGACGTCCGAGCAGCTGATCGAGTATGTTCCAGGCCCCGACTTCCCGACCGGCGGCGTAATGCTGGGCCGGTCCGGCGCGCGCAAAGCCTATTTGGAAGGGCGCGGCAGCGTCATAATTCGCTCGAAGACCCGCGTCGAGGAAATCCGCAAAGACCGCTATGCCATCGTGGTTGATGAGATTCCATATCAGGTGAACAAGGCTTCGATGATCGAAAAGATCGCCGAGGCCGTGCGTGAGAAGAGGATTGAAGGCGTCAGCCACGTTCAGGACGAATCCGACCGTAACGGCGTACGCGTGGTGGTCGAACTGAAACGTGATGCCACGCCCGAAGTTGTATTGAACCAGCTTTTCCGTTTTTCGCCGATGCAAACCTCGTTTGGCTGCAACATGCTGGCGCTGAATGGTGGGCGACCCGAGCAACTGACTCTGCGCCGGTTCCTGACCTCCTTCATTGACTTCCGCGAGGACGTCGTCGCCCGTCGCACTGCGTACGACCTGCGCAAAGCCCGCGAACGCAGTCACATCTTGTGCGGTTTGGCCGTGGCAGTTTCGAATGTGGATGAGGTGGTTGCAACCATCCGCTCATCCGCTGACGCCGCGCAAGCGCGTGAAAAGCTGATGACCCGCCGCTGGCCCGCGGCTGAGATCGAAAGCTATCTGCGCCTGATCGACGACCCTCTGTCCATGATGAACGACGACGGCACCTATAACCTGACCGAAGTTCAGGCCCGCGCGATCCTCGACCTGCGCCTGCAGCGATTGACCCAGATCGGTGTCAAAGAGGTTACGGACGAACTGGAAGAACTGGCGGGTAAGATCCAGGAATACCTGGATATTCTGTCCTCGCGAGAGCGCATCATGTCGATCATCGGGGATGAGCTGCGCAGCGTTCGTGAACAGTTTGCCGTGCCCCGTCGCACCGAGATCGTCGATTGGTCCGGCGACATGGAAGACGAGGACTTGATCGAGCGTGAGGATATGGTCGTGACCGTCACGTCGGGCGGCTACATCAAGCGTACTCCGCTGGCCGATTTCCGGGCGCAAAAACGTGGTGGCAAGGGCCTGTCGGGAATGCAGACCAAGGAAGAGGACGTCGTTACCAACCTTTTCGTGGCGAACACGCATACACAGTTGTTGTTCTTCACCACTGACGGGATGGTCTACAAGCTCAAGACCTGGCGTCTGCCGCAGTCGGGGCGCACCGGCAAGGGCAAGGCCATTGTCAACATCCTGCCGATTCCGACCGGGGTGTCCATCGCGGCGATCATGCCCGTGGATGTGCCGGACGAAGAATGGGAAAACCTGCAGATCATCTTTGCCACCAGCGCAGGTGATGTGCGCCGGAACCGACTGTCGGATTTCACCAATGTCCGCCGCAACGGCAAGATTGCGATGAAATTGCCCGAGGGCATCGAACTGGTGAATGCACGCATCTGCTCAGAAGACGAAGATGTGATGCTGGTCACCAATTCGGGCCGCGCAATCCGGTTCCGCACCACTGATGTGCGCGTGTTCAACTCACGCGAATCCACCGGTGTTCGGGGCATAAGGCTGAGCGGTGGCGACCGTGTCGTCTCGATGTCGGTGATCCGCCACTTTGAAGCTGATCCGGATGAACGCGCCGCCTATCTCAAGATGCGCCGCGCAGTGGCAGGCATCGCCGATGACGGTGAGACGGATGAGGATGAAGCAACCCCCGGCACCATCACGCAGGAACGCTATGCCGAGATGTCTGCGGCCGAGAACATGATCCTGACAATTACCACTGGCGGTGCGGGCAAGCTGAGCTCCAGCCACGACTACCCCGTTCGCGGGCGCGGTGGCATGGGTGTCGCGGCGATGGATAAGGCGATGCGCGGCGGGGCACTTGTGGCGTCGTTCCCGGTCGATATCGAAGATCAGATCATGCTGGCCACGTCCAAGGGTCAGTCGATCCGGGTCCCGATCGAAGGCATCTCGTTCCGCTCGCGGTCAGCAGGTGGCGTGAAGGTGTTCAACACCGGCAAAGGCGAAGAGGTTGTCAGCGTCGCCTGGATCGCCGATCAGGGTGACGAGGAAACCGAAGAGTAACGCGGCCGTCGAGAATTGCGGATCGTGGAACCTGTTTCCGCGATCCGTTTTATGTTTGGGGCTATTGGCCGTGGTCAGCCAGGCCCTCAAACCAGTTCAGGATAAGATCCGCCCACCCGGTTGGAACACTGTGTCCGCCTTGAAAACCGATCACTGACAAGGACCTTTCCTTTTCTGCAACCGAACGGCATCCGTGATAAGTTCTTTGATCAAAGCCGTTTCCTTGGGTTAGATCGACCGTATCGCACCCCAATTTATAGGCCATTCCGTCTGCAGCTTCGACAGCACCCATATAGTTATGCGCCCGAAGGGATGAGTCTGTCCCGGCAAATGGAATGACAGAGTCTGCGTAGCCATGCATATAAAGCAAATCAAAGTCGAAACTGGCCGTGGCACAGGGGCCAGGCTGACGGCGCATCGGCGTCCCGCCTATTGGCGCGAAGGTCTTAAGGCGCGGATCAACCTCGGAGCAAGCCAAGTACCAGGCGAATGAACCGCCACGAGAATGTCCCGCGACTAGAATGCCATCCGGTTGGATGGAAAACCTTTGAATTGCATCCTCGACGACATCCGCGACAAACCGGAAATCATCCCGGCTGTATCGGGTAGAATCCCACACCCACCCAGTACCGGGGCCGTTTCGGTATTCGATCTCCAATGCTGTTGGTGCGATCACCGCATAACCACGATTCAGAAAAGGTTGAACCAAATCAATGTTTTCTACCGTTTTTTGTCCACTTCCGTTTGTGCCATGCAAGAACACGATGGCTGGAAAAGGTCCATCCCCGATTGGGATCAGGGCGTTATAGTGTCGGTCTGAAACCTGACAAGGCATGTCGGCACCACCGCAGTCGGTCACCTGATACAATTCGGAAAAGGACGCGTTTGGCCTATTGCCACGCAACGCCAAATAACCAGCGAGTGCTGCGATGCAGATTGTAACCAGCCTGACGACCAATGCAGGTTTCTTTGCGATCAAAATTTGTACAAGGCCCGGAACTTCGCCTCGAGATAGTCCAGCAGAGGCTCCGGCCCAGGTTCCATGCCACTGGCGCGTTGGATGATGTCGCGGGGGGCGTAAAGGCCGCCATGGCGTTGGAGGTTTTCGCGCAGCCAACCGGTGGCGCCCGACGTGTCACCCTCGGCCAGTTGAGTATCCAGATCGGGCAGCGCGGATCGCAGAGCCTGGTTCAGGCATCCGGCATAGACATTGCCCAGCGAGTAGGTCGGGAAATACCCGAACAGACCGACGGACCAATGGACATCCTGCAGACACCCGTTCGAGGGCTTATCAACCGCATAGCCGAAATCGGCCTTGAACCGGTCATTCCATGCGCCCTCAAGGTCGCTGACCTGCAGATCACCGCTCATCAACTCGCGCTCAAGGTCAAAGCGCAGCATGATGTGCAGGTTGTACTGCACCTCATCCGCCTCGGTGCGGATATATCCATTATGGACCCGGTTGACCGTGGCATAGAACGCATCGGCATCGGCGACGCCGAAATTGCCAAAAGCCTCGACCATCTGGCCAAACAGCCAGCCAGTATAGGCGCGTGATCGACCCAGTTGGTTTTCGTAAATCCGGCTCTGGCTTTCATGCACGCCCATCGACACGCCCTGCCCCAGCGGGGTCAAAAGGTAGGCTGGGTCGATACCCTGTTCATAGGCGGCGTGGCCGACCTCGTGAATGGTTGAATAGAAACAGTTGAACGGATCGGTCTCGCTGGTGCGCGTGGTGATCCGCACGTCCAATCCGCTGCCCGAGCTGAACGGGTGAACGGCCTTGTCGACCCGGCCAGTGTTCAGGTCGTAACCGAATCCGGTGGCCAGCTTCTGTGACAGGCGCATCTGGGTCGCTGAGTCAAACGTCCCAGTCAGGGCGGCCGGTCCGGGCTGATCCAGTACGGCTGCTCGCAATGCCACCAGACGCGGACGCATCTGGTCAAAGATCGCAGCGATCTGAGTGCCGGTCGTATAGGGCTCGTAATCTTCGACCATGGCGTCATAGACATCACCGCCCTGTGCCAGGGCCTGACCTTCCTGACGTTTGAGCGCCACAACCTCTTCCAGTACGGGCAAAAAGGCCGCCACATCCTCATCGGCGCGCGCCTGTGCCCATGTGCCCTGCGCGGCTGAGGTAACGCGTGCGATGGTCTTGGCCAAATCGGCGGGCACTTTCACGGTCCGCTCATAGGACCGGCGTATCTCGCGCAGTTGCGCGCGGGCGACATCGTCCTGCGGGTCGGCCTGCTCCAGCCACTCTGCCACACGCGGATCAGACCGTCGGGCATGCAAAACAGCTTCGATCGCGGCCATTTCTTCTGCGCGCTGCGGTGCTGCGCCGCGGGGCATCACTGTTTCCTGATCCCATCCCAGACGCCCGGCAATCTGACCAAGTGCCGAGGTTTCACGTTGGAAGGCCATCAGTTCATCATAGGCAGTCATCTGGGTCAGGCTCCGCGGATCGAAGTTGCGATGGGATAGGCTGTCAGGAAGCGCGCACGCAGGGTCAGAGTCCACACGATCACGGCCATGAACTGGTGGAAAATGGCGATCTGCCAGGGGGCCGCGTAGATCACGGTCATGATCCCAACAACCACCTGCAGCGACAAGGCTGCGAACATCGTGTTGAAGGCAAAGCGCGTTTGCGGATGCGCACTGGAATTGCCACGACGCCAGACAACGATGGCAAAGATGAACAGCAGATAACCCGCGCAACGATGGATGAACTGCACAAGCCCGGGGCTTTCGAAAAAGTTCCGCCACATCGGTTCCAGTATCGCCGCGTCCGGCGGGAAAATCTGCCCGCCGATCAATGGCCAGTCGGTATAAGACCGCCCAGCGTCGATACCTGCGACAAGTGCACCGATGAGGATCTGCAGGAATGCGAAATGCATCAGGCCGGTAGACAGGGAAAACAGTTTGGCCTCTTTCGCGCGGCGGGCTTGCATCAGGTCACGCTCATCCCGGCCAAGTTCGAACATATACCAGGCGAGGAAACCCAAGATCACAAAGGCCAGACCCAGATGGATCGCCAGGCGATAGCTGGCAACGGCGATCATCCCCTCGCCCTGCGTCACGCCTGACGCAACCATCCACCAGCCAACCGCTCCCTGAATCCCACCCAAAGCACCGGGGATCATCAGCTTGCCGGTCCAGCCCGTTGGTATCTTGCGGGCAATAAGGAACCCGAAAAATCCAAGTGCCCATACCAGCCCGATCACACGGCCCAACTGCCGGTGGCCCCATTCCCACCAATAGATGGACTTGAAATCCGCAAGCTCCATCCACTGGTTCTGGATGCGCCACTGGTCGATTTGCTTGTACTTGTCGAACTCGGCCTGCCAGTCGGTTTCGGTCATCGGCGGGACAGCCCCGGTGAGCGGGCGCCATTCGGTAATCGACAGCCCGCTATCGGTCAGGCGGGTCAGCCCACCCACCGCAATCATCACAACCACAAGCGCAAACAGGATCATCAGCCAGGCCCGGATAGCCTTACGCGCACCACCGCGGCCCCGGTCAATCATACCAGGTTGAACCGCTTGTTGTTTTTCAGAGTCTGAGACCTCTTCGAAGATGCTGCGCTTGCCGCTCATGCGTTCCTCATGTGTCTTGAATTTCGTTGCAAGCTAGGACCACCATGGGACGAGGTCCAGCCTTACCCTTTGTCTTTCCAACGGACCATCTGACGCATGACCCCGTGCAACATCTGCACATCCGCCCGCGTCATCCGCATCCGTGACCACAGATTGCGCAGATTGGTCTTCATGCTTTCGGCCTTTTCGGGGGGGTAAAAGAACCCCGCTTCTTCCAGCCGGTCTTCATAATGTTCGACCAGTTTTTCGACCTCGATGCCTGTGGCCCAGTCGCCTTTGCCCAGATCGGTTGCCTCATGCACGACGTCGCCTGTCTGGCGCATCCACTCATAGGCGGTCAGCAACACGCATTGCCCAAGGTTCAATGAGGCATATTCCGGATTCACCGGGACCGAGATGATGGCATTGGCCTTGGCGATATCCTCATTCTCAAGCCCTGCCCGTTCCGGGCCAAACAGCACGGCGACTTTTTCGCCCGCAGCAACCTTTTCCGCGGCGATCTGCATGGCGCGTTCAGGGCTGTAGACCGGCTTGGTCAACCCGCGCTGGCGGGCCGTGGTAGCAAAGACATAGGTACTGTCAGACAGCGCGCCAGCCAGATCGTCAAACAGCTGCGCCTCATCTAGCAGACGGCCCGCACCGCTGGACATCGCCACTGCCTTGGGGTTCGGCCAGCCATCACGTGGGGCCACGATCCGCATCCGGTCCAGCCCGAAATTCCACATCGCCCGCGCGGCGGCACCGATGTTTTCACCCATCTGCGGGCGCACGAGCACAAATGAGGGCTGGGATTTGTCGCTTGGCATGGTTGTCTCCGAAAACTGCGCCTGCTGTAATCGTCGCGCCAACGCAGGGCAAGCCATTGGCGGCGCCAATTCTGCCTGAAACAGGCATAAAAGTTTGCTTCCGCCCCGCAATCCGCTAAACCGCGCAAAAGACTTAAAGCTAAGGACGCGCCGATGGACACCCCCGAGCAGCCGCAGATTTACCTGATCACCCCGCCGACCATCACGTTGAGCACGTTCCCCGACCAACTGGCCCGCGTTCTGGACAGCACCGAAATCGCCTGTATCCGACTGGCCCTTGCGGGAAATGACGAGGATACGATTGCCCGTGCCGCTGATGCCTGCCGCGAGGTGGCACATACACGGGACGTGGCGCTGGTGATTTCCAACCACGTCCTGTTGGCGCAGCGTCTGGGTCTGGATGGGGTGCATCTGGATGATGGCGCGCGTTCGGTCCGGTATGTGCGTAAGGAATTGGGTGCCGATGCCATTGTCGGCTGCTTCTGCGGCACCTCCAGCCATGACGGCATGTCGGCTGGTGAGGCCGGCGCCGATTATGTGGCCTTTGGCCCGGTTGGCACGTCCTCCTTGGGTGACGGAACCGTGGCCGAGCATGATCTGTTCCAGTGGTGGTCTGAGATGATCGAAGTCCCGGTTGTGGCCGAAGGTGGCCTGACACCGGATTTGATCCGCGGCCTGGGCCCCTGCACCGATTTCTTTGGCATCGGGGATGAAATCTGGCCACAGGAAGACCCAGCCGCCGCACTGAAAACTTTGATCTCCGCCATGGGCTGAACTGGGTGTGAGCGTTAACCCTTGCACCCACGCCGGGGCTGCGGCATGACGTCGACATGACTCAGAACAGCGAAATTCTTTGTATCGGTTCTGTCCTGTGGGACGTGATCGGACGTTCTGCCAGCGCCATGCGGCAGGGGTCGGATGTTCCCGGCAGGATCACCCGCCTGCCCGGAGGCGTGGCAATGAACATTGCCATGACGCTGGTGCGGTTTGGCATGACGCCCACCCTGTTGACCGCCATTGGCCGCGATCCCGAAGGGGACGAGTTGGTCAACGCTTGCGCCCGACTGGGGATGGTAACCGATCACATCTATCGCTCGCAGGACCTGCCGACCGACCGATATATGGCTGTCGAGGGCGCCAATGGGCTGATTGCCGCGATAGCGGACGCTCATTCACTTGAGGCCGCTGGGGCAAAAATTCTGAAACCCCTGATGCAAGGCCCATTAGGCACAGAGACCATGCCATTTGATGGTCCTGTTGCTTTGGATGGCAACCTGACGCTGTCGCTTTTGGAAGAAATCGCGCAAAGCCCAGCCTTCGCCGGGGCCGACCTGCGCGTGGCACCGGCCTCACCCGGCAAGGCCGATCGCCTGCTGCCTTTCCTCAAGCATGCCCGCGCGACGCTTTATGTGAACCTCGAAGAGGCTGGCATCCTGTGCCAGCGCGAATTCGCGGATTCGGCAAGCGCCGCCAAGGGGCTGCTGGATCGCGGCGCGCTGCGCGTGCTGGTGACCGATGGCGGCAGTTCAGCAACCGTTGCCAGCGCCGAGGAAATCTTGACCCAAAAACCCCCATCCGTTCTGGTCACCCGTGTGACCGGCGCTGGTGATACATTCATGGCGGCGCATATCGCATCCGAGGCCACCGGTGCCCCAAGCGATGAGGCCCTGTCACGTGCCCTGCATGCCGCCGCAACTTACGTTTCCGGAGAAACCCCACTGTGATCAACATTCAATATTCTGCCGAGGTCCGCGCCGCCAAAGACGCAGGCCAACCTATCGTTGCGCTGGAAAGCACGATCATCACCCACGGTATGCCCTACCCGCAGAACATCGAGGTTGCGGCACAGGTTGAACAAGACATCCGAGACGCGGGCGCTGTGCCAGCCACCATGGCGGTGATCAATGGTACGCTTCACGTCGGTCTGGAAGCCGAAGAGTTGAAAGCGCTGGGCCAAGCGCATGGGGTCGCCAAACTGTCCCGTGCCGATATGGCAGCCTGCATGGCAACCGGTGGCACCGGTGCAACAACGGTCGCCGCAACCATGATCGCCGCCCATCACGCCGGGATCGACGTTTTCGCCACCGGCGGTATTGGAGGCGTCCACCAAGGGGCTGAAACCTCGTTCGATATCTCTGCTGACCTGCACGAATTGGCCCATACCCCGGTCACGGTTGTTGCCGCAGGCGCCAAAGCCATCCTCGATCTGGCCAAGACGCTTGAGGTTCTGGAAACACTGGGCGTTCCGGTCATTGCCTATGGCCAGGACGAATTTCCGGCCTTCTGGTCGGCAAAATCCCCGCTGGCAGCCCCTCTGCGCATGGACAGTGCGGAAGACATCGCGCACGCACATGCGACCAGACGCGCGCTTGGCCTGCCCGGCGGCCAACTTGTCGCCAATCCGATCCCGGAGGCCGATCAGATCCCATCCGAGGAACTGGCCCCGATCATCGCCTCGGCACAGGCGGATGCAGATGTGCATCGGATCAGCGGTAAAGGGGTCACACCCTACCTGTTGCAACGGATTTATGAGCAGACCGAAGGTCGTTCTCTGACCGCCAATATCGCATTGGTCCGCAACAATGCCCGTCTGGCAGCCGGGATCGCCCGCGCCCTGTCCGCCAAGGCGGATTAACATATAGCTATTGTACCAAGGCCAAGGACTGCTTAACTAAATTCGCAAGCCACTCAGGACCGTAATGAACACTCCTTTTGACGAAGAACCCAACCGACAGCCCGGCCTGTTCTCACGGCTGCGTGCGTCCTTTCTGACGGGCATCGTCGTTATTGCGCCGGTGTGGTTGACGATCTGGCTGATCTGGTCTGTTGTCGGCTGGATCGACAGTGCGGTTCTGCCGCTGGTTCCCCACCAATTCCAGCCTGAACAATATGTTGGCATCAACCTGCGCGGTGTAGGTGTCATCTTTTTTCTGGTGTTCACCGTCGTGGTTGGCTGGGTTGCCAAGGGCATCCTGGGCCGATCCTTTATCTCGTTCACCGAAAGCCTGGTGAATAGGATGCCAGTCATCCGGTCCATCTATTCAGGCATCAAGCAGATTTCCGAGACCGTCTTTGCCCAGACTGAACGGTCATTTGAAAAAGCCTGTCTGGTTCAATATCCGCGCCGTGGCATCTGGGCCATCGGGTTCGTCTCGACCACCGCCAAGGGAGAAGTCAACGAACGCGCAGAAGCGGGTGGCGATCTGTACAGCGTGTTCATTCCGACGACACCCAACCCGACATCGGGGTTCCTGCTGTTCTTTCCGATAGAGGACGTCATCCTTTTGGACATGTCGATCGAAGATGCCGCCAAACTGGTGATTTCGGCCGGTCTTGTTTACCCGAACGACAAAGACCCGACCCAGCCACCAGAATGACTATCCAAACATTTCCGGCAGATTGACCGTGCTGCGTGCACCCAAATCGGCCTTGTGATCTGTCAAAAACTGATCAGCTGCATTGCGGCCAGCTTCTTTGAGCTTATGTAGGACCACAGGGTTGGGCACTGTCTTGGTCGCGACCGAGAGGTCATTCATCAACGCGTCATCGGCAATCATGTGAACCAGAACACGGCTCATTTCGCCCGCTTTCAGCTTGCCATCCTCCAGCAAGCGCTGAACGAAGCTTATGGCCCTCAGTTCCCGAAACAGCGATGAGTTAAAGCCGATCTCATTGATCCGGTTCTGGATTTGCTGCGGCGTCTTGGGGATTTCTTCCCGTTCCAGGGGGTTGATGTTCACGATCACCACGTCCTCGGGCAGATCGGAATTGAACAAGGGATACAGAGCTGGATTACCGGTATATCCGCCATCCCAGTAAGCCTCGGTCCGGCCCGATTTTGGATCGAATATCTCGACCGCCTGAAACAGGGTTGGCAAACAGGCGGACGCAAGGATGGCCTCAGTCGACAGCTCATCCCCTGTGAACACCCGAATCTTTCCGCTGCGCACGCATGTCGCGCAGACATACAGACGCGGACCTTCGGCAGCGCATATTTCATCGAAATCAAAACGCTCGACCACGGGTTCCAGGGGGTTGCGGTAGAACGGCCCATAGGCATAAGGAGATACCAACCGCGACCAGGCGTCGCCTACAGCAAACGGCAGCGAATTTTCGATAGACTGTGCGATATGTGAGGGCTCAAACGCACGCATCCAGTTGGTCAGGTTCGTATCGTCGACGGCCCCCATACGGGCCCAGAGCGCATCCAGATTGGTGCGCGCGCCCTCCCGGCCGCCCCGTACCATGCCAGACTTATAGGCCGCACCGTTCAGTGCGCCTGCCGATGTTCCGGTGATCGCCGCGACTTCGATATCATCTTCGTCCAGCAGACGATCCAGCACACCCCAAGTGAACGCTCCGTGCGCGCCGCCGCCCTGCAAAGCCAGATTGATACGTTTCACTGCCCTACTCCCCAAGGCTCAGAGCGCGGTCCACCCGCCATCAACTGAAATCGTCGTGCCGGTGATCTGCGCCGCCGCATCCGAGCACAGAAAGATCGTCGTACCGCCCAGTTGTTCGACCGTAGCGAATTCTTTCGAAGGTTGCCGCTTTAGCAGGACATTCTTCACGACATCCTCGCGGCTCATATCGTATTCTTTCATCGTATTGGGTATCTGCTCTTCGACCAGCGGCGTCAGCACATATCCCGGGCAAATCGCATTACAGGTAATCGGCTCTTGTGCGGTCTCGAGAGCTACGGTTTTGGTCATCCCGACAACACCGTGCTTGGCCGCGATATAGGCGGCTTTGAAAGGCGATGCCGTCAACCCATGGGCCGATGCAATATTCACCACCCGTCCCCAGCCCGCCTTGCGCATCATCGGCAACGCGGCGGCAGTGGTGTGAAAGGCCGAGTTCATGTTGATCGCAATGATCGCGTCCCATTTGTCGGTTGGAAACTGATCAATCGGCGCCACATGCTGAATGCCGGCATTGTTGACCAGGATATCGCAGGCTCCAGCCTTTTCGATCAGCGCCCGACACTCTTCACCCTTTGACATGTCCGCTTTGATATAGCGCGCGTTGGTTCCGGTTTCCTGCCCGATCTCTGCGGCCAGAGCATGATCTTCGTCGCGGTCAGTAAACGAATTCAGCACCACATCGGCTCCGGCCTTGGCCAGCTCGCGGGCGATGCCCAGCCCAATGCCCGAATTCGATCCTGTGATGATTGCTGTTTTGCCCGAAAGACTCATGGGTGCTCTCCGTCAGATTCCGTGTTGACGGCACAGTGCCATGCTGCACCTGCAAAGAAAACGGGGAAAGATTGGGGGCGCTGTATCAGCGAAAATCGCACAAAAAAAACGCCCGCACGAAGCGGGCGTTAAGTTATTGAGGCAGGTTTCATACAGGCAAGAAACCTATCGAGCAGTACGCCCTTTATAAGCAATTCCACGCCTTCGTCCAAGCTAAAAGTTTGATAATATGAAAAATCATCGGTACGGTGAATCCCAACAAAATAAGGCCAGAGCAGGATTGTTTCCAAAATGAGCCCCGATTTTCTTCGCCCCGTTCGCCCTATGATCGCGGGAATCGTTAGTGTTTTTGCCGTTGCAGCAGCCCATGCAGAATCGACCCATGGCATAGCTATGTATGGTGACCCTGCCCTTCCACCGGATTTTGTGTCGCTACCCTATGTCAATGCTGATGCACCCAAAGGCGGCAAAGTCGTATTTGGAAATACCGGCGGCTATAACAGTCTTAACCCGTTTGTGCAAAAAGGCACGTCACCCTGGCAGTTGCGATTTTGGACCCATGAAAGCCTGATGGGGCGTTCCTGGGACGAACCTTTCACTCTTTACGGGTTGTTAGCCGAATCAGTTGAGACGGCTCCAGACCGATCCTGGGTCGAATTTACCCTGCGAGAGAATGCCCGATTCTCGGATGGATCACCGGTCACTGTCGAGGATGTCATCTGGTCATATGAGACTTTGGGAACCGAAGGGCACCTGAGATATCGCGGCCTTTGGGGAAAGATCGACAGTATCGAACAAACCGGACCGCGTTCCGTTCGCATCACGTTTAACGACCCCGACCGCGAGCTTGCGCTGATCGCCGGGATGCGCCCGATCCTTCAGAAGGCACAGTGGGAGGGTAAGGACTTTGCCGACGCGCCGCTGCAAGACATCCCCTTGGGGTCTGGACCGTATGTCATCGATGGGTACGAAGCCGGACGGTATGTGAACCTGCGTCGCAATCCGGATTACTGGGGCGCTGACATTCCGTTTCGGCGCGGCACCATGAATCTGGATGAGATGCGGATCGAGTTCTACGGGGATGGCACAGTCGCATTCGAGGCCTTCAAAGCAGGCGAGCTCTCAGCCGTGCGCGAGTTTAACGCCGATAAGTGGAACAACCAGTATGACTTCCCCGCGGTACAGCGCGGCGATGTGGTGAAAACCGAAATCCCGCATCGCAAGCCTTCGGGCATGACCGGATTTGTCATGAATACGCGCAAGCCACCCTTCGATGATTGGCGCGTGCGCGAGGCTCTGACTCTGGCTTTCAATTTCGAATTCATCAACGACACCGTCACCGGAAGCGCGCAACCGCGGATAACCTCGTATTTCTCGGGCTCGGATCTGGCGATGCAGCCCGGTACTGCCACCGGTCAGGTGGCTGAGCTGCTGCAGCCATACGCCGATACACTGTTGCCCGGTACACTGGAAGGTTACGAGCTTCCGAAAGGTGACGGTTCGGAACGCAACAGGGCCAATCTGCGCAAGGCAACCAAGCTTCTGCAAGAGGCTGGCTGGACGGTTCAGGATGGCGTGTTGCGAAACGCAGATGGCGAAGCGTTCATCGTTGACATGGTCATCAGCCAGGGCAGCCTCAACGTTGTCCAGAATGTCGGAACCATCGCAGAAATCTATGCGCGTACGCTTGAACGGCTTGGCATCGAGCTTACAGTCGAAAAAATCGACGACGCACAATACACCTCTCGGATGGATGCCCATGATTTTGACATGACCCCATTTCGCCGGGCTCTTTCCCTGTCGCCGGGCAACGAACAACGCCTGTATTGGGGCAGTGAAAATGCCGACACGGCAGGAACACGTAACCTGATGGGGGTTCAGTCACTAGCAGTGGACGGTTTAATCGATACGATGCTGGCCTCTGAAAGCCACGAAGATTTCGTGTCTGCGACCCGCGCGCTGGATCGCGTTCTAACCGCTGGCCGGTATGTCATCCCGATCTGGAGCTTTGACGTCGGCCGGATTGCACATGCGCGTGAGCTGAAACAGCCGGAAACCCTGCCCATATACGGTGACGGGCCGGAATACATGCCGCAGGTCTGGTGGTACGAGGAATAGCGCCTCAAAAGAGGCGGCCCCGTCCTTTCCTAATTGCTAACTGTCCGTGCCAATCTCGTTCCAGAGGATCGCAACCGCTGCAGATGTGATGCAATAAGACCGGTTCGGCGTTTGCTGTGTGGGTCTCATACCCTTCGGCGGATTCTGGCACAGACCCGCAGTACCACGACATGCAGGTAAATGCTGTGGGCATTCCGCTATAAATTGATGCGATCCCTAGTTTCAGACAAATTTGAAAAATTTCAACAAGGGGCTTTACGTAACGGGTTCGAAAGATATAGCCTGCGACTAGTACAAATGTATCCAATTTGAATTACGCCAAACATTACCGACACATAGCTGTGTTACAATATCAGGAACAGTATTTTCGGACCAGCCTCCACTCACTCAAAACTATTTGGTCCGTAGGCCCGTCTCAGATTTCCTGTGGCGGGCCTAACTGATTTAAACTTCGCACGCTCAAGGTGCGACATTTTGCCATAGCCCTACCTGCAAACACCATTCGTACCCTGAATTCAGGGCCGAGCAGATCTGTAGCCAGACAAACAGAAAGCCCAATAGATGTTTAAGTGGAACGATCTGACGCAAGATTGGAATGAAATGTACGCCCGTGCAAAACGGCGGTTTCCCAATTTGCGCGACCGAGACATGGATGCGGTAGGGCGCGACCGTGCGCAATTCGAGGCTTATCTGGCCGAACGTCATCATCTGACGGTGAACGAGGCACATGAAGAGCTTGAGGATTTCCTGTTCACCGAAGCGCTAACCCGTGAAGTCACCAAACATCTAGGTAAGTGACGTCACCCACAGGATCATCGCGTCTTCTTCACTGACCGAAACGACATTATGCCCCATGCTGCCGTCGTAATAGGCGCTGTCACCGCGGCGCATTTCGACGGGTTCGTAGAACTCGGTATACAGGCGAACAACACCCGTCAGCACGTACAGGAATTCTTCGCCATCGTGGCGGACCCACCCGTCAAACTCATCCATCGACCGGGCACGTACACGGGCGCGATAGGGCAGCATCTGCTTTTTCGTAAGCGTCTCAGCCAGCAGTTCGTGCTCGTATGTTGTGGTTGCGTGGCTGGTACCTTGCCCCATCCGGGTCACAGCCATACGCCCGATCACCTGCTCGCGCTGCGGCGGCGTGAACAGCTGCGGAACAGAGATTTCCAGCCCGATCGCCAGCTTCTTCAGCGCATCATATGTAGGCGACATCTGCCCGTTTTCGATTTTGCTGAGCGTTGAACGCGCCAATCCCGCCTGATTGGCCGCTTGTTCCAAAGTCCAGTTACGCGCCTTGCGCAATTCACGCACACGGACGCCAAGGTCCAGCGGTTCAACCTCTGTATGCTCGCCCGAGTTTCGGGCAATTCGGATCAGAGATGTCTGCTCTTTGGTTCTCATGCGCCACTCTATAGGGCCAGCCTGTCCCGCTTGCAACGCAGCAGTTGCCGCGTTAGCCAGACGCCATGCTTTCCCTGTTCGATCAAGGCCCGCCCAAGGCCTGCCCCACCCCTTTCAATCTGGCCGCGCATGTGTTGCGTCAAGCAGATCGCAATGGCGACAAGATTGCCTTGTCGGTACTTGGCGCAACGTCGGCACAGAACTGGAGCTTTGCTGCGTTGAAACGCGCGATCCTTGCAACCGGTACAGGTCTGCTGCGGGCCGGTTTGAAACCGGGCGATCTGGTCTTGATGCGTTTGGGGAACACGGTTGATTTCCCAATAACCTATCTGGGTGCAATCGCGGTCGGCATTGTACCCGTGCCGACATCGTCACAGCTGACACAGCCGGAAACGGCAAAGATCATCCAAGATCTGAAGCCCGCCGCCATACTCCGCGATCCCGATATCGCCAGCGCGGATCACCCGAACCAAATATCTTTGAGCCAACTGCGCGAGATGCGCGATCTACCTCTGGCCGAGTTTCGGATGGGCGACCCCGAAGACATGGCTTATGTGGTCTATACTTCTGGCACCTCGGGTAAGCCAAGGGCCGTTGCACATGCCCATCGTGCAATTTGGGCGCGGCAGATGATGGTGGATGGGTGGTACGGCCTGCAGGAAACGGATCGATTGTGCCATGCAGGTGCGTTCAACTGGACCTATACGTTGGGGACAGGACTGATGGATCCCTGGACCATTGGCGCGACAGCGCTGATACCGGAGCCCGGCACCGATCTGTCGACCCTACCCGATATGCTGCGCAATCACCGTGCCACGATTTTTGCTGCAGCTCCGGGCGTGTTTCGGAAAATTTTGAACGAAGCAAACGATCTGCACCTTCCCGATCTGAGGCACGGTCTTTGCGCTGGTGAAAAACTCTCACGGCATCTGCACCAGAAATGGACACGGATCACCGGGCGCGAGTTGTATGAAGCTTTTGGAATGTCCGAATGCTCGACCTTCATCTCTTCAAGCCCAGCCTATCCGGCACGTGGCGATGCACTGGGGCAACCACAACCGGGGCGGCGTGTGGCAATTCTGGGTCCAGACGGGCCGGTTCCACAGGGGAAAGAAGGGACCATCGCCATCCACCGATCAGACCCCGGCCTAATGCTGACCTATCTCAACGCGCCGGACGAAGCGCAGGCCAGGATGCAGGGCGAGTGGTTTCTGACCGGCGATCAGGGTGCAATGGCAGTTGATGGACAGATCACCTATCTTGGCCGAGACGATGATATGATGAATGCTGGCGGCTACCGGGTCTCACCGATCGAGGTCGAGGCCACATTGTCCCGATATCCCGGCATCACGCAGGTCGGCGCGGCCACAGTTGAGGTCAAGCAGGACAGTTTTGTCATAGTGGCATTCTATACCGGGCCGGAAAAGCTGGACGAGGACGCCCTGCGCGCCTATGTCGAGACAAATCTGGCGCGCTATAAGCAACCGCGCGCCTTTATCCATCTGCCTCAGCTGCCAACAGGCGGCAATGGCAAACTTTTGCGCCGGGCGCTGCCGGCCTATTTCAAGGCGACCAATACATGACCCAGACCGTCAAGCTCGACATCATGTCTGACCCGATCTGCCCCTGGTGCTATATTGGCAAGACTCATCTGGACAAAGCGTTGGCTGCAACTCCGGATCATCCATTCATCATTGAATGGCACCCCTTTCAGCTGAACCCCGATATGCCGGTCGAAGGCATGGATCGGCGTGAATACTTGGAGCGCAAATTCGGCGGCAAAGACGGAGCCATCCGTGCGTATGCCCCGGTGGTCGAGCATGCCGAAAATGCAGGGTTGGGCATCGACTTTGAGGGGATGAAGCGCACCCCGAACACGCTGGATGCTCATCGGCTGATCCACTGGGCCGGGATCGAAAACAAGCAGAACGCTATAGTTGATGCCCTGTTTCAGGCCTATTTTGTACAGGGTCGCGATATCGGTGACCACGAGGTTCTGGCGGATATTGCCGACAGTCAGGGGATGGACGCCGCCGTCGTCATGAAGCTGCTGAAATCCGACGCCGACCGCACCGACATCAGCAACCGTGACGCGCATTCCCGGCAGATGGGTGTGACGTCGGTACCGACTTTTATCGTTGCCAACCAACATGCTGTCCCCGGCGCGCAACCACCGGAAATGTGGGAACGCGTGATCGGTGAAATCATGTCTCAAATCGAGGCTTCCCCTGCAAAATAGCACAGCCTCCTGTGCATTCTGATCACTGGCCGTGCCCAATCCGCTGTGATAGCGCGAACGGGTCAGGAGAGCCCCATGAGTAATCGCATGCCGCGCGGAGAATTTGTCGCTTTGATCGCAATGATGTTTGCGACAATCGCGTTTTCTATCGACTCGATGCTGCCCGCCCTGCCGCAGATCAGCGCGCAACTCAGCCCAGGTGATGCAAACAAGGCGCAGTTGATCCTGACCTCATTTGTGCTGGGCATGGGGATCGGCACCTTTTTCACCGGCCCTCTGTCGGATGCATTCGGGCGCAAGCCGGTAATTTACGTCGGCTCTGCGCTGTATATCCTGTCTGCCGCAGTTGCCTGGGCCACCTCCTCGCTTGAGATGCTGTTGATTGCGCGCATCTTTCAAGGCATCGGCAGCGCGGCCCCACGCGTGGTGGCCATGGCCATTATCCGTGACCTCTATTCCGGCCGTGAGATGGCCCGCATCGTCTCGATTGCCATGATGATCTTTACGCTGGTTCCCGCCATCGCGCCCATGATGGGTGCCGGGGTGATCGCTCTGGCCGGGTGGCGTGGCATCTTCGCTTCGTTCATGTTGTTCTCTTTGATCACCATCACGTGGATGGGCCTGCGTCTGAGCGAACCTCTGGCACCCGAAAATCGCCGTCCCCTGCGCCTGCCGCTCATGATTGATGCCGCGCGGCAGATGTTTGCACACCCGACTGTGCGGGTTTCGATCATGGTGCAAACGCTTTGCCTTGGGATGCTGTTCACCATGCTGACGATGGTACAACCTGTTTATGACATCATCTACGACAGAGCAGACAGTTTCCCATTCTGGTTTGGTTTCGTTGCTCTGATGGCTGGCTCGGCCAGTTTGTTGAACGCGACTTTGGTCATCCGATTGGGGATGCGCCGGATTGTAACCTGGACTTTGGGCGCACAGATCATCTTTACGTGTTTTGTCATGGTAATGAATGGTCTGGACCTTTCTGATGGCGCCTCATTTGCGCTTTTTGTCAGTTGGCAGACTGCCGTGTTCTTCATGGCCGGTATGACGATGGGCAACCTAAATGCCATCGCGATGGAGCCGATGGGCCATATTGCGGGCATGGCAGCGTCAGTCATAGGCGCGGTATCAACCGTTCTGGCCGCTGCAGTGGCAGCCCCCCTGGGACAGTTGTTTGACGGATCGATCCTTCCCTTGGCAATAGGTGTCCTGACTATGTGCACGATGGGGTTCGGCCTGATGCTGTATATGGGCCGGATAGAAGACAGATTGCCCGCCTGATCTGTGCAGAGCGCGTGAAACACGTTATCCTCCCCTTGTTTCGAGGGGAGATTTTCAATGAGCGACTACTACGATCTGGGCACCCATTCCTGTCCGGTAAGCACCTCTTCGCCCGATGCGCAACTGTGGTTCGACCGGGGGCTGGTTTGGACCTATGGCTATAACCACGAAGAGGCCGTCGTCTGTTTTCAGCGCGCGCTAGAGCATGACCCGAACTGCGCCATGGCCCATTGGGGCGTCGCCTATGCGGCGGGGCCGAATTACAACATGCCTTGGGACCTGCACGATGACGCGGGCCGGCAAAAGGCGCTGACGCTGGCCTATGATGCGACGCAGCTGGCCATGTCTCTTGCGGGCGAATGTACGCCGGTTGAACAAGCGCTGATCCGCGCGCTTCCCGCCCGCTATCCCCAGCGCGAAGCCATTGACGACATGCACAACTGGGATCACGATTTTGCCGATGCCATGCGCGCAGCGTTTGCATCGCAGCCCGCTCATCTGGACCTGCGCACGATCTATGCCGAAGCGCTTTTGAACCTCACTCCCTGGCAAATGTGGGATTTGACGACCGGCCAGCCCGCCGAAGGGGCCGCCACGGTCGAGGCGCAAAAAACGCTGGAGGAGGCGATGGCTGATGATCCAGCAGCGATGTCTCATCCCGGGTTACTGCATCTTTATGTCCACCTGATGGAGATGTCTCCGACCCCGGAAAAAGCGCTGAAAGCGGGGGATGTTCTGCGGACGCTGGTTCCCGATGCGGGCCATTTGGTGCATATGCCCACCCATATCGATGTGCTGTGCGGCCATTACCAGAACGTCGTCCACTGGAACCAAAAAGCCGTTGAGGCCGACCTGAAATATTACGAACGCGAAGGCGCGTTCAACATCTACACCGGCTACCGCCAGCACAATTATCATTTTGTCATATATGGCGCCCTATTTCTGGGACAGATGGAACCGGCTCTGCGGGCCAATCAGGGATTGTGGGACACCACACCCGAAGACATGCTGCGCATAGAAAGCCCGCCCATGGCGGATTTCTTCGAAAGTTACATGTCGATGGGCCCCCATATCCTCATCCGGTTTGGCCGTTGGGAAGAGGCAATGGCGCTTGAGCTGCCCTCGGACCCCGATCTGTACTGCACTCTCACGGCAACCACGCATTATGCCCGAGCCATTGCTTTTGCCGCCACAGGGCAGGTCAGCGAAGCCGAAGCCGAAGAGCAGTTGTTCCTCGCTGCCAAGGCCCGCGTGCCAGAAACGCGATTGCTGCACAATAACCGCGTGATCGACCTGCTGGACATTGCCCGCGAAATGCTGCGTGGCGAAATCGAGTATCGCCTGGAAAACTACGATGCGGCCTACGCCCATCTGCGCCGCTCGGTCGAACTGGACGACACCTTGCCCTATGACGAGCCATGGGGATGGATGCAGCCCACTCGTCACGCGTTGGGTGCATTGCTGTTCGAACAAGGGCATACCGCCGAAGCCGAGGCCATATACCGCGAGGATTTGGGGTTGGGCGGTACGCTCAGCCGTGCCTCTGTCCATCCTGACAATGTCTGGAGCCTCAAGGGCCTGCATGACTGCCTGAAGGCGCGCGGTGAGACGGTTGAGATCGTGCAGATCAGGCAACGGCTGGATTTGGCTCTGGCTCGTGCGGACCGGGCTGTTGGCGCGTCCTGTTTCTGTGCTCAAGCCGCCATGAGGGCCGCCGAATGAGATACGCCTTTTTGCTCGCTTTGCTCTGCAGCCCGGCGCTGGCGGATCGACAATCCTTTCCGCCGGTCGACGAGGCCGAGCGGGATGTCACCCTCGTCTCGTTCCGGGCAAACCTGCTGAACATGGTAGCCGAGCGCGACATCGAAGGCGTGCTGTCTGTTGCCTGCCCGGATATTTACCTTAGCCACGGCGGCAATGGCGGCCCGGACGAGCTGCGCGAGTATCTTACTCCCGGACCGGCAACGTCAGAGCAAGATGATGATGACAGGGAAAAGGTCGTTGAAACCTTTTGGTCCGATCTGGAAAACACCCTGACACAGCCTGGCTATTTCAACGAAGATGGCGAGTTCTGGATGCCCCACCAATGGCAGCTCACCCTACCCGCTTCGCTGGATCCGGCGTTGGCCTATTTTGTGACCGCTCAGGATGTAACTCTGCGCAACGCACCAAATCGAGGCGCGGCGATACTGGACCTCATCAGCTATGAGGTCGTCATCATCCGCGACTTCTCCCCCATCGCGCAGTACCAGAGGGTTCTGCTGACAGACGGCGGCCAGGGCTATATGCACAGCGATTTCCTGTGGCCCATGACCGGGTTCCGGGCTGCATTGGCGCAATCCGACGCGGGCGACTGGCAGCTGTGCACCTTTGTCAGCGGTGACTAGGCTTTGGCCTTTTTCTTTTCGGCCACAAGTTTTTCCGCCAGATCGCGGGCGATGGCAAAGGCCCCCTTGATCTTGTCGCTGTCCTTCTTCCAATCGCGGCGCACGACGATCTTGTTATCCTTGACCTTGGCCAACCCGCGCTGGTTCTGGATGAACTCGACCAGCCCCTGAGGCGAGGCGAATTTGTCGTTGTGAAACTGGATCGTCGCGCCTTTGGGCCCGCCATCTAGCTTTGCAATCCCCGCCCGTTTGCACATCGCCTTGATGCGCACGACCAGCATCAGGGTGTTGACCTCTTTCGGCAGCGTGCCAAAGCGGTCGATCAATTCAGCGGCGAAGCCTTCCAATTCCACCTTGGTCGACAGCGACGACAAACGGCGATACAGGCCCAGGCGGACATCCAGATCGGGCACATAATCCTCTGGGATCAGGACAGGGACGCCAAGATTGATCTGCGGCGCCCATTGGTCATCTGCATCCGACAGGCCTTCCATCTCACCGGCTTTGATCTTGGCAATCGCCTCTTCCAGCATCGACTGGTAGAGTTCATAACCCACATCGCGCATTTGGCCCGACTGTTCCTCGCCCAACAGGTTACCCGCCCCTCGAATATCAAGGTCCTGAGACGCCAACGTGAACCCCGCCCCCAGCGTGTCGAGCGAGCCCAGAACGCGCAGGCGTTTTTCGGCCGTGGCAGTCAGACGGGCGCGCGGTTTTGTTGTCAGATAGGCATAGGCGCGGGTTTTCGACCGCCCGACCCTGCCGCGGATCTGATAGAGCTGCGCCAGCCCGAACATATCCGCCCGGTGCACAACCATCGTATTTGCAGTCGGGATATCCAGCCCGCTTTCCACAATCGTGGTGGCCAGCAACACATCGTATTTCCCGTCGTAGAACGCATTCATCCGATCGTCGAGTTCCCCAGCCGCCATCTGCCCATGCGCCACCATATAAGTCAGCTCGGGCAGTTGCTCTTTCAGGAATTCCTCTATCTCGGGTAGGTCTGAGATGCGCGGGACGACATAGAAACTCTGCCCGCCACGGTAATGTTCACGCAGCAGGGCTTCGCGGATCGTGACCGCGTCGAACTCACTGACATAGGTGCGGATCGCCAGCCGGTCGATGGGAGGTGTGCCGATGATCGACAGGTCACGCACGCCGGTCAGGGACAGTTGCAGCGTTCGTGGAATCGGCGTCGCGGTCAGGGTCAGGACATGGATATCGCTACGCAGCTGTTTCAGACGCTCCTTGTGGCCAACACCGAAATGCTGTTCTTCGTCGATGATCAGCAGACCCAGATTGTTGAACCGTATCGCTTTTGCCAGCAAGGCATGGGTGCCGATTACAATATCCACTGTGCCGCGCGCCAACCCATCACGGGTCTGTTGCGCCTCTTTGGCCGAGATGAAGCGGGACAGCTGCCGCACCTCAAGCGGGAAGCCCCGGAAGCGATCCTTGAAGCTGGCCGCGTGCTGACGCGCCAACAGCGTTGTCGGTGCGATCACCGCCACTTGCACGCCCGACATTGCGGCAACGAAAGCGGCACGCATTGCGACCTCGGTCTTGCCAAAGCCCACGTCGCCACAAATCAGACGATCCATCGGCGCGCCGGAATGCATGTCTTCCATGACCTCACCGATTGCGCGCAGCTGATCGTCAGTTTCCTGATAGGGAAAGCGCGCACTGAACTCCTCCCACGCGTGCGGAGGCGGGTCCATGATCGGGGCCTTGCGCAAGGCCCGTTCGGCAGCGATGCGGATCAGCTTATCCGCCATCTCGCGGATACGTTCTTTCAGCTTGGCCTTCTTGGCCTGCCACGCGCCGCCACCCAATCGGTCCAGCAGACCCTCATCATGACCGTATCGCGACAGCAGTTCGATATTTTCGACTGGCAGGTACAGTTTGGATTGTTCTGCGTATTCCAGCAGCAGACATTCATGGGCGGCACCGGCCGCCGTCACGACTTCCATCCCCAGATAACGCCCGATGCCATGATCCACATGGACCACCAAATCACCCGGGCTAAGGGATTGGGTTTCGGTCAGGAAATTCTCGGCCTTGCGGCGCTTTTTGGGCTGCCGGATCAACCGATCGCCCAGCACATCCTGTTCGGCGATCACGGTCAGGTCGGGCGTTTCGAACCCGTGCTCCAGCGCCCAGACGGCCAGATGCAGCCCGCGTTTGCCGATACGCGTACCGTCGGGCACGGGGATCGCCTCGGCAAGGCCTTCATCCTCGATCAGCCCAGTCAGACGTTCGCGGGCCCCTTCGGAATAAGAGGCAATCAGAACCGGCCCCTTGGCCATTTTGTCGGTGATATGGCTGGCCAGTGCTCCGAACAAGCTGATGCTTTCCTGCTGCCGCTCGGGCGCGAAATTCCGTCCAATCCGTCCACCTGCGTCAATCACCCCGGGCCCAAGGGCCTGAGGCAATGCATTGAATTGCAGAACGCGCCTATCGCCGACAGCTTGTTCCCAAGCAGTGTCATCGAGATACAGTAGGCCCGGTGGTGTCGGTTTATACACCGTGTCCATGCGCGACCGGTTCTCAAGCGCGAGCCGCCGCGTTTCGTATTGATCCGCAATCGTGTCCCACCGCGCCAAACGCGCGGGCGTGACCTGATCATCCAGCGAGATGGTGGCACCGGGCAGATAATCAAACAGCGTTTCCAGCTTTTCGTGAAAGAACGGCAGCCAGTGTTCGATCCCCTGATGCTTGCGCCCTGCGCTAACGGCCTCGTACAGGGGATCATCTGTGCCCGCCGCCCCAAACTCGATGCGATAATTTTGCCGAAACCGGGTGATGGCCGCGTCATCTAGAATGACCTCGGACACTGGTGCCAGCTCCACAACAGCCAGCTTTTCGGTCGTACGTTGCGACACCGGATCAAACCGACGTGCTCCATCCAGAACATCCCCGAACAGGTCCAGCCGCACCGGCCCGGATTCGCCGGGCGGGAAAATGTCGATGATACCCCCTCGAACGGCATAATCGCCAGGCTCCATCACGGTCGGGCTTTGCGTGAACCCCATGCGCACAAGGAAATTCCGCAGCGCGGTTTCATCAATGCGGTGATCGACACGGGCGGTAAACGCCGCCTCTCGCAGCACCGCACGGGCGGGCACGCGTTGGGTTGCGGCGTTCAGAGTTGTCAGCAGCACATATTGCTGCGGCATCTGGTGCACAAGTGCGGCAAGGGTGGCCACACGCGCTGCCGAGATATCGGCATTGGGCGATACCCGATCATATGGCAGACAATCCCAGCCTGGGAACACAAATACCGGCATGTCAGGCGCAAAAAAGGCAAGCGCCGCGCGCATCGCCTCAAGCCGTTTGTCATCACGCGCTACATGGCACACCGGCCCGCCCGAGCGCGCCAGCTCATTCAGGACAAGCTGCGCGTCAAACCCTTCGGGGGCGCCGCCAACGATTACTTGGTTCGGACCCGTCATCGCCAAGCCTTTCTGATTTTACCAACCCGGGACGCCGATGGAAAAATTCTGGTACATGCCCCAAAGCGAAGTGATCAAGATCGAAATCATACCAACTATCTGGGTATAGATCCGGCAGCGCGTAAGAATCTTGGAAATATACTCCAGACTGGGTGTTTCCCGGCGCAGTTTCCGTGCGGCTGATACATTGATCAGCACGACAAGACAAACCGGAAACAGCAACAAAAACACGGCCTGCGCGAATTCGACACCGTAATAGAACCCCAAAGTGGCGAGACCCGTGAACAGAAAACAACTAAACGCTAATATCGCGAGGCCGGATACATCCAATATATAGAGCAATCGGTTTCCGTTAATGCGGACGATATCCATCAAATCCTGTTCCGATTGCCCGCCTACCCGCCGTGCGCGCACAACAAGGTCATACGGCACGCCCATGGCCCAGTGGCTGGCCGATGACCACAACACCGCAAGCCCGATCCAATACCAGAGATTCGAAAAGCTGCGCATGTCGATGAGTTCAAAAATCGAAGAGTATAAGTCCACGCGTCAGCCCTTAATTTCCGTCTTCAGGGACCTTCTTCGCAAAGACGCGTCCATCGTTACCCTTGAGACTACACGGAATTCATGCCACCCAATGCTGGAATTTACAAGGAGAGCGCGTCATGAAACCGACCATTGCCCCCTATCCTCTGGCCCGTTTTCGTCGAACACGCCAATCACAGGCGGTGCGGGCGCTGGTCCGCGAGAATACACTGACCACCGATGATCTGATCTGGCCGGTTTTCGTCCGAGACGGCGAAGGTATTGAAGAGCCTGTCCCCTCGATGCCTGGTGTCATGCGCCGCTCGGTCGATCTAATCGCACAGGCTGCGGTCGAAGCGCAGGCCCTGGGTATCCCGGCAATCTGCATCTTTCCCTACACCGACGTATCCCTAAAGACCGAAGATTGCGCCGAAGCGTGGAACCCCGATAACCTGTCCAACCGATCCATTCGCGCCATCAAGAAAGCCGCACCCAATATCGCGGTGATGACGGACGTGGCGCTGGACCCATACAATATCAACGGCCACGACGGTTATGTGGTCGATGGTGAGATCATAAACGATCAAACGATCGAGGCGCTGGTAAAGATGACGCTGGCGCAAGCAGATGCGGGCGCCGACATCATCGGACCGTCAGATATGATGGATGGCCGGATCGGTGAAATGCGGCGCGCCTTGGAAGGCGCAGACCATCACAACGTGATGATCCTCAGCTATGCGGCCAAATATGCGAGTGCGTTCTACGGACCGTTCCGAGATGCAGTGGGCGCCTCGGGCGCGCTGACCGGGGACAAGAAGACCTATCAGATGGACCCCGGAAACTCGGACGAGGCGCTGCGCATGATCGAGCGTGACCTGACCGAAGGCGCGGACATGGTCATGATAAAACCCGGCATGCCCTATCTGGATATTTGCCGCCGGGTGAAGGACACGTTCGGTGCGCCAACCTATGCCTATCAAGTCTCGGGCGAATACGCGATGATACAAGCCGCGGCTCAGAACGGCTGGATCGACGGAGAGAAGGTCATGCTCGAAAGTCTGCTGGCGTTCAAACGCGCGGGATGCGACGGGATCCTGACCTATTTCGCGCCTCAGGCCGCCCGGATCCTGCAGGGCTAATCCCCCGCGTTTCCGCGATTTTTCGCCGACTATCTTTGGTCACCCGGCAGCTTTCCCGTGACACGAGGCGACAATCGGCGTATTCTTGCGGACAAGATCGGGAGCACCCGACAATCAGGCATTTATACAGAGATAAAAAACATGAGCAGTTCCAAACCTACTCGATTAAGCCGTCGTGGCTTTGCTTTTGGCATGGCCGGTCTGTCAGTGACCGCCGCTTGCGGCAATGGCGTCGGCAGTTCCAACGCAGCGACGATTGACGCCCGTGTGGATGCGACATTGAACCAGATGTACGCCACCTACCCCAACACGCTCGAAATCGCGAACAAGGCCAACGGCATGCTGGTCATGCCTCTGATAACCGATGCCGGACTAATCGTCTTTGGCGGTGCCTACGGCACAGGCGCGCTACGCATTCAGGGCGCGACAGTTGATTACTATTCCGCAATTTCGGGAACCGCCGGCCTGCAAATCGGTGCCCAGCAATATGCGCATGTCCTGTTCTTCATGACACAGGATGCGTTGAACGATTTCCGCCGTTCCAGCGGATGGACCGCCGGGGCCGAAGTCGGCTACGTGGTCGATGCGACGGGCGACTCTCTGTCGACCGACACCACCACCCTGCGTTCGCCGGTTCTGGCGGCAGTCTTCGGACAGGCAGGGCTAAAGTTCGGCGCGACGGTCGAAGGCACGAAATACACCCGCATCATTCCCTGATACCGGACTACCCTCCCCCTTCAAGACACCCCGCTTTCGGCATCAGGCCTGAGGCGGGGTTTTTCATTCAAACCGCGGTAAACACGCATGTTCTCATGCGGTTCCTCTTTCGATCCGTCCAGCCATCCTCTAGTGTCTGCACAATCATAGAGTGAACGGAAATGTGACCGCTGATGGGAATTGTCTTTCGCTGGCTAGTGCGTATCGCCTCGGGTCTTGTTCTGCTGACATTGGCGGCTGTGTTGCTGGTGTATTTTCTGGCCAGCCAGTCCCTGCCGGACTACGATCAGACCGTTAAAGTTGATGGCCTGACTGCGCCGGTTGAGGTTGTCAGGGATACAGCGAATGTTCCCCATATTCTGGGCGCATCAGACCCGGATGTCTTCTTTGGGCTTGGCTATGCCCATGCACAGGATCGCCTCTGGCAGATGACCGTTCTGCGCCGGACAGCGCAGGGACGATTGTCCGAAGTCTTTGGCGCTCGCACTGTTCATATCGACAAGCTGTTGCGGCGGTTTGATCTGTACGGGCTTGCACACCGGTCGGTACAAGCCCAGGACGACTATACCAAAGAGGCCCTGCGCGCTTATGCTGCCGGGGTGAATGCACGACTGGCCGAGATTAACGAAAACGCATTGGGCCGTGGTGCGCCAGAGATGTTTTTGTTCAATGCGCCTGTATCGCCCTGGCAACCGGGCGACAGCCTGGCCGTCATCAAACTCATGAGCCTGCAACTTTCTGGCCATCTTGAGGATGAAGTGCTGCGCGCGCGCACATCGCTTATGCTGGATGACCAGACCCGACTGGCGGATATTCTGCCTGATGTCCCCGGGCCGGGAATCGCCGCTCTGCCCGAATACGCCGCCCTGTTTCCCAACCTGCCCAGATATGCGGCCGGATCGTCGATGCCGGACATGCCCATCTCGCCCTTTCCAAAGCGCGGATTGGCCGGAGCATCGAACGCATGGTCTGCCGCGCCCACAAGATCTGCCAGCGGAGGGACGCTTTTGGCCAATGACCCGCATTTGGGTTTCACAGCGCCGGGCATCTGGTATCTGGCCCGTCTGGAACTGGCCAAAGGCGGCGTGATCGGTGCCACGATCCCCGGCATCCCGGCGGTGATGACTGGACGCAGTGATCGACTGGGCTGGGGTTTGACCTCATCCTATCTGGATGATCAGGACATCCATATCGAGCAGTTGAACCCAGAAAACCCCGAGGAATACCTGACCCCCGAAGGATACAAGACCTTTCGCAGCCGCCCTTCGATCATCGAGATCAAAGACGAAGCCCCAATCACTCTGACCCTGCGTTGGACCGAGAACGGACCGGTTCTGCCGGGTACCCATTACGATCTTGGGACGATCACGCCGCCGGGTCATGTCGCCTCGCTGTCCTGGACAGCCCTGAGCGCACAGGACACATCCATGTCAGCCTCAATGGCGCTGATGAATGCGGACACTGTCCGACAAGCCATCACCGCAGCCGAGCTGTTCATGGCGCCATCTCAGAACCTGTCATTGGTCGACAAGGACACCATCGGCATGAAGCTGATCGGCGCAATGCCGCACCGTGCCGCAAAGAACCAAAGCCGGGGGCGTATTCCGACGCCTGGCTGGCTGGCCGAAAACCGGTGGCAAGGCCGCCTGCCCTATGCTGACAACCCCGAATTCGTCGCACCTGCGGGCGGCATTCTGGGCAACACAAACAACAAGATCATCGACCGGCCATTTCCCGAACATGTCTCATATGAATGGGGGGATACGCAGCGCATCCATCGCTGGGAACGGCTGATGCAATCGCGCGAGGTACACACGCGCGACAGCTTTATCGAGGCACAGCTGGACACTGTCAGCTTTACCGCCCGCTCTCTGCTGCCGCTGATCGGGGCTGATCTGTGGTACACCGGCGCCTCTGCCCCCGAAGGCACCCAGGAACGCCAGCGCCAGATCGCGCTGAACCTTTTGGCCGAGTGGAATGGCGAGATGAATGAACACCTGCCAGAGCCCCTGATCTATGCTGCTTGGGTTCGGGCGCTGCAAATCCGGTTGATCGCAGATGAGCTTGGCCCCCTGGCGGCTGAATACAAACATGTCGAACCACTGTTCATCGAACGTGTCTATCGCGACATCGACGGAGCTTCGGCCTGGTGTAATGTGCGTCAGAGCGCGCCGACAGAGACCTGCACCGATATGGCGCGCATGGCACTGGACGATGCGCTGATCTGGATTTCCGAAAAATACGGAGGATCACTGGAATCTCTACGCTGGGGTGACGCGCATCAGGCGACGCATGACCACCCGGTTCTGGGATCGGTTCCGGTGCTGCGATTCTTTGTGAATATCCGACAGTCCACCAGTGGTGGCGACAACACCCTGCTGCGTGGCAGAACATCGGGCGAAGGCCCCGATCCGTTTCAGAACGTGCACGGTGCAGGCTATCGCGGCGTATATGATTTTGCGGATCCCGACAGCTCGGTCTTTATCACGGCTACGGGCCAGTCAGGTCACTTCCTGTCACGCTACTATGACGATCAGGCCCAGCTTTGGCGTCGGGGTGAATACATCCCGATGTCCCTGGACCTTGACCTGGCACATGCAGCCGCCGTCGGAGTGACCACCCTTATCCCCCGCTAAGTTCCGTGCTTCGGCAAGACCTCGCCCGTTTATTTTCCATCGCGTGGACGCTGAATGGCGTTTGGCATACGATCCATAGGCCTAGGATTTGTGTGCGGGGGACCAAATGGCCAGTATCCGGGATAAGCTGAACAATCTCGCGCGGGATTATGCGATCGCCTGGAGCTCGGGCGACCCCGAGGCCGTTGCCAGTTTCTATGCGCCCGACGGACAGATCACGATCAACCGTGGAGAACCGATCATAGGCCGCGCTGCGGTGGCGGAAATGGCGCGCGGGTTTTACACTGATTTCCCCGATCTTGAGGTCCGCTGCGACATGTTTCGCTGGGCGGGAAGCCACGCAATATTTGTCTGGACACTTGAAGGGCACCATTCCAAAACCGGCAATCACGTCGTGACGCGGGGCTGGGAAGAATGGGAAATGACCGACACCAACCAGGTCCAGAACTCTTTGGGTTGGTTCGATGCCGAGGATTTTCAGCGCCAGATTGACGGCTGATCACGGACCACTTTGTTCGATGGGTATAGGAAAGTTCTTCCCCAGTCAGGGTTCAAAGCGCTGCGTATTGCGAAGCTTGTTTCTCTGTCCACAGCACGTCGATCACAAAGCCATCTTCGGTCTGCTTTTCGGACTGCACGACCTCCTGGCGGAACAACCACGCGCGCTTGTTGCCTTCGGCAAATCCCAGTTCCAGCGTTGCCTCAGAACGTACGCCCTGCAGCGTGACGGCAATTTCCGCCAAAAGCGGGGCGATCCCTTCGCCGGTGACGGCTGAAATCGCGAAAATCCCCTTATCCCGCTCTGCCCGCGCCATCGCGGCTTCGCGCTCATCCGGGGACAGCAGGTCGATCTTGTTCCAGACCTCAATCCGGGGCCGCGTATCGTCAATACCCAGTGAAGTCAGGATAGTTTCGACATCCTTCGCCTGCGCCTCAGATTCATCGTGGCTGATATCGCGCACATGAACCACGATATCCGCACCCAGAACTTCTTCCAGCGTCGCACGGAAGGAGGCGACCAACTCGGTGGGCAAGTTCGAAATGAACCCCACCGTGTCCGACAGGATGACTTCGGGACCATCGGGCAGTTCGACCCGACGCATGGTAGGGTCAAGCGTGGCGAACAACATATCCTTGGCCATGACATCAGCCCCGGTCAGGCGGTTGAACAGGGTTGATTTGCCCGCGTTGGTATAGCCTACCAACGCGACAATCGGATATGGCACCTTGGCCCGCGCCGCGCGATGCAGCGTGCGGGTCTTGACCACCTTCTGCAACTGACGCCGCAGCCGCACCAGTTGTTCATCAATGGCCCGGCGGTCCGCTTCGATCTGGGTCTCACCCGGGCCACCCACAAAGCCCAATCCGCCCCGCTGCCGTTCCAGGTGGGTCCAGGCACGCACCAGCCGGGTCCGCTGGTAACTCAGCGCGGCCATTTCCACCTGCAAAACGCCCTCACGGGTGCGCGCACGGTCGCTGAAGATTTCGAGGATCAGCCCGGTCCGGTCGAGGATCTTGACCTTCCACGCCTTTTCAAGATTGCGTTGCTGAACGGGCGTAACCGATCCGTCGATCAAAACCAGCTCGACTTCGTTCTCGTGCAACCGTTCGGCCAGTTCCTCGATCTTGCCGCTACCGAACAGAAAACCGGCCTGCGCTCGAGGTAAGCGCACAACTTCGGATCCGATCACATCAAGGTCGGGCAATGCAGCGGCCAGCGCCACCGCTTCTGCCAGCGCCGGTCCTGGAACGCGGCGCTGTTCATCTGATTTGATTTCCGGATGCAGCACCCACGCTCGGGTGCGCACCCTTTCATGTTCCATCAAGAGGCGTCTTCGCCCTCATACAGGCTGATCGGCTGCGATGGCATGATGGTCGAAATCGCGTGTTTGTAGACCAGCTGCGACTGTCCGTCGCGGCGCAACAATACGCAGAAGTTGTCGAACCAGGTGATCACACCCTGCAATTTCACACCGTTGATCAGGAAAATTGTGACCGGGACTTTTGCTTTCCGTACATTATTCAGGAACGCGTCCTGCAGATTCTGTCTGTCCGAAGCCATATTCTTATAATCTCGCCATTGTTCTTGCTACGCGCTGCGGACCAACGCGCTCCCTCCGGCGGAGTATGGAGTGTCGTTAACCGATATTCCAGATGAAAAATCAGTCACTAGCATGGTTATTGTTTCTTAACCCCTCAATAGAGCGGGTGTGATCAGGGCAATAATCGCCAGCGTTTCCAATCTGCCGATCACCATAGCGGCACACATGGTCAGCTTGGCACCGCCCGAAAGGTCGATCAATCGGATAGGAACATCGGTTGCCAATTCGATCAACGGCCCTGTCGTGCTCAGCGCTGCAACGCTAAGCACCATAGCGTGTTCGAACCCCGTACCCATGGCAGCAAGCAACACATTGAACACAGCAGCTGTCAGGGCAAACATCATGAAAAATATCCAAGCGATAAAGGCCCCATCGCTTTGGATGCGGCGGTTTCCGCCACCTACTCCGCTGACCGAAGACGGATAAATCAAACGGTCAATTTCGCGCGCGCCATTAAGGTACAGAGCGAAAACCCGCAACAGCTTTACCCCGCCCGCCGTTGTTGCAACTCCACCGCCGATCAGCGCAAGCCCCATCAGGATCAATCCCGGGGTGCCTAGACCGGAAATTTGCTGGGCATCATCCCAGTTTGCACTTTCGAACCCCGCGGTAGTCAGAAATGACAAGACCGTAAAAATCATGCCCCAAATTACGCTCAACGCCTGAAGAGGCTCCATCTGGCCGCCAATTTCGCTGACGCCGGCAAGAACCCTGAAGAAAAGCAGCGCCGCTACGCCTGCAACGATCATGAGCCCGATCCGGAACTCGGGGTCCTTATCCAGCCGCGAATATCCTGAGGTAGCTGTGTCCGAGGAAAAGGTAAGCCGCGACAAAGCGAAGAACAGGAACAGAAACAGGATGGCCTCACCGGTTACGCCGGCCTGCGCTCCCTCAAGCCCACCAACCGGTGAGATACCCGATGTGGCCATGGTCGACATCGCATGACAGATGGCGGTCAGGCCCTGCTCTCCTGCGATCACGAGCAACAGCCAAATGACAGCGGTCAGCCCGACATAAACCGGCGTCAAAGTCAGCGTGACACGGATTAGACGCCCGCGCGGGTCTACCATCTCGCTTTGCGCCACGCCTGAAACCGGGCGACCGGGTTGACCGCGGGCTGTCACCTCGAACCCGCCCAGCGACAACGGCGCGAGGATCGCGGCCGCTGAAATCCACATCAAAAGCCCGCCCATCCATCCGACCTGAGCCCGCCAAAGGTGTAACGGCGCCGACAACCGGTCTGGATCAGGAAACAAATCAGCCCCGGTAGTGGTCAGTGCGCTGACCATGTCGAAATAGGCGTTGAGAAAGCTCGTATTGCCCAACGCATCATGCAGAGGGATCGCAAGAAACAAGGGCAATACGGTGAAACAGCCTAACAAGACCGCCAACTGGCCCAATGTCCCTCGGCGCGGCATTCTGTTGGATGTTGCCAGCGAAATGATCCCGACCACGAACAACCCCAGCAATCCGGAATAGAAGAACGACCGGGACGTGTCGTGATCATCCAGCACCAGCGCAAATATGGCAGGCATCCACATAGCGGCGGCAAAAATACCCCAGAGCAGAAGAAACAGCGGCAATCGCCGAATGAGGCTAACCTGTTTTTTCCGTGCATGCGCCATCAGAAGAAATCGATCGAGACCTGCATCAGCCGTTCCACCTCGGGCACGTCTTTGGCTAAGGCAAAAATCGCCACCACATCCTTTTCTTCAATCCTCAGGCTGCCTGTGGGACGCAACATCTCATCGCCTTTGCGTACGGCACCAACCAGCACACCTTCGGGGAAATCAATGTCGCGCAGCTTCTGCCCGGCCATAGGAGAGGTTGAAAGTACTTCGGCCTCGATCACTTCGGCCTCGGCATCTCCGATGGAATAGACCTGCCGCACGCGTCCGTGCCGAATATGGCGCAGAATCGAACTGACGGTGGTGGCGCGGGGGTTGATATAGGCGTCGATACCCAGCGGCCCCATCAGGGCAACCATGCTGGGATCATTGATCAGTGCAATCGCCAGAGCACAGCCTTCGGCCTTGGCACGCACGGCAACCAACATATTTACACGGTCATCATCCGTGACGGCCAACATTGCATCCGCGCGTTCGATGCCAGCTTCGCGCAGCAGCGCCGCGTCCAGACCATCACCGTGAAGGACAATCGTTCGCTCAAGCGCTTCGGCTGCCACTTCCGCACAGTGGCGGTCTCGTTCAATTATCTTGGCACGAACGCGGCTTTCACGTTCTTCCAATGTCCGAGCAACTTCAAGACCGACATTACCACCGCCGACAATCACCACCCGGTCCTGCCGTTTTTGCGCCTTGCCGAAAACCTCCATCGTGCGGTCCACGTCTTTGACATTGCTAAAAACATAGCATTCGTCACCGACAAACAGCTGGTCCTCGGATTCCGGTGCAAACAGCGTACCCTCGCGCCGGACACCCACCACGATAGAGCTGAGCGTCGAAAACAGATCGGTCAGTTGCCGCAATGGCGTGTTCACGATCGGGCAATCCTCGGCGATGCGTATGCCAAGCAACTGCGCTTTGCCGTCCATGAACATCTCGGTGTCAAAGGCGGATGGGGCAGACAACCGGCGCATCGCCGCTGCGGCAACCTCGCGCTCGGGGCTGATCACCACATCAATCGGCAGGTGATCGCGGCGATACAGATCCGAATGAATGGCCTCGAGATAGGATTTCGACCGAAGCCGGGCGATTTTGCGCTGAATGGAGAAAACCGAATGTGCCATCTGACAGGTGACCATGTTCACCTCGTCCGAATGGGTGGCAGCAATAATCATATCCGCATCGCGCGCGCCCGCTCGGTTCAGAACATCCGGATAGCTTGCAAATCCCGCAATCCCCTGAACATCCAAGGTTTCGGTCGCCCGTCGCACCAGATCAGGATTGTTGTCAACCACAGTAACGTCGTTCAACTCGCCCGAAAGATGCCGTGCAATCTGCCAGCCAACCTGACCCGCACCGCAAATGATGACCTTCATGCTATTGGCCCTTCTGCCTGAAATCTTTGAATGACAGATGCCCCCCAGACGGTCAATTAGTTTGTAACACAAGCAAAGCTGAGGCAAGGTAAGCGTATGAAAACAATAGCTCTCACGATTTCTTTGACTCTGTTGCTAACTGCGTGTGGGCCGCTTTCCCTGTATTATCAAGAGGGCGAGACAGTTTCGCAAATGCAGTCTGAAACGACTGGATGTCAGGTTCAGTCCCTCAAAGACGCCCCCGTGGCCAATCAGGTGCGACAAGGGGCACCAACCTATTGGCCAGGTCGCACCTACTGCGATGGTCGGGGAAGGTGTCATCGCACCGGAGGCTGGTGGCAGCCCGGTCAGATCTATACGGTCGATGTGAACAAAGGGCTGCGCAACAAGCTGGAAGCACAATGCATGGCGCAGAAAGGCTATCGCCCGGTCAGCCTTCCGCCTTGCAAGCAGGGCGTAAAGTCGCGTGTTGCTGCGGTCCCAACAACACAGCTGCCACCGCTCAGCACAGATTCATGTTTCGTCAAATTCGACAACGGAACGTTTCAGATCATTACCCCAGGTCAGGCAGGGTAAAGGCCGGCGGATCACTCCGCCGGTTCAGCCTCGTCCAGTTGCGCGATCCGCGCCCCCGATTTGTTCGAGGTCACTACGCCCAGAGATTTCAACTTACGATGAAGCGCGCTGCGTTCCATGCCGACAAAGCTGGCGGTGCGGCTGATATTGCCCCCGAACCGGTTGATCTGGGTCAGCAGATATTCACGCTCGAACGCCTCGCGAGCTTCGCGCAACGGCAGGGTCGCCAATGCCCCTGACAGAACGACGCGTCCCGATTCATCGGCTTTTTCTTCTTCGTTTGGCAGCTCACGCGCTTCGATCGGGCCCGTACCGTCACCCAGAATGAGCACCCGTTCGATCAGGTTCTTAAGCTGACGCACATTGCCCGGCCAGGTCATGGTCTGCAGCAACGCGACAGCTTCGTCTGAAATCTCGCGCACCGGCAGGCCCTGGGATTCATTGCACATTTCAATAAAAAACTCGGCAAGAACCGGAATATCCTCGCGCCGATCTTCCAGCGAAGGCACCGAAATAGGCACAACATTCAGACGATGGTAAAGTTCTTCCCGAAAACGATCAGCGGCGATTTCTGCATCAAGGTCACGATTGGTCGAAGAGATCACCCGCAGGTCGACCCGGACCTTGTCGGTACCTCCAACCCGTTGAAACTGTTGATCAACCAGAACCCGCAGGATTTTTGACTGGGTTCCCATGGGCATATCTGCCACTTCATCAAAGTAGACGACGCCACCATGGGCCTCTTCCAACAGGCCTGCCTCAACCCCGCGTTCGGTGGTTTCACGGCCGAACAGAACCTCTTCAACGCGCTCCGGCTCGATCCCGGCACAGTTCACGGTCACGAAGGGCGCATTTGCCCGGTTCGATTCTGCATGGATATAGCGCGCGGCGATTTCCTTGCCTGAACCGGCAGGGCCTGTCAGCATCACACGCCCGTTGGACTTGGTAACCTTGTCCAGTTGGCTCTGCATTGCCCGGAACGAGGCCGATTTGCCGATCATATCCGAGCTTGTGACCTCTTTCCGCTTTAGCGAGGCGTTTTCGCGGCGCAGGCGCGAGGTTTCCATCGCGCGGCGGATCACAACCATCAGCTGGTCGATGTTAAAGGGCTTTTCGATAAAGTCATACGCCCCCTGCTTGATCGCAGCGACAGCGATTTCGATATTCCCGTGGCCCGAAATGATCACCACCGGAATGTCTGGGTTGTCGCGCTTTACAGTCTTCAGAATATCAATCCCGTCCATCCGGCTGTCTTTCAGCCAGATATCCAGGATCAAAAGCCCCGGGGGTTCGGAATTGATGGCTGCCATACACTCGTCCGAGTTGCCAGCCAGCCGGGTGGAATAGCCTTCGTCCTCGAGAATATCGGACACAAGCTCGCGAATATCACGCTCGTCATCTACAATCAGAATGTCGCTCATCTTTGGCCTGCTTTCAGTTTGTTTGTATCAATTGCCTGCTTTTTCGGCGCTGAATTTGAGGAAGTATTGCTCCCGGGCAAACGGATCACGGCCATTGCGCCAAAATGGTCCTGTCCGTCAAATACGGGGGCGTCCTCAAGTGTCAGCACCCCGCCATGTTCTTCGATAATCTTTTTGACGATCGGCAGCCCCAACCCGGTGCCCTCGTCGCGTGTGGTCACGTAAGGCTCAAACAGCCGCGCACGATCTTCCGGCAAGCCGATACCGTTGTCGGCAATGGTAATTACTGTGCCCGCATCGTCGCCGATCACAGTAACCTTGATCTGAGGCTTGAGGTTCTCAGGTGCCCCTTTTTGTTTCAGCGTTTCAATCGCTTCGCCTGCATTCTTGATCAGGTTGGTCAGCGCCTGATTCAGCATTGTTGCGTCTACATCACCTGAAATCGGCTGATCTGGAAGCATCGCTTCGATTTCGACATCCGGCTGACCGGCTTGCTGCAAAAGAACAGCCTCGCGCACCAACCCCACCAGATTCTCTTCGTGCCGATCCGGTTCCGGCATGCGCGCAAACTTTGAAAATTCATCCACGATCCGCCGCAGGTCATTCGTCTGGCGAACGATCACATCAGTCATGGATACAAGGATATCGCAATCATCCTCATCCAGTTTGGACGAAAACTTTCGTTTGATCCGCTCGGCGCTCAGCTGGATCGGGGTCAAGGGGTTCTTGATCTCATGCGCGATGCGGCGCGCCACATCACCCCAGGCTGCCATTCGCTGTGCACTGACCAGATCGGTCACGTCGTCAAAGGCAACCACATATCCTTCAAGCCCGCCATCTTCGCCGCGGCGGATCGCCATGCGGACCAACAGGTTTTCCAAATGGCCTTTTCGCGTGACTTTGATTTCACCCTGCACAGCCTCTTGCCCGCTGTCCTTGAGGCTTTCGAACAAAGGCATGAATTCGGGCACCGCAATGCCAATGGCAAGATGTTCCTCTCCACGGGACCAATCCAACAGGCGTTCGGCGGATCGATTCACAAACGTCACGCAACCATCGGGGTCGACACCAACAACACCGGATGTGACCGAGGTCAGAACCGAGTCGAACAGCCGACGCCGGCGTTCGATCTGCCGTGTGTTCTCCAAAAGGGTATCGCGCTGCCCTTTCAACTGTCGGGTCATCTGATTGAAATAACGGCCCAGCATCGCAATTTCGTCATCGGTGGCTTCTTCGATAACCTGAACGCCCAGATCGCCTGCCCCGACACGCTGCGCAGCGGTGGTCAGGCGTCCAACCGGGCGCGAGAGACGCTCGGCGAACCACATTCCCAGCGACACTGCAGCCAGGATCAGGATCACGGCAAAACCCAGATAAAGCAGGCCGAATTCAAACAAAACCCGTCCGCGTTCACTTTCAAGCTGTTGATAGAACTGAACTGTTTCCTTGGTATCGTCCAGCAGCGTCAGCAACTGCCCGTCCACTTCCCGGCTGACATAGAGATACCGATCAAGATAAGCCTTCAAAGGCACAAGCGCCCTGAATTCACTGTTTTGCCAATCGGCAATGATCAGCAATTCATTCTCAGTCGCTTGGGCCATCTGTTCAGAGGTCGGCTTTTCGAAGTTGAACAGATAAGAGCGATCCCCCCGGGATCGGATTTCACCATTTCCATCAATGACATAGGCCTCACGCAGACCGCGCTGGATTTGCGCCTGCCCTTGCGCCAGAACCTCTCGCAGTTCAGCATCGGAAATATAGAAATCACGCGTCCGGGCATTGTCCAGAAAAAGCGCTAATACGACGGCGTCCTGCGTCAGGCCCTCTCGGTGTTCCTGTTCATAAGCTTCCGCAGCAGTAAGCGAGGATCCGACAACCTGCCTTACGCGGTCGGAAAACCAGCCCTCAAGACCAATATTCACCGTCAGACCGGCAAAGATTGCAACCGTGACAGTCGGCACCAGAGCCAACAGTGTGAAGGCTCCGATCAGTCGCAGGTGCAAACGGGACCCCGCGGATTTGGCCCGGCGTGCTGCGATCAGGTTGCCTACCTGACCCAGAACCAGCGCCGCAACCACGAGAACATAGACCAGATCCGCAAGCAGGATCAGGCGCAATGAGGGCGCGGTTGCCCCCAGATCGAATGGACCAATGACCAGATAAGTGGTCAAAGCCAGCACCGGGCCCAGCAAAACCAGACCCAAAGTTCCAAAATTGCGCAGCCTTCGGGATTTTCGCCACCGATTGACTGATAAAATCAGCCCGCTCTGTGCTCGGGTTGCCACCGTCTGCCCTCATCCTGATGTGCCGCTTGCGCGACTTACCGCCATATGTCGTGGTCGTTGCCCGGTCGAAACCCGGATGCCACGCTTTGTGTGGCGATATTACATCAGTTTGCGCCGCCGTGTCACCTGAATATCGAGCTCTGTTATCTTTTTGCGCAGCGTATTCCGGTTAATCCCTAGAAGATCAGCACATTTTGCCTGATTTCCCCCGGTCGCATCCAGGGCCAGTTCAATCAAAGGCGCCTCAACCTCACGCAAAATACGCTGATATAGACCCGGAGGTGGCAACATATTTCCATGTAGATCGAAATAGCGGCGCAGGTGGCGTTCGACCGAAGCCGAGAGCTTTTCGCGTTCTCCATTGCCTAGCACCGGCTCGGCTTCGGGTTGGCTGCCTAGCACCGACTCGACCTCGGTTTTGGAGATTTCATCGGCGCGGCTGGTCAGGCTCAATCGACGGACCGCATTTTCAAGCTGCCGTACATTTCCGGGCCAGGAATAGCGCCGTACCAGCTCGACCGCATCCGGACTGAACCAGCGTTTCGCGCCATGTTCGCGTTCTTCACGCGCCAGAAAATGATCGGCAAGCAAGGTGATATCATCGACCCTTTCGCGAAGGGCCGGAACATGCACTGTCGCACCGCAAAGGCGATAATACAGGTCTTGCCGGACGCGCCCGTTCTCCATGGCTTCGGTCAGGTCCGATTGGCTCGTAGCCATGAACCGAGGAACATGATCGCCTGGAGTGTCCATCATCCGAACGAGACGCGCCTGTAATTCGTCATCAATATCCGCGATCTCGTCGATAAGCAGCGTACCGCCCCGCACCCGTGCCATGACGCGCGCCGGGCCTTCAAGATCCAGCAGGTCGGCGGCAGTGGCCGTTACAAATGGCAGCGTCCTGCGATCGGAAAAATCATGTATCGCTTTGGCGATCAACGACTTGCCCGTTCCACTCTCGCCCGAAATCATGACCGACAGATCGGTATTCATCACCCGCGCCACCAAGCGATACAGCGCCTGCATCACTGGTGTCCGCCCCACCAGAGGCAGCTCTTCCGGACGCTCTTGGGACGTGTTACCGGCATCTGACGGCGTGCGCTGTTTCTGTTCCAGCGCGCGCGCGGTACGCTTCATCAAATCCGGCAGGTCGAAGGGTTTCGGCAGATAGTCATAAGCTTCCGCCTCGGCTGCCTGGATGGCCGTCATGATCGTGTTTTGCGCCGAAATCACGATGACCGGTAATCCCGGTCGGTCCTGTGCGATTTTTGGCAACATCTCGAGCCCATTGCCATCCGGCATAACTACATCGGATATGACCACGTCGCCTTTGCCCTCGGCCACCCAACGCATCAAAGTGGTCAACGACGAGGTTGCATGCACCTTACACCCAGCGCGTGTCAGGGCCTGTGTCAGAACGGTCCGAATTGTGCGGTCGTCATCTGCAACCAGTACTGTTCCATCCATCAGGTGCTTTCCTTATTCTTGCTCTTTCCGGCGATTTATTGACTATTTCGCGTCACGCGGCGCGCGCCTCAGAGAGATGCGAAATTCCGTTCGTCCCGGAACCGACTCGGCCGAAATCCAGCCGTCGTGGTCCGAAATGATCTTGCTGACCAGCGCCAGCCCCAGGCCGGTGCCGTTTTCCTTGCCCGACACAAACGGGTCGAATATCTCGCCCCGAATCTTCTCCGGCAGACCGGGGCCGTCATCGGTCACTTCGATTTGCAGTGGCAGAGAATGACCTGACCCGTCGCTGCGTCGCAGGCGGAAAGAATGTTCAAAATACGTCCTTAAACGTATGGTTCCCCCTTTAGGGTCAGCGGCTTCCGAGGCATTCTTTAACAAATTCAAGATGACCTGCAGAAACTGATCCGGGTCGCCATAAGCAAGTGGCAACGACGGGTCGTAATCCTCGATGATCGTCATATGGGCACCGAAACCCAACAGGGCCGACCGCCGTGCCCGATCCAGCACGTCATGTATGTTGACCGGTTTGAAATCGGGCTCAGAGAGATTTCCGAATTGTTCAACCTGCTCCAACAGTTTTACGATACGGCGACTCTCTTCGACAATAAGATCTGTTAATTCAAGGTCTTGCTGCGAGATATTCATGCTGAGAAGCTGCGCCGCGCCGGTAATTCCTGCCAAAGGGTTCTTAATTTCATGCGCAAGCATCTCGGCCATGCCGATCGCCGATTGCGCAGCAGATTTCACCGTGTTTCCACGGGTCATACGCCCAGCAAGTTCACGCGGTGTGATGATCATGATCATTGACCCCGGATGCCCGACAAGCGGCGCGATCTGAAGCGCACATTGCAACGGCGCGCGGTTGCCTGACCCTACATCCACATCGTTCACAAATAGTGGCGTACCTTGATGACGCGCTCTCAGAAACGCTTCTTCTAATGGAGCGTCCACGGCAATCTGATCCCAGACGGGATGCCCGATCACGGATTTGCGCGAGGCATTCAGGAACCCTTCACCGGCGGAGTTTATGTCTGCGATCCGGTCATCTGCATCTATGACAAAGGCAGGAACGGGCAGCGAGGTCCAGATGCTGTGATCCGAGGTCATGCCGCCTCCTCTGCATCACTGCCAAGTGCAACACTCAGCAGGTGCATCACCTCATCCGTGTTGCGCGATGTCAGCACCGCCCGGCGCAACGGGGCCGGTGTTCCAGCCTCATCCATATACCAGCCGAGATGCTTGCGAGCGACGCGCAGGCCCAGATCCAAACCATAAAACCCCAGCATGGCCTGATAATGGGCACGAACCATGTCGATCAAATCACAACCAGCGGGAATGACTGGCGCCTCTGCCCCGTATAACTCATGCCCCATCTGCGCCAGTAGCCACGGTTTACCCTGTGCCCCACGCCCAACCATGACCCCATCGGCGGCGGACTGATCCAGCGCTATGCGTGCAGCGCCAGAATCAACAATGTCACCATTCGCAATCACCGGAATCGAGACCGCTTCTTTGACCGCCCGGATTGCGCTCCAATCGGCATGCCCTTTGTAGAACTGGCAACGTGTGCGGCCATGGATCGTGACCATTCGTATCCCAGCATCCTGCGCCCGCCTTGCCACATCGGGCGCGTTCAGCAATTTGTCATCCCATCCCAACCGGGTTTTCAGCGTCACGGGCACGTCCACGGCGCTGACAACGGCGTCGATCAATGTCAGCGCGTGGTCAGGTGTCTTCAGTAGGGCCGAGCCCGAATATCCATTTGTCACCTTCTTGGCCGGGCAGCCCATATTGATATCAATCACGCGCGCACCCCGATCAGCGACCTGGCGGGCCGCCTCGGCCATCCAATACGCCTCGCGTCCGGCAAGCTGGACAGCAGTGTTTTCCACATCCGCAGACAGCTCGGCCCGTTCGCGCACACCGGGTTTGGCCTGCACCATTTCCTGGCTGGCCACCATCTCACTGACGACCATCCCGGCCCCAAAGCGCATCACCAGATCGCGAAACGGACGATCAGTGATTCCGGCCATGGGCGCCAGTAGTACGGGCGGGTTCAAATCTTTGTCGGCAAGTCGCAGAGTCAACGTGCTTAATCCTTGAGCAGTTGCAGCTTTGATATCGAATTGAGTGCATATGAACAACAAAACCGCTATGAACAAGCATGCAAAATCATCGTTTGCCTATTTTTTAAGCAGATGAAACCGAGTGATTGCCTCTGCTTTCACCGCACCCTAAACATTGCCCTTAACTCGTCGGAGAGCACGACACATGACGACCGCAGCTATCATTGTCGCCGCAGGACGCGGTCAACGCGCCGGAGGCGGCACGCCAAAACAGTGGCGCCATCTGGCAGGTCGTCGAGTGGCCGACTGGACCATCGACCGATTCCGCGGGCAAGTCGATCACATCGTCCTTGTGCTGTCGAAGGAGGATGCCCCCGCCTGGGAAGAATTTGAAAGCGCCGATCTGATCCTCGCGGAAGGCGAGTCAGACAGAGCAGGATCGGTGCGCAGCGGGTTGTCGGCGTTGAACGGCATGAATGTGACCCGCGTCTTGATCCACGATGTCGCACGTCCTTGTGTCAGCACCGAGATCATTGATGCCGTTCTGGCCGCTCTGGACAATTTCCCCGGTGCCGCACCTGGCCTTGCGGTGACGGACGCCTTGTGGACAGCAAGCGACACTATGGTCACTGGCACGCAGGATCGATCCGGGTTGCATGCAGCGCAAACCCCGCAGGGCTTTCACTATGACGCAATCGTCGCTGCCCACACCGCGCATCCCGGAGGTTCAGCGGATGACGTGGAAGTCGCGCGCGCCGCCGGGCTGGACGTCTGCATCGTGCCGGGCGATACGGACAACCTGAAAATCACCCGACCCGAGGATTTTGCCAGGGCGGAACGCATATTGGGAACGGATATGGATGTAAGGCTGGGGAATGGCTACGACGTGCATCGTTTTGGTGACGGGGATCACGTATTCCTGTGCGGTATCAAAGTTCCGCATAACCGATCGCTTCAGGGCCATTCTGATGCGGATGTCGGTATGCACGCAGTCACCGATGCGATTTACGGAGCATTGGCACAAGGGGATATCGGACAGCACTTTCCGCCCTCAGATCCCCAATGGAAAGGCGCGGCAAGCGAAATTTTCCTGCGCCACGCGGTCGAGTTGGCCGGGCAGATGGGATATCGTATCTCGAATGTCGACTGCACGCTGGTCTGCGAATACCCCAAGGTCGGGCCTCACGCCGCGGCCATGCGGGCAGAGATGGCGAAGATCATGGAATTGCGCCAGGATCAGATTTCGGTCAAGGCCACAACCTCCGAGCGTTTGGGTTTTACCGGGCGTGGTGAAGGAATTGCTTCTATTGCAACAGCTTGTTTGGTGAAATCATGACCGTTGCACAGCTGATTGGCACTGTTTGTGGCGTCGGATATCTGCGACCCGCCCCCGGCACCTGGGGGTCTTTGGTTGCCCTGCCCTTGGTATGGGTTCTGCATACTCTGGGCGGCTTCCCCTTACTGGCGGTCGCGACAGTCGCGGTGTTTTTCGGCGGTCTGTGGGCCACGCGGGTGATGACCGCCGGGCAAGAAGACCACGACCCTTCCGAGATTGTAATTGACGAGGTCGCAGGTCAGTTCCTCGCACTTTGGGCGATATCCTATCCCAGTTGGGCGCACGGGATCGACATTACAGCGCTGTGGCCAGGTTGGGTAACTGGGTTTGTACTGTTCCGCCTGTTCGACATCCTGAAACCCGGCCCCGTGGGTTGGGCCGACCGGCGCGGCGATCCGATGGGCGTTATGCTGGACGATGTGATTGCCGGGGTATTCGCGGCCATAGGCATCATGTTGGCCGCCGGGTTCAGCCACGGAGTTCTGGGGTTGTGACCGTTTCCGACCTGCTAGAAAGCGCCAAAGCGAAAGGGGTGATGATCACCACCGCCGAAAGCTGCACTGGCGGGATGGTCGCTGCGGCTCTAACCGACATCCCCGGCAGCTCTGCGGTCGTTGAGCGCGGTTTTGTGACCTACACAAATACTGCCAAACAGCAAATGTTGGGTGTCCGCAAGGAATCATTGGATGCCCATGGCGCGGTTTCTGAACAGGTCGCGCGCGAAATGGCCGAGGGTGCCTTGCGGAATTCACAGGCGCATCTGGCAGTGTCGGTTACCGGCATTGCAGGCCCGGGCGGGTCCGAGTTTAAACCCGAAGGCCGGGTATGTTTTGGTGTGGCCGGTGACGGCATCCCACCCATGACAGAAACCGTCGAATTCGGCGCATTGGGCCGCGATCGGGTGCGCCGCGCTGCGCGGGATCACGCGCTGGCACTGCTGTCAAAGGCACTTTTCAGCACTGCCCAATAATCGGGCATGCTCGACAATTTGACGCCCAATTAATCAACTCTTCAAAAAAGGCCCCTGAAATAGGCTGCTTTTTTGGGCTCTGCCTCTTTTTTCCCCAGTCGCAATCCGCTTCAAGCCCCGCCACGCATTCTGAAAAGGAGAGTGGCTGATGAATGGAGCCGATACCGCCTGGATCATAGTAGCAACCGCACTGGTCCTGTTCATGACACTTCCGGGCCTGGCCCTCTTCTATGGCGGCCTTGTACGCGCCCGCAACGTGCTGAGCGTGTTCATGCACTGCTTTAGCATCGCCTGCTTGATGAGCATTCTCTGGCTGGTCGCAGGATATTCCATCGCCTTCGGCCCCGGTGAAAGCGGGATTTGGGGTGGGTTGGGCAAGGCCTTTCTGAATGGTGTTGATGCCGACAGCTTGGCCGGCACCCTGCCCGAAATTCTGTTCTTTGCCTTCCAGATGACCTTTGCCATTATCACCCCCGCCCTGATCGTCGGTGCTTATGTCGAGCGGGTTGGCTTTGGCTTTGTTCTGACCTTCTCTGCCCTGTGGATGCTGCTGTGTTATGCGCCCGTGGTCCATTGGATATGGGGCGGCGGAATGCTGAGCGATGGCGGCATTTTTGGCGAGACAGGTGTGCGAGATTTCGCCGGTGGCATCGTGGTGCATGAAACGGCAGGTCTGGCCGCTTTGATCATTGCTGTCGTACTCGGCCCGCGCCTTCACCGCACAACGCCCCCGCATAATCCAGGCTATGTCATGATCGGCGCTGCGATGCTGTGGGTCGGCTGGTTCGGCTTCAACGGCGGCTCGCAACTGGCTGCAGATGGCGGTGCCGCGATGGCTATGACCGTGACGCATCTGTCGGCGGCGACTGCATCCCTGACCTGGGCTTTGTGGGAGAGAATCCGCTTTGGCAAAGCCTCGATGGTGGGTCTTGTGACCGGGACCATCGCTGGTCTGGCCTCGATCACCCCGGCGTCGGGCTTTGTCGGCCCGGTTCAGGCGCTGATCATCGGCGGCGTGGCGGGCATCCTGTGTCAGGAAGCGGTCTTTATCATCCGCAACAAGCTGAACATCGACGACACGCTTGATGTGTTTGCGGTGCATGGCGTTGGCGGCATCTTTGGCACAATCATGATCGCCCTGTTCGGCATGGGTACCTGGACCGCACAGCTGGGCGGTCTGGCAATCGTGGGTACCTTTACCGCGGTGGTGACCTTTGTGTTGATCAAGCTGGTCTCAGCCATCACGCCGCTGCGTGTGGATGCCGAGACCGAGACCAACGGCCTTGACCTGTCGGTCCACGGCGAACGCGCCTATGACATGAGCAGCTAAGCGCATCACTTTGTGCAAGCTGACAGCGGGCCCCATTCGGGCCCGCTTTTCTTTTGCCTGCCCTCTCGACTCTGACGGCGGCAGCAGGCTATCAGCCCCGAAGGTTTTTCAGCTCAGAGGTCCCGCCATGATCCCCAGTTCCTTTCCCGACAGCACCGAAATCGCCCGTCTGACCGCGCGGATGCTACTGGAGATCAAGGCCGTTCACTTCAATTCGCGCGAGCCGTTCACATTGGCCAGCGGCCTGCCCAGCCCGACCTATATCGACTGTCGCAAGCTGATCTCTTACCCGCGCATCCGGTCGACCCTGATGGATTTCCTGACCGTCACAGTGATGCGGGATGCGGGTTTTGAAGCGTTCGACAATATCGCTGGCGGCGAAACTGCGGGCATTCCCTTTGCCGCGATGGTCGCTGAACGCATGGCCCTGCCGATGACATATGTGCGTAAAAAGCCCAAAGGCTATGGCCGCAACGCCCGGATCGAAGGCGCGATGAACGAGGGTGAGCGTGTGTTGCTGGTTGAGGATCTGACCACCGATGGCGGATCCAAACTGTCCTTCGTTGATGCGATCCGCGAAACCGGCGCGACCTGCGGGCATACGGCGGTGATTTTCTATTATGGCATCTTTCCGGAAACCGAGAAAACTCTGGGCGATCATGGGGTGAAACTGCATTCGCTGTGCACCTGGTGGGATGTTCTGGCCGAGGCCAAAGCACAGAAAGCCTTTGATACGGAAACACTTGACGGTGTCGAAGCCTTCCTGAACGACCCGCGCGGCTGGCAAGAGGCCAATAAACCTTCCTAAACCTGTTGTGGATGGATTGGGGATAAGCGCCAAAGAATCGGCTGAGCATATACGATATCTGGTGACTTTTCCCCGCTTTCCTACATAATAGGCCAAGCACACCACATCGTCCAAACTGTCTGGAAAGTTATCCCTAGGCCTTACCCCCAGTTAGCCACAGGTATTTCCAGATAGCTTGCAATGGCGTTTCGCGTATAGAACCTCGGGACGGGCAGCGGGGACAAAATGAACGAGATAAGCAGCATCGAGCAGGCAGCGGCACAGATCCAAAACGCCGATACCATGCCGCATTCTATTGAGGCTGAACAACAGCTTCTGGGTGCGATCCTGACCAATAATGATCTGTATGATCGGGTCGCCTCGATCATCGGGGCCGAGCATTTCTATGATCCGGTTCATGCGCGTATTTACGAGGTCGCCTCGACCCGTATCGCCAAGAATGCGCTGGCCTCGCCCGTCACGCTGAAATCTTTCATGGCCGAGGATGAAGGCCTGAAGGAACTGGGCGGTCCGGCCTATCTGGTCAAGCTGGCCGGGGCCTCGATCAGCGCCTTTGCGGTGCATGACTATGCCCAGATGATCTATGATCTTGCCATCCGGCGCGAGTTGATCCGGCTTGGCCGCGATATCTCGGACAAGGCGGCGCGGGTCGATGTGGCGAGCGAGCCCAAGGAACAGATCGTCGAGGCTGAACAGCAGTTGTATCAGCTGTCTGAACAAGGCCAGACTGAACAGGGGTTTCAATCCTTCCTCAAGGCGGTCACCGAGGCTGTCAACGTCACCAACGAGGCCTATCAGCGCGGTGGTGGAATGGCCGGGATTTCCACCGGTCTGACCGATTTGGACAAGCAGTTGGGTGGCTTGCACCCGTCAGACCTGATCATTCTGGCCGGGCGTCCGTCGATGGGGAAAACCTCATTGGCGACAAACGTGGCGTTCAACGTGGCCAAAGCGTACAAGCGCGGGCTGAAACCCGACGGCACCGAAGGCGCGATTGACGGCGGCGTTGTCGGGTTCTTCTCATTGGAAATGAGCGCCGAGCAGTTGGCGGGCCGGGTTCTGGCCGAAGCCTCGGAAATCTCGAGCCACAAGATCCGCCAGGGTGACATGACCGAGGGTGAGTTTCGCCGCTTTGTTGATGCAGCCAAGGAGTTGGAAGCCTGCCCGCTGTTCATTGACGACACCCCGGCACTACCGATTTCACAGCTCGCCGCGCGTGCACGGCGGTTGAAGCGGACCCATGGATTGGACCTGCTGGTGATCGATTATCTGCAGCTGTGTCGCGGCATGGCCGAAAACCGCGTCAACGAAATCGCTGAGATTTCGATGGGCATGAAAGCCATTGCCAAGGAACTGAACATCCCGGTCATCGCATTGTCTCAGCTATCCCGGCAGGTTGAAAACCGAGACGACAAGCGCCCTCAACTGTCCGACCTGCGGGAATCAGGCTCGATCGAACAGGATGCCGACGTGGTGATGTTCGTGTTCCGCGAGGAATACTACAAAGAACGGGAAAAGCCCGGCGATCATGAGTTGGAGAAGATGGAAGAGTGGAAGCAGGCCATGGAACGCCTGCACGCCAAGGCCGAAGTGATCGTTGGCAAACAGCGCCACGGCCCCATCGGTACGGTCGAGCTGTCCTTCGAAGCACAGTTCACGCGCTTTGGGAACCTCGTCAAACCCTGGCAGCAGGACGGTCAGATCGAAGGCTACTGACCGTCACCAAAGGTCGGGCCGGTCAAATGCACTGACACAGCGTGACGGCCCCACCATTGGATCAGCCTGTGAACCAGACAGAGATTGCCCTAGCCATCCGATCGGCTGGCTAAGCGGCATTGGCGGCTGCGCGAATGCCTCAGAAATGGGCAGGAAACCGGTTTTGCCGTAATATGACGGATCTCCGTAGGTTATTGCAAAATCGACGCCTTGGGCCCGCAGTTGGTCCAGACCAAAGGTGATCAGCTTCTGCCCGACCCCACCCTGTTGCCGATCCGTCCGCACGGCCACGGGCGACATCAGAAACACCCGTCGCGGATCCTGATCAAAGGTCAGGCGCGAGAACATGATACATCCCAGAAGATCGCCCCCATCAGTCGCAACACATCCCTGCAGATCCTGATCGGGCTCGGTTTTCAGCAATTCCCTGATCAAAGATTGAATGGCCTGTCCTTCCTCGCCCCCCTCTGAGGCAGAGAACACATCGTAAAAGAAATCAGGCAACCTACTGCTCTGGTTTTTGTACCCAAACGAGAGTTCAATCATGTTTTCATCCCAACAGGCCCCTTTGGGCATTAGTGAACGATCACCTTGACCCGATCATGGTTGACCACGATGTGCGCACAATAGTGATTTGGCGCCCTCAGATGTTCAATACGCAGATTTACGCTGTTTCAACCCACTTCCCGGCCTCAAGGTGCCGTTATGCGCAACGTACAGGTCAATTATCGCTGCGACCCCCCTTGACCTGACGCGATCCAATGTCATGAACAGACGCATGAGTACTGCACGCTTAACGATCAATCTTTATACGCTGGCCAGCAACTGGCAGGCGCTTGATGCAAAGACGTCCTGTGAAACGGGTGCCGTGGTCAAGGCCGACGCCTATGGCCTGGGCGCTGGTCCTGTCTCTGCCGCACTTGCTGAAGAAGGTGTCAGAAATTTCTTTGTCGCGGCTGCCGAAGAAGGTGCCGCCGTGCGCGAGGCTGTCGGACCCGACGCAACGATAAGTGTTTTTTCCGGGCATATGGAAGGCGACAGCGACCTACTGCTCCAACACAATTTGACGCCATTGCTGAATTCGTCCGAACAGTTCCGCCGCCATCGTCAGGCCTTGCCTGAACACGCCTTTGGAATCCAGTTGGATACCGGCATGAATCGCTTGGGGATTGAGCCTGCGGACTGGGCCGTGTTGCGCACAGAGATCGAGCCGCTTAATCCGTCGCTGGTGATGTCGCATCTCGCCTGTGCGGATGAACCTGACAACCCGATGAATCGCCACCAACTGCGGGTGTTCCACGAATTGACTGATGGAAGTGCGGCCCCCAGATCGCTTGCGGCCACCGGCGGTATCCTTCTGGGCAGCGATTATCACTTCGACCTTTGCCGTCCCGGTATCGGGATGTATGGCGGACAACCCTTTGCCGATGCGAAACCCGTCGTCACCGTCGACCTTCCGGTCATTCAGGTGCGCGAGGTCGAGCCCGGCGAAAGCGTGGGATACGGCAATAGCTGGTTCGCGCGGCGCAAATCCCGTATCGCCACGGTTGCGGCCGGGTATGCAGACGGGCTTCACCGCGCTATCGGAGGCGGCATTGATGCCTTTGTGGCGGACAGGCCCTGCCCTGTCGTTGGCCGGATCTCAATGGATCTGATCACCATCGACGTAACGGATCTGCCCGAGGATCCGGAACGCCTGCGTATTCTCAACGGTCACCAGACAGTAGATGATCTGGCCGAGGCCGCCGGCACCATCGGGTATGAAATTCTGACATCTCTAGGCGCGCGCTACTCTCGGGGCTATATCGAATGAACCCTCTTTCAATGCTGGGCGGGTTGGGACGTACAGCCCTGTCTTTGCTTGCAAATTTCGGCAAGGTCGCTCTGTTCTTTGTAGACGCGATTTCACATATTTTCCGCCCCCCCTATTATCCGCGCGAATTTGCGGTCGCTCTGATGAATATCGGTTGGATGTCCCTGCCGGTGGTTGGCCTGACGGCGATATTTACCGGCGGTGCATTGGCGCTTCAGATCTATGCAGGTGGTGCGCGTTTCAATGCCGAAGCTGTGGTGCCACAAATCGTAGCGATTGGCATGGTGCGCGAGCTTGGGCCTGTTCTGGGTGGTCTGATGATTGCAGCGCGGGTCACATCGTCCATCGCTGCGGAAATTGCGACCATGAAAGTGACCGAGCAGATCGACGCGCTGGTAACTTTGTCCACCCATCCGATGAAATACCTCACCGCGCCGCGGGTGCTGGCCGCCGTCATCACAGTGCCGATTCTGGTTGCGGTTGGCGATGTGATCGGCATTGCGGGCGGATATATCGTGGCGACCCAAAGCCTGGGCTTCAACGCCGCGGCCTACCTGCAAAACACCATGAATTTCCTCGAATTTCATGACATCGTCTCTTCGCTTACCAAGGGCGCGGCCTTTGGCCTGATCACGGCGACCATGGGCTGTTACTACGGCATGAATTCGGGCCGGGGCGCGCAGGGCGTAGGCGCTGCGACCAAGTCTTCGGTCGAGGCTGCCGCAATCATGATTCTGGCTGCAAACTTCGTTCTGACAGGGGTGTTCTTCTCAATATGATCCGGATGGAGAATGTACATAAAGCTTTTGGGTCCAATCAGGTCCTCAAAGGCGTCAATATCGAGATCCCCAAGGGCACCTCGATGGTCATCATCGGCGGATCGGGCACCGGCAAATCGGTGGCGCTGAAATGCGTTCTTGGCCTGATCAAACCTGATAGCGGCACGGTCTATGTAGACGGTAAAGACGCCACCAAAGGCGACCGCGATGCCTTTTTGGCCCGGTTTGGAATGCTGTTTCAGGGCGGAGCGCTGTTCGACTCGCTGCCCGTCTGGCAAAACGTCGCCTTCCGCCTGCTGCGCGGTTCGCTCAAACGTCCCGTGGACGAGGCGCGCGAGATCGCCATCGAGAAACTGCGCCGCGTGGGTCTGAAAGCCGATGTGGCCGATCGTTTCCCGGCCGAACTGTCGGGCGGTATGCAAAAACGCGTAGGCCTGGCCCGCGCCATCGCCGCCGAGCCCGAGATCATTTTCTTCGATGAGCCCACCACCGGCCTTGATCCCATCATGTCCGGTGTCATCAACGACCTGATCCGCGAGATCGTGACCGAAATGGGCGCCACCGCGATGACCATCACCCACGACATGAGCTCGGTCCGCGCGATTGCCGATAACGTCGCCATGCTGCACGGAGGCGTGATCCAATGGACCGGTCCCGTGGGTCAGATGGATGCCTCGGGTGATCCCTATGTGGAGCAGTTCATCAGCGGGAGTGCAGAGGGGCCGATAGAGGCGGTTCGTTAGACAGGCGCACCTTTCCTTTCTTGTTTCAAGTTCTCGTAGGCTTCTTTTACATAATCTAGCCGCAGCAAGTATTTCCCACGCGGGACCACAAAATCTGGCGTCTGAATCCGGGCAAGCGCCAATGTTTGACCCAGATGAGTTCCCGAAAACAGAACGTAATTGGGATCTTGCCCTGAAAATCGATTGTAAATTTTTCCACCGAACCAACGCGCCCTGCGTTGCGCCTGCAGCGCTTCCTGGAGGCGAAAATGCATTACGCCAAACAACTGTTCGCGATCAAATGGCATAATGTCTGCAGCGACACTTCCCGCTGAAAGAACCCCCGCGAGGCCAACAGTTATAGCCTCGCTGACCCCCTTCTGGGTTGGGGACGGGCCTTCGACAATTTTTATAACAGGTTCAGCCATATAAATTTTTTTCGTAAACAAAGTGATGTGTATCAATAGCGTTTCGGATATCGATATAGGCACAATACAGACTGAGGTGAAATATTCACCTCATCGAAAAGTTCCGAAGAGTATCTATAATGACCCTCCGCCTCGTCACCCTCTCCCTGCTGATCCTCTACCCCATCGCGTGGTTCGCCCCGCTGATGCGCGCGGGATTTCTGCCCATCTTTGGCCTTTCTGAAATCAGCGTCATCACCGGGCTCCAGTCCCTTTGGAAATCCGATATCTTCCTCGCGCTGATCGTCACCGTCTTCGCCCTTTTTGCCCCCTATCTGAAAACCATCGGCACCGCCCTGATCCAATGGGACCTGCTGGATGCGCGCGTTCAACCTGCGCTGAACATCCTCGGCAAGCTGGCGATGGCCGACATTTTCCTGATCGCGCTCTACATCACGCTGGCCAAGGGCATCTCTTACGCGACCATCGAAACCGCCTGGGGGCTTTACCTGTTTACGGCCTGTATTTTGGCCTCAATCGGCTTGGGTATTATTACCGAGATGACATCCAGATCACGAAATCATCAGACCTAATTGATTGAAAACACTTATCTGAGTATCATCTTAATATTTCGAGCAGCCAGTTTCTTGTAGTGATCGGTCCGTAGCGGATCAAAAATTATGTTCAACCTTTGTCCGCTTCGGCCCGATATGTATCGGTTTGAGAAGGAGATCGTCGAACATGACCGCACTCCACACGTTAACATTACAGTTTCAAAACGCTTTTTTACGACTGACATTTTTTCTGATTTGTTCCGCGGCTTTTCTGGCCGTCGCAACCACTATGCTATCCGCCCTGGGCGTGCTGCCATGGCTTTCCATGCAAGCCGGACTGGCGAGCGGTACCATCATAGACGCCGGGATCTATGTTCAGATTGGCCTGACCGCTCTGATCCTGATGCTGGCCTTCTACCTTCCTGCGAATGCCCGGATGATGGCCCTGGAAAACGCGCACCGTAAATTTGCGCTGAACATGCACGACATCGCCCATGCCTATCAGCTGGCCCATGCGCAGGACCGCAGCGGGGCATTTATCCTGTCGTCCGAATTTGATGCGGTCAAAGAGCGGATGGCCTTCCTGCGCCAACATCCCAACCTACAATCGCTCGAACCAGAGATTCTGGAGTTGGCCGCGCAAATGAGCCAGATCAGCCAAGAATTGGCCGAAACTTACGGGGATACCCGCATCGCCCGTGCCCGCACATTCCTGCAGCAACGCCAGGAAGAGATCGAACTGTTTCAGCAACGGCTGGAAGAGGCACAAACCATTCAGCACGAGCTGCGCCAGTGGACCCATGATGTTGAAATCGAGGAATCCATCGCTCGTTCTCAGCTAACCCGTCTGCGCGACGAACTTTTCGAACTGTTGCCGGAATTGTCGGCTCAACTGCAGCAGCCCAAGGACGGTGCATCGAAGCCGTCGAGCGTCATAGCTATGTCGCCACCTCGCGCCGCCGAATAGGCGCGACGGCGCCCGCTTTGGACAATGGCCCAAACGGGCCTGAGGATATGGCGCGCTACCGGCGGAGATGAAGGCCCACGAGGGCTTGAAGAACCGCCATTCCTCGGGCACCAAGGGCGCCATGGCAAAGACAACTTTTTCATGCTCGGCCTGCGGTGCCACTCATTCACGATGGTCCGGGCGCTGCGACGGCTGCGGTGAATGGAATTCCATCTCGCAAGACGTCCCCCTTTCGGCTGGCCCGGCCAAAAAATCCCTCGGCGGCAAGCGTGGCCAGTCTATCACACTCACGGACCTGTCGACCGAGGAAACGCCCCCACCCCGCACACTCTGCGGGGTCGAGGAGCTGGATCGCGTGCTGGGAGGCGGACTCGTCCCCGCCTCGGCCTTACTGGTAGGTGGGGATCCGGGCATCGGCAAATCCACCCTTTTGCTGCAGGCCGCGGCCCGGTTCTCGCGTGCGGGTGTGAAAACCATTTACGTCTCGGGCGAGGAAGCCAGCGCGCAGGTTAGGATGCGCGCGCGCCGGTTAGGGCTTGAAGATGCGCCCGTGCAACTGGCCGCCGAAACCAACCTGCGTAACATCCTCACCACGCTGGAAGCCGAGAAACCCGGTCTCGCAATCATCGACTCAATTCAAACCATGTGGGCCGACAACGTCGACAGCGCACCGGGTTCAGTGTCACAAGTCCGCGCCGCAGCACATGAATTGACCACGTTTGCGAAACGACACGGAGTTTCAATCATCATGGTTGGCCATGTCACTAAAGATGGTCAGATCGCTGGCCCCCGCGTGGTTGAACACATGGTTGATACCGTTCTTTATTTCGAAGGCGAACGCGGGCATCAGTTCCGCATTCTGCGTGCGGTCAAGAACCGGTTTGGTCCAGCCGATGAGATTGGCGTGTTCGAGATGACAGGCAAGGGTCTGGCACAAGTCACAAACCCGTCGGCCCTGTTTCTATCTGAACGCGGCAAGCCCAGCCCCGGATCGGCCGTATTTGCTGGTATCGAAGGGACACGGCCGGTTCTGGTTGAGCTTCAGGCGCTGGTTGCCCCATCCCCCCACTCTCAGCCTCGCCGAACCGTCGTCGGATGGGATAGCGGACGGCTGGCAATGATCCTTGCCGTGCTCGAAGCCCGCTGCGGCATCCCCTTTGCCGGGCTCGATGTCTATCTCAACGTCGCAGGCGGGCTTAAAATCACCGAGCCAGCCGCGGACCTTGCCGTTGCTGCAGCGCTACTCAGCGCGCGCGAGGACACGGCCCTGCCAACGGACACCGTCGTTTTCGGAGAAATCTCGTTGTCCGGGGCACTTAGACCGGCCCCTCAGACAGAAAACAGGTTGAAAGAAGCCCAAAAACTTGGTTTCACATCCGCCATAGCTCCGGCAGGCGGGAAAACCGGTACTGTGGCAGGTCTGACACTCACCCGGCCCTCTGATTTGGTAGGGTTTGTTGGCGAAACCTTCGGAGCAGGTTAAGGTAACGCCTTGAGGGGCAGAAAAAATTACGGGCGAGGGCCATGGAAGGTTTTACAATAATTGACGGGGTAGTTGCCCTGATCATCGTTATATCGGGTCTGCTGGCCTATTCCCGTGGCCTGTTGCGGGAAATTCTCGCGATCGCGGGATGGGTTGCAGCGGCAGTTTTGGCATTCATTTTCGCACCACAGGCCGTTCCACTGGTCAAAGAAATCCCCGTTGTCGGAGATTTCCTGCGCGACAGTTGTGAATTGTCGGTTATCACCGGGTTCGCTGGCGTGTTTGCCATTGCCCTGATCGTGGTTAGTATATTTACCCCACTGTTCTCATCTCTTGTGCAACGGTCTGCACTGGGCGGCTTGGATCAGGCACTTGGGTTTTTCTTTGGAATCGCGCGCGGCATCCTTTTGGTGGCGATTGCCTTCTTCGTCTATGACACAGTCATGACGGGCCAATCCTACACCATCGTCGATGAAAGCCGGTCAGCCAAAGTGTTCGAACAATTCAGCGACAAAATCGAAGAGCAAAACCCCGAAGCCGCGCTGGGGTGGGTAACATCCCAATATGAAGAACTGGTAGCCAGCTGTGGTGAAAGCGCCAATCCATCCGACGCACCTGCCGCCCCTGAAGCACCTGCAGCGGAATAAAGCAAAAGCCTGGTCAAAGCCGGGCTTTTTCAATTCGGCTTAGACAAACCCTTCTCCGGCGCAAACGGTGCATCTGATGTTTTTCAGCCCAAAGCACCCTTCGCAACGGGACATGACGGGCTTGCCAAAAATGTCCCGACTTTTGATCACTTCACCTGCGCCTCCGCAAATCTGACAGGGTGCGCGCCCCATTCCACGGCATCGGTGGCACCGGCGTTTTACCGGTTCTTGCTTTTTCTGACCTTGATTGTTTTGCCACATGTCTGAAATCCGCTTGGCTTGAAGAAACTATTGTTTCGGATTGTTTCCTCTATGACAGCACAAGCTGCGAAACCTGTCACCTTTTGTTCGGCCATTGTGGCAAATTCCACCTGCGTCAAATCGCAAATGTGATCCTTTGATGACACAGCCTCCGTAAGGCTTTATGTGAAGTCCGAACTGACATGGAATCGGAGCTGCCGATCTTGCTGTATCTGTTTTCTTTCGCGCCTGCCGCTTGCGACCAGGGCGCGTCTGCATCCCAAGATCTATGGGAAGTATCAGGCAAAGACACCGCCATGCTGATGTTCCGAACACCGCCACAACTTAAATCGTCATAGTAATTTGGAGCCCGTACATGTGTGGGATTTTGGGGATCGCAAGCAGAACACATGATGTGTTTGCGGAAATCTATGACGGGCTTCTGATGCTACAGCACAGGGGTCAGGATGCATCGGGTATCGTCACGTATACCGGAGAGTTCTTCCGCGAAAAGAAGGCCAACGGGCTGGTCAAGGACGTGTTTAACGCTCAGGACGCCGATACCCTGCTTGGAAAGGTCGGCATTGGCCATGTGCGCTATCCGACCGCCGGGTCGCTCAGCGCGGCCGAGGCGCAGCCGTTCTTCGTGAATGCCCCGTATGGCATCTACCTGGTTCATAACGGCAATATCACCAACACTGCCGCACAGCGTGAGAAGGTCACTGGAAAATACAGCCGCCACCTGCGCACAACGTCAGATTCGGAAATTCTGTTGAACGTTCTGGCGGACAAGGTCGCTGACGCAATCAAGGTCAATGGCAACGCCGAGCCCATTCGCAATATCTTTGCCGGTGTGAAGATGACGATGGAACGGGTACAGGGCGCCTATTCGGTGATCTGCCTGATTGCAGGTGTCGGAATGCTGGCCTTCCGCGACCCGCACGGAATTCGCCCGCTCTCGGTGGCCATCCGCGAAACCGAAAGCGGTGGCGACGACTTTGCGTTTGCCTCGGAAGATGTGGCCTTTGGCATCAACGGCTTCAACAAGATGCGCGACCTGCGCCCTGGTGAAGCGATCCTGATCGACCTGGACGGCAACATGCACGAATTCCAGGCGGTCGAAGGCAAGCTGACACCCTGTATCTTTGAATATGTCTATCTCGCGCGTCCGGATTCTCTGTTGGACGGCGTCTCTGTCTATAAAACGCAGATGCGTATGGGGCAGACGCTGGCCAAACAGATCCAGGAATCAGGGCTTGAGATTGATCGGATCATCCCGGTCCCAGACAGCGCCCGTCCTGTCGCGCTTGAGGCGGCCAAGATCACAGGCATCCCCTATCGCGAAGGTCTGGTCAAAAACCGCTATGTTGGACGCACCTTCATCATGCCCGGTCAGGCCGAGCGTCAGAAATCTGTGCGCCGCAAACTGAATGCGGTCCCGCTGGAGTTTGATGGCCATAATGTGCTGTTGATTGACGATTCCATCGTGCGTGGGAACACGATCAAAAAGATCGTACAGATGTGCCGCGAGGCCGGGGCCAAGAAGGTCTATATTGCCAGCGCCTCGCCGCCGGTAAAATATCCCAATGTCTATGGCATCGACATGCCCACCAAACACGAGCTGATTGCCCATGGCAAAGAGGTCGAGGAAATCCGGCAAGAGCTGGGTGCGGACGCCCTGATCTATCAGCATCTGGACGATCTGATCTGGGCGGCCAAAGAAGGCAATCCCGAGATCGAAGCCTTCGATTGTTCCTGCTTTGACGGCAATTACATCACCGGCAGCGTCAGCTCGGACTATCTGGACACGCTTGAGACCAGCTCACGCGTGAGCAAAAAGCGCGAAGACATGCAGGTGCCCGGCGGATCGTGGAACGCAGCCAAGCTGGCCTCGGGATAGGCTCTCGGCGAATCAGCATTCCCCTGCCCCGCGCCAGTTGGGCGGCTACCGCCCCGTCTCGGTGTGAAACCGCTTAGGTTCCGCGCACAACTTATTGGCGAAGGAAACGCAATCGCAATGGGTTCTCCAACTGCGGTGTAAAAGTGACGGAACGGACAGTTTACCGGACCTTTTGTTCCCTTGTTGCGTTTGATAGTCCGCCTCCAACCACTCATCAAAAGGGGTTGGGGCCGTGTGCCGCAGCCGCACTCTATGTCAAACAAAACCGTCACAAGCGCGGCCACGCAACAGGGCGCGCTTAGCAAAAACTCTGTCACCCTGCTTGGGGTGTTTGGGCCAAAAGCCGATATGCGCGCGCTGATGCGGATGTCTTCTGGCCGGGTCAAAGAGGTCAAGCTGGGCAGCCGTGTGTCTTCAGGTACTATTGTGGCCATTGATGCCGAGGGCATCATGCTGCGACAAAGCGGTCAGACGACGCGCATAGCGATCCCGGGCAGCTAATCCTGTCTTGACGCGCTGCGCGCTTGGGTTCAAACCGCAGTCATGACCGATCAGACTAAAATCGCCCTCATCACCGGGGCCTCACGCGGGCTGGGCGCTGCCCTGGCCGAGGCGCTGGCACCAGAGTACCACATCGTCGCTGTCGCCCGCACCACCGGCGGGTTGGAAGAACTGGACGACCGCCTCAAAGCAAAGGGCGGTTCAGCCACCCTGGCTCCGATGGATATCGCCGATCCAAATGCAATGGCCACATTGTGTCGTGGCATCCATGATCGCTGGGGCAAGGTGGACCTGTGGCTGCATACTGCGGTTCACACTTCGGCCCTGACGCCGACCCATTTCATTGACCCCAAGGAATGGACCAAAGCCATCAACACCAACGCAACCGCCACGTCGGTCCTGATCCCCTATGTTGCGCCTTTGCTGGGTGAGGCCGGCCATGCGGTGTTTTTCGATGATCCGAAGGCGGGCGAGAAATTCTATGGCATCTACGGTGCCACCAAGGCGGCGCAGATGGCTCTGGCCCGTAGCTGGGCGCTGGAAACTGAGCGCACCGGGCCGCGTGTGAGCATCGTGGAACCGGCTGCTATGCCTACTGCCGTGCGTGCCCGGTTTCATCCCGGTGAGGATCGGGAGGCATTGACCAGCACCGCAGATGAAGCGGCGCGCATTCTGGCTCTGTTATAGGAATGGCCCATTGGGCCATGCCTCCGGCGGAGGTATTTTTAGCCAGATGAAGCCGGCGGATTACGCGATGTGAACACCGTTTCTCCCGGCCAGATCGACGAAGAATTGCCATGCCACACGGCCCGAGCGCGCGCCACGTGTGGCTTGCCATTCGATCGCTTCGGCGCGCAGGGTGTTTGCGTCGACCGAGACGCCGTAAGAAGCACAATAGCGGTCGATCATGGCAAGGTATTCGTCCTGATCGCAAGGATGGAAACCCAGCCATAGCCCGAACCGGTCCGACAGTGAGACCTTCTCTTCTACGGCCTCAGACGGGTTGATGGCGCTGGAACGTTCATTTTCGATCATATCCCGCGGCATCAGGTGGCGGCGGTTTGAGGTGGCGTAGAACACCACATTTTCCGGGCGACCTTCGATGCCACCGTCCAGCACTGCCTTGAGCGATTTGTAGTGCTGATCATCGTGGCTGAAGGACAGGTCATCACAGTACAGGATGAACCGATGCGGTGCTGCGCGTAGATGGTTCAGCAGACGCGCGACCGAGCCCATATCTTCGCGCTGCAGCTCAACCAGTTTCAGATCGGGATGTTCGTTCTGCAGGGTGCCGTGGACCGCTTTGACAAGGCTGGATTTGCCCATACCGCGCGCGCCCCAGAGCAGTGCATTGTTGGCCTTAAATCCCGCGGCAAAGCGGCGTGTATTGTCCAAAAGTGTATCGCGAGACCGGTTGATACCCACCAAGAGATCCAAATCGACCCGATTGACCTGCTTAACCGGTTCTAGGCGATCGGGTTCGACATGCCAGACAAAAGCCGGAGCTGCCGAAAAATCGGGCGCGGCCAGAGGCGCCGGGGCCATGCGATCCAGCGCGTCGGCAATACGGTTCAGAGCTTGGTCATCCATTGGGGCCTCCGGTCGTGTCTGCAGGGTCTCAAACCATGTTCCGCCCGGCGCGACAAGAGCGGCGCATGAAAAAGGCGCGCCGGGCTGGGCGCGCCTGTTCATTGCTTGATCGCAGCTTTATTTGCCGTCTTCTTCGTGGATGATATCGGCATCCGCCTCTTCTTCGCCGTCATAGTATCCTTCTGCGCGCAACTCGGCCTCGCGCTTTCTCTCAACTCGGGCGACAAGGAAGATCGACACCTCATAGAGGCCATAGACCACGACAAACAGGATGATCTGAGTGATCACGTCTGGCGGTGTCACAAGGGCAGCAAGCACCAGAATACCTACCATGGCGTATTTTCGGACACTGCCCAAACCCTCGGCGCTGACAAGTCCGGCCTTACCCATCAAGGTCAGCAGCACAGGCAGTTGGAAACACAGACCAAAGGCAAGGATGAATTTCAGCGTGATATCCAGCGATTCATTCACCTTGCCGAAGAACGTGATCTTCACGCCCTCGGTGGTTTCGGGCACAACCACGATCTCTTCCGGAACATCTCCGGTAGTCGCCGACAACAGATTGGCAAAAATCGAACTGACATCCGCAAAGCCCAAAAAGAACTGCATGGCCAGCGGCGTTACCACGAATTGTGCAAAAGATGCCCCCAGCAGGAACATGAACGGTGAGGCGACCAGGAATGGCAGGAAAGCGCCCTTCTCAGACCGGTACAGACCAGGTGCCACAAAGCGCCACAGCTGATAGGAAATCACCGGGAAGGCCAGCGCAAACCCAAACACCATCGAAATTCGGAACAGCGTAAACAGATATTCCTGTGGCGAGGTATATTGCAAAGTCGGAGACGGATCGCCCAGATCGCGCAGCGTTGCCTCGATTGGTTGGACCAGGAATTGCAGGATAGGTTCCGCGACCGTAAAGGCCAGGACAATGCCTATTACAAAGGCAATGACCGCGCGGATCAACCGGGTGCGCAGTTCCGCCAGATGCTCGATCAATGGGGCCGAGCTGTCTTCGATCTCGTCTGTGTCGGTCATGATTTGCCTTCGGTTTTCAGCGCGGCTTCGGCCTCTTCAGCCTTGGCCATCGCGTCGGCGGCTTCTTTCGCCTTACGCTCAGCCGCAGCACGTGCGGTCGAGGCCTGAATCTTCTTGGCCTGCTCGGCCCGTTCGGCGGCCAACTTACCGGTCTCGCTATCGGGGTCGAACTTGGTGGGGTCGATACTTTTGGCCAGGTCCTGCGCGGCTTCTTTCACACCATCCATGGCGCTGCCTACAGGGTTGGTGGCCGCGTTGAGACCTTTTTTGATGTCATTCACACCGGCCTGATCCGCCGCATCGTTCATGGCACTGCTGAATTCGCGCGCCATGCCACGGGCCTTGCCGACAAAACGACCGACATTACGGAACAAAACCGGCAGATCCTTTGGCCCCACAACGATCAGGGCAACGACGCCGATGACCAGAAGCTCGGTCCAGCCCAGATCAAACATACCGGATCAGACCTTGTCTTTGTCGGTCTCGGGCGTGACGTCTTTGGCCAGCTCGGATGCGTCCTGATCCAGTTCCTCTGCGCCTTCTTTGACGCCCTTCTTGAATGACGTAATGCCTTTGCCCACTTCGCCCATCAACGAGCTGATTTTGCCACGGCCGAATAGCACCAGAACCACAACTGCGATCAGCAGAATGCCGGGAAGGCCAATATTGTTGAGCATCTCTCTTCTCCTTTAACGTCGGCGCCGTACGCCGGAAATGTGATCTGGGTCCGTGTCTACGCCCGCTGGCCCGCCTGCAAAAGTGAGTTGGTTCAAATCTGCCTTCAAATTTGATCCGATCCGATGTTTTTTACGGCCTCGGATTGATCAACTGACAGGTTTGTGTCAGTTGATAGGGACTAGGTAGGCGGTATCGAAACCTGGTCAACGGAGATTCACATGACCCATGTTGCAGAAATCGTCACCTTCACCCTCGCCAACGGGACAACCCCGGAAGAGTTCGTAAAACTCAGCCAAGCGTCCGAAGCCTTTGTACGCGCAGCTCCGGGGTTTGCCCATCGTCAACTCAGTCAAGGCGAAGACGGGCGCTGGACTGACTACGTGATCTGGACCGATATGAAGGCCGCACAGGACGCAGCTGCGCAGTTCCCGCAGCAGGGTTTTGCGCCCGCACTGATCGCAGCGATCAACCCCGAAGGCATGCAGATGCGCCACGAGAACGTGCTATGGAACATGACCGCATAACCCCGGTCAGAGCGGCGTGTCATGCGCCGTACTGATCGTCTGTTCGACATTATTCAGATCCTGCGCGACGGTGGCTTGCACCGTGCGCAGGACATTGCGGATCGGCTCGAGGTGTCGGTCCGCACGATCTATCGCGACATGGATACGCTGGCCGCCTCGGGCGTTCCGGTCGAAGGTGAGCGCGGCGTAGGCTATATGGTGCGTGAGCAGATCACCCTGCCCCCGCTGAATCTGACCCCGGCCGAACTGGAAGCGCTGAACCTTGGCATGGCAATCGTGGCCGAGGCCGCCGACCCCGACTTGAAAACCGCCGCCGAGTCTTTGGCTGAAAAGATCGACACCGTGCTGCCGACCCAGGTGATTTCCGAGGCTGACAGCTGGAAATTTGCGGTATACCCCTTTGCCGATGCCGCACGCGGGCTGGCGCATATGGCCCCGATCCGCGCCGCCATCAAATCACGACAAAAATTACGTCTGAGTTACCGCAGGATCGACGGCGTGCTGACCGAGCGCACCATTCGGCCATTGCATATGGAGTATTGGGGACGAGTCTGGACGCTGACTTCCTGGTGTGAACTCCGCGATGGTTTCCGGGTCTTCCGAATTGACCTGATCGAAACCGTCCTTCCCCTGCCCGAGATTTTTGCAGACGAGCCGGGAAAGCGTCTGAGCGATTACGACCCATACGCTTAACCCTGCCGTCATCGGGTTGGGATTATCCCTGCCAGCGGCATGGCCCTGACGGGGCCATTCTTATCATTTCAGATAGGGCTCTGGATCTACAGATTCGAAGCCTTTGCGCACTTCGAAATGGACATAGGCGTTGTCCCCGCTCCGCAGCGAGGCAATCTTCTGCCCTCGTCGCACGCGATCCCCTTTCTTGACCGTGATATCTGCCACATTGGCATAGACGGTCAGCAGATCACTGTTGTGTTTAACAACGATGATCGGAACCTGATCTGCATCAGCAGTGATCGCCGCAACAGTTCCCGCCTCTGCCGCCATTACAGGCGATCCTGCGGCCGCTGCGATGTCGATCCCCTCGTTCTTTCCCTTTTGATAGGTGCGGATAATCGTACCGTTCACAGGAAGCCCAAGCGCCGAATTGCTTTGGTTTGTTGGTGCCTCGGCGGTCACATCAGGTGCCGGAGTGGCCGGGGAAATGGTTTCGTCAGGCAAGGGCTGCGTAGCACTGGGCGGCGTCGGTGTCGGAGACCCCTGGCCGGGCTGTGTCACATTCGTTGCAGGCACAGCAGCTTTGCGCGGTGCGGATTGGCTTTTCACCGGGATCAGAAGGAACTGGCCTTCGCGGACGGTAAAATCGGAATCCAATCCATTCCAGTCTGACAGCGCCTCAACGGGAACGTCATAGAGGCGTGAAATTGTAAATGCCGTTTCACCACGTTTCACCTTGTGGCGGATCGGTTCGGGACCGGTTGGTGCCGGTGCCGCCGCAGGTTTTGCGGGTTCAAGCGTTGATGTACGGACCGAGCCATTTGCGGGGACTTCGTCGATTGCCGTACCAGCTATCGTCGCAATATCGACAGAGCTTGCGGAACCGACCGTCTGGGGCAGTGCCACAACTTCGCCCTCGCGCAAGGAATCGGTAGGCATTAGACCATTGAAACGCGCCAGCTCTCCTTCAGGCAAACCAACCCTTGCGGCCAAGTCTCTGACAGTGTCACCGCGGCGAGCAATCGCCACTTGATAGGTCGGATATGTGATGACACCCCTGGCATCCGGTGCGGGCCGGTTGGTCGTCGCCGACTGTGCTGCTTCGGCGGTGGAAAAACCGCCTACCTGTCCGCGAAGATCATAGTCCAGCGGCCCTTCGCACCCAGCCAGGATTGCAAGGCTAGCCACTCCTAACGCACAGCGGCGCATTGCTGATTTGGAAACTGCTCTCATTTTATTGTCCTCGACACCTGCCCCTGTTCATCGGGGTTCCGGCGCATTTTGCAGAATATTCCTTTAAGCTCCATCCTTCCCAAGCCCTTCTAACAAGGGCACAAAACGGACAGGCAACAATTCGTCATAGTCCAAACCGGATTCGGTGCGTCGGACCCTGATCAATGTCTGGACCGTATCCGACTGCCCCACCGGCAAAACCATGATACCGCCGATTTTGAGCTGCGCCAAGAGCGGCCCGGGCGGGTCCTCGGCAGCTGCGGTCACGATGATACGATCAAACGGGGCTTGCTCGGGCAGACCAAACGAACCATCCGACAACATTGCCGTCACATTTGTCAGCCCCAAATCACGGAACAACTGGCCGGTTTCGCGCACAAGTCGCTTATGACGCTCGACCGTGTATACCCGGCGTGCCAGTTTCGACAGGATCGCGGCCTGATAGCCCGATCCGGTCCCGATCTCGAGCACGGTATCACGCGGACGTACTTCCAGCGCCTGCGTCATCAGCCCAACGACAGACGGTTGGCTGATCGTCTGGCCGCACGCAATCGGCAGTGGCGTATCCTCATAGGCGCGTTCTGCAAACAGGCCTTTGACAAATCTGCCGCGATCTATCTGCTCCATTGCTGCCAGCACACGCGCATCCGTCACCCCGCGCGAGCGCAGGGCAAACAGGAACTGCATGGTTGTTTCAGGGTCCAGTCCGCTCATTCGATCGACTTTAACGCTTCCAGCGCGTCATGCGCGGTCAGATCCGCACGCATTGGTGTGACCGAGATATAGCCTGCCAGATTGACGGCAGCATCCGTCCCAGGTGCAGTCGGGTTGTGTTGATACCCACCCTTGATCCACAGAAACCGCCGCCCCGAAGGTGAGCTGTGCGGCTCGACCGAGAAATGTGTGTCACGCCGATAACCCTGAGGGGCGATCCGGGTGCCCAGTACTTCATCCGCAGGCACTGGGGGGAAATTGACGTTGTAAAACAAACGGTAATCGCCTTGTTCTGCCGGCGTCGCCCCCAGTATCTTACGAACCAGCTCGGCACCAAATCGGGTCGCGGATTCGAACGGGTCATCCAGCCCCAAATTGCGCGGACCGAAATATTGAGACAGGGCAATAGCCGGAACCCCTTGCAGGGCCGCCTCCATCGCGCCCCCGACTGTGCCAGAATACAGCGTATTCTCGGCCGAGTTGTTCCCACGATTCACACCAGATAATACCAGGTCGGGTGGTTCGTCCTTCATCACATCGTGCAAACCGGCCAAGACACAATCAGCTGGTGATCCTTCCGCAGCAAAACGGCGTTCTCCCAGCTTGGCAACCATCATCGGGTGCGTGTAGCTGATGCAATGCCCCACGCCGGATTGCTCGAAAGCGGGCGCAACGACCCAGACTTCACCATCCGGTCCGGCCAGATCGGCAGCAATCGCCTCGAGTGCGATAAGTCCCGGCGCATTGATACCGTCATCATTCGTTAGAAGAATACGCATATGCCCCATCCACCGCAGCGTTTTTTCCTTGATAGACCCAGCCCCGCACTGCGGCAAGCAACCCGCAGGCGCAATCTGAGGCTTTCACGCACCACTTGCGCCTAAACTGCAGTTTTAGACCCTATTTGGGGAATACAAAGCACCGATCGCGGCGAATGGTCAGCCACATGACCCGCCCCGCTTGCGGGACAAACACGTTGGGAACGGTCGCTTTCAAGATTGAATCATCATAGTCCATACGGAATTCAATTAAGCTTTCGTTGCCCAGAAAACGCGCCCGTTCGACCACACCACGCGCGGCTACCCCGTCCGTCGGTGTCGGCAGTGGACCTTTGCCATTGCGATCAAAATCCAAACGGACGTGCTGAGGCCGAAATACAATCTCAACATTCGTTCCATCCGGCACACCCGGAGCAAGAAACTGACCAAATGGCGTATCGGCCAAAGCTCCGTTAACTTGCGCGCCTAACACATTTATATCGCTAAAGAATGCAACTGCAGCTTTGTCCGCAGGACGGGTGTAGACGTTGTAAGGCGCACCCTGTTGAACGATTCTGCCACGGCGCATCAGGGCGATCTCATCGGCCATACGCATTGCTTCTTCGGGTTCATGGGTAACCAACAGCACAGCGGCGTCCTCTTCCTTGAGGATCGCCAGAGTTTCGTCCCGAATTCCATCGCGTAACCGGTTATCGAGCCCCGAAAACGGCTCGTCCATCAACATGATCCGGGGGCGTGGGGCCAATGCGCGCGCCAGGGCCACCCGCTGTTGCTCACCGCCCGACAAGTGATGTGGAAAGCTGTCTGCGAACCGCATCAGGTCGACTTTGGCCAGCAACTCATCCACGCGTGCGCGTTTTTCATCTTTGCTACCCTTCAGGCCAAAGGCAACATTGTCAGCTACGCTAAGATGCGGGAACAGGGCAAAGTCCTGAAACATCAGGCCAATCTCGCGCCGCTCAGGCGGGACACGGAACACCGTATCGCAGATCAGCTTGCCATCGACATAGATCTGGCCTGTCTCTTGCATCTCGACACCGGCAATCATCCGCAGCGTCGTTGACTTGCCGCACCCTGACGGCCCCAACAGGCATGTCACCTGCCCCGCTTGCACGGTCAGCGAGACGTCATCAACCACCACCCGACCTTCGTACCGGGCGACCAGATTGCGAATTTCCAGACGCGGAGGAGTTGCGTTTACTGTCACCGATGGACCCCGTAGCCTTACCCGATCAAATCAATCGGGCTTGGGCGGGGATAGCAACACCTCCCTTTGGGTGCAAGGGATCAGCAGCAGCCGCCCGTTTCGGCCTGCCCGGTCGCCTCAAATGGGCTTTCACCACCGCAGCCTTCGAAGATGCCGTAATGGGTTGAGAAATCACCGATGAACTCGAAATGCCGCGCAAACCGCGTGTCTTTGAGCATCATCCATGTGTTGCCGCACACCGGAAACACCTTACCCGTCGCGATTGCGTGGTGGTCATCCAGCTCAAACATGTGCGCCGCATTGGGGACAGTGCCCTTATAGATCACGGCCTGACCATAATCTTCGCAAGCGGGTTCCAACGCAGGTAACTTGAACAGACGATAGGTGGCTGACAGGAATTTGAGCGGTGCCACGCGGTCCTCAAGAACCGGATTTTCGATGGTCAAGGGGCGGTGCGTGACTCGACGCGGGTCGCCGAAACCGGCTTTGCGAGACATCGACAGAAAGTCATTCCAGTACAGCGCACCGGACAGACACTCGCCATACAGAACCTCATCCTCGGCCATTGCCTGCGGTACGCGACGATCCGCATAAACGTCCGAGAAATACATCTCTCCGCCGTCCTTAAGCAGGCGATGCGCGCCGCGCAGAACGGCCTCTTTATCGGTGGCCAGGTTGATCACGCAGTTCGAAACGATGATATCGAAAGACCCCGCCTTTAAGTCCAGTTCATCCAGCTTTTCGATGTAGCCGTGATGGAATTCCACGTTGCTTTGGGCATATCCAAAGGTTTCGGCGTGATAATCCTGATGCGCGCGGGCGATATCCAACTGTTCGGGCGTCATATCCACGCCGACCACGCGCCCTTTCTCGCCCACCATGGCAGACAGGGCGTATACATCCCGACCCGCGCCACAGCCTAGATCGAGGATGCTCATCCCCTCAAGATCCAGCGGCGCGATCAGACCGCATCCATAATACCGGGTCAGTACTTCATCGTGAATATTTGCGAGAATCCTCTTCAGATGATCCGGCATATCGTCAGGCGTACAGCACGCATTGGTCTGCAGGTCCGCGCTGCTTTGCAGGACCTCGCCATAGTAGTTCTGCACCGATTCATGTTTCATCGCTGTCATCCCCTCGCCTGACTGTTGCTCAGCTAACGCAGCGCTGCGTGCCGTGCAATCAAAAGCCGAGCATTCTGACGAAAGGTTGAGCTAGCCCAGCAGCTCAAAATCCAGATCCGCGCGCACCCGGCCATTCACCTGAATCTCCAGAAGATGTGCGCCGGGAACAAGCCTGAACGTGGTCGCATCGCCTTTGAGCTTGTGCTTTTTGCTCAAGGTCAGGTTTCCATTCCTTAGCGCGGCCTGTTTCAGCTTGTGAACTTTGGCCGATTTTTTGCCGCCAGGTCTTTGAAAATGGATGATATAATCAATCAAAACGGGTTGGTTCACCTCACCAGCCAATGAAACATCAAACTCAAGCGCGCCGCCAATCTTTGCCTGCCCATTTACCATAACCGAGACCTGTATATCGGCATCAGGGTCATATCCCAGCATCTTCATCGCGCGTGGGTGCCCGGCCTTAACCAGACCGCGCAGGGTATGAGAGGTCATCCACCGCAGCTCGTCCGCGTCTTGACGCTGTGAACGAGACCAGCCCTGCAGGCGGTCCAGTACCAGATCCGGGTCTTTTTTGGAGATGTCGTTCAGATGGTTGGCCACCGACCGCGTCACATAGCGCGTTTGGTCCTGATGCAGCCGATCCAGCAGAGGCAGCGGATCGGTCAATTCCAGCCCCACCGCCTGCCCCCATGGCAAACGCGGGCGGGTTCCTTCGGACACCAGACGCCGCACGTGATAGCTGTCATGTCCGCACCAATCCTCCAGCCGCTCCATGACGTGTTCGGGGTGGTGATTTAGAAAGGGGCGAATGGCCCATTCCATCGAGAACCTCTGCGTCAGTTCAGCCAGCACGTCCAGCGCGAGGTCGGGGTGATCAAGGCCGACATTGACGACCCATTCTCCCAGCGGGGCAAAGATGAAATCGCCAAAATCGTCATCCGTTTTGTTCGGATCCAGCGGCGGCGGCAAGGCCCGTAAAAGGGTCGGAGCGACAGTTGGCAGCTCACCCGGAACCTGTTGCTGCAGGCATTCGGCGATCCACGCCATCCGCTCTTTCAACTCAAGCTCGAGAAGGCGTGACATCACCTGCGTTTGAAACGCCTGTGCATCGAACCCTGGATCAGCCTCGGCAAAAAGCCCCGCCAGATAGCCGGTCTTTTCTGCATTAAACAACTGATCCTTCAGTGAAAACCCTTGCGCCATGGTCACATCGTCAGATTGGTCGCGCCACCATCCAACAGGATGTTCTGGCCGACGATAAAGCCCGCATGTTGCGAGCACAGGAACGCGCAAGTTGCGCCGAATTCTTCCCGCGAGCCATAGCGGCGCGTGGGGATAGTTGCCTCACGCTGCGCGCGCGCCTCATCAATGGAAATGCCCTGCTGCGCGGCCACGCCTCCGTCCAGGGAATCCGCCCGATCCGTGGCATGTATCCCCGGCAACAGGTTATTGATTGTCACACCTTGCGGCGCGACCTGCCTGGACGTTCCGGCCACATATCCGGTTAGCCCGGTCCGTGCCGCATTAGACAGGCCAAGAACGGCAATCGGCGCCCGTACGGATTGTGAGGTGATGTTGACCACTCGGCCCCAGCCCTTATCCATCATGCCGGGCAACAAGGCCTTCATGAAGGCAATCGGGGTCAGCATGTTGGCGTCCAATGCCTTGATGAAGTCGTCACGCTGCCAATCCGACCACAGGCCCGGAGGCGGGCCGCCAGCATTTGTCACAAGAATATCAACGCCCTGTGCTGCGGCAATCACCTGCGCCTGCCCCTCTTCCGAGGTCACATCACAGGCAACGCTCTGCACATCGACACCATATTCCGAACGCAAGCGCGCGGCTTCAGCCTCCAACGCCTCGACGCCGCGTGCGTTCATCACCAGGTCCACACCAGCCGCCGCCAGAGCCTCGGCGCAGCCCAGACCCAAACCTTTACTGCTGGCACAGACCAGCGCGCGCTTTCCACCTATTCCCAGATCCATCTGTTCCTCCCCATCTGTGATTATCCGCATGTCTTGCACCCAGCAGACAGGGAAGACAGATTGATGACAAGGGGTTAGTAGAAGAACTCTTCCCGGACGATCTTGCCATCCGCGACGTGATACAGCGCAACTTCGCGCATATCGAAGCTCTCACCGCTTTCCTTGAACTTGCCCTGCACCTCAAAGATCACGGCAAAACGGTCTTCACCATGCACCATCGGGTCACTGACGTTTCCGCCCGTCACTTCGGTCGAACTCTCCCACCAATCGTGCTTGCCACGGATCGCGTCGCGCCCATGCGCCTCGCGTCCCATACCGGATGCATCGACGGCCTCAACCGAAACGGCATCTGCCGCATACAGCTTATCCAGATTGGCCTTGGCCCGGTTTTCCCGGCATCCCGCCACCAGCTCATCGGCGATTTCTTTCAAATTCATTGATCCTCTCCATTATTTGTTCACTATATGTTCTTATTGCCACAAGCAGACGATTCGAACCAGCCTCTTTGTCTTGCTTCGGCAGAATTCCCCGCCTATACGCGCGACTATGCTTGATACCGCCACGAACCAACCCACCTTGCCGCCCGAGATCGCCCGGCGCCGGACATTTGCCATCATCTCGCACCCGGATGCGGGCAAGACGACCCTGACGGAAAAGTTCCTGCTGTATGGCGGCGCCATCCAGATGGCCGGTCAGGTACGCGCCAAGGGTGAGGCACGGCGGACACGTTCGGATTTCATGCAGATGGAGAAGGATCGCGGGATCTCGGTCTCGGCCTCGGCCATGTCGTTCGACTATGGAAACTTCCGGTTCAATCTGGTGGACACGCCCGGCCACAGCGATTTCTCGGAAGATACCTATCGCACTCTGACCGCCGTAGACGCCGCCGTGATGGTGATCGACGGCGCAAAAGGTGTGGAAAGCCAGACGCAGAAACTGTTTGAGGTCTGCCGCCTGCGCGACCTGCCGATCCTGACCTTCTGTAACAAGATGGACCGCGAAAGCCGCGATACGTTCGAGATCATCGACGAAATTCAGGAAATGCTGGCCATCGACGTCACGCCCGCGGCCTGGCCGATTGGAGTCGGCCGCGACTTTATCGGCTGTTACGACATGCTGCGCGACCGGCTGGAGCTGATGGACCGCGCTGACCGTAACAAAGTGGCCGAAAGCATCCAGATCAACGGGTTGGACGACCCCAAGCTGGCTGAACATGTGCCCGAGCACCTGCTTGAGAAGCTGCTGGAAGAGGTTGAGATGGCACGCGAATTGCTGCCCGCGCTTGACCCCCAAGCGGTATTGGAAGGTCACATGACCCCGATCTGGTTCGGCTCGGCGATCAACTCGTTCGGCGTCAAGGAACTGATGGAAGGCATCGGCGCCTATGGTCCACAGCCGCAGGTACAGTCCGCGGAACCCCGCCAGATCGCACCGGAAGAAAAGAAAGTGTCCGGATTTGTCTTCAAGGTTCAGGCAAACATGGACCCCAAGCACCGCGACCGGGTGGCATTTGTGCGCATGGCCTCGGGCCATTTCAAACGCGGCATGAAGCTGACCCATGTTCGATCGAAAAAGCCGATGGCAATCTCGAACCCTGTGCTGTTTCTGGCATCCGACCGGGAACTGGCCGAAGAGGCCTGGGCCGGAGACATCATCGGCATCCCAAACCACGGCCAGTTGCGCATCGGCGACACGCTGACCGAGGGCGAAGCGATCCGGGTAACTGGCATCCCCTCCTTTGCGCCGGAACTGCTGCAGACCGTGCGCCCGGGCGATCCGATGAAAGCCAAGCATCTGGAAAAAGCCCTGATGCAATTCGCCGAGGAAGGCGCGGCCAAGGTGTTCAAACCGTCGATCGGATCGGGCTTTATCGTCGGCGTCGTTGGCGCGCTGCAATTCGAGGTTCTGGCCAGCCGGATTGAGATGGAATACGGCCTGCCGGTACGGTTCGAGGCGTCTCAGTTCACCTCCGCCCGCTGGGTCAGTGGTGAAAAGGTTGAGGTCGAGAAATTCGTCAATGCCAACAAGCAGCACATCGCTCATGATCATGACGGCGACATCGTCTATTTGACTCGCCTGCAGTGGGACATTGACCGGGTCGTGCGGGACTATCCCGACCTGAACCTGACCGCCACCAAAGAGATGATGGCGTGACAGGGTTACGAGCTTCATATGCCGGATAATGTCCCAAGCTGGGGCATTGTATCAACGATCCGGGGCTCGGCCCCGGACATACTTCGGTTTGCGGCCTATCACCTCGATCTCGGGGCCGACCGGATGTATCTGTATCTGGACGAGCCCTGCCCGGCTGCGTTCAACGCCCTGAACCGCCACCCACGGATCGAAATACGCAACTGCGACGAAGGGTACTGGTCGAACCGAAAGCGCGAGAGGCCCGACAAACATCAGGTCCGGCAAACCGCAAATGCCAGCTTTACTTACAGAAAGGCTGAGGTCGACTGGCTTGCCCATATTGATCTGGACGAGTTCCTCTGGCCGCAATCCGACCTTGGCGTGATATTAGCGGAGATTCCGCAACATATACCAGCGGTGCGCGTTCGTCCGATCGAGCCCGTAGGCGGAACCGAAGACCTGTACAAAGCCTATATCCCCGCTGGTCAGGGCCGTGATGGGATCGTTCAGGCACTATATCCGAATTTTGGCGGATTTGTTCTTGCTGGATTCCTCAGCCATGTTCAGGGTAAACTGTTTGTTCGCAAAGGCTTACCTAAGATCAATTTCCGGATTCACAATCTGTTTCAGGATGGCGAAATCCTCCCGACCAAGGTCGAGCTGCCCCAGGTTGATCTATGCCACCGTCATGCACCTGACTGGGATCATTGGCTAGCCCATTATCAGTTCCGGTTCGAAAAGGGCTCGTATCAGCCAGGCATGTCACCCAATGTTCCGCGCGAACAAGGCGGGATGAACATGAATGAATTGCTGAGCTGGATCGAAGAAGAAGATGGGGCTCACGGCCTGCGGGCTTTCTATGATGAAATCAGTGGCGCCGACCAAGAAGTTCGCACCCGCCTCGAAAAGTTTGGGCTGATTAAGCACCGTCCGTTGGATTTGGATGGAAAAGTCGCGAAACATTTCCCCGGAAGTACCTGAATTGTTGCGATAAATCCGCATGGTCAGCCGGTGTTGCAGTGTAAAAGTGACTTCATTTGACCCTGCCCCGTGATTTTGTTATGTCCCGCCAAGCCGAAATGCACAAAACATCGCATGGCCATCCGGGCCCGGCACATTCTTTACGCGCGGGCCAGGTTTTAGTGTCCGCAACAACCGGACATACATGACAAAGTTTAACGAACTGAACCTGAACCCGAAGGTCCTCAAAGCCATTGAGGAAGCCGGATACGAAACGCCAACACCGATCCAGGAAGGCGCAATCCCACCCGCGCTTGAGGGCAAGGACGTTCTGGGTATCGCCCAGACCGGTACAGGCAAAACCGCCAGCTTCACGCTACCGATGATCACGTTGCTGGCCCGTGGCCGCGCACGTGCGCGCATGCCGCGGTCGCTGGTGCTGTGCCCGACACGGGAACTGGCCGCGCAGGTGGCCGAGAATTTCGACACCTATGCCAAAAATGTAAAGCTGACCAAAGCGCTGTTGATCGGCGGCGTCAGCTTTAAGGAACAAGATGCGCTGATCGACCGTGGCGTCGACGTTCTGATCGCCACACCAGGTCGCCTGCTGGATCATTTCGAACGCGGCAAACTATTGTTGACCGGCGTCCAGATCATGGTGGTGGATGAGGCCGACCGAATGCTGGATATGGGCTTTATCCCCGATATCGAACGCATTTTTTCGCTGACGCCGTTCACACGCCAAACGCTGTTCTTCTCAGCCACCATGGCGCCCGAGATTGAGCGGATCACCGATACATTCCTGTCGGCCCCAACCCGGATCGAAGTTGCCCGTCAGGCGACGGCCTCGGAAACCATCGAGCAAAGTGTGGTCATGTTCAAAGGTGGTCGCCGTGACCGCGAGGCCAGCGCCAAGCGCCAGGTCCTGCGTTCGCTGATCGACTCCGAGGGCGAAAAATGCACCAACGCGATCATCTTCTGCAATCGTAAGACCGATGTGGATATCTGTGCGAAATCGCTGAAGAAATACGGCTATGATGCTGCCGCGATCCATGGCGATCTCGATCAGTCACAACGGACGAAAACACTGGACGGTTTCCGTGACGGAACACTACGCCTGCTTGTCGCCTCGGACGTTGCCGCGCGCGGATTGGATGTGCCCTCTGTCAGTCATGTGATCAATTTCGATGTCCCCGGCCACCCCGAGGATTATGTGCACCGGATCGGTCGTACAGGTCGCGCCGGACGCGAAGGCAAAGCGATCACTATCTGTTCGGGTCGCGATGAAAAAGCACTGGCCGCGATCGAGAAGCTGATTCAAAAAGAAATTCCTCGCTTGGACAATCCGGTAAAGGAAGAGCCAAAACCCGAGAGGCCAAAACCCGAGAAAAAGGCCCGGCCAACTGAGGTCCGACCAACAGAGGCCCCCAAACGCGACGATAAAAGAGAAGATCGCAAGAAGGATAAAGAAGTCAGAGGCCGTGGACGGCGCGCTGACAACGGTCCTTCAGTCGTGGGAATGGGCGATCACCTGCCCAGCTTTATCGCGCTCAGCTTCGACGAACGCCGCACGGGTTAAATAGACAAAACCAGCGCCAGAATTGATGCGCCCAATAACGTCATCCCGGCGATCTCGCGCCGGGTGATGGTTTCGCGGAAAAACAAGATCGACGCGAACAAGCTGAGGATCAGCTCGACCTGCCCCAGAGCCTTGACGTAGGCGGCGTTTTGCAAGGTGAATGCCAAGAACCAGCAGAACGATCCGCACAGGCTGGTCAGTCCGACAAATACGCCCGTTCGGCGTGTCTGCCACACGGCGCGCAGCTCGGCCCTGTCTCGCCACAACAGCCACAGGCCCATGCTGACGAACTGGAGCGAGACAACGACTGCCAGCGTCACAAGTGCCCGAAACCACGCATCAATTTCGCCCAATTCAAGCGAGGCACCCCGATAACTGACCGAGGAAAACGCAAACAGCACACCTGATCCCAGGCCAAGCCGCGAGGCCCGGTTCGTCAGATGTCGCCACCACGCCCCGTCTCCTCCGGGACTTTTCGACAGCAGCAACACAGCCGTCAGCCCCAGAAAGATCGCACCAAGCGCCCAGAACGAGACCTGATCGCCCAGGACCAGAAAACCAACGATGGCGGTCTGGATTACTTCGGTTTTCTTAAAAGTTATGCCGACAGCAAAATTGCGCTGTTTGAACAAGGCGACGACACAGATCGTGGCAAGGATCTGAGCCGTTCCTCCAATGGTGGCAAACACCCAGAACCGGGCGGTCAGCGGCGGCAAGGAATACCCCGTCAACTGCAGCGCCGCGATCAGAGCGATTAGAACCAGCGGGATTGAATAGGCAAACCGGGCAAATGTCGCCCCGGCGGCCGTCAGCTTTACACTGCTCAGCGATTTTTGCAGCATGAACCGCACCGTCTGAAACGTTGCGGCGGCGATAGTGACAGGTATCCAGAGGCTCATGCCGCCTTTTGTGGCCGCAAATCAACCCTTTGGCCAGAGCGGATGCGCCACCGGGTCTTTTACCTTCCAGAAATACGCCCGGAAAACATCGGCATATGAAGGGTATACATAGGCCTTATTCGTGGCCAGATAGCCCTCTTTACCCTGCTGGTAGATCTTCGGAAGTTGATACCAGGGGGTACGCGGGTTCAGATGATGAACTACATGTAAATTGTTGTTCAAAAACAGAAAAGACAGTATCCCGCGATCTTCGATGATAACGGTTCTTGCCCCCACATCTTCATGCGCACGGTGTTCCAGAAAAGTGCGTATTTTGACAAGGCCAAGCCCCAAATACGCGGACAGGACATAGGCCCAGACCGGCATGGGCGACAAGGTCACGATCCAGATAACTGCAACCACGCCCGCCATATGCAAAGCCCATGCGCGCAATATGTCCCATTCGCCACGCGCGGCCCCTCGCAACTCGTCCCTGACAAAGGCAACCTGTCCGATTGCTGGGCCCAAAACGATCCGCCCCAACAGAGTATTGTTCACCGATAACAACCGCCTGTGCGAATGACCTAGCCCCGACCAAACTTTTGGGTCCAGATAGTTTGATTCAGGATCATCATAGGGATCGGTCAGCGTTGCATCCCGATGATGCGCCAAATGCAGGTCCCGAAACCGCTGATATGGGATGAATAAGGTCAAGGGCAGCGCCATCAGCGCCTCGTTCAGCCATCTGGCGCGAAAAGGATGCCCGTGCAGTGCTTCATGCGTCAATGATGAATGTAACGCGGCCACCGCGCCCATCACTGGAACCGCTAACCAGATGGGCAGGAAGAAGATCACGGCCAACCAGGCAGCATAACAGGCCAGCATCAGCGTGAAAGTGCCCCATTCCGGACCCGGGCGCTCAGACATTGCGCCCCCACGAAATGCCCGCCCAGACCCTCTCATAAACCACATAGAGTGTCAGCCCGATCGCCGTGTTTACTACGGCCAGAGTTCCGCCAATCGCGGCGGACCCTGTCGCAACCAGCCCAACCACCGACATGATGATCAGGCCCATCACGTTCCACAAAACCGCCTTCACGACCGATCTGCGTCGTGTTTCCATTCCGTCACCCATAATATTGTTATGGCTTAAGAAATACGGCCCGCCGCTTAGGTTGAACATTCTGAATATGATTAACAAAACTCATCAAACGTGATATTTATCACCACATGCAGGATAAAATAGACAAACGCGACCGCGCCGCTCAATTCCGTTTGCGCCTGGCCCGCGCAATGGAAGAACGCCAAATCAGCCGAAGCGCCCTCGCGCGCCAGATCGGTGTTGACCGCTCAACCGTATCGCAACTGTTGACCGATCACGGGGCACGGTTGCCGAATGCCCATGTTGTCGGAAGCTGCGCGACGGCATTGGGTGTTTCGGCGGACTGGTTGCTGAGCCTGTCTGACCGGCCGGAAAGCGCGGCCGAGTTGCTGGCTTTGTCGCTGAGCATGACTGAGGCCCCCCGCGCCCTGGTAGATGAGCGCATATTCGAGTGGCACCAAGAGGCAGCGGGTTACAAAATCAGATATGTTCCTGCGACCTTGCCCGACATGCTCAAGACCCGCACCGTTCTGGAATGGGAATACGCACCGCATCTGGGGCGCACGGCAGATCAGGCCATAGGTGCGTCCGAAGATCGACTGACCTGGATGCGCAGCGCCCAGTCCGATTACGAGATCGCAATGCCGATGTACGAAATCGACAGCTTTGCGCATGCAACCGGCTATTATCAAGGTCTTAGCCTTCGCAAGCGGCTGGATCAGATTGACCACCTTTTGGAGTTGTGTGAACAGCTCTACCCACGGCTGCGCATCTATCTGTTCGATGCCAAACGGCTGTATTCGGCTCCCGTAACGATTTTCGGTCCCCTTCTTTGCGTGTTTTACGCAGGAAGCCATTACATGGCCTTTCGCGATCGCGACCGGATTGAAATTTTCAGCCGCCATTTCGACACTCTGGTTCGCGAGGCAGTCGTGACCGCGCGGGACTTTCCAGAGCACCTGCAACAGCTCAGAGCAGCGATTTCCCGCGACATGTGATGCATCCCCGTACAACCTGTGGTATCGTCGCCGGGCGCGAACTTTCGGGCATTCCGACCACAGACGGAGGACCACAGGAATGGACGCACTGAAAACAGCCCAATATGCACGGGCTTTATACACGGCGCACGGTGACCAGGCCGAGGCAGAAGCCGCAATGAAAATGCGCGAATGCGAGGCTGCCGGAAACGCCCAGCAAGCCCGCGATTGGCAAGCCGTTCGTCAAACCATCCGCCAGATCCGCGGCCCGAACCAGGGCTAGCTTACAACTTCGGGTCAGGATTAACCGTGTGGCCATCCACCGCGATCACCTGACCCGACACCAACCGCGCCGCGCCAGAGGCCAGAAAGACAGCCATATTGGCGATGTCCTGCGCTTCGACGAAACGACCCATGGACGTGCCCGAGGCATAGCCCTGATAGACCTCGTCCCGGCTCATGCCCTTGGTCGCCGCCTCGCGTGCCAGAACGCCTTCCATCCTTGGGCCCTCCACCGCGCCGGGACAAATCGCATTGGCGCGGACGCCGTGAGGGCCAAGCTCCATCGCCAGTGTTTTCATCAATCCGATCACCGCCCATTTGGCCGCGGCATAGGGCGCACGAAAGGGATAGCCATATTGCCCCGCAGTGGATGAGGTCAGGATGATGCTGCCCGCCCGGGCGGATTTCATCAGCGGCGCGGCGTATTTGGCCGCCAGAAACGCCCCCTCCAGATTGACCGCTACGCAGCTGCGCCAGTCCTTGAGGTCAATATCCTCGATAGCGCTGGTTGGCCCGGCAATTCCCGCATTGGCGCAGAGCGAATCCAGACCACCCGCATCAGAAATCGCGGCGAACACGGCATGCATATCACCCTCATCCGACACGTCAGCATGGTGGGCTGTCCAATGATCCGGCACGCCATCTAGCGCCGCCCGATCAATATCTGTGATCCAGACATCATACCCGGCCGCATCAAACGCCTCTGCCATAGCCCGACCAACACCCGAAGCGCCAGCCGTCACCAACACCCGGCAGGTCATGAGGGTTTCCGGATCGCAACCCCGGCCCCTTCGGGATAAGGCAATCCGGCCTGCGCTTCGGCGATGCGGGCCATGGCGGCCTCAATGCTGGGCGATGTCGGGCTGGGGCGGCGTGTTTCCAGGCTGACATGCAGCAAAAAGCTCTCCCCGGTCGCCAGCAGCGTCTCACCGCTATACATGCTGTGGAACACGTGCAGTTTCTTGCCCTGCCCCAACAGCATCTGGGTGCGCACCTCAATCTTTGCGCCCGCATGGACCTCATTCATGTAACGAATGTGGTTTTCCGCTGTGAAATAGCTGCCCCCGGACGAGATATATTCCATATCGCAGCCGATGATCTCCATGAACCGGTCGGTGGCGGCGGCGAAGGCCTCAAGATATTTGGCTTCGTTCATATGACCGTTGTAATCGGTCCAGTCCAAAGGCACCGCGCGCGACAGGGTCAGGATCGGCTGGCTCAGATCAGCCTGATCCAGCGATGGCAGCGCACCGGGTTTCAGCGCAGCATCATGTTGGTTCAGCACCGCCCCCGCGCCCCAGTTCTGCGCCTTGAGCGCGCGCATCATGCCCACAAGGTTATTGTCGCGGATACGCTCCAGCTCACGGATCGAATGCATGCCGGATTGCGCATCCGACTGATCCGCAATCAGGTCTACAAGCTCGTCAGTGAATTCGGGCACATCCATCAGCTTGGTCCAGGGCCATTTCAGTGCCGGGCCGAACTGCGCCATGAAATGCCGCATCCCAGCCTCGCCGCCGGCGACACGATAGGTTTCGAACAGACCCATCTGCCCCCAACGGATGCCAAACCCCATACGGATCGCCTCGTCGATTTCCTCGGTCGTGGCGACGCCGTCCTTGACAAGCCACAGCGCCTCGCGCCAGACGGCCTCAAGGAACCGATCAGCGATATGTGCGTCGATCTCTTTCTTGACGTGCAGCGGGAAGAACCCGACCGATTTCAGGACCTCTTGCGCCCGTTCGATCATCTCCTGCGGGTTCGCACCAGTTGGCACCAGTTCGATCAGCGGCAGCAGGTAGACCGGGTTGAACGGGTGCGTCACCACGATCTGTTCGGGGCGCAGCGCGCCCTCCTGTAACTCTGACGGCTTGAACCCGCTGGTTGAGGACCCGATGATCGCTCCCGGATCACAAGCCTCTTGCAAGCCCTTGTAAACCTTCAACTTCAGGTCCAGCCGTTCCGGCACGCTTTCCTGAATCCAAGCAGCACCCTGCACTGCATCGGCCATATCGTTATGGAATGACAACGCACCTTCAGGCGGCAACGGGACGTCGCTCAGCCCCGGTAGCGAGCGGCGCGCATTGTCCAAAACTTCTCCGATCTTACGCTCGGCTTCCGGGTCCGGGTCGAATACCCGAACGTTCCAACCGTTCAGCAGGAACCGCGCGGCCCATCCGCCGCCGATAACTCCGCCGCCAATGATTGCTGCTGTTTTTGTCATCACTTCACTACTTTCAACTCTTGAGGGTCAAACCCATTTTCGCTCAGTACGTCACGCGCAATCGTCAGTTGATTTTGTGTGATCGTTAAATCTCTGCTCAGTACAACTGCAAACGACCTATCTGGGCGGGCCAATACAACCATCTGCTCCCCGTCACCCACGTAGATGATGTGAAACTTTGTGGGGCTTGCGGCAGTGATGTCATATTCAAGTGCAGACTCGGATCGCCGGGTAGGCACGCTCAGGTGGTTTTCAAAGCAATCACTTGCTCCTGCGATGTACCCAAAACATTCGGTCCGGTCCGGGTCACGCAATTGATAGCTAGGGTATGGCTGTCCCTCAAGCCTCACAAAAAGCCGCTGCTTGCCCTTGCTTTTGCGTCTGGACGCAGCAACCTCAAAATACGGTTCGTCAAAGATCGACCAGTTCACCGCTTCGACGGGTTGAATATTAAATTGACGTGCTCGAAAGCCCTCATTGTCTACCAAGCCACACGTTGGAATCAATCCAACGAGCAAGCATCCAACTACCCATGAAAGAACTCGGCGGAACATGGCGCGCCTAGCTTTTCGGCGCCCGCTTCACCAAGCCCAGCTTCTCACGCACTTCTGCGGGGCCAATCACGCGCGCACCCATGTTCTCGATGATGCTGCCCGCGCGTTCAACCAGTTGCCAGTTCTCGGCCAGCACGCCTTTGTCCAGCCACAGGTTGTCCTCCAGCCCGACGCGCACGTTGCCGCCCGCCAGAACCGCAGCGGCCACATAGGCCATCTCATTCCGGCCCAATGAGAACGCGCTGAAGGTCCAGTCATCCGGCACGTTGTTCACCATCGCCATGAAGGTGTTCAGATCATCCGGCGCACCCCATGGAACGCCCATGCACAGCTGAACCAGAGCGTTCGGCTCCAGAACGCCCTCTTTCACCAACTGCTTGGCGAACCACAGATGACCGGTATCAAAGGCCTCAATCTCGGGCTTTACCCCCAGATCGGTCATCATCTGGCCCATCGCGCGCAACGCACCCGGCGTGTTGGTCATCACATAATCGGCCTCGGCAAAATTCATGGTGCCGCAGTCGAGGGTGCAGATTTCCGGCAGGCATTCGGCCACATGGGCCACACGCTCGGTCGCGCCAACCAAATCAGTTCCCGCCTCGGCCAGCGGCAGCGGGTTTTCGATACCGCCAAACACCATGTCGCCGCCCATGCCAGCAGTCAGGTTCAGCACGGCGTCGACCTCGGCATCGCGAATGCGATCTGTGACCTCACGATACAGTGCCAGATCACGCGAAGGCGCTCCGGTCTCAGGGTCGCGCACATGGCAATGCACCACCGCCGCCCCTGCCTTGGCTGCAGCTATCGCGCTGTCGGCGATCTGCTTTGGCGAACGCGGCACATGCGGGCTGCGATCCTGCGTCCCACCCGAGCCTGTGACGGCGCACGTAATGAAGACTTCGCGGTTCATTTCCAAAGGCATGGCGTTCTCCCCAGCTTATACCCGGTTAACCCTGAGTTTTCCCCAGGCTTCTCCACGGATTCCGATTTGCTTTCGCCCCCGAGTTTGGCGCAGCTTTGGTCAAACACTTGTCAGAATGCGAATCGAACTTGATGAAATCCGCAAAAAACATATTGCAGCCCGAACATCGTGCCCTGAAAACGGCTGTGCTGGTGCTGGACGAATGCAACACGCTCAGCTTTGCGTCGGCCGTTGATCCAATGCGCGCCGCCAATCGGTTGGCGGATCGTCCGGCCTTTGACTGGGATTATGTGACAGCCACTGCTGAACCGGCCATGCTGACCAGTGCGCTTTCGGTTCCGGGTGTACCTTTGGCCCGGCTGCAATCCTGCGATCTGATGATTGTCGTTGCCGGGTTCCAACTGGCCCGCCATGCCACACCCAGCCTGCTGGCCGGCCTACGCCGCATCGCCAAGACCGGCGCCACAATGGCAGGTATTGATGGCGGTCCCTGGCTGCTGGCCGAGGCAGGCCTGCTGAACGGCCACGCCGCCACCACCCATTGGGAAGATTTGGAGAACTTCTCTGCCCGCTTCCCCGAAGTGGACGTGCGCCCTGACCGGTTTACCGTTTCTGAAAGCCGCCTGACCTCGGGCGGGGCAATTCCAGCGGTCGAGATGATGCTGCATATCATCGCCGCCCGTCATGGCGCCGGATTTGCCGCCCGCGTCTCGGGTCTGTTCCTCTATGACGGTGCGCCTGATCCCACAAAACCACAAAGCCGCACCGGGGCGCCGCACCGCCACACAGCTTTGACCGCCAAAGCCAATACGCTGATGCAATCCGCACTGGACGACCCTATGCCATTGGCAGATATCGCCGAAACCCTGGGCACCAGCCCCCGCACCTTGCAACAGCAATTCCGCCTGCGCCTGAACACCACGCCGCAGGACCATTACCTGCAGCTCCGACTGGCCGAGGCGCGCCGATTGGTGACGGACACCGATATGTCACTGATGGATGTGGCCCTGGCAACGGGTTTCGCCTCGCAATCCAGCTTTGCCCGCGCCTTTCGCACAGCGCACGGCCTTTCGGCCCGGGACCTACGGCAAGACAGGACACAACCCACACATCACTAAGCGGATCTGCTTCATCTGGCTGAAAATACCTCGGTGGAGGCTCCGCATGCGGAGACGAGGGCAGCGCCCCTAAAACGGCATAGGATGCGCGCGATGCGCTTCGGTGATTTCAGTCAGAATTTCCCCAGAAAGGCGAAGTTCCTTACCGTCGAGAATATGCCCAAGCTGCGCCACCGTTGTCGCGCCGAAAATGGCCGACATCATGAAGGGCCGCGTCCGGCACCAGGCCAGCGCCATATGGACCGGGTCCAGATCGTGGCGGTCAGCGATCTCTAGATAGGCCGCAACCGCCTCAAATGCCCGTCTGCGATGACGTCCTCCCACCTCAGGCACCAATGACATCCGGGAACCCTCGGGCACCATGCCGTTTTGGTATTTCCCGGTCAAAAATCCGGCGGCAAGCGGTGAAAAGGCCATCAGCCCCACATCCTCATGCGCGCTCAGCTCGGCCATATCGGTGTCGAAATGCCGGCACATCAAAGAATACTCATTCTGAACCGATGCCACGCGGGGCGTGCCGGTGGCTTCGGCGATCCGCAACCACTGAGCGGTGCCCCAGGCGCTTTCGTTCGAAAGGCCAAACGCTCGGATATTTCCTTTGTTGACCTGTTCCTTCAGGGCAACAAGGCACTCGTGCATATTGTCCAGAACCTCATCGGTATTGTGCCCCGAAGGCGCATAGGTCCAGTTTTGCCGGAACATATAGCTTCCGCGGTTCGGCCAGTGAAACTGATAAAGGTCGATGCAATCCGTTTGCAGTCGGCGCAAGGAACCTTCGACCGCCTCGGGGATTGTCTGCGGTGAAATCGGTGCGCCATCGCGCGCATGTGCGAACCCTGCCCCAGAATGCTTGGTTGCCAGAACATAGTCACCACGCCGTGACGGATTTGAGGCGTTCCAGAGGCCCAGGATTTCTTCGGTCCGGCCCACCGTCTCTTTCGAGATGGGATTCACCGGATACATCTCGGCGGCATCGACGAAATTAATGCCCCCATCAAGTGCCATGTCCATCTGAGTATGCGCGTCGGCCTCGGATGTTTGCGTACCAAATGTCATCGTACCCAGACACAGGTCTGTCACCATGATTCCAGTACGGCCCAGGGGCTTCATTTCCATCGCTCATTCTCCTGAAATCTGCGGAGGCCCTATGCCTCGGCCTTTTTTTCCCACCGGCCCGATTCCTCGGACCAATATTGCGCCGAACAGCCCGCCCCGGTCAGTGTTTTCCATTGCCCGCGGGCATGTTGGAGAGCCTGATCATCATTCCCATCGAACAAGATGCACACGCGTTCCAGCGCGTTCACTTCCTCGGGTTCAACCGTCGCGCCATCGACGGCCATCACGCAAGCCGGATCATTTGCGGCCTCGGCCCCTGTCGTCAGCAATATGGGCTGGTCCCTGTCATGCGGCCCCCCGGTGCGGCCATGTGGCAGAAACCCTTCCTCGGGGCCCTGCCACAGCTTTTCGTCCAACCAATCCATCCGTGCGGGATCAGTTCCCCGCACGGCTATCTTCCACCCGGCCTGCCGCGCCTTGTCCAGCAACACGGGCAAAGTGTTTTCCAGCGGTTGGCGGGTCAGGTGATAGAAATAAACGGCGCCCATTGGATTATTCGAAATTGTCCTGCACGAACCGGCTCAGTGCGCGGACACCCCAACCGGTGGCCCCTTTGGGCGCATAGGATGTCTCGGTTGCAATCGAAGCCACCCCAGCAATGTCCAGATGGATCCAGGGGGTTTCGTCCTTCACGAACCGCTGCAGGAACTGCGCAGCAGTGATGGACCCGGCAGGTCGTCCACCGACATTCTTCATATCGGCGATGCGCGATTTCAACTGCTCGTCATAGGCTTTGCCCAGCGGCATCCGCCATGCGCCCTCATCCTCGGCCCCGGCAGCCTTTAGGAAGGCGTTGCAGAACGTGTCATTGTTCGAAAAGACACCGGCATTCTCATGCCCAAGCCCAATGATGATCGCGCCGGTCAATGTTGCCAGGTCGATCATGCCCACGGGGGCAAACCGCTCTTGCGCGTACCACATCACATCGCACAGGACCAAACGGCCCTCGGCGTCGGTATTGATGACCTCGACCGTGTCGCCCTTCATCGACTTGACGACATCGCCGGGGCGCGTGGCATTGCCTGAAGGCATGTTTTCCACTAGCCCGACAAGGCCCACGACATTGGCTTTGGCCTTGCGCTTGGCCAGCGCCCGCATGGTGCCTGCGACCACACCTGCACCGCCCATGTCCATGGTCATGTCTTCCATACCTGCGGCGGGTTTCAAGGAAATGCCGCCAGTGTCAAACACGACGCCCTTACCCACCAGTGCCAGCGGCGCATCATCCTTGTCGCCTCCATTCCACTGCATCACCACAACCTTGGACGGGCTGACCGAGCCCTGCCCGACGCTTAACAAGGTGCGCATACCCAATTCGGCCAGTTTGTCTTCGTCGAGCACTTCGACGTCCAGGCCAAGCGCCTTCATTTCGGACAAACGATCCGCGAATTCGGTCGTTGTCAGCACATTGGCGGGTTCATTGGTCAGGTCCCGTGTCATCCGAACGCCATCGGCAATCGCATACAGCGGTGCGAATGCGGCTTCGACTTCATCATGTTTTTGATGACTGATTGTTACTGGTCCGGCTTCATCCGAATCTCGGGTTTTATGGGCATCGAAATCATAGCTGCGCAAAACGATCCCCAATGCCAGTTCTTCGGTCCGGGCTTGATTTCCGGCCATGACCAACAAGGGCTGGTGATCAGACAATTTGGCCAGCTTCGCCCCGGCCTTGCGTGCCTCTGCAGCATCGGCACGGCGCGACAGCACGAGAATATCAAGCGCTTCAGCGGCCATTCCGCCTGGCCAGGCAAGAGAGACTACATCGCCGGATTTCACCTTTTCGAACCGGTCGCTTTCGACAAGTCGCGCGACTGCGCCCCGGGTCAGACGGTTGGCGCGGCGTGCGGCTGGGTTCATCTTGCCTTCATCCGAGACAATAATCACGACGCGCCCTTTGGTCTGCGCCATCACGTCCACGTCAAAAGCCTTAAACTGAATTGGAACAAGACTGCTCATTGGGAACTCCTGAAAATCTGTTTCCCAAGACCTAGCCCGCGGCGACCGCATTGACCAGATAGCAGTTTTCCCCGCCCGGCATTTGCATTACAGTCGCGGAAAAAGTTCCGGCAGGTTCGGAGAGCGGGAGGGCGAATTGGCAAATCGGGGCAGGCATAAGCCGTTGCGCACTGTTGCGTGTACCGCTGATTCTCGTGACTTCAGTACCCCGGCTGTGGGCAAAGCAGCGAAGTCGAGGGCGCTTTTGTGATCCTGGATCGATATTTTGCCCGCCGGTTTACCCAGAGCTTTTTGGTCATTGGCTGCATCTTTCTGACCCTGATGATTCTGATCGACTTGATTGAACAGGTCCGGCGCTTTGATGAGGTCGATCTGTCATTTGGCCGGCTTTTGTATCTGACCCTATTGAATACGCCCGCCGCCATCGGTGAGATGCTGCCTCTGCTGATCATCCTGTCCACGATTGCGTTGTTCATCGGATTGGCGCGCAGCTCGGAATTGGTGGTGACGCGCTCGATCGGGCGGTCTGGAATTCGCGTCCTGCTTGCACCTGTAACTCTGGCCCTGTTGATCGGAGCCTTGGCAGTTGCGGTGCTTAACCCGTTTGCTGCCGCAACTTCCGAAGAATTCCAACGGCTTTCCGATTCCTACCGTAACCGCACCAGCTCAGCTCTTTCGATCAGCAGTGAGGGTTTGTGGTTACGGCAAGCTACAGAAGAGGGCCAATCGGTTGTCCATGCGCGCCGAACGTCAAACGGTAACACCCTGCTGTTGAAGGACGTCACCATAATAACATTCGACGCGATTGGTCAGCCGACACGCCAAATCTCTGCCAAACAGGCCAAGTTGGAAGACGGTTTTTGGGTTTTACAGGATGCCAAGATCTGGCCGCTTATGAACGGCATCAATCCCGAAGCTGGCTCGAAAGAGCATGATCGTCTGGAGATTCCGACCACCCTGACACGTCAGCGCATTCTGGACAGGCTGGCCAACCAGGATTCGATGTCTGTCTACGATTTGCCCCAGTTGATCCGAGACCTGCGCGAGGCGGGCTTTTCGACCAAGCAATACGAGGTCTGGTTTCAGGTCCAACTGGCAAGACCTCTGTTTCTGGTCGCAATGGTCTTGATTGGCGCGGCCTTTACCATGCGGCATGTCCGGTTCGGCGGCACCGGAATAGCGGTGCTGACGGCCGTGTTACTGGGCTTCGCCATCTATTTCGTCCGTAATTTCGCGCAAATATTGGGAGAAAACGGTCAGTTGCCTATCTTCGTTGCAGCCTGGGCCCCGCCATTTGCGGCCATCCTTCTTTCTCTTGGCCTGCTGTTGCATGCGGAGGATGGCTGATGCGCAAATTTGCTCTGCTATTGCTCTCGGGTGCGGTTGCATTGTCTTTGCCTTCGGATGTCATGGCCCAGACTTTGCCGGAACAGGATCAAACGACGAACGCGTCCCAGCAAGAGCCACCAGCCCTGCTTGTCGCCGACAAGATTTTCATTACCCCAGAGCGTGTGCTGATCGCAGAAGGCAATGTCGAAGCGTTTCAGGGTGACGTCAAAATGACGGCCAGCCGGATTTTGTACGACCGCGAAAGCGGTGAGCTTACACTGGAAGGACCGATCCGGATTGATCAGGGCAATCGAACGACAGTTCTGGCGGATTCCGCAGAACTCGACCGGGGTTTGCTCAACGGCCTTTTGATCGGCGCCCGAATGGTGTTCGACCAACAGGTGCAAATTGCCTCGGTGCAGGCGACACGTGCAGGCGGCAGATACACCCAGTTCAGCAAAGTCTCGGCGACGTCTTGCCATGTCTGCACGGATGGGCGGCCACCGCTCTGGCAAATCCGTGCCCGCAAGGTGACCCATGATCAGTTGGAACGACAGCTCTATTTCGAAGGTGCGCAATTCCGTGTGCTGGATGTGCCGGTCTTCTATTTCCCTTACCTGCGTCTCCCCGATCCAACGCTGGACCGGGCGACTGGTTTTCTGGTCCCATCGGTCCGCACCACCTCGCAGTTGGGCACAGGCATAAAGGTTCCCTATTTCTTCAAGCTTGGAGATCACAAGGACCTCACGTTGACACCTTACCTTTCCGGTAAGACCAGAACTCTGGGCTATCGCTATCGTCAGGCCTTTAAGAACGGACGGCTCACAATCGAAGGCGCGCATACTCGCGATGACCTTCAACGGGACGAGGCGCGCGGATATTTCTTTACCAACGGCTGGTTTGATCTGCCGGACGACTATCGCCTGACCTTCAACATTCGAACCACGTCCGACGATTCCTATCTGGCTGATTACGGCCTACCCGACTTTGACCGTCTGCGCAGCGAAATTGCCCTGGAAAGGATCAAGCGCGATACCGCTTTCCGGACCAGCCTAAACCACTATAAAACCTTGCGAGATAGCGAGGATCAGGATCAGATTCCTTCTCGCATCTTCGACCTGAACTATCGCAAACGCTTCTTCCCGGCAGCTGTCGGAGGAGAGGTGCGGATGGCTTTCATCGGCCATGCCCATGAAAGAACGAGCAATGAGGACGTTATCGGGCGCGATGTTGCCCGAGCGACCTTCGATACCGAATGGCTGCGCAGCTGGATACTGGGCTGGGGGCTACGTGCAGATGCCCAAGTAGGCGCGTCAATCGACACGTTCAATATCCGCCACGACAGCGCCTATCCCGATCAGGTGACCCGCACGACCCCGCGCGCCGCACTGACGCTGCGCCTTCCAATGACTCGCCGCGAGGCGTCGGGCGCAACCCAGTTGCTGGAACCCATCGCGCAGATCGGGTGGACGCATGTCTCCGACAATGATGTTCCTATCGACGAAAGTACGTTTCAGGAGTTTGACCAGGGTAACCTGTTATCCCTGTCCCGATTCCCTGCCGAGGACAGGCGCGAAGATGGGGTCAGCGGCGTTGTTGGGATGAATTGGGCGCGTTATGGCTCCAGGGGCTGGCAAGCGCGTGCCACGATCGGTCAGGTCTTTCGTGCGGATGCTGATCCCGACTTTAACCTTACATCGGGCCTTCAGGGCACATCGTCCGATGTGTTGATCGCCGGACAACTTGAAACGCCCAACGGGTGGTCTCTGGCCGGGCGAGGTTTGGTGAACGGAGATTTCAGCTTTGCCAAGGCCGAGCTGCGTGCAGCATGGCAAAAGGAAACAACGGCCCTCAGCGGAAGCTATGTCTGGCAAGAACCCGATCCCGCAGAAAATGTCGACGATGAGATTTCTGAGATCTGGTTGCGCGGGCGGTACGACATCGATCAGAACTGGCAAACCCGTGCTCAGGCGCGGTATGACCTGAGCGAATCTGAACCGATCAGATATGGGTTGGGTATCACGTACCGGAACGAGTGTGTTCAGGTTAACATGTCGGTCAGCAGGCGCTATACCTCGTCATCAAGTATTGAGCCTTCGACCGAATTCGGCTTTACCGTAGCTCTGACAGGATATTCTGTCGAAGGTGGCGGCAAACAGTACAAGAGAAGATGCAGTTGATAACAGGTTTTTCACGTTTCTTTCGTTCCAGCCATATCGGGCTGGTTGCTCCGGCACTGGTTGCAGTTTCGATTGCCATAGCACCTGTAAAGGCAGTGGCGCAGAACCTGTTCTCACCTGCCATAAAGGTCAATCAAGACATCGTGACCTGGTATGAGCTGGAACAGCGCCTGCAATTCCTCTCGATTCTGGGTGTTCCCGGCGCAACCGAGGAAGACGTGCGCAAAGCTCTGATAGACGACCGCCTGCGCAAACAGGCGATGCGCGACGCTGGAATCGTGGTCGCCCCCGAAGACGTTCAGGTTGGAATAGACCAATTTGCAGCCCGCGGTCAGCTTTCGAGCGACGAATTCCTGCAGCTTCTGGCGGATGCCGGTGTTGACCGTGAGACGGTTCGGGATTTCATCAAGGATCAGATTTCCTGGCGTGAATTCGTCAGCGCGCGTTTTCTGTCGCAGGCGAGACCATCGGAAGACGAGATCAATCGCGCACTTGGACAATCTGGAAGTGGCGGCCTGCAAGTCCTTCTTTCGGAAATCATTATTCCTGTGAACCAACAAAACCTGCCACAGGTTCAACTGCTGGCCGAAGAGATCGCCTTGATCGAGGGCTATGATTCCTTTTCAACCGCCGCAACACAGTACTCGGCGGCCGGAACTCGCACCAATGGGGGGCGCCTCGACTGGTTGAACTTGACCGATCTGCCCCCGGCGCTGCAGCCGGTCATCATCGGGCTCAAAAATGGTGACGTCACCCAGCCCATTCCTCTGCCCAATGCCGTTGCACTGTTTCAGATGCGCGGTTTGCGTGAGACCGCTGCGAGTACGCCCACCTATTCCGAGATCGACTATGCTGTCTATTACATGCCCGGTGGTCGTAGTGCGGAAACACTGGCCGCAGCCGAAAAGCTGAAAGAAGAAATAGACACTTGCGATGATCTGTACGGTATCGTGCAAAACAAGCCAGCAGAAGTCTTAGAGCGGAATGTCAGCAAACCGTCGGAAATCCCGCGCGATATCGCATTGGAACTGGCCAAACTGGACCTGAACGAAGTTTCAACCACGCTGACCCGCAACAACGGCCAAACACTGGCTTTTGTGATGTTGTGCACACGTACCCGCAACCTTGGCGAAGAGACAACGCGTGCAGATGTCGCCAATGCTCTGACCCAGCAAAGGCTGCAAACACTTGCAGAAAGCCTGTTGGGGCAAATGCGTGCCGACGCAACTATTGTTGAACAATGAAGCCAATCGCGCTCAGCTGCGGCGATCCGGCCGGAATTGGGCCCGAGATCGCCGCAAAAGCCTGGACCAGCCTTAGAACCACCTGCCCTTTCTTCTATATTGGCGATGCCGCGCATTTGCCGCCCGAGACACCGTCGGTACAGATCAGCGACGCCTCTCAGGCGGTCGAGATCTGTGGCTCTGCCCTGCCCGTACTGCAAATGGACTTTCCAGCCCCCAACCGGCCTGGGCACCCTAATCCAGCCAACGCCAGATCAGTTGTCACTGCCATTGAAACCGGCGTAGCGCTGGTTCAGTCCGGTTCTGCATCGGCGCTATGTACCGCGCCGATCCACAAGAAAGCACTTATCGACGGAGCAGGTTTCTCATTCCCCGGCCATACGGAATTTCTGGGCGCCTTGGCTGGGTCCCAACGTGTTGTGATGATGCTGGCCAGTGACCAACTGCGCGTTGTACCAGCAACCATCCACATCCCGCTCTCACGCGTTCCTTGCGAGCTTACGCCCGAGCTTTTGCGGGAAACCATCGAAATCACAGCTCAGGGATTACAATCACAGTTCGGTATTGCCACCCCGCGGATAGCCGTCGCGGGCCTCAACCCGCATGCCGGTGAAGGCGGCAAGATGGGACAAGAAGAACTGGACTGGATTGCACCGCTGATCGCGGAGCTGCCCCGCAAAGAGTATACCGTAACCGGCCCGCACCCCGCGGATACATTGTTCCACGCCGCAGCGCGCGCGCGCTATGACGCCGCCATCGCCATGTATCACGATCAGGCTCTGATTCCGATCAAGACGCTGGATTTCGATCGCGGTGTGAACGTTACCCTAGGCCTTCCATTTATCCGAACCTCACCCGATCACGGGACTGCACTGGACATTGCGGGGCAAGGCCTTGCAAACCCCACCAGCCTGATCGAAGCGCTGAAACTTGCCCAGCAGATGGCACAAAGCTCTTGATCCTTCAGCAGGCTGAAAATATCCCGGCCAGAGGTAAAAATTCTCTGGCACTCTCCTATCAAACCGCGCCACGGTGATCGGATCATGAGCACTATCGACAACCTTCCCCCTCTGCGCGAGGTTATCGCCTCGCATCAACTCTCGGCTCGCAAGTCGCTAGGCCAGAACTTTTTGCTGGATCTGAACCTGACCGCCAAGATCGCGCGGCAGGCCGGAGATCTTGCGGAATGCGATGTTCTGGAAATCGGCCCCGGCCCCGGCGGGCTGACCCGTGGGCTACTTTCAGAAGGTGCGCGCAAGGTTGTTGCAGTTGAAAAAGACACCCGCTGTATCGCTGCCCTGAATGACATCGCCGCCGCCTATCCCGGCAAGCTTGAGGTCATCAACGGTGACGCGCTTGAGATTGATCCGCTTACGCATCTGACCCCTCCGATCCGTGTGGCGGCGAACCTGCCCTACAATGTCGGCACCGAGTTGCTGGTCCGCTGGCTGACCCCGCCGCAATGGCCTCCGTTCTGGCAAAGCCTGACCCTGATGTTTCAGCGCGAAGTGGCGGAACGGATCGTCGCCCAGCCCGGCGGAAAAGCCTATGGCCGCTTGGCCATCCTTGCCCAATGGCGGGCCGACGCGCGCATCGCCATGTCACTGCCACCCGGCGCGTTCACCCCGCCCCCCAAGGTATCAAGCGCTGTGGTCCACCTGATCGCCCTGTCGCAACCGCGCTATCCGGCTGATCCTGCCACACTGTCCCGCGTGGTCGCCGCCGCTTTTAATCAGCGCCGCAAAATGCTGCGAGCCTCGCTAAAGGGCGTGGCCCCGGATATCGAAGACCGCCTGATCGCCGCCGGAATCAAACCCACCGAACGTGCGGAACAAGTGCCTTTAGAAGCGTTCTGCGCATTGGCCCGCGAAGTGTCTTCCACTCAATCCTAATATTTCTGCTGTCAACTCACGGAGACAAACAGTGAACTCAAATCCACTGGCGTCGGAACTGAAAAAGAAGCTGGTTGTTGGAATTTCCGCACTAACCATCTTATGCTTTATACAGCCCCACTCCTCAAATGCCTCAGAAGTCACGCTGTTGTGCACCTTTCTCGGCGACCGTGATGGGTGGTTTGCGCAACAGACTCGCTTCACAATCGATACCGGCTCCGAAACGGCCATTGTGGATGACCAATTCATACGCCACGTAAAAAAGGGCCCAATACGGGTTCCCTATAAATCCCTGGGCTCTGACGAGTATAGGCTTAAGTGGAATCTTACGCTGCCTGTTGTGTTATCGAGAAGATATGGAACCAGAAAAGGTATGCCCCAAAATGTCCAAAAGACCATTCGGTATACCGCATTTGTTGACACCAATTCTGCGACCGCGAACATAAGATCGAATGTACCTAACGCACCAAGACCGAAAGGCATATGCAGAACGGTAAGGTGACTGACACTCCAAAGATCCGAACAAAACACTTTTTGTTTGAAGGTCGGGGCAACACATCAAAAAACCCCGGCGCAGTACCGGGGTTTTCTATTATAAATCTACTGGCTGATTTACTCTGCCGCTTCAGGCGTATCACCGTTGCCGGAGGGCGCGTCCTCAGTCGCAGCAGGTGCGGCTTTGGGCTTGCGCGCCCGAGGCCGACGGGCCGGTTTTTCTTTTTTCTCGGCCTCTTCAGGGCTTTTGCTTTCAGGCGTTTCTACAAGTCCGGATTCCGGAGCAGCTGCGTCAGCGGCAAACCCCATCACATCAGGTTGAGGTGCCTCAGCGGGATCCGACTGGCGGACGGTTTCGCGTTCCTGACGCTCGGCACGCTCACGATCCCGCTCAGCCTGGCGTTCGCGATTCTGACGCTCTTGCTCCTCACGGCGTGCATCCATTTCACGCTGAGCTTCGCTAAGCAAACGCAGGTAATGTTCGGCGTGCTGCTGAAAGTTTTCGGCAGCTACACGGTCGTTAGACAACTGAGCATCGCGTGCAAGCTGATTATATTTATCAATAATCTGTTGCGGCGTGCCACGCACTTTGCCCTCTGGGCCCGAACTGTCGAAAACTCGGTTTACGACGTTGCCGCCAGAAGGACGATTGCGGTTATTCTTTGCCCGAGAGCGGGATTTGGAAGATCTCATCTACTTTAGTCAGCCTTGTCGTTCGCTGCCGATCAGTTCGCGTCTTGCACTGCTCAAGGGCTTAGCTATGACACGATGTCGACTTTTTTGGGCTTGGCGTCAGGGGCCCGCTGTAACAGCGTCAACCTCTCTGACTACACCTGAGTAAACACGTCCAGAGCGTGCAGACAAGAGGTTTGTCCCAATTTTTGTACCTTTTTTATATCAATCGGCGCATTTCGGCCTCAGAACGTTCCGTCATGAAGGCATTCTGGCGAAAACGACGCGGTCGCGACCATCCAGATCGGGAATGATCCGTACGTCTGTCAATCCTGCTGCGTCGAACAAAGATGCGACGCTTTGCCCTTGCTCGGGTCCGATTTCGACAAGTAACCGACCATGGGGCAATAGAAAATCCGGGGCGGCGGCAGCAATCCTGCGGTAGGCCCCCAAGCCGTCACCTTCGTCTGTCAATGCCATCCGCGGCTCATGGTCCCGCACTTCAGGTGCCAGGGTGTCCATTTCCGGAAGGGAAATATAGGGCGGGTTTGAAACAATCAGGTCAAATTTAGCTTCAATGTCTCCAAACCAATCGGATTGCTTAATTTCGATCCGGTTCTGAACATCGTGTTGCACGGCATTTGCACTGGCCTGTAGGCAGGCCGCCTCACTCAGATCCACACCAATACCCGATGCACTGGTGCGTTCGGACAGCAATGTGATCAGGATGCACCCCGATCCAACCCCCAGATCGAGGACATAGTCAAAGGGTTCGCTCAGCGCGGCTTCGATCAGGGTCTCTGTTTCCGGCCGTGGATCCAGCACGTCCCGGCTAACTTTGAACCGACGGCCGTAAAACTCACGTTCCCCCAACAGGTGAGAAACGGGCACACGAATGGCCCGAAGCGAGATCAGTTGCTCGTATCGTTCAGCAATATCCGGTAAAAGCTCTTCGGGTGTAATCAGTGTCACGCGACTTGCTTCGATCCGGGCGGCGTGGGCGAGTAGAACCCGCGCATCCCGCGCCGGATCAGCCACACCAGCCGCACGCAATCTTGCCGTAGCGGCCACCATGGCCTGAGCCGCTGTCTGGCCGCCGGTCATTGCGCCATCTCGGCCAGGAGACGCGCCTGATCATCCGCGGTCAATGCGTCGATTACCTCATCCAGATCGCCCTGCATCACCTGATCCAACTTGTACAGCGTCAGATTGATCCTGTGGTCCGTCATGCGGCCTTGCGGAAAATTATAGGTCCTAATCCGTTCCGACCGGTCGCCAGACCCGACCTGGTTCGCCCGATCTGCCGAGCGTTCGCTGTCAATCCGCTGACGCTCCTGATCATAGAGTCGAGTCTTCAGAACCTGCATCGCGATCTCGCGATTGCGGTGTTGAGATTTCTCGGAGCTGGTCACCACAAGCCCGGTGGGCAAGTGTGTAATCCGCACGGCCGAATCGGTGGTGTTCACGTGCTGCCCACCCGCACCCGAGCTGCGCATCGTGTCGATACGGATATCATTGGCGTCGATCTGAATATCGACATCTTCGGCCTCGGGCAGAACCGCCACGGTCGCCGCCGAGGTATGAATGCGCCCGCCACTTTCGGTCTCCGGCACCCGCTGCACCCGGTGAACACCGGATTCGTATTTCAAACGGGCAAAGACGTTGTCGCCCTTAATATGGGCAACCACCTCTTTGATGCCGCCCAGATCCGACGCCTGCTCTTCGAGGATCTCGAATTTCCAGCCGCGCGCTTCGGAATACCGCTGATACATGCGCAGCAGATCGCCCGCAAAAAGCGCAGCCTCATCACCGCCGGTTCCAGGGCGGATTTCCAACATGGCCGGACGCGCATCAGCGGCATCCCTAGGCAACAAGGCCAGTTGCAGGGCGTTTTCGGCACCGGGGATTTGGGCCTGCAGGTTGGGGATTTCCTCTTCGGCCAGCTCCCTCATATCGGGATCGGCCAACATCGCCTCGGCCTCGGCAAGGTCAGTGACCAGCTGGCGCCATGCCATGATCTGATCGACCACCGGCTTGAGGTCCGAATATTCCTTGGCCAGCACAGCAATATCGCCGCCCAAAGCACCATCTGCCATGGCCGCTTCGAGGTATTGGAATCGCTGAGTTATCTGTTCAAGGCGTTCTTCGGGGATCATCCGGGCGGTGTCTCCTAATCCGGGGCTATGGTCAAGGGCTGTCCGTATGCTAAGCTGCCCCGCATGAGACGGTTGGTTCTGGTTCTATCGCTTTTTGCGACGCCCGTGATGGCCGATGTCGTCGGTCCCGGCGGCAAGGTACAGGACTGCTATTGCACTGACAAATCCGGGTCACGCGTTGAATTGGGCGAGATGATCTGCCTGCAGGTCGACGGTCGCATTTTCACTGCACAATGTCAGATGTCACTGAACGTTCCGATGTGGCGCGAGGTACAGGAAGGATGCCTGTCCTCAGGGCTGCATACGCGCGAGCCAGCCATCAACGCGGTTTCGGTTTACCCCAAAATCTGAGCGTCCAAAGCGCAACCTGCCATAGATGCGCAGTGTATCGCCGTTCTGCTGGGCGGTTGTGTAGTCCGGAAAACCTATCACTTTGGTACGGGTGATATAGGTGACCATCCCGTCATCAACTGACCCGGCCAGAACCTTTGTACGTGGTGAGGCCATTGCGATTTCGTTCAACTGCGCCAACCCGTCCGGCCCCGTTTCAAGTACTCGCGCGACGCCACCACGGAGGTCCCTGTTCGCGTCGCCGACGGGGGCATTGTGCCAGATGGCGGGATCAGACGGCGCAAGCCGTATATACGCCCCCACAAGGACAATCAGACCCGCAATCAGCCACAGCGTCATTTTCATCTTTTCCACTCTGTTAGATTGCGGAACCATATGCAGTTCCGCATAGCAAACAAGAGACTGCCGTGATCCCTACCGTGACGTCACGCCTGGCAATATGCACAGCAATTCAAACAGCAGATTGGCAGCGGTCAGCGCCGTATTGCCAGAGGGATCATACGGCGGAGAAACCTCGACCAGATCACACCCAACCACATTTGCCCCGCCCAGGGCATGGATCAGTTGCAGCGCCTGCGGTGTGGTTAACCCGGCGATCTCGGGCGTGCCGGTTCCGGGGGCGAAAGACGGGTCCAGACTGTCAATGTCATAGGTGATATAGACCGGATGATCCCCGATCTCATTGCGTATCTGCGCGCCCATGACCGTCAGGTTCTGCTGCCAAAGCTCCCATGCGGGGTATTGGCGAAAGCCCCACCCTTTGGCCTCGGTAAAGTCCGATGCCGCATAGCCAGAGCCTCGGATGCCGATCTGAAAGGTTTTTTCCGGCACGATCAGCCCTTCTTCATAGGCACGCCGGAAAACGGTGCCATGGGTTTCCTTTTCGCCAAACATCTCATCATTTACATCCGCATGGGCATCCACATGGACCAGCGCCACAGGCCCGTGTTTCGCGGCTATCGCCCGAAGGATCGGCAAGGTGATCGAGTGATCGCCCCCCATCGCCACAGGTGTCACACCCTGCGCCAGAATCGCGTCATAGCTTTCCTTGATGATCCTCAGACTGTCGGACAGCGAAAAGGTGTTGATTGCCAGATCGCCGATGTCGGCGATTTGCAGGCTGTCGAAGGGGGCCGCAAAGGTGGCCATATTGTAAGGCCGCAGCATCGCACTTTCGCTGCGGATCTGTTTCGGTCCGAACCGTGTCCCCGACCGCCAAGAGGTGCCAATGTCCATCGGTATGCCTATTACGGCCACATCCAATCCGGCCAACGTATCCGCCTGCGGCAGGCGCATAAACGTGTTTGGGCCGGAAAAACGCGCCAGATCGTTACCGCTGATTGGTTGGTTGAATTGTGTCATGCCGTTATGTCTTCCGTCCTGCCCTGCTGCTAACCTGATACCGGAAAGATGGCTAACCAAAGGTTAAGGCTTCAGCTTGTTCCATCCCAGCAGGCAAATGATTTGCGTCGCCACATGTGCGCCTGCAATCGCTGTCGCACCTGAGGTGTCATAGGGCGGCGAAACCTCGACCACGTCCCCGCCTTTGATGTTGATCCCAGCAATGTCGCGCAGGATGATCTGGGCCTGAATCGAACTCAGTCCACCCCAGACCGGCGTTCCCGTGCCAGGCGCAAAGGCCGGGTCCAGACCGTCGATATCGAAGCTCAGGTAAACAGGGTTGTCACCAAGAATGCCTTTGATCTTTTGCGCCACGGCGGCGGGACCGGACTCATACACCTCCCGAGCGTCAATGATGTTGACCCCCAAAGTATCTTCGTTCGTCGTACGAATACCCACTTGAACGGAACGCTTAGGGTCCACTATCCCTGATTTGACCGCCTTGTAGAACATGGTCCCATGATCCACGCGGGACATGTCGTCGTCAGCCCATGTATCCGTATGCGCATCAAATTGCAGCAAGGACATCGGCCCGTATTTCTCGGCATAGGCCTTCAGGATCGGAAAGCTGATATAGTGGTCCCCACCAAGCGTCACCGAGGCCACGTCAGCGTTGAGAATTGTGCGAATGTGGTCCGTCAATGTGTCCGGAAAGGCAGGTATATTGGCGTAGTCATAAGCCATGTCCCCGTAATCCACGATTGCCAATTCGCTTAGCGCATCAAACGGCCAGCCATAAGGCTCATCCGGGGATTGCAACGTGCTGGCCTCGCGGATGGCGCGTGGCCCAAGACGCGTACCGGGGCGGTTCGTCACCGCCTGATCAAATGGCACGCCGGTTACGGCGATATCAATCCCGGTCAGATCCTTGGTATACAAGCGGCGCAAAAATGACATCGCCCCCCCGAAAGTATTCTCGTACGAGACGCCTTTCAGTTCAGGATTGGTAAACGCCTCGTCGACGAAATTCTTTGAATCTTCCAGTGCCATGTCTTTCTCCTGTCAGCCCAAAGGCTGGGCCTTTTCGACGATCCGCGCAAAGAAAGACGCCCCAACCGGCGCGATGTCGTCGTTGAAGTTGTATTTCGGATGATGCAGTCCGGCCCCCTCGCCTTGCCCCAGAAACAGGTAAGCGCCGGGGCGCGACTGCAGCATGTATGAAAAATCCTCGGCCCCCATCATCGCGTCGACATTGGTCATCACGCGGTCATCACCGGCAATGTCACGCGCGATTCCGGCGGCAAAACCGGTCTTGTCGGGGTCATTGATGGTGGCGGGGTAGTTCACATCATAATCCAGCCGCGCCTCGACCCCATAGGATTGGGCCTGGCCCTGCACGATCTGCTCCATCCGCTCCATCACCATTTTCTGCACCGTCGGATCAAAGGTTCGCACGGTGCCGTTGATATAGGCGGTATCGGGGATCACGTTGTTCACGGTGCCGGTATGGATTTGCGTGACCGAGACCACCAGACTGTCCAAAGCATAGTTGTTACGACTGACGATGGTCTGAATCGCCTGGGCGATACCGCAGGCCGCCATCACCGGATCCCGGGTTTCATGCGGCATGGCACCATGGCCACCAAGGCCCTGAATGTGAACTTCGAACGTATCAACAGCAGCCATGATCGGCCCGGGGGTTGTCTGAAAGGATCCTTCGGGAATTCCAGGCGCATTGTGCAATGCATAGATTTGGGAAATGTCGAACCGGTCCATAATCCCCTCTTCGACCATGACGCCCGCGCCACCACCCTCTTCTTCGGCCGGTTGAAAGATCAGCGCCACGCGTCCACGGAAATTTCGGGTTTCCGCCAGATAGCGCGCCGCGCCCAACAGCATTGTGGTGTGCCCGTCATGGCCGCAGGCATGCATGTTTCCGGGCTTGGTCGATTGATAGGTGACCCCTGTTTCCTCCGGGATCGGCAGAGCATCCATATCGGCGCGCAGACCAATCGTCGGCCCCTCACCCTGCCCGTTGATGATCGCGACTATCCCTGTAGTGGCGATCCCCTCGTGCAGTTCATCGACACCAAACTCACGCAGCCGGTCAGCAACAAAGGCTGCGGTTTCGTGGCATTCAAAGGCAAGCTCGGGGATCGTATGCAGATGCTGGCGCCATGCGGCCATATCGGCAGAGAAATCGGCAATTCGGTTGACGACGGGCATCTGGGGTGGACTCCTGATCGTGACTGCGGAATGGATGCATCTGACACCGGAACGAAAGGGTTCGCAATGGCCGAAAATCCTCTGATCCATGACAGCGATGCTGGCATCGAACGCTTGTTAGAGATCATGCGCCGACTGCGCGACCCTCAAACCGGCTGCCCATGGGATATCGAGCAGGATTTCGGCACGGTCGCTCCTTACACAATCGAAGAGGCTTATGAGGTCGCTGATGCCATCGAACGTGAGGCTTATGATGAGCTGAAGGGCGAACTTGGGGATCTGCTGTTCCAGTCTGTCTTTCATGCACAAATGGCCGAAGAAGCCGGGCATTTCACCTTTCAGGACGTGGTGCGCACCATGTCGGACAAGATGGTCGCCCGGCACCCGCATGTCTTTGGCGACGAATCCCGCGACAAATCGGCAGAGCAGCAAACACTGGACTGGGAAGCCATCAAAGCAGCCGAGCGTGCTGGTAAAGAACAACAAGGCGCGTTGGACGGTGTCGCCGCCAACCTGCCCGCCCTGCTGCGTGCTCTCAAATTGCAGAAACGTGCCGCCCGTGTTGGATTCGACTGGCCCGATGCCAGCCATGTGCTGGCCAAGATAACCGAAGAGGCTGCCGAGCTGGAAGAGGCACGCGACCGCATGGATGCGGATGCGTTAGAGGATGAGTTCGGCGATCTGCTATTCGTTATGGTCAATCTGGGCCGCCATCTTGGGGTCGAGCCCGAAACCGCCCTGCGTCGGACCAACGCCAAGTTCACCCGCCGGTTCGAGCAGGTCGAGTCGCGCCTGGCTGCACGGGGAAAAACCCCAACAGAAAGCACGCTGGAAGAGATGGACGCGCTTTGGGACGAGGTAAAGATCGAGGAACATCGGGCCAATGGCAAACTCCCGCCGGCAAAGGCCGAGGCCGGAACGTAAAACCGCTAGACAAGCTCTCGGACACTTGCGAGTGTCCCACCTTCACGACCTCCGGAGACGATCATGCCCGCTCGCAAAATCATTATAGACACCGATCCGGGACAGGACGATGCCGTCGCCATTCTGCTGGCGCTTGCCAGCCCCGACGAAATTGAGGTTTTGGGCATTACCGCAGTCGCTGGCAACGTACCCTTAGAGCTAACCGCCAAAAACGCGCGTATTGTCTGCGAATTAGCTGGCCATACCCAGACCCCCGTCTATGCCGGATGCGACCGCCCATTAGAGCGCCCCCTGATCACAGCAGAGCATGTGCATGGCAAAACTGGCTTGGATGGGCCGGTTCTGCCGGATCCGCAGATGCCGCTGTCCGAAGGACATGCCGTCGATTTCATCATCGACACGTTGCGCGCGCATGAACCGGGCTCCGTTACGCTCTGTCCCCTTGGGCCATTGACCAACATCGCCACAGCGTTCCGCAAAGCGCCTGACATCGTGGACCGGGTTCAAGAGATCGTTTTGATGGGAGGGGCATATTTCGAAGTTGGAAACATCACCCCAACCGCCGAATTTAACATTTACGTCGATCCAGAAGCCGCTGATATTGTGTTCAAATCTGGACGCCCCATTGTGGTGATGTCGCTTGATGTCACGCATAAAGCTCTGGTGACCAAGACGCGCAACGATGCCTTCCGTGCAATAGGAAACAAGGCCGGTGTCGCGGTGGCCGAGATGACCGATTTCTTTGAAAGGTTCGACAAGAACAAATACGGCTCGGAAGGTGCTCCGTTACACGACCCTTGCGTGACAGCCTATCTTATCAAACCCGAACTGTTTACCGGGCGGCTGGTGAATGTCGAGGTAGAGACCCAATCAAAGCTGACCTTGGGCATGACAGTTGCCGATTGGTGGGGTGTTACCGACAGAAAACCCAACGCCCTGTTTATCGGAGAAATTGACGCTGGCGGGTTTTTTGAACTGCTCACGGATCGGCTGGCCCGACTATGAGCGCCGCACTTCGCCTTGCCCGCCCCGAGGATCTGGAACGTCTGGTTGGTCTGGTCGCCGCCTTTCACGCCGAAGAAGGCATTACCCAGGATGCCGATCAGACGCGCAATGCGCTTGCGCCTCTTCTCGAGGGAATACCTTTTGGGTGCATCTACCTGATTGGCCCCGGTCGCGCACCCTTGGGCTATGTCATCCTGACCTTTGGGTGGTCGGTTGAATTCGGCGGCATGGATGGATTCGTGGATGAGATCTATATTCGTCCTGCCGTGCGAGGGCGCGGAATTGCGTCTGAAGTCTTGCTGGATTTGCCCAAGGCGTTGGCGAGCGCGGGGCTCACAGCCTTGCATCTTGAAGTCGATCGTACAAACGAGACGGCACAGAAACTGTATCTACGCACAGGTTTCAAGCCTCGTGACCGCTATATGCTGATGAGCAAAACCCTTTGATCCATTTCTGTGTGGCTGAACAACAAGGCCACCCGCGAAAGATTGAAGGCCCTACCGGGCCTCACCGCGACGGATGTAAACCGGTGCTTCAAGGTTTGCCACCGGATCGTCAGGGGACACTGCCGTACCGGTGATCGGATATGTTCCAGGCTCTGAGCAAGCAACCAGAAATACAGTGCTGAGTGCAGACGCTACCAGAAGAAGTTTCGAACCATTCATAGTGTTCCCCTTATCTGTTATTTCAATATGATACGAATGCGCACTACAGAACAAAAAGGAAAAAGTTCACACATAAGGATCGCCAGCGCAGAACCCGTATATAAGTCATTAATATATCTAGATAATACTATTCATAACCTCCCAAGTTTCTTCTGACCCAATCATGCTAAAGTGCCGATTTGAGATTTAGACATGGGCAAAACCTGCAATCCAACACAATAAAGCCCGGCCCATTTCCACAGGCCAGGCAATCAAAATTCAGGCTTACAGGTTTCAGCGCTTGAGGATTGAGGCCCCTGCGTATTCGGCAATCTCACCCAGAGATTCTTCGATACGGATCAGTTGATTATACTTGGCTAACCGATCTGACCGCGCCAGTGATCCGGTTTTGATCTGACCGCAATTCGTGGCCACTGCCAGATCGGCAATCGTGGCATCTTCGGTCTCGCCCGAGCGGTGCGACATCACATTGGTATAGCGTGCGCGATGGGCCATATCGACGGCGCGCAGCGTCTCGGTCAGCGATCCGATCTGGTTCACCTTGACCAGCATCGAGTTGGCACAGCCGCGTTCAATCCCTTCCGCCAGTCGCGTGGGGTTGGTGACGAACAGATCGTCGCCCACCAGTTGCACCTTGTCGCCGATGGCGTCCGTCAGGGCTTTCCAGCCGTCCCAGTCATCCTCAGACATACCGTCTTCGATTGAGATGATCGGATAGTCTTTGACCAGAGCGGCCAGATAGTCGGCATTTTCTTCCGAGGTCAGGCTCTTGCCCTCACCGGACAGGACGTATTTGCCGTCTTTGTAATACTCGGTCGCGGCGCAATCCAAAGCCAGATGGATTTCCTCACCCGGCTTGTAGCCCGCCTTTTCGATGGATTTCAGAATGAAATCCAGTGCCTCGCGCGTGCTGGCGATGTTGGGGGCAAAGCCGCCCTCGTCGCCGACACCTGTGGCAAGACCTGCCGACGACAGCTCTTTCTTCAGAGTGTGGAACACCTCGGACCCCATGCGCACCGCGTCGCGGATATTCGCGGCCGAGGTCGGCATGATCATAAATTCCTGAATGTCGATCGGGTTGTCGGCATGTTCGCCACCGTTGATGATGTTCATCATCGGCACGGGCAGGATACGGGCCGAGGTGCCGCCGACATAGCGGAACAGCGGCTGCGTGGTGAAATCCGCTGCCGCCTTGGCCGTTGCCAGCGAAACGCCCAAGATGGCGTTTGCGCCGAGACGGCCTTTGTTTTCGGTGCCGTCCAGTTCGATCATAGTCTGGTCGATCGCCACCTGCTCGGTCGCGTCGAACCCAACCAGTTCTTCGGCGATCTCACCATTTACGGCGGCAACCGCTTCGAGCACGCCCTTGCCCATATAGCGCGATTTGTCGCCATCACGCTTTTCGACCGCCTCATAGGCACCGGTCGAGGCGCCCGATGGGACAGCTGCCCGGCCCATGGTGCCGTCTTCCAGGATCACGTCCACTTCGACCGTTGGGTTGCCCCGGCTGTCCAGAATTTCGCGTGCATGGATGTCGATGATGGTGCTCATGAGGCCCGTCCCTGTGGCTGCAATCAGTTGCCAGCCTCATATCAGTACAGGGCAAAAAGTAAACCACTCATGTTATCGCTAACACAGGTCTGAGAGCGTGTTTGCGCAAACCTGCGACGATCCGTCAGGCCGCGACAGCCAGTGACCGCGCCAAGCGCCGTTCGCGCAGGAAGGTATAAAGCCCCGACCCCAGGATCAGCGAGGCACCGGCAACCGTCATCATATCCGGGCGCTCGCCGAACATCAGCATTCCGGCTGCGATGGAGAACACCAGCCGGGTGTATCGGAACGGGGTCAGGGCCGAGGCATCGCCAATCCGCATTGCACTGACAATCCCGTAATACCCCAGAACACCAAATCCAATCGCGCCCAGGAACGGCCCGAATTGCGCCTGGTTCAGTGCAACGACCGGCTGGCCGGCCATCGAGATCAGCACTAGACCGGCAAGCGTCACCGCTCCGTAAGCCTGCATCGCCACCACGGCTGAGGCCACGCGTGCGTCCAGTCTGCGTGTGATCAGATCGCGGGCGGCAATGGCCACAACGCTGGCCACCACGAACAGGGTTTCCGGCTGGAACCCGTCCAGCCCCGGTCGGATGATCAAGAGAACACCGATGAAACCGACGCCGATTGCGCTCCATCGCCGCCATCCAACCTGCTCGCCCAGGAACAACGCCGCCCCCATTGTAACGACCAAAGGCATTGCCTGAAACACCGCGGCAACCGTTGACAAATCGACCAGAGACAGCGCGGTCACAAAAGCCACGGCCCCAAACCCCTCGCAGAGCGCACGTATCAGGGGCAAAGTCTGCCACGCGGCAGCATCAAAGATGCGTTTGCGGGTGAACACCGCCATACCAACAAAGACCAGACCACAGGAAAGGCCCAAAAGAACCATGATCTGTCCTGTTGGCACTGTGACCGACAGGTGTTTGATGAACATATCTTCAAGTGCAAATGCCGCCATTGCGCCGACGACCAGCAAAATGCCGTTCACGTTGTTCATAGTTTTGTCCGTAGAATATTGCGGCGCGTTCAACCGACCCTATCCAAGCAAAAGCCGATGCCGGGCGGTCAGGCAAGCAATATCCGCCTGGGAATCATGAATTCCCGTGCGCAGGCCGTTCGTTTTTTGTGATGGATCAGTCGTGGTCCAGCGGAACGCCATACAGTTCCAGCCGGTGCCCTTTCAGCTTGTAGCCAAGCTTAGCTGCAATCTTTTCCTGTAGCGCTTCGATCTCAGGGTCTACAAATTCGATGACTTCACCTGACTGCATGTCGATCAAGTGATCATGATGGTCCCGTTCGGCATCCTCGTACCGCGCGCGACCATCACCGAATTCTAGACGCTCTAGAATCCCGGCCTCTTCGAACAGTTTGACGGTCCGATAGACGGTGGCGATGGAAATACCAGAATCAACCTGCGAGGCGCGCGAATAGAGCTCTTCGACATCGGGATGATCATCGCTTTGTTGCAGCACCTGTGCAATCGTGCGGCGCTGTCCTGTCATACGCAGGCCTTTGGCTTCGCAACGGGCGATGATCGTGTCGGACATAGGAACCCTCGGCATATATTCGGTTCTCTGTATTAAACCGTATGCGTGATCGGCGCTACAGGGGATTTACCGGCTAAGCTACAAGCCGTAGATCGGCCCAGATTGGCAAGTGATCCGAGGCGATATGCGCTGGTCGCACCGAATGCACGCCATGCAAAACAGCCTCAAGCCCCGCGCCGAGCGCGATCCGATCCAGCGCGCCCAGCGGCTGTGCCGCTGGAAAGCTGGGGAATGGTGGAAGAAAGTGCATATCCGGGGCCAGGTGATCCAGAACCGGCTGTCGGGACCATTCATTGAAATCCCCAGCCCAGACAGTTGGCAAATCCTCAAGATTCGCATCGCACCGTCTGAGGTGGGTGATTTGCTGACGGCGTGAGGCGGGTAAGAGCCCCAGATGCATGCCCATCACCCGAAGCGGACCGATTGGTGTGTCAAACTCGACCCTGACAGCTCCACGCGGTTCCAGCCCCGGTAATTCGTGATGCCCGGTCTGCCGGACACGGATCGCATCACCCCGCCAGATCACTGCATTCCCATGCCACCCCAAGCTGCCAGCCCCACCCAAATCAACGATCTGCCATCCCGCTTCGTCCAGCATGAAATGCGGCAGGGCCGCAGGGCGCGGAGGCAATCGTTTGTCGGCCTCTTGCAAGACGACAATATCGGCCTGCAGGCTTTCGATGACCTGAAGAATCCTCTGGGGCTGTCGGCGTAGATCCAGTCCGACACATTTCTGAATATTATAGCTGGCGATGCGCAGGATTGCGGTCTGAGACATGGGTTCCTGAAAGTTCGTTTGAGATCGCAGGATTGCGCTGCTCATCGTTGATTGCAAGCCGGCTTCACCAAAGCAAGCGCATGGCGAAACACCGACGTAGCTGACTGCGAAAACAGGTGTGAGGAACTCATGTACCGCAGAAGGTCGCCTGAACAACCTCATCCTGTGCCGGTGGCCGTGTCAGATCCAAAGCGCCGGGTTGATCCTCATAGGGCCGGGACAGCACATTGTTCAGCCGGTGGAATGGGTCAAAATCCCCCTGTACCGCCGCCTGGATCATCTGTTCAACCCGGTGGTTGCGCGGGATAAAGGCCGGATTGGCCTTGTTAATCACCTCAGCAGGTTTTTTTTCACGAGACAGCCGCGACCGCCAACCGTCTGCCCATTGATCAAAGGCCTGCGGATCGGTGAATTGATCCCGCGCCTGATCGCCGCCCAGCGCCCGGAAGGTATTGGTGAAATCCGCCTGGTTCTGAGCCATGCGTTTCAGCAAGTCCGAGATCATCTCAAAATCGCCGTCTCCATGCATCTCAAGACCGATCTTTGCCCGGAACCTTGCAAGCCAATTTTGCTGCATAAGATCCGGCATCCCGTGGACGATTTCGGTGGCCTCAGCGACGGCGGCCTCTTTATCGTCGAACTGCTGGATTAACGCAGTCGCCAGTTGCGCTGCATTCCAGACAGCGATTTCGGGCTGGTTGGAATAGGCATAGCGACCCATGCGGTCGATCGAGCTGTAGACGGTATTGGGATGATAGTTATCCATGAAGGCGCAAGGGCCGTAATCAATGGTTTCGCCTGAGATTGAGCAGTTGTCAGTGTTCATCACCCCATGGATGAATCCCACACTCATCCATGCGGCAATCAACTGCGATTGTGCGTCGACAACAGCGCGCAAAAGACCCATCGGGCCGTCGGCCTGCGGGTAATGGCGCTGGATGGCATAATCTGTCAGTCGACGCAGACTGTCCAACTGTCCACGCGCGGCGAAGATCTGAAAGCTACCTACGCGCAGGTGGCTTTGTGCGACACGGGTCAGGATCGCACCAGGCATTGGACCTTCTCGAAAAATGGCCTCGCCAGTCTCAACGGCGGCCAGCGCCCGTGTGGTCGGGATGCCCAGTGCGTGCATCGCCTCGGACACCACATACTCGCGCAGCACCGGGCCCAGCCATGCACGTCCGTCACCCTGTCGGGAAAACGGCGTCGGGCCTGATCCCTTCAACTGGATATCCCGTCGAACGCCATCCGTCCCAACTGTCTCGCCCAGCAAAACCGCGCGCCCGTCCCCAAGCTGGGGGTTATAATTTCCGAACTGATGCCCTGAATAGAGCTGTGCAATCGGTTCTGCCCCCTCTGGCAGGGCGTTGCCGGAAAAGGCCTCGGCCATTTCATGCACCTCGCCGGGCGTGATTCTCAGAATCTGCGCAAGATCGGAGTTGAAAGCAATCAAGCGAGGCGCACGAACCGGCACCGGCGCTTGCCGCGCATAAAAGCTGTTTGGCAAACGGGCGTAACTGTTGTCGAAGGGGATCATCAGAGTCATGTTCCAAACATATTCCTGATCGGGACGAATACCATAGCGGATCGTCCAATCCCGTGCATAATCGCCCTGAAACGACCGAGGCCCCATGACCGCACAAGAGATCATTCAACATCTGAATCTGCAACGCCACCCCGAAGGCGGCTGGTTCCGTGAAACCTGGCGCGCTGATAACCACGGCCGCGCCACCGGGACCTGTATCTATTTTCTGCTGGCCCAGGGCGAGGCCAGCCATTGGCACCGCGTCGATGCGACCGAGATCTGGCTGTATCACGCGGGGGCGCCCTTGGTGCTGTCGCTCAGCGCAACCGAAACTGGCCCGGCGACCGACCACATGCTGACCCCGGACCTGTCGCAAGGCGCACCACAACTGATCGTGCCCAAGGATCACTGGCAGGCCGCGCGCAGCACGGGGGCCTACACGCTGGTCTCTTGCACCGTGTCCCCGGGGTTTGAGTTTGACGGGTTCGAGCTCGCCGCTCCAGGGTTCGACATCCCCCGAGGCTGACCGATGGATCACCGCGCCCTCATCGCATCACTCCCAGCCGAGGCCAAAGACCGGCTGCAGATGCGGTCTGACGCGGCGGGTCTGAGGCACTTGGTACTGTATCTATTGGTGTTATTCACAACCAGCACAGGCATCGCCGTGCAAATCCCGCTCTGGCCGCTGCTGATCCTGGCGCAAGGCGTGTTGCTGGTGTTTCTGTTCACCCTCAGCCATGAATGCACCCACAAAACGCCGTTTAGGACCGGCTGGATGAATGACGCGGTTGGGCATCTTGTCTCAATCCCAATCGCCCTGCCCTTTACCTGGTTTCGATACTATCACCTTGCACATCACAAATGGACCAACCACCCGGACAAAGATCCAGAGCTGGGTGGCAAACCGCGACCCGACAGCTGGCCCAGCCTGATGATCTATCTGAGTGGTTGGCCTTACTGGTCTGGGATGACGAGCGTTCTGATCAGTAACGCAATGGGCCGGATCGAGGCGCCCTATTTGCCGCATCGCCAACATAAGGCCATGCGGATTGAGGCCCGTGTCCTGCTGGCCATTTACGCGCTTGCAGGGGCAAGCCTGCTGGTGTCTCCTTTGGTGGTCAGCTTATGGCTGTTGCCGGTCTTGGTGGCACAGCCCGTTCTTCGGCTGTACCTGCTTGCGGAACACGGCCTCTGCCCGCCGGTGGCGAATATGCTTGAAAACTCGCGCACTACGTTCACCAACCGATTGGTCCGATTTCTGGCCTGGAACATGCCCTATCACGCAGAACACCACGCCTTTCCAAACGTGCCGTTTCACCAGCTGCCAACGCTGCATGACTGGACCAAAGCACATCTGAAATCGACTTCTGAGGGGTATTCAGAATTTACGTCAGACTACGTTCGCTCGATGGAACGCTGACCATCCCGCCCCCGACCAGCGCCTTGACCCCTGTGGTGCCGGGGCAAGAGGTCGGCAGCCCGCGCGCGACACGGACAGCAAGATAGGCAAAGGCCTGTGCTTCCAGCATATCTCCATCCAGACCAACCGCTTCGACCGGCTCTACCGGACAATCCAGCGAAACGCGCAGCATCTCCATCAGGACCGGGTTATGCCGTCCCCCTCCTGTCACCAACACACGCGACGGCGGTTCCGGGCAATGCTCGATCCCTTGCGCAACTCCGGCGGCGCACATGCCGGTAAGCGTGGCAACTGCATCAGCATCTGATAATTCCTGAACTAGGCGGATCATCTCGGCAAAGTCGTTTCGGTCCAGCGATTTCGGCGGCATCCTGTTAAAGAAAGGCTCTGCCAGAAACAGTTCAAGTGCTCCGGCCTCGACCCTGCCGCCGCGCGCAATCGCGCCGTCGCGATCCATGGGCAGACCCAGACGTTCCTGCATCAGATCATCAACCGGTGCGTTGGCCGGACCGGTGTCAAAAGCCAACAGCGCACCTGGTATCTCAGGGCCATCAAACCTGGGATCTGCATAGGTCAGGTTCCCGACCCCGCCCAGGTTCAGAAAACAAAGCGGTTGGTTGGCCTCAATCCACTTGGCACAGGCAAAGTGGTAAAAGGGCGCAAGCGGAGCGCCCTCGCCCCCCATCGCCACATCATCGCTGCGGAAATCCCAAACGACGGGGACACCCAAGGCCTGCGTCAGGCCATCGCCGTCACCCACCTGCAACGTACCGCGCCCGCTTGGTTCATGTGCTAGGGTCTGACCGTGAAACCCTATCAGGTCAATCTTGTCGAAGTCGGCCAGTATTTCGGCATGGGCAAGCGTGACCAATTCCGCCGCGGCATCCACCTCGGGGCCGTGCCACTGCCCCAGTGCTGCGCGAAGCGTTTTCCGCTCTGCATCTGAATAGGCGCGGTATCCGGTGGGCCCAAAGCCAAGAATTCTGTAACCGTCCGTTTTGATCACCGCCGCGTCCACGCCATCCAGCGAGGTCCCCGACATTGCACCCAATGCAGTCAATACGCCTGATTTGCTAATTGCCCGACCCACGCCAGCCCTCTTTCGCCTGTTCGCGCCCGTTATGTCGTCGCGTTGCCCACAACCTGCACGTTAACGCAAACCCAAGGCAAGCCAGATCACAAAAGCCGCGTGTTTTTCTTGGATAAGGTGCCTTTTCCTTGTCATCCCCACCGCCTATACACTGCCCCGCAACATTAACCCAAAGGGCACGATATGACCTACCACCCCAAATCGGATTTCATCGCCACGATGATCGAGCGCGGCTTTCTGGCTGACTGCACCGATTATCAGGGCCTTGACGAGGCGCTGATCAGCGGGTGTCAGTCGGCGTATATCGGGTTTGATGCAACGGCAAAGTCCCTGCATGTGGGCAGCCTGATCCAGATCATGATGCTTCGCTGGTTCCAGAAAACAGGTCATAAGCCGATCACCCTGATGGGCGGCGGCACCACGAAGGTGGGCGATCCGTCCTTCCGGTCAGATGAGCGTCCCCTGCTGGGCCCGGACCAGATCAACGCCAATATCGCAGGCATCAGAAAGGTGTTTGCCGCCTATATCGACTATGATAGCGGCGCAGAAAACGCAGCACTGATGCTGAACAACGAAGAGTGGCTGGACGACCTAAATTACCTCGACTTCCTGCGCGACATCGGCCGGCATTTCTCGGTCAACCGGATGTTGGCCTTTGAATCGGTGAAATCCCGGCTGGACCGCGAGCAATCGCTGTCCTTCCTCGAATTCAATTACATGATCCTGCAGGCCTATGACTTCCTTGAACTGAACCGTCGCTATGGCTGTGTCCTACAGCTTGGCGGTAGCGATCAGTGGGGCAATATCGTCAACGGTATCGACCTGACCCGTCGCGTGTTGGATAACGAGATTTATGGCCTGACCTCACCCTTGCTGACCACCAGCGATGGCAAGAAGATGGGCAAATCGCAAGACGGTGCAGTCTGGCTGAATGCCGAGATGCGCTCGCCCTATGAGTTCTGGCAGTTCTGGCGCAACACCACCGACGCGGATGTTGGGCGGTTCCTTAAGCTGTACACCGAACTGCCTGTGGATGAGTGTGACCGCCTTGGCGCATTGCAGGGGTCCGAGATCAACGAGGCCAAGATCCGCCTGGCAAACGAGGTCACCTCCTTGCTGCACGGGACAGAGGCAGCGGCAAATGCCGAGGCCACCGCTCGCGAAGTGTTCGAAAAAGGTGGCGTCGGGGACGATCTGCCGACCCTAACGGTCGGCGAAGCAGACTTACCGATATCCATCGTGCAACTGATCGTACAGTCTGGCCTGGCGAAATCTGGCAAAGAGGCCAAGCGCCTGATTGCAGAAAACGGCGCCAAACTGGACGACGCTTCATTAACAGACGCGGGTCTGATGATCGACGCAGGCGCCTTATCCTCGCCCATCAAACTAAGCGCCGGCAAGAAACGGCACGCGCTGGTTCAGTTGGGATAACTAAGACCTCTGAAAGAAAAACGGCCACCTAATTGGGTGGCCGTTTCTGTTTCGGTACGGACATATCTGCCAAGTGTGGGCTTATCCCTTGCCCCCTTTGCCGCCGCCATGTCCATGACCGCCGCCACCATTACCGTGGCCGCCGCCATTCCCGTGGCCGCCGCCGCCGTTACCGTGGCCTCCGCCGTGGCCGTTGTTACCTCCACCGTTTCCGGTGCCGGGGCCAGAGCCGCCGTTATTGCCCCCGCCATTGCCGGGGTTTCCAGCGTTTCCATTGCCGTTGCCAGGGCCGTTACCGCCCTTACCGGGGCCGTTCCCGCCTTTACCTGGACCATTGCCCCCTTTGCCGGGGCCATTGCCATTTCCAGGTTTGCCGGGGCCATCGCCACCACCATTGCCGGGATCATCACCTGGGTTATCGCCACCCGGATCATCGCCGCCGCCGTTGCCGGGACCGTTACCGCCCGACCCGCCGGACCCTGTTCCACCGCCGCCAACCGGCGTGACCGGACTGCTTGGGTCCGAACTGCGGTCTTCGCCCGCATTTGCCGCGCTTACGATCGATGCTGTCGGAAAGTCGGTCAACAAGGCGGCCAACCCCGGGCATTGCGCGGATGTGTTTTGCAATGTGGTTTCGAAATCCGCACGTTTCTGCAAGCGCTCCAGAAAGCTGGGGGTTACCTGCGTGCACTCACACATGGTCGCATAATCGCCGCTGTTTGCTGCATCCCGCGCCGTTTTCCAGTTGCAGACCTCTGGTGCAGCGGCCGCACTTCCAGCCGCCATAATCCCCAGAAACGGAGCGGCTACCAAAACGGAAAGCCCTGATTTGGTTCCAATTCGCATAGTTTGTCCTCCTCAAATGCGCCACCCAGACGCTCGATTGCGTTCAGTGTCGATTTGAGATTCCAATATTAAGAACGCCTGAAGCTGACCTGAGAAAGCCTTGAGGAAGGGCCGCCTGCCCGACGCCCCCCTATGGACACTGTCCCTTGGCTGATATTAAATGAACGTATGTTCATATCTTTTGGAAGGAGATCCAGATGCACCTGTCGACCACCGCAGCCATTGTCACCGGAGGCGCCTCGGGGCTGGGTGAGGCAACGGCCCGCTTTTTTGCAGAAAACAATGCACAGGTAACCATTCTGGACCGGGATGCAGACCGAGGCAGCCAGGTCGCAACAGAAATTGGCGGGCATTTCGCCCAGACGGATGTAACCGATGAAACATCCGTGGCCGCGGCCATCGCCCATGCCCGCAAGAAGATGGGAGCAATCAACGCGGCAGTGAATTGCGCCGGGATCGCGGTTGGCATGAAAACCGTAGGCAGGGATGGCCCGCACCCGCTTGACGCATTTCAGCGCACGATCGACATCAACCTTGTGGGTACATTCAACGTTTCACGCCTTGCAGCCGCGGAAATGGCAAAGAACGACCCGGAACCGGATGGCGCGCGCGGTGTCATCATCAATACAGCCTCAATCGCGGCCTTTGATGGGCAAAAGGGTCAGGCTGCCTATGCGGCTTCGAAAGGTGGTGTGGTAGGTATGACCCTGCCCATGGCACGGGATCTGGCCTCGTCCGGAATCCGCGTGATGACCATCGCACCCGGAATCTTTATGACTCCGATGCTGGCCGGTCTGCCCGAAGAGGTGCAGCAACAACTGGCCTCTGACGTTCCCAACCCTGTGCGCCTTGGCGCCCCCCGCGAATACGGAAGACTGGCCGGGTTCATCGTCGAAATGGGTTATCTGAACGGCGAGGTCATCCGTATCGACGGCGCGCTGCGAATGCGCTGAGCGTGGCTGATCACCTACCGAAGAATACGGCTCACTCAAATGAACTGTGGTCGGATAGCCGGCCACAGCGCGAAAGCTGATCTAGGCGCCCTCGGCCTTTTCCTCGAGGATCAGCCACTCTTCCTCGGCTGCGGCCAGCTTTTCCTGCCGCTCGACCAAAGCCTCGGTCGCTTTCTGAAATTTAACAGGTTCACGGCTGAAAAGCTCAGGATCGGACATCAGCTCTTCAAGCTTTCCGATTTCCGCCTCAAGCCGCTCAATCTCGGCAGGCAATTTCTCAAGACGGTGTTTCTCTGAAAATGATAGCCCCAGTTTCGGCTGCGCCTCTTGCTTTACCTTTGACTTGGAAGCTTTTGTTTTTACTTCTTTCTTATCAGACACCTCGCCGCGCTGAGCGAGATAATCCGACCAGCCCCCGGCATAGACGGTTGCACGGCCGTTACCCTCCATCGCGATGGTCGTTGCGGCCACACGGTCCAAGAAATCGCGGTCGTGGCTGACCAGCAAAACGGTACCGTCATAATCGTCCAGCAGTTCCTGCAACAGATCCAGTGTTTCCACATCCAGATCGTTGGTTGGTTCGTCCAATACCAGCAGGTTCGACTGTTTGGCCATCAGCTTTGCCAGCAGCAAACGGGCCTTTTCCCCACCGGACAGTGATTTAACGGCTGCTCTGGCCTGCCCCTCGTCAAAAAGAAACTCCTTGAGGTAGCCGACCACATGCTTGGGTTGTCCACCCACCATCACCTGATCAGCCTTGCCGGAAACACGCATCTCGGGGTCGCCAGTCAGGCTGTCCCAAAGGCTCATTTCGGGGTCGAGCTGCGCGCGGGCCTGGTCGAATACTGCAATCTCAAGATTGGTGCCCTGCGTGACCGAACCCTCATCCGGGTTCTCTTGTCCCAACAGCATTTTCAGCAATGTTGTCTTGCCGACGCCGTTTGGGCCAACAAAGGCCACGCGGTCGCCCCGCTGTACCAACAGGTCAAAGTTGCGCACGATCTGATGATCACCAAAAGACTTGGATAGGCCTTTGGCTTCAAACACTTTTCGCCCTGATTTTGGTCCAGCCTCAAGGGTCATCGCGGCCGAACCCTGACGTTTTATCTGTGCGGCTTTTTCAGATCGAAGGTCCTGCAAGGCGCGGACCCGACCCTGGTTGCGCTTGCGACGGGCGCTGATGCCCTCGACGGCCCATCGCGCCTCGGACTTGATCAGACGGTTCAGCTTATGACGTTGCTGGTCCTCTTCCTCCCAGATCTTGTCGCGCCAAGCCTCGAATGCCGTAAACCCCTGCTCCTGCCGTCGGACCGCCCCACGATCGATCCACAGCGTCGCGCGGGTCAAGGCGCGCAGAAAGGCACGGTCGTGTGAGATCAGCACATAGGCCGTCCGTGTCGATCCTAGCTCACGCTCGAGCCAGGCGATGGCTTCGATATCAAGATGGTTGGTCGGCTCGTCCAGCAGCATCAAATCCGGGGCTTCGGCCATCAGCTTTGCCAGCGCGGCACGGCGGCGTTCACCACCCGAAGCCGTATCAACAGCTCGTGCCGGGTCGAATTTCAGCCCTTCGCCTGCGCGTTCGACTTTGTAAAGCTCACCCGGCTCTAACCCGCTGGAGGCATAGTCGCCGAGCGTAGCAAACCCTTCCATTCCGGGGTCTTGCTCCATGTAACCGACTGACTTACCCGGGGGAATTACAATCTCGCCCTTGTCCGCTTCCACCAAACCGGCCATCACCTTCATCAAGGTTGACTTGCCGGATCCGTTCCGCCCAACCAGAGCGACGCGGTCGCCTGGTTGAACCACCAGATCAAGGTCTGAAAAAACCGGATCGCCCCCGAAAGTCAGGGAAATGCCGGACATCTGCAATAAAGGAATTCTTGCCATGCCCGCCAGCTACCCCCGCAGCGCCGAGCCGTCAACGGCGATTACCCGGCAACGGCCCGCAGCAAACGTTTACGTGCGGGCGGAATCGCGCAGATTTCGAGGCCGGTAAAGACATGCAAAGTGTTCATGTGACGGTCAACGACTGCGTGGTCACTGACCCAGCCACCCATCATCAGGTAAGTACGCAGCAAAGGGGGCATGCGCATCATGGCTTTTTTGGCATCCGGCCGCCGACGCAATCTCGTGGCGAACCGGAAAACATCTGGGGCCTTGACCCGAGGCAACCAGCGTTTCGGGGCCAGATGGCGATGTTTCAACATCGCAAAAGCATCAAGATATTCCGCCGTTTCTGTACCCGCAAACGATGAGCAGCCAAACAGCATCTCAACATTATTCTGATCGACAAATGCAGTCATCGACCCCCAGGCAACACGCAGAATGTCTGGGTCGTTTCGACCAGGATGCACGCAAAAGCGCCCCATCTCGACCATACGCCCCTTAAACCCTTCAAGTGCCGAGAGGTCATAGAACTGGGCGGAATAGCTTTGGCCAATCTCGGCCCCGCGCTCCATCATCAACATGCGAAAGCAGCACACGAGTTTACCGTTGGCACGCATATCCTCGACCAGAATATGTGTACAACGGCTGTCGAACTCATCCTGATCCACCTGATCAGTCCCGAAAGCCAGTGTTCGAAGACACTGCGCCGCCGCAACATCCTGCGGTGTTTGCGCCTGACGCGCACGGTACCGGCCCTTGCCGAGCAATAGTGCCATGGTCGCATCCTCCTGGGTTGCTGACCTGTTTCGTCTTGCAGGGTCAATAACACAGGATTTGTGACTGCCCTGTGAAGTTGACAAGACGTGACTATGAATTAGTTGGTCGCGCCAGGAATGTTTGCCGGGTTGAAGTTGCCGATATTGCCAAGCAGCTGCCGCAGGAACCCACGGTTCTGAACTGAGGATTCGGTAATACGACGATCCAACGTCACGACGGTTCCATCCTCAAGGCCAAAGCGTTCAATATTGCGCACAACACCCCGGTCATCGAAGCTGATCGCCACAAGCTCGCGCGAGACGATTTTCGGTCGTTTCGGACCATAATGACGAACGCGTGATGTCACATAATAAAAGCCGGAATCGCGAACAACGCCTGAAGTACTGGGCGCGCCAACGGATTCGAGTACGCTTTCACGTGTATCGACACCCACCTGAATTTCGGCCAGGTCCTCGGCTGTGGGGACATATCCGTGTTTCTTGAAGACCGGAGCACACGCACCAGCAGCGGTCAGACAGGCCGCAAATACGAGCGTTCTGGACGCTGGTTTCAACCTGCTCATAACTTTCAACATTCACACCCTCTTGCCTTGGGACCGTGCGGCCCCTATCCGATTACATCAAACCGCCACCCCGGTTCAACACACGAAAGGGCCACGTATGAGCAACCAGACATCTTTACGGGTCGCCGACCTGCCTCAGAACGCACCGACGCCCTTTGAAATTCGCCCTGACGCGCAGGAGTTGGATCTCTTAAAGAACGAGTTGAGCCTGCTTGGGCTGCGTAAGCTGAGTTTTGTCGGCGAGGTGCGTGCGCATGGAAAGCGTGATTGGGCGCTTTCAGGAAAACTGGGGGCAACCGTGATTCAACCCTGTGTCGTGACGCTGACACCGGTTACCACGCGGATCGACATTCCGGTGACCCGGATGTTTCTGTCAGATTGGACAAACCCTGACGAGGAAGAGTTCGAAATCCCGGAGGGTGACGAATCTGAACCGCTAGGGACCGAAATCGCTCTGACCGAGGTCATGTCCGAAGCGCTGGCGCTTGCCCTGCCCCAGTATCCCCGGAAAGAAGGTGCCGAATTGGAACAGGCGGGCTATACCGAACCCGGCAAACAGGCAATAACGGATGAAGATGTCAAACCCTTTGCGGGCTTGGCCGGGCTGCGCGATGCACTGAAAAAAGACGAGTGACACGGGCCTGAAATCCTGTCATAGCAGGCGCTCAGAAAAATCGCTTGAACATGCTGAGAATCGCAGTATTTTCGCGCGCTCATCGGAATTTGGGTTGGACATCGCGGGGCCCGTCCCCTAAACGCGCGTCAAACCACGAGAAAAACGAAGAATGAAACCTGGCCCGCAGCGAATCTGCCGGCCCTTAGTAGACAAAGGTTGAGACCATGGCTGTCCAACAGAACAAAGTTTCCAAGTCGCGTCGCAACAACCGCCGCGCGCACGACGCTCTGGTTGCTGCAAACCCGAACGAATGCGCCAACTGTGGTGAGCTGAAGCGCCCGCACCACGTCTGCGCGTCCTGCGGCCACTATGATGACCGCGAAGTCGTCGCTCAGGCCGACGAAATCGACCTGGACGAAGACGCGGCCTAAGCCCTAAAAGCGCAGGCCAAGCATGACAGAACAGCCCACGCACGCCGGACGGATTACCATCTCGGTTGACGCAATGGGCGGAGATTCGGGGCCCGCTGCTGTTGTGGCGGGGATCGCCAAATCGGCGGATAAGAACCCCGATATCGCGTTCATCTTGCACGGGCCTGAGGCCATGTTGCGCAAACTTGTCGCAAAACGGCGTGTCCTGAACGGGCGCGTCGTTTTTCGTGATTGTCCCGATGTGGTCACGATGGAGGACAAGCCCAGCCAGGTCGTCCGACACGGCAAGCAAACTTCGATGTGGTCCACACTGGAGTCGGTACGTCAGGGTGAAGCCCACGGCGCGGTCTCCTGTGGCAATACCGGCGCATTGATGGCCCTGTCGATGATGCGTCTACGTAAGCTGCCGGGGGTAAACCGCCCGGCAATCGCTATTTTGTGGCCCTCGCGCAATCCGCAGGGTTTCAATGTAATGCTGGACGTAGGCGCCGATGTGCGCGCGGACGCCAAGGACCTGCTGCAATATGCTTTGATGGGTGCCTCTTATGCCCGAAACGGCATGGCGTTGGAACGTCCCCGGATCGGCCTTTTGAATGTGGGCACCGAGGAACATAAAGGGCGCGCCGAGCTAAAAGAAGCGCATGGCATGATCTCGGATTTTGCGGATCAGGCCAGCTTTGACTTTGTGGGTTTTGTCGAAGGCAGCGACATCCCGGGAGACAAAGCCGATGTCATTATAACAGACGGGTTTACAGGCAACGTCGCCATCAAGACCGGAGAAGGCACAGCCAGCCTGATCGGAGATCTTCTGCGCGAGGCGTTCAAATATTCTCCGCTCTCACGACTAGCCTCGATCCTTGCAATCACGTCTTTGCAGCGTTTGAAGAAACGAATTGATCCTCGGCGCGTGAATGGTGGGGTTTTCCTTGGCCTGAACGGAACCGTCGTCAAATCACATGGTGGTGCAGACTCGACCGGCGTGTCAGCCGCTGTAAAGCTGGCCTTTACCCTGGCCGAGTCCGGCTTCGCCGAAAAATTGGCAGCACGGGTTGCATCGACAGCCGAGCTTGCACAAGATGCCGCAGACACGCCGTCGAAGGCCGGTGAATAACAAAAAAGGCAGTACCCCAGCATGGCAGGCCGTTCAATTATAGTTGGTGTCGGGCACTATTTGCCAGAGCGCATCGTCCCGAATTCCGAGTTCGAAGAAACGCTCGATACGTCTGATGAGTGGATACGGACCCGTTCCGGGATCGAACGCCGGCATTTTGCAGCGGAAGACGAAACCACTTCGATTATGGCCACAAAGGCTGCCAGTGCCGCACTGGCCGATGCGGGTCTGGAGGCAAATGATATTGATGCGATTATTCTTGCAACATCGACCGCTGACCTGACGTTTCCCTCTGCCGCAACAATGGTTCAATCACAGCTTGGCATGACCAAAGGCTTCGCCTTTGACGTACAGGCGGTTTGCGCCGGATTTGTCTATGCCATGACCAATGCCAATGCGCTGATCGTGTCAGGCCAGGCCAAACGCGTGCTGGTCATCGGCGCCGAGACGTTCTCTCGTATCATGGACTGGACCGACCGGTCGACCTGCGTGCTTTTCGGCGACGGCGCCGGGGCAATAATCCTTGAACAGCATGAGGGCGCAGGAACCTCGGACGATCGGGGCATTCTGGCAACCGACCTGAACTCGGACGGGCGCTATAAGGACCTGCTCTATGTGGATGGAGGCGTCTCGACCCAGTCCACAGGCTATCTGCGGATGAAAGGGAACCAGCTGTTTCGGCAGGCAGTTGAACGACTGACCTCTACCGCAGAAACCTGCCTAGAGAAGGCTGGGCTAAGTCATAAAGATGTGGATTGGATCGTACCGCATCAGGCAAACATTAGAATCATCCAGGGCACAGCCAAGAAATTGGGCGTTCCTATGGAACACGTTGTCGTTACCCTGCAGGACCACGGAAATACCTCGGCCGCATCGATTCCCCTGGCAATGTCTGTTGCTAAACAGCGTGGGCAGTTCAAACAGGGTGATCTGCTGGTCACAGAGGCAATCGGAGGTGGATTGGCCTGGGGCTCAGTCCTCTTGCGGTGGTAACAAGCGCAATTCAGCTTACACACTCGCCCGCAATTCATTGATATTGACAGCGAATTTGCCCTGACCCTATGCTCTGATAGCAACAGGGGAATTGGCATGAGCGACAAAACACTGACCCGAATGGATCTGAGCGAGGCCGTATTTCGTGAAGTTGGCCTTTCACGCAATGAAAGCGCGCAACTGGTCGAGAGCGTTCTGAACCATATGTCCGACGCCTTGGTGCGCGGCGAACAGGTGAAGATCTCGTCTTTTGGAACGTTCAGTGTTCGGGACAAGACAGCTCGTATCGGCCGCAATCCCAAGACAGGCGAAGAGGTTCCAATTCAGCCTCGCCGTGTTCTCACCTTCCGCCCGTCGCATCTGATGAAAGATCGCGTCGCCGCAGGGAACCGCAAATAAGATCAGGACGGCACGAATATGAGCAAGTCCCCAGACGCCTTTCGCACCATCAGTGAAGTTGCGGACTGGTTGGGTGTGCAGCCGCATGTTCTGCGATTCTGGGAAAGCCGCTTCAATCAGGTGAAACCGGTAAAACGGGCGGGCGGGCGCAGATATTATCGCCCCAACGACATGCGCCTGCTGGGCGGCATCAAGAAGCTTTTGCATGAGGATGGGATCACCATCAAAGGCGTACAGCGCATCTTGCGTGAACAGGGCGTGGCGCATGTTTCTTCAGTGTCCCAGGGCCTGGATGAAATGGCGAATCTTGAACCCGCACCCGATGCAAATGTCGTTGTGCCATTCACGGCCAAGCCAGCCCCCCCGCAAGAGCAGATACATCTGGATCTTGGCGACGCGCAAAAACCCGAACCGCAACCTGCTCCCAATTCGCCAAATGCGGAACCTCGGACGCAAGCCCAGTCGTCTTATCCCGACGCCTCGCCATTGTTGGGCGGAATCGCGACATTGGCCTGGACCCGAGACGCATTCGATGACCAGTTGCTCAGCCAGATAGCGCCCATCGCGCAAGAGCTGCGCAGCGTGTTGAACCGAATAGAAAACCGATCGGCGGGATAAGAAAAAAGGCGATGATTTCCTCTTGCCCCCGCCGGGAAAGTCTTTATGAACACCTCAACGTCGGGCTATGGCGCAGCCTGGTAGCGCGTCCGTCTGGGGGACGGAAGGTCGCAGGTTCGAGTCCTGCTAGCCCGACCAAATCACACCGACGTTTATGGCACACAGGCCAGATCCCGCTCTGGCATCAGGGGGGATCGGAATGACCGGCGTATGCCCGAACCAGCAGATAGAGGCGATGATCGCTCGCAGTGAGATTACCGCAAGCCCAGAGGTCATCCCCGCCCAGATTCAACCCGCCAGCCTTGATTTGCGTTTAGGTACAGTTGCTTACCGGGTACGTGCCTCGTTTCTGGCAGGCGAAGGTCGCACCGTAGCCGAACGTTTGTCGGAATTTGAGATGCACCGCATCGATATCTCTGAAGGTGCTGTGCTGGAAAAGGGCTGTGTCTATCTAGTGCCGTTGATGGAATCGCTGGCCCTGCCCCAGGGGCTGAGCGCGGCCGCCAATGCAAAAAGCTCGACCGGGCGGCTGGACCTTCTGACGCGCACGATCACCGATGGCGGGACCGAGTTTGACCGGGTGCCTGCAGGCTACACCGGCCCCTTGTATGCCGAGATCTGCCCCCGCTCATTCTCGGTTCTGGTGCGTCCGGGAATGCGGCTGAACCAAATCAGGTTCCGGGAGGGACAGGCCGTGCTGAGCGATACCGATCTAAGCGCCCTGCACGCCGAATCCCCGCTGGTCGATGGCCCCGCTGTCATTCAGGACGGGCTTGGGTTCTCGGTGGACCTGCGGCTGCCCGACACTGATTTGGTCGGCTACCGCGCCAAACCTCATACCGGTGTCATTGATCTGGACCGGATCGGCGAATACGACCCGCAAGAATATTGGGAAGAAGTGCGTACCACTGATGGGCGCATCATCCTCGACCCCGGTGCGTTCTACATTCTGGTCAGCCGCGAGGCAGTGCATATCCCGCCGATGTATGCGGCTGAAATGGCCCCCTATCTGGCGATGGTCGGGGAATTCCGGGTGCATTATGCCGGATTCTTCGACCCCGGCTTTGGCCATGCGGCCGCAGGTGGCGAAGGATCACGCGGCGTGTTGGAAGTCCGCTGTCACGAGGCCCCATTTGTGCTGGAACACGGACAAGTCGTCGGACGGTTGGTGTATGAGCGGATGTCAGAGATGCCCACGCAGCTTTACGGGGCGGGCATCGCCTCGAATTACCAGGGACAGGGGCTGAAACTGTCCAAGCATTTCAAAACGGTAACCTGATCAGAACCGGATAAACCGGCGCATCTGATTGGCCACGCGTTGGGCTTGACGCATGTTCTGACGTTGGCGGTTTCCGTCCGCCTGCAACTGATCAGAGGCACCTGAGCTCTCGTGCGGCGGCTGCTCTTGCCCCGACTTCTGGCCCACGCGGCTGGCTATGTCGAACCCCTTGTCCACCCCTTTGATGACAAGCCGCCGCATGACCTGTCGCACGATCATGTCAATGATACGATTGGCATTCATTGCTCAACTCCGATTTCCAGGCTTCTAAATAGTCGATTTGTGCGGCAACAAAAGGGCCACGTGATCACTCTTCCTCGAACAGTTCGGTTTGATCTTCGTCTTCCTGCCCCTCTCCCAGTGGGATCGTTCCCGGAGGCGGTCTGTTCTCCAGCAAACCGGCAGCGCGCAATTCTTTCAACCCCGGCAAATCGCGGGCGTTCTCCAGCCCAAAGTGATCCAGAAACTGCGGAGTCACCACGAAAGTCACCGGACGGCCCGGCGTCATGCGACGACGACCCAGTCTGATCCACTCCATCTCCAACAGTTGGTCGATGGTCCCGCGCGAGACCGATACGCCGCGAATTTCTTCGATCTCGGCACGTGTACAGGGTTGGTGATATGCCACAATCGCCAGCGTTTCGATCGCGGCCCGGCTGAGCTTGCGGGTTTCAACCGTTTCTTTTTGCATCAGAAAACCCAAGTCTGGGGCAGTGCGAATGGCCCAGGATTCACCAACCTGAACCACACGAACACCACGCCCTTCATAGCGTTTCTTTAGCATTTCCACCGCCTGTGACGCGTCGCTGCCATGGGGCATCCGCACTTCTAGATCGGCAATCGTCACCGGCTCGGCACTGGCGAATAACACGGCCTCAACCATGCGTTCTTGCTCGGCCATAGGCGGGGCTTCGAACAGGGTGCCGGTACCTTCTTCCTGAGGCGCGTCAGTCACGGGATTGGGTCCTCTTGCGTAGTTGTATCGGAGCAAAAGTTTCGCTCTGCTGTATTTCCATATGCCCTTCTTTCACCAACTCAAGTGAGGCCGCAAAAGTAGCCGCCGTCGCGGACCGCCTGCGCACTGGGTCTGCATCCCAGCCTTCGGGCAGATAGGTCTCCATATCCGTCCAGGCTCCCGCAAAGCCGATCAGCGGGCGCATACGTTCCAGCGCCTGTTCCATCGTGAATACGGCGTCACGGTCCATGACAAAGGGGCGGAATTCGTCGCGGGTACGAATGCGGGCATAGCCCTGCATCAGGTCCAGCAGAGTGGCGGAATAGGTCACGGTGCGGATGCGCGTGACATCCTCGCCCTGCCCACGTTTGAAGAAATCGCGCCCCAGCTGATCGCGCCCCATCAATCGGGCGGCAGCATCGCGCATGGCCTGAAGCCGCTCGAGCTGAAACGCCAGATGCGCAGCCAGTTCTTCGCCCGAGGGGCCTTCGTCATTCGGATCCGGAGGCAGCAGCAAGCGCGATTTCAGAAAGGCCAGCCATGCCGCCATCACCAGATAGTCGGCGGCCAATTCGATCCGCAGCGCCCGCGCCTTTTCCACGAAGGACAGATATTGCTGCGCCAGCGCCAGAACCGAGATTTTGCGTAGATCAACCTTTTGCGTGCGCGACAGCATCAGCAGCACATCGAGCGGGCCTTCGAACCCGTCGACATCTACGATCAATGCCTCTGCCGCAAGGCGATCCGCGACCGAGACGGGGTCTTCGCTAAAAAGATTATCCGACATACACCTGCCCGCCCATTAGGCGAGAAAGTTCGGCTTCGGCGGCTTGGATGTCAAGTTCCTGCGGGGCTTTGCGCATCGCCAACGCGCGTTCAGCGCGTTTCTGTGCCTGTTCGGACATCTTTCCGGCGGTGCTCAGCACCTCAGCACGGGCATCAAAAGAGCCGTTGCAGTACAATACCACATCGCACCCGGCAGCTAGCGCCTGATTGGCAATCTCTTCTGGATTTCCGCTGAGGGCCTTCATCGAGATATCATCCGTCATGATCAGCCCGCCAAACCCGATCGATTTGCGGATCAGGCTGATCATGGTCCGAGAAATCGTAGCAGGTTGAGGGTCAATCCGGTCATAGACCAGATGCGCCGTCATCCCCATTGGCAGATCGTTCAAATCCCGAAACGGGCCGAAATCTGCTTCGGTCAGCTCCTCTTGCGTCAGATCGACATGGGGCAGGTCATGATGGCTGTCCAGCGTGGACAAACCATGACCCGGCATGTGTTTGAGCACCGGCAATACACCGCCATCCAAATGCCCCTCGGCAGCCGCACGACCGATCCGAGAAACCATTTTGGGATCAGATCCATAGCAGCGGTTTTTAAGGAACGGATGCGTCTCGTTCCGGGCCAGATCCACCATGGGGGCGCAGTTGCTGTCGATCCCAAGCTCGAACAGTTCATTCGCAATCAGGCGATAGCGCAGATACATAGCACGTTCGGCCTGCTCTCCGCTCTGGGCCACGTGATCCAACGGCGGCATCCATTCCCGTGCCAGCGGTGTGCGCAGTCGTTGCACACGTCCACCCTCTTGATCAACAGTGATCGGGCAGTTACGCCCCACAGCCTCGCGGAAATCGTCGCATAGGGCGCGCACCTGATCCGCAGACTCGATATTACGGGCGAACAGAATGAACCCGAATGGGTTCATCTCTCGGAACAGTTTTTTCTCGTCAGACGTCAGGCGCAGACCTTCAGCGTCGGTAATGACTGCGCCGAAACTCACCGCGCGGCAACCGGAATGCAATCAGCGCCTTCGGCCTGCAAAGCGGCACAGAATTGGCGCGAGTCGCTCAGATCGTCAAACCCCAGAACCCGAAGACGATAGAAGGTTCGCCCACCGCTTGAGGTTTTCTGTATAACACGCTGTTTTCCATCCATATAATCCCCGAATCGTCCATTCATTCGATCCCATTCCGAGCGCGCGACGTCCGAATTTTCATAGGCGCCAAGCTGGGCCATACGGGTGCCCTTGGTCAGAGTTTCAGGATCCACATCCAAGCCGACCGCAGCTTTGACCGCCGCGTTGATCGCGTCTTCGGTAGTGGTGTTTGACGTAATCGCGCTGCGCACACCACCAGCGGGGCGCAGGACCGGGCGCAGCGACCGGCGCACACCTGGCAAAGCTGCCAGTTCTGGGTCCGGTTGCGATGCAGCCAGATCAGCCGGATCAATAGCAGGCTCTTCCTCGGGGATGGTCAAAGAGGCCAACTGAAAACTTTGCTCGCCAACCTGATCGGAATTTTCCGCCTCTCCCGCCAGTTCAGCAACCAGTGTATCAACCGCGCCCTGGCGCATCTGTGTGGCCGTCCGGTCAGAGACGTTTTCCTGGTTCACATGTACGGCAGGTATCGGTTGCAACGGTGCCACCGGAGTATCTTCATCTGTCAGGGAAACCGGGCGCGGTGCAAGGATCAGCCGATCAGCAGGCGGCGCTGCTGTGCCCACTGCCGCAACCGTGTTCACGGCCAAACCCTGATGATCCGCCGGGGTGCCACCCGGGCTATCCGGCTGAATACGCATTGGTCCATCTAAGGACCGAACAACCGGTACGCCACTGACATCGCGCATTACCAAATTGTAACCCCAAACACCGATGCCAGCGACCAGCGCCAAAGATGCAACAGCACCCAGAGCACTAACAATACGACCAAAACCCGCAGGATGGGGCGTTTCGTCATATCCGTGCAAGTCATTAGGGAGGTCATACCCATCCTGAGGATGAGATTGATTCGTATAATGCATCTGCTCGGGGCGCATTTGCCCCGGGTAATCGTAACTTGCCATGTCCGCCTCACCGCCCGTTTAGCGCCAAAAATAAGGCGCGCGGGTCATTTCTTGCCTACCTCGTACCGGCGGTTCGGACGGTGTTGTTCACCGCATCTCCTGCGCCGGGGTAACGCCAAGAATACCCAAGCCTGCTGAAATCACAACAGAAACGGACCGGGCCAGTGCGATTTTTGACTGGCTTGTGGCAACATCGCCATCCTGAATAAACCGCAGCTGGGTTTCATCGTTGCCCTTGTTCCAAAGCGCGTGGAAATCCCCTGCAAGTTCATACAGATAGAAGGCAACGCGGTGGGGTTCATTGGTACGTGCGGCGATCTCAACCAGACGCGGCCATTCGGCCAGCTTCTTGGCAACAGACAGCTCAGAGGCATGGTCGATCTTACCCAGATCGGCGCTTTTAAGCGCTGGGTCCTGCGCGTCGATCCCGGCCTCAGCTGCACGGCGCAGAACACTCATCACGCGGGCATGGGCATATTGGACGTAGAAAACGGGGTTCTCGCGGCTTTGCTCCAACACCTTGTCAAAGTCAAAATCCAGGGCAGCGTCATTCTTGCGGGTCAGCATCACGAAGCGGGTCACATCCGGGCCAACCTGATCGACCACATCACGCAATGTGACGAAGTTCCCTGCCCGCTTGGACATCTTGAACGGCTCGCCGTTCTTCCACAGTTTCACCAACTGGGTTAGCTTGATATCCAGCGGTACCTTGCCATCGGACAGAGCCGATACTGCGGCCTTCATCCGTTTGACATAGCCACCGTGGTCAGCGCCGAACACATCGATCAACGCGTCAAACCCACGGGTCACTTTGTCATAGTGATAGGCGATATCCGGGGCAAAATAGGTCCAGCTCCCGTCCGATTTCTTGACCGGGCGATCCACGTCGTCGCCATGCTCGGTCGATTTGAACAGGGTCTGCTCACGTGGTTCCCAATCTTCGGGCTTTTTGCCCTTGGGCGGTTCCAGCACGCCCTCATAGATCAGGCCCTTGTCGGTCAGGGATTGCAACGCAGCTTCAATCCGACCCGTGCCATAGAGCGACTTTTCCGAGAAGAACACATCCATCTCAACGCCCAGCGCCTTCAGGTCGGCGCGGATCAGGTCCATCATCGCGTCTGTCGAAAACTCGCGCAGTTCTTCCAGCCAGTCGCTTTCTGGTTTGTCGATCAGGCTGTCACCGTATTTCTCTTTCAGCGCCTCGCCAATCGGGATCAGATAGTCGCCAGGATACAGGCCTTCGGCAATCTCGGGGCTCAGCCCGTTTGCCTCGCGGTACCGTTCATAGGCCGAGCGCGCCAGCACATCGACCTGCGCACCGCCATCGTTGATATAGTATTCACGGGTCACGATATGGCCGGAATAGGCCAGCAAGCTTGCCAGCGCATCGCCAAACACCGCGCCCCGCGTATGACCCACATGCAAGGGGCCGGTCGGGTTGGCCGAGACGTATTCCACGTTCACCTTCTGCCCATGCCCCATGGTCGAGCGGCCATAATCCGTGCCCTGTTGCAGCACCGCAGCCAGAACACCCTGCCAGACTGATGGCGCCAACCGCAGGTTCAAGAACCCCGGCCCGGCAACCTCTGCACTTGTGATCCGATCATCCTCTGCCAGCTTTCCAGCCAGCGCATCGGCAATGTCGCGCGGCTTCATCTTGGCGGGCTTTGCCAGCACCATCGCCGCATTCGTTGCCATATCGCCATGCGCCGCATCACGTGGAGGCTCGACCGCCACGTTGTCAAAGCTCAACCCTTCGGGCAGCACGCCTTCGGACTGCATCTGTGCCAACGCGTCCAGCACGAGGCTGCGGATCTCGGAAAACAGGTTCATTTCGAATGTCCTTTTGCTTGCCCGGCGGTTTACCACGCAACACCGCAAGGTCAATGGAGGCATTCAATTTGCGCTTGGATAAAGACCCCTCCCCGCTAAGGTCTGTCAGATACACCTAAACGGAGAATCCCATGCGTTTTGCCCTGCCCCTTGGTCTGATTTTGTCGACCGCCCTTCCGGCTTTTGCTGAAATGCCTGCCCCGCAAGGCCATGTGCTGGTCACCCTTGGCGGCGCGGTTGGGGAAACCAACCTGCCCGCGCGCGGCGAGAATGACGGCGGCTTGCTGGGATATCTGGAGGTCACCCATGACGGGGCAGCTGGCTTTGACGCGGCATTGCTGGATAGTTTGGATCAGGTCGAGATCACAATTCCCTACGGCCCCGAGGACAACCAGCGCGACATCACCTTTAGCGGACCGCTTTTGTCGGATGTGATGGTCATAGCCGGTGCCGAAGGTAAAACGGCCAAACCGATGGCAATGGACGGGTATCAAGCCGAAATTCCCTGGCATAGTATCTCGACCTATCAGCCTATCCTCGCCACCCACGCCGACGGCGCCCCCATGGGGATCGGAGGGTATGGCCCAACGATGATCGTCTTCCCACCCACCGACGACGCTGAGGCGGCGCAGGATCAGACGGGCCAACAAGTCTGGGCTTTGGCCTATATCGGGGTCGAGTGATCCGCCGGTATCGGGTGGCCAGTCAGTCTGGCATGATCCTGTAGCGCAAACCTGTCGGTCATCCCGGCAATATAGTCCGATACGATCCGGGCTAAGGCAGTCTCATCCTCAGCCTCTTCAATGTCCGCGTGCCAGCGCGCGGGCATTTGCTTCGGATCGCCAAGGTAGATTGGAAACAAATCCTCGACCACTTTGCTGACCTCGGCGCGCACCGTCATCACCGACGGCGCCCTGTACATCCGCGAAAACAGGAAAGCGCGAATTTCCTTCAGTTGCGCCCAAAGGCCTGTTGAGAACTGAATGACCGGATAGCCAAGATGCCGGATCTCTTCGACGCTCTGGGCACCGGACCCTGCGATCAGAGCCCGAGACGTGTCGATCACGTCCGACACCATAACCCCAAACACCCGCCGCAATGCCTCATGCCGACGGCGATAGGGGTCGAGGCCCGGGTACTTGCGATCCACCTCCGCATAACAGTCGCCCACGATCGGCAGTCGCTGAATGTCCTCGTCGCTGAACAACTCCGCCCTCAGCCCGTCCAACAGGTCATGATTGTTATAGGCGATGTCGTCAGACAAGGCCGCCACCTGCGCCTCTGCGCTTGCGTGCGTGTGCAGTTCAAGATTAAACGCCGCATTGCACTCCGCCAGCGCCCAAGGCAGTTCCCCTTCCACCGGTCCGTTATGTTTTGCAATGCCTTCCAGGGTTTCCCACGTAAGGTTGCACCCATCGAACTCGGCATAATGACGCTCAAGCCGGGTCACGATCCGGATGGCCTGCGCGTTATGATCGAACCCACCATACGGCTGCATGATCTCATGCAAAGCATCCTCGCCAGTATGTCCGAACGGCGTGTGGCCAAGATCATGAGCCAGGGCAACCGCTTCGGTCAGTTCTGGATTCAAACCCAAGGCCCCGGCAATCGTCCGCGCCACCTGCGCGACCTCAATCGAATGGGTCAACCGGGTCCGATAGCTATCCCCTTCGTGCTCAACAAAAACTTGGGTCTTGTGCTTGAGCCGCCGAAAGGCGCTGGCATGAATGATCCGGTCCCGGTCGCGCTGAAAGCATGACCGGAAACTGCTTTCTTCCTCTGGCACCAACCGCCCTCTTGCGCGGTCGGGATTCGAGGCAAAACCTGCTCTGTCCAACGGTCTGTCCTTGTCGCCTGTCCTTGGGCTTTCTATATGGTAGAGTGGTTAAGAAATAAACCTTTGGAGTTTGGCATGAATCTGCCCCCGACAGTTACAGAACGCGCCTTTGACCGCCTTGCCGAGATCGGCGCGGCCGATCAGGGTCAAGCCCTGCGTGTCGCTGTCGAAGGCGGCGGGTGTTCGGGCTTTCAGTACGAAATTGCATTGGACAAACCCAAAGACGACGATTTGGTTCTTGAGGGTAAGGGGCAGAAAGTCATTGTCGACGCAATCTCACTGCCGTTTCTTGAAAATGCGGTGATTGATTTCACGCAAGAACTGATCGGCGCACGCTTTGTTATCGAAAACCCAAACGCCACCTCCTCCTGCGGCTGCGGCACTTCGTTTTCAATGTGATCACCCGTGGGGGTTTCACCCCCACACCCCCAAGGTATTTCTAGCCAGATGAAGCAGGGATCCGCTCTCCGATTTCTAGACCGGAGAGCTTCACCTGGCGCGGTCATCGGCGCCTCCGCCTGTACCGCCAGCTGATTTTCGGAGATTCTGGTTAACGGTCCGTTTCTTCATCTGGCCAAAAATACCTCGGAGCGCGAGGCAGCGCCTCGCAAACCTGTTCTCCGCCTTGCCGTTGGGCCCGTTCTGGGCGATAGGTTGCCAAGGACTGTCGGAGGGTCGCGCATGAAAATCGCCACATTCAACATCAACGGCATCAAGGCGCGGGCCGAAGCATTTCCGCGTTGGCTGGATGATGCCCAGCCCGATGTTGTGCTGCTGCAAGAGATCAAGTCTGTCGACGATAACTTCCCCAGAGAGATCTTTGAGGCGCGCGGGTACAACGTGGAAACGCACGGTCAGAAAAGCTTTAACGGCGTTGCCATTCTGTCAAAGCTACCGCTCGAGGACGTCTCGCGGGGTTTGCCCGGTGATGATGAGGATGAACAGGCCCGCTGGATCGAGGCCACGGTCGTCGGCAAACAGGCGCTGCGTATCTGTGGGCTCTATCTACCAAACGGCAACCCCACCCCGGGGCCAAAATACGACTACAAACTTGCCTGGATGGAGCGGCTCTATCATCGGGCCCGCGACCTGATGAACAGTGAAGAACCCGCTCTGATGGCAGGTGATTACAACATCATTCCCCAGGCCGAAGACGCAGCGCGTCCCGATGCCTGGCGCAAGGATGCATTGTTTCGCCCTGAAAGCCGGGCCGCATTTCGGAAAATTCTGAATCTCGGCTTCACCGAGGCCTTTCGCGCTGGCACGCAAGGTCCGGAACATTATTCATTCTGGGATTATCAAGCGGGTGCGTGGAACCGAAATGACGGGATTCGTATTGATCATTTCCTTCTGACCCCTCAGGCCGCTGACCTGTTGCGCGATTGCAAAATCGATTCCGAAATTCGGGGGCACGAAAAACCGTCAGATCATGTTCCGGTTTGGATAGATCTAGATCTGTAATCGGCTAAGCCGTGGCATCGAACTCATAGATCCAATCATATTTTCGGCCCAACCGCGATCCAACTGCCATCAACGCCAGTTGCGCCCCGACACGCATAGGGCCACGTAGATGGAAGTTGCGCGCGTTGGCTCCAGCGGCAGCGACCACACGAGTTGCCCGCTGGCGACGGGTCGCTTCATAGGCGGCCAGTGCTTGCGAAACGCCGGATTGTTCTTCGAAAGACCGCCCCAGAGTCCAGGCATCTTCTAGTGCAAGGCAAGCACCTTGGGCCATGAAAGGCAGCGTCGGATGAGCTGCGTCGCCCAAAAGCGCCACACGCCCATTCTGCCAGCATTCAGCAACAGGGCGCAGGAACAATGCCCAGATATTCGGGTCCTGAACCTCTTGCAAAATCTCTTTGACCAAGCCGCCAAAACCTGCAAATCGCGCCTTCAGCTCTTCGGGGTCACCGCGCAGACGCCAGCCTTCTTCCTGCCAGTCAGACCTCTCTTCGATTGCCACGATGTTCATCAGGGTCTGATCGCGCAAAGGATACGTCACTACATGCCGTCCCGGCCCCATGGTTAGCACAGCGCAAGGGTTCTTGTTGCGTCGGTCCCATGGAATCGTCGCGCGCCAGGCAACCTGATGTGTGAATTTCGGTGTTTCCTTGCTAGTCAGGTCAGCACGAATTGCACTTTGGCCGCCGTCCGCGGCGACTGCACAATCAACCCGAAATCTCGCCCCCGTATCGAGGATAATTTCGGCCTCGGACGGGTGCTTTCGCACCCGTTCCACACGCGCACCAAGGTGAAACTCTACCCCTTTTTGAACCGCCGCTTTGTAGAGAAGATCAAGCAGGTCAGCGCGATGGTAATAATAGGTAGGCCCGGCAGAGGGTGGCACGATTTTGCAGACCAGCCGCCCTGCCCGGTAATCACGAAGGACCGTTCCATGGGACAAAAGCCCAGCCTCGGGCGTGTCCGCAACAACCTTCAGCGCACGCAGCACAGCCATCCCGTTGGCGCTAATCTGAAGGCCCGCGCCAACCTCGGTCAATTCTGGTGCCTGCTCAAACACGGTCACCACGGCGCCGCGCTGTCGCAGGGTCAAAGCAGCCGCGAGGCCGCCAATGCCACCTCCGACTATGCCGATTTTCGATCCGCTGATGTTCATGTCACCGGCTTAACGCAAAAACGCCGGAGCAAAAGGCCCCGGCGTCTATGTTATCAGATTTTCCCAGCGATCAATCGTCGCGGTGGACCTTTTCGCGACGCTCATGCCGTTCCTGCGCCTCAAGCGTCATGGTCGCGATTGGGCGCGCATCCAAACGTTTCAGCGAAATCGGATCACCGGTCATCTCGCAATAGCCGTACTCGCCTTCATCAATCCGGCGCATGGCAGAATCGATCTTGGCAACCAGCTTGCGCTGACGATCGCGGGTGCGCAGTTCCAGCGCGCGATCGGTTTCTTCGCTTGCGCGGTCAGCGACATCCGGAATGTTACGGGTGTTGTCCTGCAGCCCTTCGATCGTATCGCGGCTGCCAGCCATTAGTTCGTTTTTCCAATCCAGCAGCTTGCGACGAAAATACTCTAGCTGCCTGTCATTCATAAATGGTTCGTCTTCAGCTGGACGGTAATCTTCAGGCAGAAAAACTTCCTGCTTCATTTTTGCTCCCTCGGTGTGGCCTGCAACGCCGGTCACTCTCTCATTACCTGACATGCGGCAATCCCCTTCTGCGGAGCGTTTATCTGACAGCGCAGTAATTGTCACTATGCAAACGTCGCCCCGGCGCCGCGCCATTGCGCGTGATCTAAATACGTCCAACCAAACAACAAAACCTTGTTTTTCTGTGAAAATTAACTGACCATTTCAGGGCAACTCCAAAAAGACGGCACCGGATGTTAGCGCACGAATCAACCAAAAGCATTGTAGTTACTCGGCAATTTCCCTTCATGCGACGCAGCGACCTGGCTTGTCAAAATTTCTGCTGCGCGGTAACCCCAAGGGCGCATTTCGCGCGACACTTGATGAGGGGCCAATGACCGCACGTTTCCAAGGAACAGCCGAATACGTCGCCACAGACGATCTGACCATTGCGGTAAATGCCGCGGTGACGCTGGAACGTCCCTTGCTGGTCAAAGGTGAGCCGGGAACTGGCAAGACCGAGTTGGCCAAGCAGGTGGCCGGAGCGTTGGGGCTGCGGATGATCGAGTGGAACGTGAAATCCACCACCCGCGCGCAGCAGGGACTGTATGAATACGATGCCGTCAGTCGTCTGCGCGACAGCCAGTTGGGTGAGGAGCGCGTGCACGACGTGTCGAACTATATCCGCAAGGGTAAATTGTGGCAGGCCTTTGAAACCGATGAAAAGGTCGTGTTGTTGATCGACGAGATCGACAAGGCCGATATCGAATTTCCGAACGATCTGCTGCAAGAGCTCGATAAGATGGAGTTCCACGTCTACGAGACCAGCGAAACGATCCGCGCCAAGAACCGTCCGATCGTCATCATCACATCGAACAATGAAAAGGAACTGCCCGACGCCTTCCTGCGCCGGTGTTTCTTTCACTATATCCGGTTCCCTGATGAGGCCACGATGCGCCGCATCGTCGAGGTACATCATCCCGGCATCAAAGATGCGCTTTTGTCAACGGCTCTGACCCAGTTCTATGAGATTCGCGAAACTCAGGGCCTGAAGAAAAAGCCATCAACCTCAGAGGTGCTGGACTGGCTCAAGCTGCTGCTGGCCGAGGACCTGACCGCCGAAGACCTCAAGCGCGATGGCGCCAATGCCCTGCCCAAACTGCACGGTGCGCTGCTTAAGAATGAACAGGACGTGCACCTGTTCGAACGCCTGGCATTCATGGCCCGCAACAAACGCTGAGCCGGTAAACCCTCGGTGATCGCCGCTTGCCTTAGCAAGTCTCGGATGCAAGCATTGGTCTCAGGTTGCCCGGCATGTCCGGGCAATTTACCATCAGACCCAACGGGACTCAGCAATGCCAGAAACAGTAACAATTCGAGCCTTGCATCCGACTGATCGCGAGGACTGGGCGGATATGTGGCGGGATTATCTGGCGTTTTATGAAACCACGGTTCCGGATTCCGTCTATGACAGCACTTTCTCGCGATTGCTGGGGGATGATCCGAACGATTTTTCGTGTTTCGTCGCGCAGGCCGACGGAGGGCTTGTGGGTTTGACCCACTTTCTGTTCCACCGCCATGCCTGGAAGGAAGAAAGCGTGTGCTACTTGCAGGACCTATTCGCCCGCCCCGAGGCGCGCGGCTTGGGGGTCGGTCGCGCTTTGATTCAGGCCGTTTACGACGAAGCGGATCGGCAAGGTGCACCGTCTGTCTATTGGCTGACGCAGGATTTCAACCATACCGCGCGAAAGCTCTATGACAGGATTGGCAAACAGACACCTTTCATCAAGTATCAGCGCCCATGACGCGATGGCTCGCAATCTTGATCAGCTTTGTCCTGACCGCATGCGCCACGATTGAGCCTGCCGAAAGCCCATCCGAGATTGTGGACGTCGAACCACCCCTGCCCCCTGCCAAGTCCTTTACGCGTGCATACCCCTCGCCTCCGGCGCGGTCGAATGAAAACATGGCAGCGGATTTCATCTCTCTGCATTTCGCACTGGAAGGGGGTACGGCACTGCCTGTTTTTACGCGGTTCGAAACCCCGATCACGGTGCGGTTGACCGGGGCTGCGACGCCCTCGCTTCAAAAGGATCTGGGCCGCCTGCTGACCCGTCTGCGCACTGAAGCCGGGATAGACATCAAACAGATCAAGGACGGTCAGGCCAACATCACGATCGCGGCGGTCAGTCAAAAAGAGATTCAGGCCATCCTGCCTCAGGCTGCATGTTTCGTGGTACCCAATGCCTCAAGCCTTGCGGAGTACCGCCGGGATCGGTTCAAACAGAAAAGCAGCTGGACCAAACTGAGCAGCCGTCAGCGACTGGGCATCTTCATTCCCGCCGATGCAAGTCCGCAGGAAAAACGTGACTGCCTGCACGAAGAGATCGCACAGGCGCTTGGCCCGCTGAATGACCTGTATCGCCTTCCGGACTCGGTATTCAACGATGACAATATCCACACGGTCCTGACCGGGTTCGACATGTTGATCCTGAAGGCCGCATATTCATCCCAACTGCACAGCGGTATGACACGTGAACAGGTCGAAACGGCCATACCCGAAATTCTCTCGCGTCTGAATCCGCGCGGTGATACGGTGCCGGTACAGCCCATGTCGGAAACTCCACGAGCCTGGATTTCAGCAATTCAGAAATCCTTGCAATCCAGTCGCAGCCAGCAATCGCGCATGAGGCAGGCCCGCAAGGCAGCCCGAATTGGCAAGGAACAAGGTTGGACCGATCACCGGCGCGCTTACCCTCATTACCTGATGGGCCGCATGGAACAGTTCGATGATCCGCAAGAGGCGTTGCGCCAATATGATATTGCCCTGCAGTTTCTGCGCGCTACACCGGGCACGGAATTGCATCAATCCTACATCACGACCCAACTGGGCGCCTTTGCGCTTTCGCAAGGCAATGGGCCAGAGTTCCTGCCCGAAATCGACGACGCTATTAACGTGATGACACGGGCTGAGAACGCCTCGCAGCTTGCAACGTTGTTGTTGCTGAAAGCCGAGGTCCTGAATGAAATAGGCCGTTCCGCAGAGGCACGTTCCGTCAGGCTGGACAGTCTGAGATGGGCACGATACGGCTTTGGCTCGGATGTAGTGGCCCGGTCGCTTATGCAGGACGTCGCAGAAGGACCAGTCAATTAACGGGGGCGATTAACGCATGATAGTGGTTCTGGGACTGGCGGTGCTGGGTGCGCTCCTTGGGGCGCTGACCGCGCGCAAACGCAACGGCAGCGGCGCTGATATCGCGCAATATGCAGCCGGATATGGAATCGCCTTTGCGCTGGTCGGGCTTATCCTGTCCTTGGTTCTGGTTCGCTTTGTGGTGTAGCCCATGTTTGTTCCCTTTTTCGAAAACCTTCGCAAAGCCGGTATCCCCGTATCCCTGCGGGAATATCTGACCTTTCTGGAGGGTATGAAAAAGGGGCTGGCAACCTATGATGTCGAGGCGTTCTATTACCTCGCCCGCGTGTCGATGGTGAAGGACGAACGCAATATCGACAAGTTCGACCGCGCTTTTGCCGCCAGCTTTGAAGGGCTGGAACAGATCGGGTTCGAACAGGTCCTCGAAGCCGTCGACATCCCTGCCGAATGGCTGGCGAAGATGGCGGAAAAGCACCTCAGCGAAGAGGAAAAAGCCGAGATCGAGGCCCTTGGCGGATTCGACAAGCTGATGGAGACGCTGAAAGAGCGGCTCAAGGATCAGCAAGGCCGCCATCAGGGTGGCAACAAATGGATCGGCACCGCCGGAACCTCGCCCTTCGGGGCCTATGGGTACAATCCCGAAGGCGTGCGGATCGGTCAGAAGGAAAGCCGCCATCAGCGCGCGGTCAAGGTCTGGGACAAGCGTGAGTTCAAGAACCTCGACGACACGGTCGAACTGGGCACGCGCAACATCAAGGTCGCGCTGAAACGCCTGCGCCGCTGGGCCCGCGAGGGTGCGGCGGAAGAGCTTGATCTGGACGGCACCATCCGCGCAACAGCCGAGCATGGATATCTAGACGTCAAAACCCGGCCCGAACGGCACAATGCCGTCAAGGTTCTGTTGTTTCTGGACGTCGGAGGCTCAATGGACCCACATATCAAAGTGGTGGAAGAGCTGTTCTCGGCCGCAAGAACCGAATTCAAGCATCTGGAATATTACTACTTCCACAACTGCCTGTACGAAGGTGTCTGGCGTGACAACATCCGCCGCTGGGACCAGCAGACGCCGACCCATGAGGTGTTGCGCACCTATGGTCCCGATTACAAATGCATCTTCGTCGGTGACGCCTCGATGAGCCCTTATGAGGTCGCCTATCCCGGCGGTGCCAATGAACATTGGAACCAGGAGGCTGGCCAGATCTGGCTGCAGCGGGCACGCGACCAATGGGCATCGAACCTGTGGATTAACCCAGTGCCTGAGAAGTATTGGGAATATACCCACTCAATCGGAATGATCCGCGAGATTTTTCAGGATCGGATGGTGCCGATGACTCTGGCCGGGCTGGAAAAAGGAATGCGCGAGCTGACGCGATAACGCCAGCCCGCGGATCAGGTTCTGCCGAGGCCGGGATTACCCGGCGATGGCCTGAATGCCCAGAAACAAAACACCCGACAACACAGCCGCCGCGGGCACGGTAATAATCCAGGCTGCAATAATCGTCATAAAGTGCGAGCGGCGCACCAGCTTGCGCCGGCGGCGTTCTTCCGGTGCCAGAACCGTCCGCTCAGGCACTGTAATGCGGGCTTTACGCAGCCGTCTTTCAGCATCCCATTCACGGAAGAAGCCGACACCAAAGACGGCACCCACTGCAATATGGGTCGAGCTTACGGGAAGACCCAGCCAACTGGCCACGATAACGGTGATGGCTGCGGACAGCGCAACGCAATAGGCACGCATCGGGTTAAGTTTGGTTATTTGGCTGCCAACCATTCGGATCAGTTTTGGCCCAAACAGGAACAGGCCAAACGAAATGCCAAAGGCGCCGATGATCATGACCCAATAGGGAATACTGATCGCCTGGGTGAAATCACCCGAGGCAGAGGCTTGCACGATGGCCGCCAAAGGCCCAACGGCATTGGCCACATCATTGGCCCCATGTGCAAAGCTCAGCAATGCGGCGGATACGATCAGAGGGATGCCGAACAATACTTTGAGGGATTTATTGCGGTTCTCCAGACCTTCGGATTGACGCCGAATAACCGGAATCATCACGGCCCAGACCAGCCCACCACAGGCGGCCCCGATCAACAAAGCCGTGCCGAGGTCGATTTTGACGATCTTCTTGAGCCCCTTCAGCGCCAGATAGCTGGCAAAAGCCGCTGCCATGATACCAACCAGCATCGGCACCCATTTCCGGGCCGCTGCGATCTTGTCGTCCTGATAGATAATCCGCGACTTGATGAACCAGAGAAATCCTGCGGCGACCAGACCGCCAAGCATCGGCGAGATAACCCAGCTGGCCGCGATCTTGCTCATCGTCCCCCAGCTCACTGCGCCAAAACCGGCTGCGGCGATCCCTGCCCCCATGACGCCTCCGACAACCGAGTGGGTCGTGGACACCGGCGCTCCGACCCAGGTCGCCAGGTTGACCCAAAGCGCCGAAGACAACAAAGCCGCCATCATCGCCCAGATGAATACAGTCTGCGTTCCCATGCTTTCAGGAGCGATAATGCCCTTCGCGATCGTGGAAACAACGTCACCTCCAGCGATCAGCGCGCCGGCACTTTCGAATATGGCAGCAATCGCGATGGCGCCTCCCATGGTCAGCGCATTGGCCCCGACCGCCGGTCCCATATTGTTGGCAACATCATTGGCCCCGATATTCAGCGCCATATATGCCCCAAACATTGCCGCAAGTACTACGATCAGCGTGTTGTTGCCTTGTCCGAACAGGAAGGCTGCCACAAGACCTGCGACAACGATAAAAGAAAGCGCGATGCCAGACCCGACAAATGGGCGACCCACCTGGGAGGTTGCCACTTCTAGCCGAGAAAAGCGTCTAAGGTCGCGGTCAAGCGTTTCCAGGTGACGGGCTTCGTGGTCATTGTTGGACATTGTGTGTTCTCCGACGAGTTCCCGTGCGGATAAGGCGGCAGGCGGCGTTTTTCAACAGTTAGAATCCTAATGAACCCAGTTTCCACTGCGTCATGGTAGCTTGGAGACCTTTCAGGCCCACGGAAACGCTGATGCCTTGCCCTTGTGTCTGCTTATCCCCATATCAGAACCATGCTCCGAATTACTCCGATTCTTCTGGCGGTTCTGTATGCCGTGGTGATGTACCGGATCTCGGTCTGGCGCACCCATCGCGAGCTTGACCTGAAATCGACCGAACTGGCCGATCCCGCCCTCAAGCGTATGACTGACCGGCTGGCGGCGGCGCTGGGGATCGAGAGGGTTCCGGTCTATATATATGAAATCGACCCGGTGAACGGGCTTGCGGCGCCGGATGGACGAATATTCATCACACGCGGGTTTTATCGCAAGTTCCTCAATGGCGAGGTTTCCGCCGAAGAGATGGCGAGCGTCATCGCACATGAACTGGGGCATGTGGCCTTGGGTCATGCACGGCGACGGATGATTGATTTTTCTGGACAGAATGCGTTGCGGACAGCCTTGATGCTGCTTCTGAGCCGGTTCATCCCATTCATCGGTGCGATGATTGCAAACGCGCTGACTGCGCTTTTGGCGTCGCGCCTGTCACGTGGGGATGAATATGAAGCAGATGAATATGCCGCCGCCCTGCTAACCAAAGCCGGAATCGGCATCGGCCCGCAAAAGTCTCTGTTTCACAAACTTGAGGATTTGACGCAGCAACGCGCGGGCGTTGTACCCGCCTGGTTGATGAGCCATCCCAAAACGGATGAGCGGATTGCGGCGCTGGAAGTGCTTGAGCAGCGTTGGGCGCTTGGCTGAGGCTCGGCGGCGAGAGGCCAGCCTCTCGCGCCCTCTGAGGTAATTTTAGCCAGATGAAGCAGGGATCCCACTTAGCTGGCGAGCGCTTTGCCCAGACGCGGCAGGCGGGCTTTTTTCATCAATCCACGCAAAGTCCATGTATCGCCTGACAGACGGTTTGCTTCGGCCAGTACCTGCTGTGCAAGCTGGTCCAGCCCTTGCGGGTCGTTATACCAGAAACCATACAGCAGACTGTCAGGGTCACGCCGCTCAAGCTCTTCTTCTGCAAGAATATTTCTGGGGAAATCCTTGGCGTTGACCGTGACGATGATATCCGCTGACGCGGCTACTGCAGTGGCCAAAACGTGGATATCTGCTGCGTCCGGCAGCCAGAGCCGAGCCTGCAGACCGTCATTGGCTGGGCGTTCTGCCTTGGGCCATTTGACCTGCGTCAGGGCAATCTCGGCACGGGCCTGCGCCTCGCCCTCGGGGCCCAGCTTGCGTGCGGCGCGGGCCCATTCCTCGAGGATGCGCGCCGACCATATAGGGGTGAAATGACCTAGTCGGGCGGTGCCCAACAGCATCTCACGCATCACCGTTGGATAGATGACGCAGGTATCGAGTACAGCCTTCATAACCGGTAGAACACGGCCTTGAGGTAACCGCTTTCAGCCAGCTGCGGCAGTTGCGGGTGATCGGGCCCGGCAAAGCCGGTATGGATCAGTTGGGCTGAGCGCCCGGCGCGCCCGATGCCACGGGATGAGGCGTCGCGGAAGCGGCTCAGATCAGCAGCGTGCGAGCAAGAGCATAAGCCCAGATATCCGCCCGGCTTGACCAGTGTGGCGGCCAATCGCGCAATGCGTTCATAAGCCCGCAGCCCTGCATCCAGCGCCTGCCTTGATGGTGCAAAGGCGGGAGGATCACAGATAACGACGTCGAATTTAGCGCCTTCGTCGTTCAACTGAGCCAACACATCAAAGGCATCGCCTTGGCGCGTGTCGAATTGATCGGCAAAGCCAGAAGCCTCGGCCCCTTTTGCGGCCAACTCCAATGCCGCGGCCGACCCATCGACCGACAGCGCCTGTCCGGCGCCACCCGCCAGCATCGCCAACCCGAACCCTCCGACATGGCTGAAGACATCCAGTACCTGTGCCTTGGGTTGAACCAGCTGCGCAGCAAAGGCGTGATTGGGGCGTTGGTCATAGAACAGGCCGGTTTTCTGACCGCCCGCCAAATCCGCCATATAGGTTGCACCGTTCATCAACACGGGCAAAGGCGCATCCGGGACAGTGCCGCGCAAGGTCAGGTTGACATCATCCAACCCTTCCAGACCGCGTGTCCGGCCCGAGGCGTTTTTCAGCACGGTCGTCACGCCGGTCACAGCGACCAGCGCGTCGGTCAACATATCCAGATGCGCCTCGGCCCAGGCAGCGTTGGGCTGGATCACACAGGCCTCACCGAACCGGTCGATGATGACACCCGGAAAGCCATCCGCCTCGGCATGGATCAGGCGGTAAAAGGGCGAGTCAAACAGGCGTTCGCGCATATCAAGCGCGCGGCGCAGACGGGTTTCGAACCAATCAGCCGTCAGCTCGGCGTCAGGATCGCGGTCCAGCACACGGCACATGATTTTCGATTCAGGATTGACCGCCACCAACGCGATCGGCGCGCGATTTTCATCCTCGAGCACGGCCAGCGCGCCAGCAGGGATTTTGCGCGTGCGACGGTCGGTGACAATGTCATTGGCATAGACCCACGGGAAGCCATGGCGCAGGCCGCGCGCATTGGCTTTGGGTTTCAGGCGGATACGGGGACGGACTGCAGTTTGGGTCATGGCGACCTCATAGTCGCGAACGCGCCGAGGGGAAAGCCCTAGCGGTTGCGAGACCGCCAACCACCGCGCCGTTTCGGCGCCTGAGCAGATTGCAACCCTTCGGTCAGCACCTGTGTCATTGGGTGATCGGCCTCATCTTTGGCATAGATGGCGTGCAGGTCAGACAGGGCTTGCCTCTGATCACGCCCCTCCGGAAGGCTTAACGCCCAGTCCAGAAAGATACTGCGACATTCGGGCAATGTGATGCCATCGATGCGATAGGCCTCGCGGATCAGGCCTTTGTGATCGTTCGGATCGTCATTGCGCGGCATCTTTATCCTCCTGAATCACGCGGCCGATAATTTCGGCGGCGATATCGTAGCTTTCCTGCAACGCGGCCTGCAACTGTTCTACCTGCTCATACCCGGTGGCCCGACACAGGAAGGCGGAACCGCCCTCTCCGATTTTATCGGCCTCGATAACCTTACCTGACAACAGCCGAGCTGCGCATTGCACAGACCAGCATAGATCGTAGCAATCCTTCAACGTTTGCGCCTGAGCGACATCCAAAAGCGCGGCTGCGACTGCACCGTCCAACCCGGCATGTACATCGCGCTTTGCAACACCGGACAGTAAAGCGCCTGTTTCGGCCATCAGCTCTATGTCCATCATGCGTCCGGCCCCATTCTTGGCATCCCAAATACCGGCGGGGGTTTTCGCGGCTGCCAGACGCGCGCGCATTTCGGCAACTTCGCGCAAAACCTGCGCCTGATCGCGGGAGCGCGAAACAAGCTCTGTTCGAAAGCTCTCGATATCGTCGGCCAGTGAGGGCTCACCGGCGACGGGGTTTGCGCGTGTCAGGGCAAGGTGTTCCCACACCCAGGCCTCATTCTGCTGATAGTTCGTGAAGCTGGCCCAACTGGTCGCCACCGGCCCCTGATTGCCCGAGGGGCGCAGCCGCATGTCGACCTCATAAAGTCGCCCCTGCGACATCGGGGCCGACAGCGCCGTGATCAGTGCCTGCGTGAACCGGGCATAGTAGGTCCGCGTGGCAAGAGGCCGTGGGCCCTCGGACATGTCCTGATCCAGCGGGTCGTAGATCACGATCATATCCAGGTCAGATTGCGAGTTGATCCGCCCTGCCCCCAGGGATCCCATGCCCAGCACAGCGGCACCGCGACCAGGTGCGGGCCCGTGTTTGCTGGTGAACTGGTCCACAACACATGGCAGGATCGCAGCGATTACCGCGCTTGCAAGTTCGGCATATTGCTGCCCCGCCTGCACGCCTTCGATCAACCCGCGCAGATGGTGTACCCCAATACGAAAATGCCATTCCTTGCACCAGCGCCGCGCCAGATCAAGCTGGCTTTCGTAGTCCTGCTCCTGCGAGAGTTCTCGCTCCAATTCGCCCTGCAGCACCGTCCGGCCCGGCCAGTCGTCAAAGAAGCTGCCGCCAATCACCGCATCAAAGACCGAGGCGTTGTGCGACAAATGCGCGGCCAATGCATGCGACGTGCCTACTATATCGACAAGCAGGTCGATAAGCTGCGGGTTGGCCTCGAACAGAGAAAACAGCTGCACGCCCGCAGGCAACCCGCGAAGGAACCCGTCCAGTGCCAGCAGCGCCTCATCCGGTTGGGCGGTTTTGGCAAGACGCGTCAGCAGCTCTGGTTTCAGCCGTTCGAAAATCCGCGCCCCGCGCTGAGAACGCAGTGATGGGTAGGTCGTCCAGCGCGCCAATATGCTTTCGTCAAATTCAACTTCTGGCAAAGGTGCACGGGCTGTCGGGCCGGGGGCGAAAAAACCTTCGGTCAACTCATGAACCTCGGTCAGTCGCCGTTTCAGATCCGCAGTCAGATCGGCGCTATCAATCCCCATCAGGCATGCAATCCGCTCAATCCCGTCCGAGGATTGCGGAATCTTATGGGTCTGCGCATCATGGATCATCTGAATGCGGTGTTCGACTTCGCGATGCGCGCGGTAGTGATCGGTAAGCTTTTCAGCCACGTCCTCGGGCACCCACCCTTTGCCGGCCAAAGCCGCCAAACCCGGTACAGTGCCACGCACGCGCAGGTCCGTATCGCGACCTCCGGCAATCAACTGTCGGGTCTGAGTGAAGAATTCAATCTCGCGTATCCCGCCTTGCCCTAGTTTCATATCATGACCCGGAATGGTCAGCGCACCGCCTGTCCCTTTGTTTTCGCGGATACGCAAGCGCATGTCATGGGCATCCTGAATAGCCGCGAAGTCCAGATGCCTTCGCCAGATGAAGGGGCGGAGCGTATCCAGGAAACGCTGCCCCGCAGCGATATCGCCAGCGCAGGGACGCGCTTTGATATATGCGGCGCGCTCCCAAGTGCGGCCCAGACTTTCATAGTACCGTTCGGCAGCTTCCGCAGCCAGACAAACTGGCGTCACCGCAGGGTCAGGCCGCAGCCTTAGATCCGTGCGAAATACATATCCATCCGCTGTCTTGTCACTGAGTGTGGCGCAGAAATTCCGTGTCGCCCGGACCATCCCTTGCCGCGCTTCATAGAAATCGTCCGGATCATAGCGCGTTTCGTCAAACAAAACGATCAGGTCGATATCAGAGCTGTAGTTCAACTCATGCGCACCCATCTTGCCCATGGCCAATATGATCATCCCCGCGGCAGAGGCGACATCATCTTCGGTCATCCCAGGCAATTTACCTCGCCGGATCAAGGTTGCAATCTCGGCCTTGGCGGCAACATCCGCTACCATGGCCCCGAAATCGGTTAGTGCCCCTGTAACTTTTTCCAACGGCCACGCCCCTGCCAGATCCGCCAGGGCGGTCAACAGCGCCAAACGCCTCTTGGCCTGCCTCAGCCCCGGCCTGAGTTGATCCGCAGGCAAGGCCCTTGCGGTTTCCATAACGGATGCAAGCATCGCGTCCGGTTGCGCCAAAGCTTGCGGTAGCCAGTCGGCTTCCAGATCAATCAGGCCTTTGAGATAGGGGCTGGAGCCCGCAGCCCCTGCGATCAGTTCCCCCTGCTCAGGTGTAATGCCACCCACTGCATCGCGCGCTTCGGAACCAAGTGAAGGATCAAAGGCGCGCGGTACACGGTTGACGGCAAGAAGTCCTGTCATTTCATCTCCGATGACGTGGTTTCAGTATTTCTCTGGCCAAATATCTGACCCGACATTGCAACAATTTGGCGCTTAACTCAAAACAGCGCCGCAGCAGACAACCCAGCCAATGTTTGAAAGAAACCGTGGTGCGTTAGACTGAAATTGCGCTTGTTCAGATGTCAGGTCAACCATCCGAAATTCAGAAATGTAAATCATTTTCACATTGACCTCTTGTAACTGGGTTTGGTGCCCCCATCTATTCAATGTGAAAACAATTTACATCTAACCCGGAGAGCACCAATGACCGCATTGACCGAACACGCCGTCCCTGAAAACCCGGGATGGCTCAGCCGCGCAGAAGCCTGGCTTGACGATAAAGGCAAAGGGGCCTGGATCGCAGCCATGGTCCTTGGCTTTATCTTTTTCTGGCCCGTCGGCCTGGCCCTTCTGGCCTACATGATCTGGAGCAAACGTATGTTCAACAAATCCTGCAGCCGTCGCAAATCCTGGCACAGCCACATGAGCGCAATGAAGCCCTCGGGCAACAGCGCATTCGACGCCTACAAGTCCGATACTCTGGCTCGGCTGGAGCGTGAGCAACAGGAATTCGAAGCGTTCCTGCATCGTCTGCGCGAAGCGAAAGACAAGGCCGAATTCGACCAGTTCATGGATGAACGCGTCCGCGAGAACCGCGAAAGCGACGAATCCGGCGATAACGCCTGATCGACCTTGCCCTGTTCCGACAATCGGGACAGGGTATTTGAAACATCTACCGGAATGACCCGTATGCACTCTTTGCCAGACCCGAACCGGCAGCCCGAGTTTTACCAGTCCGTCACGACCAAACGGTTCCTGGCCTGGCTGTTCGATATCGCCTTTATTTCGCTGCTTTGTACCGTCGCCATCGTCCTGACCCTCGGGCTCGGCGTACTGATACTCGCCCTGATTTATGCGGTGGTCAGTTTTGTCTATCGCGTCGTCACAATCGCCAACGGCTCGGCCACTCTGGGTATGCGTTTCATGGGGGTCGAACTACGCGACGCTTTTGGTGAACGAATGGACACAGGTAAAGCGGTCGCACACACAGCCGGTTATTTTGTCAGCATGGCATTTCCGGTGCTGCAAATCATTTCAGTCATCATGATGCTGACCGGCGCGCGCGGCCAGGGCCTGACTGACACCCTTCTCGGCACGGTTATGATTAACCGTCGCGCTTAAAAGACTGTCGCGTGAATCACTTGGCGGCTCCGGGAACGGTTGTTATCATCCCGTTTCAGGAACCATAGGACATTCATGCGACACACGCTGCCAATCGCGCCGCAATTCTACGTTACGGCCCCTCAGCCTTGCCCTTATCTTGAGGGCAAGATGGAGCGTAAGCTGTTCACAGCCCTGCAAGGCGAAGGCGCGAATCAACTGAATGACTCCCTTTCCCAGCAAGGGTTTCGACGGTCTCAAAACGTCCTATACCGCCCTTCCTGCACCGATTGCGCCGCGTGTTTGTCCGCGCGGATTGACGTTTCGGCCTTTCAACCCAGCAAAAGCCAGAAACGCGCGGTCAGGCGGAACTCATATCTGCGACGCCGGGCGAATTCCCCATGGGCTACCGACGAACAGTATGACCTGTTCCGCACCTATCTTGACACCCGACATGCGGATGGCGGCATGGCGGATATGGACGTATTCGAATTTGCAGCCATGATCGAAGAAACCCCCATACGTAGCCGCGTGGTCGAATATTCCGACCCGGAATCCGGCAATCTGATCGCTGTCAGCCTTACCGATGTGCTCGAGGACGGGCTGAGCATGGTCTATTCATTCTATAGCCCGGAACAGCCTCAGAGTTCATTGGGCACGTACATGATTTTGGATCACATCGACATCGCACGCGAGGCGGGTCTGCCCTATATTTATCTTGGCTACTGGGTGCCTGGCAGCCCGAAAATGGGATACAAATCCCGCTTTGCAGGGCTGGAAGTGTACAGTCAGGGCGAATGGAAACGGGTCAAGGATCCCTGTGACATTGCACATGACGGCCACCACCCGCTGTCCACCGCCCCCATCGCCGAACAGGTTGCCAGCATCCAACTGCCTGATCGTCACCCGACCAAAGGCTGAAACCTGATGCGACAAAGCCTCCACGCCGTTACGCTTGTCGTGCCGGATTACGATGATGCCATCGCCTTTTTCACGCATACACTCAGCTTTTCCCTGACGCAGGACATCGACTTGGGCGCTGGAAAAAGATGGGTCCGCGTAAGCCCACCCGGATCCACCGGGGGCTCACTTCTACTCGCCAGGGCCGCCGATGCAGATCAGAGAACCGCAATCGGCAACCAGACAGGTGGCCGGGTCGGCTTCTTTCTGGAAACCGACAATTTCGACCGCGACCACAAGGCCATGCTGGCCAAAGGCGTCCATTTCGAAGAATCCCCGCGCCATGAACCTTATGGGACCGTAGCGGTCTGGCAGGACCCATTCGGCAACCGCTGGGATCTGATCCAATTCACCTGATCCTCATCTTCATCTGGCCCAAAATACCTCGGGGTTGAATTGACCGCAGGCCAAGAAGGGGCTGGCCCCTTCTACCTACAAACAAAGCAAAGGGGGCCAGCTGGCCCCCTTTTCATTTGAACACATGATCTTTGATCAATTCGGGATCAGATCCGGCACGATGGTCACAATCGCAGGGAAGAACCAAAGGATTCCGATACCGACCACCTGGATCAGCACAAACGGTACAATCCCACGATAGATATGGCCGGTGGTCACTTCTTTCGGCGCGACCCCGCGCAGATAGAACAGCGCAAATCCAAAAGGTGGTGTCAGGAACGAGGTCTGCAGGTTCACCGCCACCATGATCGTCACCCATTTCGGATCAAAAGACCCGCCGTAGATTACCGGGCCTACAATCGGGATCACGATGTAGATGATTTCCAGGAAATCCAGTACGAACCCAAGGAAGAACAGCACCAGCATCACGATCAGGAAGACTGTGAATTCATTGTCAAAGCTCTTGAGGAACTGCTGGATATAGTGCTCACCGCCAAACGAGATCACCACAAGGTTCAGCAACTGAGACCCGATCAAGATGGTAAACACCATTGAGGTCACCTTGGCGGTCTCCCGCACCACCGGGGTCAGCACGCCGCTGGAATACAGAACCCAGCAGCCGAACAGCAAACCGAACAGGGCATACAGATAGGCCGCATAGGCTATGATGAAGGCAATCCAGGTTTCGGCCGAGGCGCTGCTCTGATTGATGCGCAGATCAAAATTGACCCCCATCAACAGGGCAATGACCACGGCGAAGGTGGCCCAAATGATGACCTTGCCAGACCGCTCCTGATCTTGCAGCTTTCGATAGGCCGCCAGCATGATCGCACCACCCGCGCCCAGTGCCGCCGCCGGGGTCGGGTTGGTCACCCCACCCAGGATCGACCCCAGCACCGCGATGATCAGAACCAGCGGAGGAAAGACCACCCGGATCAGATCATTGGTGGCACAGCGCGCCGCAGCCTCTTTGCAGCCATAGATGGCCAAGGCAAAGGGCAACGCCAGCATCACAAAGGTCAAACCTGACGACGTTGTTGGCGACACGAACAGAATATCGACAAGCAACATCAGGATCAGACCAATGGCCCCAAGGATCAGCGGCTGCGGCGACCGAGACGGCGCGATGCCCCGACCCATCACAATGGTCAGACCCAGCAACAGAACCATCACCGCAACACCCGTTCCAATCGGAGCGGCGTTGGCAATCTTCTCCTGCTGCGCGGTGGCAAGCTCTTCCTCGGTCAGACGAGTTGATTCTGCGGCACCACCTGCGTCATCAATGGCCGTTTGCTCGGCCACGGCCTGATCCCAAGCGGATTGACCATGCAGCTCGATCATCGAGGCTTTGCAGGTTTCGGAAACGTTGGTCCGCAGGGATGCGCCCTGCCCGATATCGGAGAAGGCCGAGACCGAGACGTTCTGGCTGCCGATAACCCCCAGATTGCCCAGCAGAACTGTACCCACGATCAGCGCGACAGGCGCACCCAGCAACCAGGTGAAACCTTCTGAACGGGTAATGGGCTCTCCGCTGCCGCCGGTCATGGGCACCGCAGGCGCCTTATGCGGGTTGAGCAGCGCATAGCCAAAGGCATAAAGCGCATATAGCAGCGCCAACATGATCCCTGGCAGCAAGGCGGCCTGGAACAAAGTACCGACCGAGACAACCGCAGGCTCACCCAGATAGGTCAGTGCGTCCGTGCATCCTGCGTCAACCGCGCGGGTCTCTTGAGCCGTCGAATACAAGTCACCGGCCAGCGTTCCCAGCAGAACAATCACGATCGAGGGCGGGATGATCTGCCCCAGCGTACCCGAAGCCGCAATGACACCCGTCGCCAATTCAGGCGAATAGTTGTTGCGCAGCATGGTTGGCAGCGCCAGCAAGCCCATGGTTACAACGGTCGCGCCCACGATCCCGGTTGAGGCCGCAAGAAACGCCCCCACGACCACAATCGAAACGGCCAGACCACCCGGCAACGGTCCAAAGACGCGCGCCATTGTGGTCAGCAGATCATTGGCGATCTTCGACCGTTCAAGCGTGATGCCCATCAGCACGAACATCAAAACCGCCAGAAGGGTTTCGATAGACTGACCGGCCAGAACCCGCTCGTTCATGCGGTTCACGATGAACGACACGTTGCGGTCCAGCGCGGTTTCCCAGCCCGAGACAAAAACAGGCTCGGCAATCCTTGGTAAGTCCGGGAAGCGGAACACTGATATGGTATCGGGTTTAACCCCGGTGCTGACCAGATCCCGATACGCCGCAGAGCCGGTGTCGATCGCCTGGTGAATCAGCAAACCTGCGCTGTCCAATGCGGCGATGATGCCGAATGAGATCACTCCTGCCCCGCCGATGGCGAAGGCCACCGGAAAACCGGATAGAATACCTCCGAAGAGGCAGAAAAATACGATAATGAGGCCTATCTCGACGCCATCAAGTCCGAATAGCATTGTCTGGTTCTCCGTCCCTAATGCGCGCCTTCGTAGGCTTCTTCACCCTCGCCAAGGCTGTCCTTGTCGAGGTATTTTCCAACACTTTCCGGGCCTTCCACATATTCCAGATACGAGCGGTACAGGAATGCAATCGCGTGCAGGAACACCATCGCTGCGAAGGCGATCAGTAGGATCTTGAACAGGAAATAGCCGTTGAATCCGTTGGGGCTGAACCCGATGGTTTCCACGTTCCAGCGCAGCGCGCGGGACTTGGCCACCAGCCGGTCCAAAGTATCACTGGCCGAGGGCTTCGGCACGATCAGATGCCGCCACATGAAGTACCAGCCATACATCCAGGTCAGCACCGCCATCGGCATCATGAACAGTACAGCACCACACATGTCGACCACACGTTTGGCGCGGTGGCTGATGCCGGCATAGATCAGGTCAACGCGGACATGGCCGCCCTGTACAAAGGTGTAGGTGCAACACAGGCACACGACCATGGCGTTATACAGTTTCAGCTCTTCCGCGAACCAGCTGATATCCATCTGAAACGGGATACCCAGCCCAAAGGACATATCCGGGCGGGTAAAGACCCGCTGCATGAACACGATGATGATCTGCTGAACCACCATCAAAAGGCCTGCCCAGGCGAAGAAACGCCCCGTCGTGTTGGCAAAGCCTTCAAGCCCGCGCACCATCGCCCACATGAAGTTGCGGTAGTACAGACCAATGGCCGTCAACACCAGAAACAGCGTGAAAACCACAAAGAAGAACTCGACCGACCCGCCGTAATAGACAAAGCGCATGACTGCTTCTTTGTCCGACCAGTCCAGCCAGAGTTGCGGATGCGTGATGGCGTATCCGAAATTAATGAAGGCTTCGGCAATGCTCTGAATGAACCATATCAGTCCATTCCACAGGGCGCCGAAGAACGAGATACCGTTTTCGTCCTGCATGTTGTCCCCAGGTCGCGTCAGTTGCACATTTGAGAGTTACAGTTTGTCCGACCGTCAGATGCGCAACGGGAAAGGCTCCCCCGACATGCGGGGGAACCGATTTCAAAGATCGAAGTGACTTAGCCGCGAACGCGGTCGCGCTGCGAGGTGTAGACACCCGACGACAGATTGTTCCAGGCCGAAGACGCGGCCATGGATTCCATCGCGCTGTCGTGGATGCGCTTGAACAGCTCGTCGCCCATGTTCTCGTCCAGGACTTCCTGGCTTGCGGCACCAAACGCGTCCCAAACGCTGTCCGGGAACTCCATGACCTTGACGCCACCAGCCTGCAGACGCTGCAGCGCCGCGCCGTTGTTGGCCAGGAATTGCGCCAGGTTCCACTGGTGGCATTCACCTGCGGCGATCTCGATGATCTTCTGCTGCGAGGCAGACAGGCTGTCATAGACCTCGCGGTTGGTTGCCAGCGAAAGACCCGCACCCGGCTCATGGAAGCCCGCGGTATAGTATGTCTTGGTGATTTCCTGGAAACCGGCTTTTTCGTCAGCCCACGGACCGATCCACTCGGTTCCGTCGATCGCGCCGGATGACAGCGCCTGATACACTTCGGAGCCCGGAATGTTCTGCACGGATGCGCCCAGTTTACCCAGAGCTTTACCGCCCAGCCCCGGCATGCGGAACTTCAGGCCGTTGAAATCTTCGGGGCTGTTGATCTCTTTCGAGTACCAGCCACCCGCCTGCGCACCGGTGTTACCAGCCAGGAAGGATTTCAGGCCAAAGATTTCGCCCAGCTCGTCATGCAGTTCCATACCACCGGCATGGTAGTACCAGTTCACCAGTTCCTGGGCGGTCATACCAAACGGAACAGCGGTAAAGAATGCATAGCCCGGATGCTGACCCACAAAATAATAGTCTGCCGCGTGGTACATATCGGCCTGACCGGATGATACCGCGTCAAACACTTCGAACGCGCCAACCAGCTCACCGGCTGCTTTGATCTCAACGTTCAGGTTGCCGTCCGACATGGTGGTGATGCTGTCGGCGCAACGCTGCGCGCTGTCGAACACACCTGCAAGGCCACGGCCCCAGGATGTGACCATGGTCAGCGTGCGCTTGCCCTGTGCATAGGCCGGTGCCGCCAGCGTGGTCGCTGCAGCAGCCGAGCCGCCCAGTGCGGATGTTTTCAGAAATGAACGACGGTCCATATGAGTGATCCTCCCCTTCATAATCATGACCCGGATTGTCCGGGCCTGTCGTATTCAACAGCGGCAAGACTAGTCACAAGGAAGTGAAAGGGAATACCTACTACTGCGTAGAAACGCGGCTTTCTGCGCGAATTGCACAGGCAATAACGGTCCAATCATAGCAAAACAGGGATTTTTGGTGCCGTTTTCCCGCCAGACGCCCAATCTTTTTGCAATTTTGCTGTGGCTTGCGTATCGATTCGTCCATGCAAAGACTTCGACAACTGGTCTCGTTGACCTATGCTCAAAAGCTGTCGCTGGTGGCGGCGATCCCGCTGGTCGTGGCGGTGGCCGCGATTGCGGTGATGGTTGCCTATGAGGCGCGCGCCACTGCCGAGCGCGAAATTGAAGCACTGGAACGCTCTTTGATTCAGGCCAAGAAGGAAGAGCTGCGCAACTATGTGACTCAGGCGCGCAATGGGTTTGCCTATATCTACGGGCGCGCGGCTCCGGATGACACCGCCGCCAAAACTCAGGTCGCGCAAATCCTGTCGGCCATGATCTATGGGCAGGACGGGTTCTTTTTCGTCTATGACTATGACGGCACCAATCTGGTCAGCCCGCGTCAGACTGAGTTCATCAACCGAAATTGGGAGGGTCTGACCGACAGCGACGGCACACCGGTGGTGAATGAGTTCATTCGCCTTGCTCGTCAGGGTGCGGGTTGGCACAGCTTTATGTGGCAAAAGCCCTCGACCGGGGAAGAAGCGCAAATGATCGCCTATGTCGTCGGCCTTCAGGATTGGCGCTGGGTTGTGGGCACCGGCGTGTTCATCGACGACATCGTTGCCGCCGTTGCCAGCGCCCGGGCCGAGGTTGAAGCGCGCGTGCAGCGTACCTTTATGTATATCGGTGCCATTGTTCTGGCCGCTGTTCTGATCGTCTTTGCCTCGGGCATGCTGTTGAACATCCGCGAAAGACGTCTGGCCGATGCCAAGCTGAAACAGCTGACCCAACGGGTGTTCGACGCGCAAGAGGAAGAGCGCGGCCGTGTGGCACGCGAGCTTCATGACGGAATCAGCCAGATCCTTGTGGGCGTGCGCTTTGCGTTGGACAACGCCCGCCGTCGCCTGTCGCGCGGCGATGATGTGGGCGCGCATGATCCACTGGACAAGGGGATCGAGCATCTGGGAACCGCCATCAGCGAGGTCCGCCGCATCAGTCGCGACTTGCGCCCAGGCGTGCTGGACGATTTGGGCCTCGGCCCCGCGCTTGAGGCTCTGACAGATGATTTCCGCGAGAGAACCGGGATCGAGACCGATTTCTCGACCGTTGTTTTCCGCAACCGGCTGGATCAGGATAGCAAGATCGCCCTCTACCGCATCGCCCAAGAGGCCCTGACCAATATCGAACGCCATTCCGGAGCCACCCATGTCACCATCGATCTGCGCGGGCACAAGAAAGGCGCAACCATGCGAATAACCGACAATGGCCGCGGTTTGCGGAACTCTCCGGGTCGGGGCAGTACCGGGATTGGGTTGCGCAATATGCAGGAACGGATCGAGCAACTTGACGGATCGCTGCGTATTCTGTCATCACGCGGCCACCGCAGCGGCACAGTGATCGAGGTCAGCCTGCCACTCAGCCACCTGTTGCCGCCACAGGAAGACGCAACTCCGAACCGAAAGGCCGGTACATGAGCGACCAGACGATCCGGGTCCTGATTGTCGACGATCATCCAATGGTGGCCGAGGGGATCCAGTCGATCCTCGAAAGCTATGACGACATCACCGTGGTCGGGACACTCAGCAGCGGAAAGAAAGCGGTTGATCAGGTTGCAAATCTGAAGCCTGACGTCATCCTGATGGACCTAAACATGCCCGGGCTAAGCGGTCTGAGCGCAACTGAGATCATCCTTGAACGCATACCGGACACCTGCATTTTGATCCTGTCCATGCATGACAGCCCCGAATATATTTCGACTGCTCTCAGCCACGGTGCAAAAGGGTACGTGCTCAAGGACGTCCCAACGGATGAAATCAAAAAGGCCATCGACGCCGTCATGCGGGGTGAACAATATTTGTGCACGGGCGCAAGCGGTTCCCTCAAACCCAAAGGCGACACAACGCGCGAGGCTTTGACCGGGCGCGAGCAGACGATCTTGCTGGAGCTGGCACAAGGGAAATCGAACAAGGAAGTCGCCCAAACGCTTGATATCTCAGTGCGAACGGTCGAGACCCATCGCAAGAACATCAAACGAAAATTGGGCATATCCTCAACCGCTGGCCTGACCCGCTATGCGCTGGAGCACGGCGTTCTACAGGGCACCAGCCCGGGGTTTTGACCGCAGCGCGGCACGCGCTGCCCGGCCCAGCCGCCGCAGGCAGGCGGGCAACGGGCGAGAGCACTCTTAGTTACCGTCAATCCAGAAGGGCGTCGCGCCGGACACCTTCCTTGTCATGGTGATGCTGAAGAACACGCCCATATAACTGACGGGTCCGTTCCACCCCACCGCACATGCCTTCGGTTTCGACAAAAGAAAAGATCCCGACATATCGTCTGCGCTCTCCTTTCACGGGAGCGACCCGGTGCAAGGAATAGCGCCCTTTGAAAATCTGCAGATCCCCTGGGTTCAACACCAACTGGTGCACCCGTGTCCGATCACCGTCTAGAACCGCAGAAACGGCCGCGAAATTCTCATCCTCGGCGCTTCGCAGGTTGGGGGCATATTCGAATTCACCACCGAATTCTCCATTCTGAATGGCCAGCGTCACGGTGTAGTTGTTGGTGTCAAAATGCCAGGGAAACCCCTGCCCTTCTTCGACCATGTTGATGATGACATCAGCCAAAGGATCATCGTAGCGAAAGAACCGGTCTTCGGACTCGTTCAATGCCATTCGAATGAAAGGTAAAAAACCAGCGAACTCATATATCCGTCGCAGCGGTCCGGATTTGGAAAAACTGTCCGCCGGCACAAAGGCATTCGACCGATCATAGAATCGACGCACCGGATGGCTTGGCGCCAATGCCGGGTCGTCTTTAGTGAAATACGCATTCGTTCGGCTAAATGACCTATGTGCACCAACGGCAGTCTTATCGGCTTCTTTCAGCAAACGCGCCACGCCATCCTCGTGTACGAAACCTGGAAGAACAGCACAGCCGTCCCGATCCAGCTCGCGCCTCAGATCACCTATCAGCTGCTCATATGCCCATGAACCGGGGCGGTCTATCGGGTATCGCCCGAGATCAACCAGATCCTGCAACATGTTCGGCCTCCCTCGCCACTGCAATTAAGTCCAGCGTGACTCAGCCTAAAATCACGATCATGCCCGTTTCGGACATCGGCATGACGCATTTCGACACTTCCGTGCCACTCGCCAAGCATTGCAAAGGGGTGAAAATCCCGAAAGTTCCGAACATGCGTCAAAATGCGCAATAAAATGTCGCAAAATACCACCCAGAAGTTAGAAAATTGGTGCAATTGCCTGTTGACGCCCCTTTCCACCGCCCATAATGTCCAACCCACGCAAAAAGGAGCCTCTGGCGATGAGAACGCTAGTCGTAATCGTAGGAACCACGCGCATGGGCCGGTAACGGTAAACCATAATCGAACCCATGCGCCTCCGAAAATCTCGGGGGCTTTTTTTATGCGAAACGCAAGACACATGTCGCCAATGGAGCAAAGCAGATGACACGTGAGATGACCGGCGCAAAGATGGTAGTTCAGGCCCTCAAGGATCAGGGCGTGGACACGGTATTCGGATACCCCGGCGGCGCCGTGCTACCGATCTATGACGAGATCTTTCTGCAAAACGACATTCGCCACATTCTGGTGCGTCACGAACAGGGTGCGGTTCACGCCGCCGAAGGCTATGCCCGCTCGACCGGCAAGCCCGGCGTTGCGCTTGTGACCTCGGGCCCCGGCGCTACCAATGCGGTGACCGGGCTGACAGATGCGCTTCTGGACTCGATCCCGATTGTTGTTCTGACCGGACAGGTTCCGACCTTCATGATCGGCTCGGACGCCTTTCAGGAGGCTGATACCATTGGCATCACCCGCCCCTGCACCAAACATAACTGGCTGGTAAAGGACACGAATTCGCTGTCCGATACCCTGCACGAGGCGTTCCATGTCGCCACCTCGGGCCGTCCTGGCCCGGTCCTGATCGACATTCCCAAGGACGTTCAGTTTGCGTCCGGAGAATACAGCGCACCGAAACCATCTACCTCACACTATCAACCTGTTCTGAAAGGCGATCTGGAAGAGATCACCGAGTTGGTTGCTGCGATTGAAACCGCGAAAAAGCCAGTCTTTTACACTGGTGGCGGCGTCATCAATTCGGGCCCGGCAGCCAGCCAGTTGCTGCGGGAACTGGTAGACGCAACAGATTTCCCGATCACTTCGACCTTGATGGGTCTGGGCGCCTATCCGGCGTCTGGCAGGAATTGGCTGGGCATGCTGGGCATGCACGGGTTGTATGAGGCCAATCTGGCGATGCATGATTGCGATCTGATGATCAATATCGGCGCTCGTTTTGATGACCGCATCACTGGACGGATCGACGCGTTCTCGCCCGATTCCAAAAAAGCGCATATCGACATCGACCCGTCTTCGATCAACAAGGTGATCCGCGTTGATATCCCGATTGTTGGCGATGTGGCCCACGTGCTTGAGGACATCCTCAAGGTCTGGAAATCGCGCGGTCGCAAGACCAACACCGCAGCTATTGCGAAATGGCAGGAACAGATCGGCGAATGGCGCAAGGTGAACTGCCTTGCCTATACCAACAGCGAAAAGACCATCAAACCGCAATACGCGCTGCAACGCCTTGAAGAACTGACCAAAAAACATGACCGTTACATCACGACCGAGGTTGGCCAACACCAGATGTGGGCCGCTCAATACCTTGGCTTCGAAGATCCCAACCGCTGGATGACCTCAGGTGGTCTGGGCACAATGGGTTACGGATTCCCGGCCTCGATCGGTGTTCAGATGGCACATCCCGACGCGCTGGTGATCAACGTGGCCGGTGAGGCCTCGTGGCTGATGAACATGCAGGAAATGGGCACCGCTACGCAGTATCGCCTGCCGGTGAAGCAGTTCATCCTGAACAACGAACGCTTGGGCATGGTGCGCCAGTGGCAGGAACTGCTGCATGGCGAACGGTATTCGCATTCCTGGTCCGAAGCGCTGCCTGATTTCGTCAAGCTCGCCGAGGCGTTTGGCGCCAAGGGTATCTTGTGTTCTGACCCCGCCGATCTGGACGATGCGATCATGGAGATGATCAACTATGACGGCCCCGTGATCTTCGACTGTCTGGTCGAAAAGCACGAGAACTGCTTCCCCATGATCCCGTCGGGCAAGGCCCACAACGAGATGCTGCTGGGCGAGGCCGAGACGCAGGGCGTGATAGATAGCAAAGGTTCGGTACTGGTATGACAGCGCAGATGATCAGTTTTGACGCAACGCGCTTCCAGCCTACCCCGGACGAGTTGAACGAAGAATCTGATGATTTCATCAATCCGGATGTGTTTGGCAAGGAACTCAGCATCTTTCTGAGTAAAGAGCTTGCCGCATCCGGGTTTGAGGTTTCCTTCGCCTGTGCCGAGGACTGGGGATGGTATCACGAAATTGATCACGACGAGCCGTTTGCCCTGGTTTTCGGCTGCTCAAACTATGGTGATGGCCATCTGGTTCAGTTCTCACCAAAGACCGAGCATGTGAGAAAGATGTTCAAGAAATACCACGCAGCCCCCAAGGTGGATGCATTGCGTGGCGCAATTTGGAAAATTCTGGAGAATGCCGAAGGTGTATCGAACCTTCGCTACGAAGAGGACTAGCTCAGCATGTCTGCCCTACATATCAAAAAAGGCTCCACCCGCCATTCGGCCTATAACCTAAGACCCACGTTTTCCGACGTACAGGAACGCCATACCATCGCAGTTCTGGTCGAGAATGAACCGGGGGTTCTAGCCCGCGTCATCGGCCTGTTCTCGGGCCGTGGTTATAACATCGAAAGCCTGACCGTGGCCGAGGTTGACCATACCGGCCACCTCAGTCGCATCACCATCGTCACCACCGGCACACCGCAGGTGATCGAACAGATCAAGGCGCAGCTGGGCCGGATCGTATCGGTACGCGACGTGCATGACCTGACGGTCGAAGGCGCGTCGGTCGAGCGGGAATTGGCCATCATCAAGGTGGTCGGCGACGGCGACAAGCGGGTCGAGGCGCTGCGTCTGGCCGATATTTTTCGCGCCAATGTCGTGGACAGCACGTTGAATTCGTTCATTTTTGAGATCACTGGCGCACCTGACAAGATCGACGCCTTTGCTGATCTGATGCGCCCGCTGGGTCTGATCGAAATCGCCCGAACCGGCGTTGCAGCCCTGTTGCGCGGCGATTGACCAAAACTGCCCCGCCGGCGCATCCAGTTGGCGGCGGGGTATCGGCAATACCCAATTTGCAAGATCACAATACGCCAAACGTGAACATCAACGTCACATTTGCCTAAAAAGTTTAAGCTAAATCAGAATTAACCTATTGCGTCTGTGCATCATCGCGTTAGCCTTCAAGGGTAGCGCGGCGTTGGGATGCGTCCGCTGGGTCATCTGTACGATTTCAGACAGCGCCTGGTTTGTTGGCCAGTTGTGTCGCGGTTATTCGGAATACACACAAGTACCGGGACGAAAATGACGAACGACAGCCGCAGCCCCGACGACCTACGCAGGATGTTCGGCGCCAATCTGCGAACTCTTGCTGGACAATATAATTCAGTTTCCGAGCTGTGCCGCCAGCTTGGAGTGAACCGAACTCAGTTCAATCGCTATCTTGGCGGCGAAAGCTTTCCCCGACCCGATGTCCTTGACCGAATATGCCGCTTTTTTGATGTTGATGCTCGGATTTTGCTCCATCCCTTGGATCAGATTGACCAACCGTCCAAGCACCCGGCTGCCGTCGCCCTGACCGAGTTTCTGGGATCCACCCCAGCCACCCTGACTGAAATTCTGTTTCCCGGCGGATTCTATTATGCGACTGAGACAGAGCTTGATGGCACAAAACCCCTGAGACACAGGCTTTTTCACGCCCGAAGGTTACCGCAATGTACTTTGGTCAGAGGGTTTGAACCAATTTCCGAGACACCCGGAGCATCAGTCGCAGAGCGCGAAGTACAAGGTATCGTGGCCTGTGCCGGGCGGCAGATTTATATGCTCATGTCCTGTCGTGCGTCTCAGAAAAGCAGGATCTATCTGGTGACACGTGGAATTGAAAATCAAACAAACTGTTGGCGCGGTGTCGCAATTTGCCTGTCAAAAACTACAGCTACCGCAACGACGACACGGCGGATATTGCTCAGACATTTAGGGGACGACACCTCGACAGTCCTGGCCGCCGCGCGCATTGCACGCCGACCAGAAGCCATGGCCCGCGCTTGACAACGATCCTGGCGTGTTAACCCGCGATTTCCCCGCCCTGAGAGATCAGCCAGTATAGGTGCCAACTGGCGTGCCCCAATAGCGGCAGTACGATCAACAAGCCGAAAAACCAGGGGATCATTGCGGCAAACGTCAGAACCGCAATCAGCGCGCCCCACCCCAGCATCAATCTGCGGTTTGCGGCCACATAGCTATAGCTGGCAATCATTGCGGTCACAAAATCCAGCTCTCGGTCCAAAAGCATCGGAATTGAAAGCACCGTGATCATGTAGAGGATGGTCACAAAAATCGCGCCAACAGCTGTTCCAACCGCCAACATCGTCAACCCGTTTGATGTAAGGAACACCTCAAGGGACGAAGACACATTGGTCATGGTCGATAGCCCCATAAAAAGGGCAAAGATCATGTGGCCAAGAAAGAACCAGAACAGAAACATCACAACGATGATGGCGCAGATCGAAGGCAACTGACGGCGGCTTTGACCCAGGATTACGCCAAATATGGCCCGAGAATCCAAACCTTCACCCTCTTGAATGCGCCGCGATACCTCATACAGCCCCACCATGGCAAAGGGGCCCAGCATCGGAAAACCGATTGCGGCCAAAATCAGCCAATAGGTCGTTCCGGTCGTGAGAGTGACCCAAACCATCAGCCAACCCATCAAAACATAGAACCCGGAAAAGAGCAGCCCAAAGAGCGGAGCGCGGCGAAAATCGCTCCAGCCTCGCCTTAGGGCCTCGTGCAGCATTTCGACATCTACCCGCCCCATGTTCGGAACACCAAACTGTTTGTCCATGGCTTTTATCCTTCGTATCCGGTCGATTTTCAGGCGGGTCGTTTTTGCGGCCAACTGGTGGCAGAATGATATGCAGATCCGATGGACAAAATGCGAGAATCCGCTCCGCGCGGCCCAAAGATCTGCATCCCCATCGGCAAGCCTTCGGATCCAAATCCGACAGGAACCGAGAGGCAAGGCAGTCCGATCAGGCTGACCGGCACCACGACCTGCATCCAACGGTGATAGGTATCCATCCGGGTGCCGTTGATTTCGGTGGGAAATGCAAGCTGCAAGTCGAATGGCCAGACCTGGGCCGACGGCAGGATAAGCGCATCATAGTCCTGGAAAACTTCGGTCGCACGTCGGAACCACTCGGTTCGCACAACACTGGCACGATGGACCTGCATCGCTGTCAGCGCCAGACCACGGTCCAGTTCCCATTGCGCAGTATCCTTCAGTGACGCGCGGTGTTCTGTCAGAGACGCAAGACCGGCGGCCACGCTCCACGAACGCAATGTAATCCAGCTATTCCACATCTGGTCTGCGTCAAAGGGCGGTGTGAGGGGTTCGACCTTGGCCCCGAGTTGAGTGAACACCTCGAGCGCGTCACAGCATACCTCGCGGATACCAGGTTCGAATGGAAAGGCTCCGCCCCAGTCATCCAACCACCCGATACGCATTCCGGTCAGATCAGCGGGTTGGACCGGAGACACGCTTTCCCCCGGATGACCCAAAGGTTGAGACGGATGAGTGCCGCTGATCACATCAAGCAATAGACCAATATCTTCGGGGCTCCGCGCCATCGGGCCCAATGTAGAAAGCTGGTGCAAGTACCCGTCACCGTCGGGTTCGTTTGGCACCCGTCCCCAACTGGGCCTGAAGCCATAGACGTTGTTCCATGCCGCAGGGTTGCGCAGGCTGCCCATCATGTCAGACCCATCGGCCAGCGCCACCATGCCAGACGCCAGCGCGACCGCTGCTCCACCGGATGAACCGCCGCAAGTACGCTCGGGGTCATATGGATTGCATGTCACGCCATATACTGGATTGAACGTATGTGAGCCCAACCCGAATTCCGGAGTATTGGTTTTACCGATCAGGATTGCCCCGGCCTCTTTCATCCGCTGGGCTAACAGATCGTCTGTTTCCGGAATGAACCCATTCAGGATTGGTGATCCTTGGGACGAAACGACGCCCGCAACATTCACCAAGTCTTTGACGGCAATCGGCAGACCATGCAGCGGACCACGGTTTGGTCCGGAATCAACAGCACGGGCCTCGGCCATCAAATCATCAGGATCACGCATCGCCACGATTGCATTCAGGCGCTCGTTCACTGCGCCGATCCGCTCTAGCGTCAGTTGCATCAGCTCAGCCGCCGATAAACGCCCAGAGGACAATGCACTCAACAATTCGGCTGCTGTTATTTGGCCTAGATCCATCCCTGGGCTCCACCTTTTTGGTCAGCCTAGCCGGAGCGTATCCTCATTTAAACCCTCAGTTTGAATGCATCTTTTTAGCAAAGACCACCCGAGGTCACTTGGATCGAGACTCAAAATGCAAATTGCTGTCGTGCCCAAGAAAGTGTTTTACGCACAATAGGATGGAAAGGACGCTTAACACAAGCCAGATCCCGCCCCACATCATGGTTGTGCCGCCGAATTCTTGGGCCAGCATGTAGGCATCCGAGCGGACACCCGAGCGCCGGATCGTGTCATCAAAGATATCATAAGGCACATAGATCACGCTGGTCAGCCCGATCACGCGTAAAGCCAGATCACAGATCGGCCGACTTAGATAGAACGCCATGCCGATCATTACCGCCCCAACACCTGCACAAAACGCCATGGCAAAGGGATCGCGGACATAAAGCGCTGTTACCAACAGCATCACTCCGCCAAATCCACCCAGCACCGCCCGGTCCCAATGCGTGCGCAATGCAATCAGCAACAACCCCATCCCTAGCGCCAGCGACCCGAGATAACCGGCGGACAGGCTGAAGAACCTTTGCCCACCACGCGCTGTGACAAGACCACCCTGCTGCGGTGAGATCGAGAAGCTCTCGACCGAACCACCGGTTAGGACGACGGTTATCGCGTGCGACAGCTCGTGCAGGAAAACGATGAGTATCTTCAGAGGCACCACAACCGGCGTAGACCAGAACACAAACACCAAAGCGACAAGCGCAATCAGTTGCCAATGTCCTTTGATCAGCTTCATCATGGGCATCGAACGCGCTGCTATCAGCCCTCGCCCTGTGCTTCGGAGCGGCTTTTTCCGGCCACGTTCAAGGCCAGTGTGGCGGCCATGAACCCGTCAAGATCCCCATCCAAAACCCCCTTGGTATCCGAGGTTTCATGGTTGGTCCTCAGGTCCTTGACCATCTGGTAGGGCTGCAGAACATACGACCGGATCTGGTTGCCCCAACCCGCATCGCCCTTGGCCTCGTGGGCTGCGTTGATGTCAGCATTGCGGCGGTCCAGCTCTTGCTGGTACAGGCGGGATTTCAGCGCTTTCATCGCAATATCACGGTTCTGGTGCTGGGATTTCACGGATGATGTAACAACGATCCCGGTCGGGATATGCGTGATCCGCACGGCCGAGTCAGTCGTGTTCACGTGCTGGCCTCCTGCCCCCGAGGACCGGTAGGTGTCGATGCGAATCTCGGACGGGTTGACCTCGATCTCGATATTGTCGTCCACCACCGGGTAAACCCAGACCGAACTGAACGATGTATGCCGTTTGGCCGCCGAGTCATAAGGTGAAATTCGCACCAGCCGATGCACGCCGCTTTCGGATTTCAGCCAGCCATAGGCGTTGTGGCCAGAAATTTTGTACGCCGCAGATTTAATACCCGCCTCTTCGCCCGAGGTCTCGGATTGCAGCTCGACCGTATAGCCCTTTTTCTCAGCCCAGCGGACATACATCCGCGCCAGCATCGAAGCCCAGTCGCAGCTTTCGGTGCCGCCTGCGCCCGAATTGATCTCGAGGAAGGTGTCGTTGCCGTCGGCCTCTCCGTCCAGCAGCGCCTCAAGCTCTTTCTTGGCGGCTTTGGCTTTTAGCTTTCTGATCGCCTCTTCAGCGTCGGTGACGACCTCTTCGTCCTCTTCCATCTCGCCCAGTTCGATCAATTCCATATTGTCGCTGAGGTCGGTTTTGATGGATTCATAGATTTCAATAGCATCGACCAGCATCTGCCGCTCGCGCATCAGTTTTTGCGCATTCTCGGGGTTGTCCCACAGGTTGGGATCCTCAACCCGGGCATTGAATTCCTCAAGGCGGTGAGGTGCGGTTTCATAGTCCATGCGCTGCGCCAGCAGCTCTAGCGACTTTTCAATTTCCGCCACGGTATTCTGGGTTTCGGCGCGCATGGTTACGTCCCAACTTGCTCAATCAGGCCTGCGTGATAGCAAGAGCGTGGGGCCACCACAAGACAGCGGAGACCTGAATGCATATTGTTCCGGGTGATATCATGGATTGCTGGGGATTATGCCGTGCCATACTGATCGCCGAAGCCCAGCATGCGTTAGTCTGGAAAGTTCACGCGCGGGATTATGGGCCGGCCGCGCTAAAGCTATACCACCGCGCAGATCGCGGGAACGAAGCTGCTTCGACCGGGCTTTTGTCGCTCTGGCGGGATCGTGGCGCGGTTGCCATTTATGCCGAAGCGGGCAAAGGCGTATTGATGGAGTGGTTGGAGGGTCCGACACTGGGTGACATCGCGCGTGACGGAAACGCTGAAAGCGCGCTGCAGGTTTTCTCGGAGATGGCCCACCGCCTTCACCAAAAGCCCACGGTTGCGTTCGACGAGCTGCGACCATTGCACAAGGTATTCAATCCACTGTTTGACTGCACGTTTGCCCGCGATTGCCCCGATGCGCTACAACGCGATGTGATCCGCGCAACGGAACTGGCATCAAACCTTCTGACGAGCCAACCGCAGGTGGTGCCGCTGCATGGTGACCTTCACACCGATAACGTAATTCAAACGCCTTCAGGGGCAAGGGTAATTGATGCAAAGGGGTATCTGGGCGATCCTGCTTTTGAACTTGCAAACGCATTGCGGCACCCCAAAGGCATGCCCGATCTGGTTCGCAGCCGCGACCAGATCGAACGCTGCCTCCAGCTTTACTCCGGAGCGTTAGGTGTGTCGCGGAAACGTCTTGCCCAATGGGCCGCTGCAAAATGTGCGCTATCCATCATGTGGCGCGGCCACGGGACAGTTTCAGCTGCGCCCGAGGCGACGCTCTTGAACCTATTGTTGCGCGCGGCGGATCAGTAAAGCCCGCCGCCCTGCAAATCGCCCTGGCTGGCATTTGGGCCAACGGTGATGGTGTCGCCGGTCGACGTGGTCACCTGACGACCCGAGCTGTTGACCTCTTCAAACAGCGGCAGGTCGGAACCCATCGCAAAACCACCGTCATAGATGCGGTCGATAAAGCCGTCGGCGCCATCGCGGAAATACTCGGCCACGACAAAGTCTCCGGACGCATCAGATGGCAAGCGTGCACCGCTGAATCGGTCAATTTTGATAAAGTGACCACCCGGTGGCACTTCGAACGGACCTCCGCCGTATTTCTCGACAGCTGTCTCCATGAAGCTTTGGAACACGGGACCGCACAAAGTGCCGCCATAAGCGCCCCGGCCCATCGGGCGCGGACGGTCGTAGCCGATATAGCAGCCAGCAACGATGTTCGAAGTAAAGCCGATGAACCAGGCGTCTTTGGATTCATTGGTTGTCCCGGTCTTACCTGCGGTCGGCACCGGCAGATTGACAACACGGGATGCCGTGCCACGATCCACGACACCTTTCATCATCGACGTCAGCTGATAAGCGGTGATCGCATCCATGACCTGACTGCGGTTTGTCTCGATCGTGGGGGATTCATCAGGTTCCAGCCAGGCCGAATTACAATCCAGGCACTGGCGGTCATCGTGCCGATAGATTGTCTTGCCGAACCGATCCTGAATACGGTCAACCAGAGTGGGTTCAACCCGCTCGCCGCCATTTGCGAACATCGCATAGGCCGCAACCATCTTGTACAACGTCGTCTCTTCGGACCCCAGCGAGTTGGCCAGGAAAGCACCCATCCGGTCATAAACGCCAAAGCGTTCCGCGTATCCGGCAACCACCGGCATCGTGACTTCTTGCGCCAGACGGATGGTCATCAGGTTCCGCGACTGTTCAATCCCGGTACGCAATGGCGTCGGCCCGTAGAATTTGTTTGTCGAATTCTTGGGTCGCCACAGGCCCTGCGGTGTGTTCACTTCGATCGGAGCGTCGACCACAATGGTCGCAGGGCTATACCCGCTGTCCAACGCAGCGGCATAGACGAAAGGCTTAAAGCTTGACCCGGGCTGACGCTGCGCCTGCGTGGCACGGTTGAACACAGAATCCTGATACGAGAATCCGCCCTGCATCGCCAAAACCCGGCCCGAGTTCACATCCATCGCAACAAAGCCGCCCTGAACCTCGGGGACCTGACGGGCCGACCATTGGCCTTCCTCCCCGGCCATTACCAGAATGACGTCACCGCGTTTGAAGTTGTCGAAGAAGCTGCCCTGCATCCACTTGATGTCCGAGCGCGGGATGATGCCGTCAGCCGGACCATTTTCAATGCCGACGGTCAGGGCCTGCTCACCGACATCCAGTACTACGGCGGGATACCACTGCGTTGGCAGAACCACATCACGGGGGATTTCCAAAATCGCCAAGGCCTCACGCCACTGCGCCTCATCCGCCAGAATTTCTTCGGCGATCACTTCGTCAGTCCCGTGCCATTTTCCACGAGATCGGTCGTATTTCTGCAGCGCCTCGCGCAGGGCGTGCGCGGCTTTGACTTGCATTTCCTCATCCACAGAGGCGCGGACAGTAAAACCACCTGTGAAGAACTCGCCCTCGCCGAAATCTTCGCTCAGCTGGCGGCGGATTTCGTCGGTGAAGTAATCCCGCGGCGGCAAGGCGGTGCGGAAACTTTCGAAATCACCATTCTGGACAGACCGCAAAGGCATCTCGACCTCGGCCTCATAGGTCGCCGTGTCGATATAACCGTTTTGGTTCATCTCGCGCAGCACGTAATTGCGCCGGTTCACAAGGCGTTCTTTCTGCCGAACCGGGTGATAATCCGACGGCGCCTTGGGCATAGCCGCCAAAGTGGCGGCCTCATGCGGAGCCAATTCCTGAAGGGTCTTGTTGAAATAGGTTTGCGCTGCTGCGGTTACACCATACGAGTTCTGGCCCAGAAAAATCTCGTTCATGTAGAGTTCTAGGATCTGTTCCTTATCCAGCGTATTCTCAAGCCGTGTGGCCAGGATGATCTCTTTGATCTTGCGCTCGGCCCGACGGTCCCCCGACAACAGGAAGTTCTTCATTACCTGCTGTGTGATCGTCGATGCACCCCGTACATTCTCGCCTTTGGATTTCACTGCCTCGACACCGGCGGCAATAATCCCGCGCGGATCATAGCCCTTATGGTTATAGAAATTCTTGTCTTCGGCCGAAATAAAGGCCTGCTTAACCAGTTCGGGGATTTCTTCTGACGGGGTGAACAGACGGCGTTCCTGCGCAAATTCGTCGATCAGCTGACCCTCGCCGGAATAAATCCGGCTGATCGTGGGCGGCTTGTACTGCGCCAGGGATTCGTGACTGGGCAGGTCGCGCCCATACATCCAGAACACCGCGCCGATAACCAGCGCAGCCATAAAAATACCCAGGGTCACGAGGCTGAATATCGCCCCGAAAATCGAAAGAATGAAACGGATCACGTTACTGCCTTTTGCTCGCGGTGCCGCCTATATAGTGTCGCACCTGTGCAGGGTCAAAACACCATGGCCAATAATAGCCGGTTTGCGCCACGGGGTCACTGTCCAATCAGGGATCGTTTTACCATATCGTCCTGGCGCCATTTCTCTAGCCCATCCCGAATACCGCGCGCCATTCCCATGCGCCATTCCTGATTTCGTATATTTTTCAAATCTCTAGGGCTGGAAAGGAAGCCAAGCTCAATCAGAACGGAAGGAATATCCGCTGCCTTCAGAACCGAAAATGAGGCGGTGCGAATTGGCTTGTTGTTCATCGGACCGCCCTGTTGCGTCATTCCATTCGCCAGCATTTGTGCCAACGCATCCGTACGCGGCCTGGTTTCCTGACGCGCAAGGTCCAGCAGAACATCTGCAACCTGATCATCCGCACCGCTCAGATCGACGCCCGAAATCAAATCACTGCGGTCGTGCCGCTCGGCCAGTTTGTGGCTTGCCACATCCGAGGCATCTTGCGACAGCGTATAAACGGCCGCGCCATGAGCCCGCCCTTCTGTCAGAATGTCGGCATGTAAAGAGATGAACACATCTGCACCTGCGCGGTGTGCCAATGCAATACGACGTTCAAGAGAAACGAACTGATCATCGGTCCGCGTCATCTCAACCTCGTATCCGCCCGTGCGCAATAGCATCTCGCGCAGCTCTCGGGCAAAGGTCAGCATCAGCGTTTTCTCATCATCACCGTCAACTTCGGCGCCGGGATCAATTCCTCCATGCCCGGGGTCCAACATGACAAGCAAAGTTCCGTTGCCCTGCCCCACCGGAGCGACCGATGTCTCAGCTGGTTCGGGCAAATCCCATCCGGATTGACGGGGCGTTCCGGCGCTGGCCGCGAAACTGTCGAAATCTGTCCCTTGCAGTCCGAGCGTCAAATGTGCAGCCCCAGTCACAGGGTCGACCCGCATATCCGCCGTCTCGACCATCAGAGGCGCGCCCAACTCTAGCACCATGCGGGACCAGCCCGGTACATAAGAGCCGAATTGCACACCGCTGATACGGCCAGTCTGTAGAAAGCGGTCACGGTCAAGACCGGTCCAGTCTACCTCCTGGAAATCCAGGATCATCCGATACGGGTCGCGCAGGGTAAAAACGCGATAAGGCACCCCCTGGCTAAGCCCGAGCTGGATGCTTACACCGGACCGCCCGTCATCAACAATCGAACTTTGGTCTGGCAAAACACGGGCGAGTGCGCTGAAATCCTGCGCAACTGCGGCATTGCCTAGCGCCCAGATCAGCGCGATGGCGTAGATAATTCTGCTCATGGCCTCAAGTTTTCCCGAGATCGTTCGAAGCGCAGCCTACCCGACCCGCACTTGGATGTGAACGCTTTAGGCTTGGGCAGAAATCAAGCCTCGATCAGCCATGAAACGCTGAAGCCGCCGCAGCCCCTCTTCGATATCCCCGGTCGAGCGTGCATAGGAAAAACGGATGGTGCCGTGCCCACGCTGAGGATCGAAATCCAGCCCCGGAGTGACCGCCACGCCGACCTTATCCAAAATCTCAGCCGCAAAGGCACGGCTGTCGTCGGTCAGGTCAGACATATCGGCGTAAACATAGAATGCCCCATCAGGTGGCGCGATATTGGTGAAACCGGCTTTGGGCAGACCGTCCAACATCAGCGCGCGGTTCCGCCGATAGACATCCAAATTTGCCTGCAATTCTTCATCACAATCCATCGCAGCCAGCGCCGCCACCTGGCTGGCATGGGGCGCGCAGATAAACATGTTCTGCGCGATCCGTTCGACGACGCGCACCTGATCCTCGGGCACAACCATCCAGCCCACACGCCAACCTGTCATAGAGAAATACTTGGAGAATGAGTTGATCACATAGCACTCATCTGTCAACTCCAGCGCGGTGACGGCTTTGGCTTCGTATTCCAGACCATGATAAATCTCGTCACTGATGAAAGACGCGCCCTGGCTGTGTGCGGCATTGATCAGCGCACCCATTGCGGCATGGTTCAGCATGGTTCCTGTCGGGTTGGCGGGCGAGGCCACCATCAGCCCCTGCAAATTTAGCCCGGCGAAATCGGCTGGCACCGGCTGCAGGCGGTGTTCCGGAGCGGTGGGCAGATCAACCGCGACCAGCCCCAGGGCCCGCAATATCTGCCGATATGACGGATAGCCGGGGGCCCCAATACCCACGCGATCCCCGCTGTCGAACAGCGCGGTGAACGCCAGCAGGAATCCGCCAGACGAACCGGGGGTTATCACCACCCGTTCGGGATTGAGATCGACATTATACCACTCGCCATACATCTGCGCGATCCGGTGGCGCAGTGCTGGCAGACCCAATGCAACGGTATATCCCAACGGGCCTCGCTCCATTGCCTTAGCCAATGCCTCGGTCGCCCCTTTGGGTGCGCCGGTTCCAGGCTGGCCGACCTCCATGTGGATGATGTGACGGCCGGCTTCTTCAGCTTTGCGGGCAGCCTCCATCACGTCCATCACGATGAACGGATCGACCCCGGACCGGGTTGAGTTTCGCATGGCCATCTCCCATGTTGCAATCATGGCTTTTGAACGCGTATCCAGGCTGGCGTCAATCCCGGCCCTGTTGCTGTTTGCAGTGACTTGGCTCGTAGGCGCTGTTCAGGCCCAAAGCCTGATCCGTGATCCAGATATTGAACACGGTCTGCGAGAGTTGGCCTTTCCCGTTCTGCGTGCCGCCGGTCTGAATACCAATCGGGTCCAGATACTGGTGGTCAATGACAGCACGTTCAATGCCTTCGTTCTGGATTACAATGCGATCTATCTGAACTATGGGCTAATCCTTTCAGTCGAAAGCCCCGAGATGTTGCAGGCGGTTATCGCACATGAGGCGGCCCATATCGCCAACGGGCATTTATCGCGCCGTTACGAAAACCTGAATGCAGCACGGCAAAAAGCCGGGCTTGGGACGGCTTTGGCTCTGATTGCTGCAGCTGCCGGCGGCGGCGAGGCCGCATTCGGAATTGCAGCCGGTACTAATTCGGCAGCCCTGCGCAGCTTTCTTGGCCACACCCGCGCTGAAGAGTCCTCGGCGGATCGCAGCGCAGCAAGCTATCTACGTTGGGCCGGTATCTCGCCCAGTGGCATGGTGTCTCTGCACCGTAAATTCGCGGGGCAAGAGCTGTTAAACACGGTCAACCAGGATCCATACATGCGATCACACCCCACCAGCCGCGAGAGGTTGCGCGCCGCCGAGGCGTTTCTGGAAGAGTTCGGCGATAAAGCCAAACCCAGCCAGAATGCCGATTACTGGTTCGCAAGGGCGAAAGGTAAACTATCGGCCTTCATCCGCTCGCCCACATGGACGATGCGGCGCGCCAAAGAAGAAACCGCCCAGGACATACGACTGATGCGCGAGGCAGCAGCCCACCATCAAAACCGTGATCTGACCAAAGCGCGCGCTGCGATTGATGGTGCATTGGCAATCCGGCCCAATGACCCCTATTACTATGACCTCAAAGGCCAGATCATGCTTGAAAACCGTCAAGTGGCTGATGCGGTAGCAGCATATGGCAAAGCCGTTGAATTGGCGCCGAATAACCCACTTATCCTGGCCGGATACGGGCGGTCCCTGTTGGTTCAAGGTAAGACAGTGGAAGCCTTGACCATTCTTGAAAAAGCGCGGGCCAGAGATTTTCGTAACGCAAGATTGATGCAAGACCTGGGTGCAGCTTATGCCAAAACAGGCAATACTGGCATGGCATCGGCGGTTACAGCCGAAAGATATGCCCTGCAGGGCCGTTTGGATGACGCCGGTATTCACGCGAAACGCGCGGTTGCGCAGTTGCCGGTCGGATCACCGGGTTGGCAACGGGCCCAAGATGTGTTGATTGCGTTTGAACAAGCAAACAAGAGTAATTCGAAAAGGAAACGGAAATGATCCTCAGACACGCTGCACCAGCCCTTCTGGGGCTTTCCCTGATCGCAGGATCGGCGCAGGCCTTGGACCTGAGCCAGCTGACCGACGCCGAAAAACAACAATTCGGAGAGCAGGTACGCGAATACCTTCTGGAAAACCCCGAAGTCATCATCGAAGCGATCAACATTCTGGAACAACGCAACGCCGTTGAAGAAGCGCAGGCGGATAAAGAGCTTGTCGCCAGCAATGCTGATGAGCTTTTCAACGACGGGTACAGCTGGGTGGGCGGCAATCCGGACGGAGATATTACTCTGGTCGAATTCATGGACTATCGCTGCGGATATTGCCGCCGTGCGGTGCCCGAAGTGGCCAGCCTGCTGGCCGAGGATGGCAATATTCGGCTTGTGATCAAAGAGTTTCCGATCCTCGGAGACGCGTCGATGATCTCATCCCGCTTTGCCGTTGCCGCTAAACATGTTGCCGGGGACGATGCCTATAAGCAGGTTCACGATGCCCTGCTCGAATTCACCGGGGAACCGTCGCCGGTTACTTTGCGCCGTATCTCGGACGGGCTGGGTTTGGACAGTGACGCGATTCTGGCGGCAATGGACAGCGAACAGGTCACCGAGGAAATCCAAAAGACCCGTGAATTGGCGCAGCGGATGCAGATTTCGGGCACGCCTTCGTTTGTGCTGGGCAGCGAAATGCTGCGCGGGTACCTGAAAGCAGATCAGATGCAGCAAATTGCGAACGCCGTTCGCGCCGAGCAAGGCTGATTTGGCAGGCCGGTTCCGCAACAGGAGCCGGCCTTTCCGTCAGGGCATCGGGTCGCCAGCAAGGTGGCTTAGATATTCCTCAAGATTAGACCAGCCATCGCCGTCCCGGTCCGCCCAGACATCAGAGGGATCATTCGGGTCCAGGCCAGTCCGCCCTGTTTCCCAAGTATCAGACATTCCGTCCCGGTCAGTATCAACTGCCGCGTGAACAATGGGCAAATCCGGCCAACCGCCCACCTCGCCCGGATCGTTTATCCGATGTCCATCACAGCTGCGGACGTTTTCGATCACCATCGCATCCAGACTGTCCAAAGCTTGGTCATCCCCGTGCCGGGCCCCCACGGTTCCAAGAACGGTTTCGTATGTCGTGCTCACCTCGGCAGGTTCAACCGACAGCGGCTGGTGAGGTTCAGCCACAAGGAATTCGACCGCCGCATCATCCGCAATCTTGCCCTTCACTGATCTGTCGCATAGCAGCTCAATACGGCTGTCCAGATGCAGGTTATCTTGTTCGAAAACCGAGATGCTGAACCCTTTGTCCGCGCCATAAGGGAACACCTCGAATGCGGCGGGGGGCGGCCTGTTCCGTGTACTGGGGCCCGGCAGGACCACGTTTCCCACATAGGCGATCCATGTGTCGCCGTAATGGTTCCAGAACTCACCGAATTGCGAGGTCGCGTCGTAGAACACGTTGTTAATAATGTCGACTTGCCCAGATGGTGACGACTGGATGTCTGGATTTCTGTCGCGGTTATGGGCAAACAGGTTTTGATACAGGGTGACCCGCCCACATTGCCTTGCCGTTCCATCATCGGAACACAGCAGAGCTCCTTTTGAATGCTTTCCCTTTGTATGGGTGGACTTATCCAGAGCCAGGGCTGAGATGCTGCGGGCAATCGTGATATCTTCGCTTGGCAGGTTTTCCGTTCCAACGCCCAGATTCTCATCCGTGGCAAATTGGATCGAGACACGGTCAACGTAGATATTCGAACTGCTCTCTATGGAAAGCCCGTCCACGTTCGACGAGGGCTTGTAACTGGGTCCGGGCCGAAATTTGAGGTTCCGCAGCAAAACGTCCTGCGCCTCAAAAATCATCAGGGGTGAATCCAGAACCTTGCCAAGTTTGATCTGCACCCCCTGTCCCGGCGCGGTCTGTCCGGCGATATAGGTGTTCGAAGCCACTTTCATCTGGGTGTCTACGGTGATCGTCCCTGAAATATCGAAAACGCAAACCCGTCCGGAGCCGTCATTTTCGACGCATTCACGCAGGCTGCCCGGGCCGGTATCGTCCAGGGTTGTGATATGAAACACTTCGCCGCCACGCCAACCCGTAGCGTTCTGCCCATATCCCACCGCACCGGGAAATGCGGGCTGATCGGCCACTACGCTATCTGCCACCGTGAAACCCGAACACCCGGCGATCACTACACCCAGGCCGAAGGCTTTCAAGTTACGGCGCATTGCATAAGCCCCCTGTAAGAGTTCGGACCGCAAAGACCGAGGGCCGAAGAGGCAGGAGACAATCTATTCTTCAAACGATCACTTACTGGCATACGACTAAGAAACCCTTGAAACAAAAACAACAAATCTAAGCGGGAATGAAAATCTCATTCCTAACAATAATGTGGACCAACAGCGTCGCGTTTTCAATGAGGTGTCTGGGATTGGGGTCCACCAGATACACGCGGCCAATAACGTGCAGGCCCTATGAATTGACCCTACATGCCTGCCGAACTGGTCATTCAATGGCCAATCAAGCTGGAAAATTACTCAGCGGCTTCCTGCGCAGCGTCCAGTTCAGCGGCCTTCTTCTCGACCTCTTCAACAATGTGGTCGACCATCTGATCGTTGGACATCTTGTGGCTGGCCTTGCCCGCCAGATACACCATACCCGATCCGGCACCGCCGCCGGTAAAGCCGACATCGGTCATCAGCGCTTCGCCCGGGCCGTTCACGACACAGCCGATGATCGATAGGCTCATTGGTGTTTTGATATGTTCAAGACGCTGTTCCAACGCCTCGACCGTTTTGATCACATCGAACCCCTGCCGCGCACAAGAGGGGCATGAGATGATATTAACCCCGCGATGGCGCAGGCCCAGAGATTTCAGGATCTCGAACCCTACCTTGACCTCTTCGACAGGATCCGCAGACAGGCTGACGCGGATCGTGTCGCCAATGCCCATCCACAGCAGATTGCCCAGACCAATCGCCGATTTGATGGTGCCCGAAACCAGTCCTCCGGCCTCGGTAATACCCAGATGGATGGGGGCGTCCGTGGCCTCGGCGATGCCCTGATAGGCAGCTGCCGACAGGAAGACATCACTGGCTTTCACGCTGATCTTGAATTCGTGGAAATCGTTGTCCTGAAGAATACGGATATGCTCTAGCCCGCTTTCAACCATCGCTTCGGGGCAAGGCTCACCGTACTTCTCAAGCAGGTGCTTTTCCAGGCTTCCCGCATTCACCCCGATCCGGATCGAGCAATTATGGTCACGCGCGGCCTGAATGACCTCTTTCACCCGACTTTCATTGCCAATGTTGCCAGGGTTGATCCGCAAGCATGCTGCGCCTGCCTCGGCGGCCTCGATCCCACGGCGATAGTGAAAGTGGATATCCGCCACGATAGGTACCGGACTTTCGCGCACGATCTCTTTCAGCGCCTTGGACGAGGCCTCATCCGGGACCGAAACGCGCACGATATCCGCACCCGCCTCTGCGGCGGCCTGCACCTGAGCCACAGTCGCCGCCACATCCGTCGTCAGCGTGTTGGTCATCGTCTGCACCGCAATCGGAGCGTCACCTCCGACGGGGACGTTTCCAACCATGATCTGACGAGATTTGCGGCGGTAGATATTGCGCCATGGGCGCACGTGATTAAGGGACATGTGGACGGGTCCAAGACTGTCTGAGTTGATCTTTAAATAGTCAGCCTAACTGGCCACTGCAATGGTCAGATCATTCTGTCGGTGCGGCAGAGCTTTGCGCCTGAAGTTCCGCCACCAATTGCTTGAGGGCGACGTTTTGCTCGGCCTCAAGATCAGCTACCGTATAGCGTTCGGAAACCGCATCCTTGGACAGAACGACACCTTTGGCGACAGTTCCTGGTGCTCCGACCGGGCCGAAATGGTCACCATTCATCGAGAAATAGACAGATCCGGCGGCACCTGCACGTAGGTTAGGCGGTTCTTCTGTCAGCGGTACCTCGAATGTACTGCCCTGTTCGACGGTTCCAAGCGTACCCTCGAAGATGATACTTCCATCCGCAGCGGTGACCCGCATCCACGCCGGATCAACGGCGACGATTTTCAGGGTCGTATCAATCTGTTCAACCACCTGCGGCAATGCCGGGCGAAGAACCGTATGGACTTCGGCAACCTCAACCTTGGGCGGCTCAGGCGGCTGGAAGGTGCCAACGGTACGCGGGTCCAGTGTAGAAATTGGTGCATCACGGGCAACGAGCACCGGCAAATCCAGGGCCTGTGGGCGATACAGCCTATCCAGAGCCTCAGCCGAGGGGGTGTCGATCAGCGCGACTTGATCTTCGGTGGTGCCACGCGCCGCCTCAAGCGGGTCCAAATCAGACAAGACAACCGGAGCCTGTTCAACCGGGCTTACCTGCACTTGCTGAATCCGGTTCAGGACGGACCATCCGCCATATCCAATACCGCCGATCACAGCCAACAGAACCAGAGACGACCCGATGGCACGCGGCTCTATCTGGCTGACCAACGATTCCCGTCCGGGAATATAGGGAGTGTTTGGCGAGATAAACGGATCGCGCCCCATCGGACCGCGAGCCGGCAAGCTGCCCGAGGTCTTTCGAACCACCGACGCCTCGGCCGACATGCCATGTGCGACCTCAAACCCGCTTTCCTTACAAAACGCAAAGAAAGTTTCGTCGGGGTTCATCCCCAGATAGCGGGCATAAGAGCGCACATACCCAGCGATAAATCCGGGCGTATCGAAGGCGTCCGGGTCGGCATCTTCTATGGCTGCAATGTAGTTGGCTTTGATCCGCAGTTCGCGCTGCACATCCAGTAGGGATTTGCCCATTGTTGCGCGTTCACCACGCATCATGTCACCCAGCCGCACCTCATAGTCGTCAAAGCCCTTGGGCCTGACGTCAGTGTCGCCTTCGGATCCGCGCTGTGATCTGCGCCCAATCATCCCTGCTGCCCCATTCTGCCTGTGCGTGTTTCACGCCGTGGTCGAATCATTAAAAGAATGATTCGCGCCGTAGTTTTGTTAGCGTAATTTTAGCACGCGGCATACGAATTGCACACTTTAGCGTTAGGTTAACCGGCAAGTTCGGCGCGATTTAGCGCACAATGTGACCAAAGTTCGTCCATCGCCTGGATCAAACGGTTCATTTCGTCAGGTCCATGAACCGGGGACGGTGTGAAACGCAGGCGTTCTGTTCCACGCGGAACAGTGGGGAAATTGATGGGCTGGACGTAGATTCCATAGTCATCCAGCAGCATATCGCTGAGTTTCTTCGTGTGCACGGGGTTGCCAACAATCACGGGCACAATGTGGCTGCCGTGATCAATCAGTGGCAGGCCCATCCCCTTGAGCCGAAGCTTGAGGATCTTTGCTTGCGTCTGATGCTGCTCTCGCAATTCGGACGCAGTTTTGAGGTAGGCAACCGAAGCTGCGGCACCCGCAGCAACGGCAGGTGGCAGGGACGTCGTAAAGATGAAGCCCGGAGCATAAGACCGCACCGCGTCGCACATTTTAGTGCTGGCCGCGATATAGCCCCCCATGACGCCATAGGCTTTGGCCAATGTGCCGTTGATGATGTCGATCCGATGGGCCAGACGATCACGCTCGGTCACGCCACCGCCGCGCGGTCCGTACATGCCAACGGCGTGTACCTCATCAATATAGGTCAGCGCACCAAATTCATCGGCCAGATCACAGATCTCTTCAATCGGGCCAAAATCGCCGTCCATCGAATACACCGACTCAAAGGCGATCAGTTTGGGCGTTGCGGGATCATCCGCTTCAAGCAGTTCGCGCAGATGGGCGACGTCATTGTGGCGGAAGATGCGCTTGGACCCGCCGTTGCGGCGCACCCCTTCGATCATCGAAGCATGGTTCAATGCGTCAGAATAAATGATCAGACCGGGAAACAGTTTCGGCAAAGTGCTGAGTGTCGCGTCATTTGCGATATAGGCGCTGGTGAACAGCAACGCAGCTTCTTTGCCGTGCAGATCGGCCAACTCGGCCTCAAGCCGTTTGTGGTAAACCGTGGTGCCCGAAATGTTGCGGGTTCCACCTGATCCGGCGCCTGCGGCATCCACGGCCTCGTGCATCGCCTCCAGCACCACAGGGTGTTGCCCCATGCCAAGATAGTCGTTGCCGCACCAGACGGTGATATCTTGCTGCGATCCATCGAGGCGCGTGCGCACCGCATGCGGGAAATGACCATTGCGACGTTCGATATCAATGAAGGTCCGGTACCGTCCTTCGTCATGCAGCCTTGCGATCGCTGAATCGAGCTGAGCAGTATAATCCACCGGTTTCTCCTTAGTTGCCCGACCGAAATTACGGCGACCGAACGTCTTCTTCTGCGCAGGATACGAATCTGCACCAGAGCATTTCCCACTGCCTGCTTGATACCGCAAGCACAGTGAAAGCTTATTTGATTTGCATCAAATATCCGCTCTGACCCTGACCGACAAGTAAAGTTACGCCCCCTGGACGCGAGGAAACGACGCAGGCACAGCACATTATCTCATCCGGGTTTCCGATATTATACCAGATTCCTGTCCTTGCGGGCTAGACGGCAAAAGTGGCGCTGATAGGGTTCCGGAAAATCCAAATCAAGCAGGAGCCCTCTCATGTCGCTGGACGCTGTTCTGAACCGCATCGACGCCGATCTGCCAACCTCAATCGACCGCCTGATGGAACTGCTCCGCATTCCGTCAATTTCAACCGATCCGGCCTTTGACCAACAGGTCAACCAGGCAGCTGACTGGCTGGTATCTGACCTGAAAAGCATAGGAATTCAGGCTGAAAAACGTGAAACCACCGGACATCCCATGGTGGTGGGCCACATAGGTGAGGACAACAGCGCGCCCCATGTTCTGTTCTACGGCCATTATGACGTGCAACCCGTTGACCCGCTGAACCAGTGGAACCGGGATCCGTTCGATCCGGCCATTGAAGAAACCGAAAATGGGCCAGTTATCCGGGGTCGAGGCTCTTCGGACGATAAGGGACAGTTGATGACCTTCGTCGAAGCGTGCCGCGCATGGAAGGCCGTCCATGGCACCCTGCCCTGCCGCATCACCTTCTTCTTCGAAGGCGAAGAAGAATCCGGTTCGCCGTCGCTGGTCCCGTTCCTGCGTGAAAACGTGGCCGAGTTGAAAGCGGATCTGGCATTGGTATGCGACACTTCGATGGTGTCGCGTGGGGTGCCATCAATCGCGTCTCAGCTGCGCGGGATGCTCAAGGACGAATTCACCATCATCGGTCCGCGGATCGACCTGCACTCGGGCCATTACGGCGGACCGGGGCTGAACCCGCTGCGAGAGCTGTCCAGGATCGTCGCCTCGTTCTATGACGACGAAACCGGTCGCGTCGCTGTCGAAGGCTTTTATGACGGGGTTCATGAGGTCCCGGCCGAACAGTTGCGCCAATGGGAAAACTGCGGGTTCGATGAGGCGGATTATCTGAACTCGGTGGGGTATTCTCAGCCACATGGCGAAAAAGGATATTCGACATTGCAGCAACAATGGGCGCGCCCGACGCTTGAGGTAAACGGGCTTTGGGGCGGCTATAACGGTGCCGGTTCGAAGACGGTCATTCCCTCACAGGCGCATTGCAAGATCACCTGCCGTCTGGTGGGTGACATGAACCCTGACGCCTTGCGTGACCAGATTCGCAAGCATGTAGAAGACCGCCTGTCACCCGACGCGAAAGTACAGTGGGACAACGATCTTGAAGGCGCGCCCGCATCCGTCATGAATATCAACCGCCCCGAATTCGAAGCCGCCCGAGGCGCATTGTCCGATGAATGGGGGCGCGAAGCCGTCTTTACCGGAATGGGCGGGTCAATCCCTGTCGTTGGCTACTTCGACACGGAACTTGGCATGGATTCCATGCTTGTGGGCTTTGCCAATGATGATGACGCAATTCACTCACCGAATGAGAAATATGATGTCAAAAGCTTTCACAAAGGCATCCGGTCCTGGGCGCGCATTCTCGACGCTTTGACCCGATAAGCAAATCCGGGAATCAAAAGGCCAGATGAAGCTTGGCTCGCTGCTTCATCTGGCCAAAGATACTTTTGGTAACGTGCCGCAGATCGGCAGGGGCGCCCCCTGCCCTGAGTTACATATGGATCACGCGCCCGTAAGCGTCCAAAACGCTTTCATGCATCATCTCGGACAAAGTCGGATGCGGGAACACTGTGTTCATCAGATCCTCTTCGGTGGTTTCAAGCTGGCGCCCGACCACATACCCCTGAATTAACTCAGTGACTTCCGCGCCAATCATGTGGGCGCCCAACAGCTCTCCGGTTTTGGCGTCGAAGACTGTTTTGACCAGCCCTTCGGGCTCTCCAAGCGCGATTGCCTTGCCGTTGCCGATGAAGGGAAAACGGCCGACCTTGATGTCATAGCCAAGCTCTTTCGCCTTTGCCTCGGAATAGCCGACCGACGCAACCTGCGGATGGCAATAGGTGCAGCCCGCGATGCTTTCGGGTTTGACCGGATGGGCATGTTTACCGGCGATCAGATCGGCCACCATGACACCCTCATGGCTTGCTTTATGCGCCAGCCATGGCGCTCCGGCAATGTCACCGATGGCGTATAGGCCATCGACACCGGTGCGACAGAATTCGTCAGTCACAACATGGGTCCGGTCGATTTTGACACCCAGCGCTTCTAGCCCCAGATTTTCAATATTGCCAACGATGCCAACCGCAGAAATCACGGTGTCAAAGTCATGCTTTTCAACCTTTCCCTTCACCTCGATATGCGCAGTGACTTTACCCTTAGCGCGGTCCAACTGCTTGACCATCGCCTTTTCCATGATCTTCATGCCCTGTTTGATAAAGGCTTTCTTGGCGAAGGCGCTGATCTCGGCATCCTCGACGGGCAGAACGCGGTCCATGACTTCAACCACCGTCGTATCTGCACCGAGCGTGTTGTAGAAGCTAGCGAACTCGATCCCGATTGCACCCGACCCGATGACCAGCAATTTCTTTGGCATCCGCGGCGGCTGCAGGGCGTGTTTGTAAGTCCAAACCAGATCACCATCCGCTTCCAGCCCGGGAAGCTCGCGGGCGCGCGCGCCGGTTGCCAGAACAATGTTCTTGGCTGTCAACTCTTCGCTGCCCTTGTCGGTCTTGACGGAGACCTTGCCCTTGGCCGGAATCGTCGCCTCGCCCATTACAACCGTCACTTTGTTCTTTTTCAGCAGGTGACCGATACCGCCCGAAAGTTGCCCGGCGACACCGCGCGATCGCTTGACCACAGCATCCAGATCATATCCAATCTTCTCGGCCTTCAGCCCAAAATCCTTTGCGCGCTCCATCAGGTGAAACACTTCTGAAGACCGCAGCAGCGCTTTGGTTGGGATGCAGCCCCAGTTAAGACATATGCCCCCGAGATGTTCGCGCTCGACCACGGCGGTTTTCAAACCAAGCTGTGCTGCGCGAATGGCTGCGACATACCCGCCAGGACCAGCGCCGATTACGATCAGATCAAAAGATTGTGCTGCCATGTTTCCCTCTCGGAGCAGGTCATTTCCAAATTAGTTTACCATTAAACTAATATCAGTCACCCTTCAACACTTAGTCCCCGCGACAAAAGCTACGCAAGGTAAACCCATACGGATTGCAGAGGTTCGAGCCTATACCGCACCCGTTCGAAACGCTAGAAGATAGCTAAGTATCCCAGTTGCTCCATTCTAAATCCATTTACGCGAAAGGCATAACATGGCTAAAACGCTGAAAGATCTGGCCCTCGCCCTAATCAACGCCACGCTTATCCTGGTGGCCTTGTGTTTGTTTTTGGGCTGGAAGCTGGCCACAACAGCGCAGTCCCTGATGTCTGATTTTTCACAGAAGGTTCAGATCGTCGCCCCTTTGCGCGAAGAGGTTCAAGGGGTGCGCAGTGAATTGGCAGCACTTCGCACTGAACTCGCGACAATACAAGTCAATGGCGCGCTTGCCGACACCGCCACCGCCCAACGGGTCTCGCAAACGCTCGACCGCCTGAGCCAAATCGAAGATACGCTGCAGGCGGCGCAGTCTCGTATCGTTGCGGTTGCCGAAACGCCAGACGCCTTTATCAGCACCGCAATAGAAAAAACGGCCGACACTGTGGCCGACCGTATTATCACAATCAAAGGTTGTTCGGTCGAAGGCTAACCTGCGGCCTGAAGCTCTCGGACGGTGGATCCGTACCCGCCCATGTTTACATAGGCGGCCTCATGTTCGGTCATGGGGCGCGACAATGCTTCGTTACGATAGGGGAAACGGCCGAACTTTCGGATCACCTCCCTATGCGCCCTTGCATGCAGCAGGTTGGTTGACTTGGATTCGTCGATATTCTGGCACATCAGGCGTACACAACGCTCTTGGTCACACAGATTTTCCGAGTGCATCAGTGGAAGATAAAAGAACTGCCGCGCGGGTTCGTCAATCTTCAGATCCCAGCCCTTGTCGATGGCGCATTTCGCTGCCGACAAGGCCGCCTTATCAGTGGCGAACGCCTTACCACTGCCGCGGAACATATTTCTAGGAAACTGGTCCATCAGAATGATATAGGCCAGTGCCCCGCTGGGGTATGTCAGCCAGAGAGAGAACTTTCCCTCATTAGCAATTTCCCATGTGGAAAGAAATTTTTCGCGGATCTCTGCGTCTAGCGCTTCATCCTCAATATACCAACCATCTGGACCCACTTGATCCAGCCAAAAACTCAATACTTCTTCAGGCCCTACCATTGCCTTGCTCCGTCGTTTTGCCCTCCCCAGGGACGTAACGTCATTTAAGGCTGATTTACAGATTTGTGACAGTAAAAATTTGCAACACTTGCGACATAATTTCGTGTCCTAGGCTACATCTTGCGTTTCCTGATCGGCTTCGGCGGCTTCGATAGCCACCTCTTGCGCCAATTCGAACGCCACCGGCGAGGCCGTTGGGTAAAGCGGAGACATCGTGCCCGTCTCGTCCACAGGAATCGCCGCACGCTGTGTCATGCGATACATCGCATAGACCGCAGTGGCTGCAAGCAGTGCAAAGATGATCAGGAAAAAGCCCGACGGTCCGAACACGTCATCGCCCATCAACCAACCGGTAATCAGCGGGCCAGCAATGGCGCCCAGTCCATTGATGAAGACCAGACCGCCAGAGGCCGCCGCCATGTCCTCATGCTCCAGAAAGTCATTCGTATGCGCAATCAGAAGCGAATACAGTGGGTTAGACATGCCTCCGATCACAAAGGCCGAGGCCAGAAGGAACGGAAATGAGGTCGACCCGAACATCATCGCAGTGGCCGCCCCGCAAGCACCAATGATGCCCGCCAGCATGATCAGGAACCGGCGATCCATCCGGTCCGAGAACCAACCCAGCGGATATTGCAGCAGAATTGCTCCGATATAGAAGGCGGCCACGAAGGTCGAAATCTCAACCAGTGTCAGCCCAGCGCGCGCGCCATAGACCGCCGCCATACCAAACTGGGCCGAGAACACTCCGCCCAGCAGGAACATGCCCACGCAGCCCAACGGCGACTTCCCCATCAGATCACGCAATGTCATGGGCTTGGTCGTGTCAAATGCCGGTGTCGGTGAAATCGACAGCAGAATCGGAGCAAAGGAAACCGAAACCAGAATGGATGCGATCACAAAGGTTTCGTAACCAGCAGGATCGCCAACCAGCATAAGCCCCTGAGCGGTGATGATCCCAGTCATCTGTACGATCATATAAAGCGAAAGCGCCTGGCCCCGGTTCTCGTTATTGGCCGCGTTGTTCAACCAGCTTTCAGCGGTGACATACACTCCCGAGAAACAAAACCCGATCACAACACGCCCCAAAGCCCACGCGACTGGCTCGGTCAACATCGGATACATGATCATCACGGCCGAAATAAAAGAAGCGAGCGCAGCAAAGACCCGCACATGCCCAACCCGCCGTATCATCTCCGGTGCAAGGCGAGAACCTCCGAGGAAACCTACGAAATAAGCTGACATCACAACAGACATCTGAAGGGTCGAAAACCCTTCGATCTCGCCTCGAACGCCCAGGATTGTGCCCTGTAGGCCATTGCCAATCATAAGCAGGCCCATGCCAAGAAGAAGTGACCACGCGCTGGTAATGACCTGAAGCATAGAGGCCTCCGAGATTGCTAACCTGAACTAGAGATTCGTTTTTATATCAAAAACGGCTTTGAACCAGCTTGTCTACGACATCGAAACGCAACGATCCCGACAACACGCCGCTCAAGGGATCAAAAGCGACCCATCCCCATATGAAAAGAACCGATAGTTCTGCGCAATCGCGTGCTCATAAACCTCTTGCATCCGATCCTGCCCCATCAAAGCTGAAACCAACATCAGCAGCGTGGATTTCGGCAGATGGAAATTGGTGATCAGCGCATCCGTGACGTAAAACTGAAAGCCCGGATAGATGAAGATGTCGGTATCGCCCTCCCAGGGTACGATCTGCCCACTGCGGGCGGCGCTTTCGATCAATCGCAGCGCGGTTGTGCCCACCGGAATGACACGGCCACCTATGGCTTTGGTTTCACGAATTTCACTGACGGCTTCCGCACTGACCCTGCCCCATTCTGCATGCATCTTATGGGTCGTCACATCCTCGACCTTGACTGGCAGAAACGTTCCGGCACCGACATGAAGCGTAACGTAGGAAACAGAAACGCCGCGCGCGGTAAGCGCCTGCATCAGCGCTTCGTCAAAATGCAGCGACGCGGTGGGTGCGGCCACGGCCCCGGAGTTGCGCGCCCAGATCGTCTGGTAATCCGTCTTGTCCTGCGCATCGGCAGGGCGCTTGGCGGCAATATAGGGCGGCAGCGGCATGGCGCCGGCCTGTTCCAGCGCAGCATCGAAATCCTGCCCCGTAAGGTTAAACCGCAGAAAGGCCTGCCCGTCCGCCACCCTATCCAACTCAGCGCTCAGTTGATCCGAAAACCGGATCACCTCACCTGTCTTGACCTTCTTGAGAGGCTTGATCAACGCCGCCCAGGTGCCGTCTGCCTGCGGATCAAGCAACGTCGCTTCGATCGACGCAGACACCGGCCCTTGCGCACTGTCGCGATGACGCCGCCCGCTGAGGCGTGCCGGGATGACCCGCGTATCATTCAACACCAGCCGGTCACCGGGTCGCAGCCAGTCTGGCAGGTCAAAGACATGCGCATGCGAGATTGCATCGCCTTCGGCCACAAGCAAACGCGCCGAAGAGCGCGGGTTGGCAGGCCGGGTGGCAATCAAATTTTCGGGCAGGTGGAAATCGAAATCGCTGAGTTTCATGGGCGCGCCTTACAGGGTCGTATCAGATTCGGCTATATCCCTGTTCAGTTGTCTTTTGGCGGCGATCCAAAGGTGCGCTTAGGCTCATCCGGCTTGGCTTTCTGTGCATTTGGCCCATCCTGAACCTTCGGCGCGGGCTCCCTTAGAAGGTTGCGCAAGAACAATGGCGCAAGCCCTGACAGAGGGTTGACCGAGACAGAGGGTGATTTCAAAGGGCCGGTCAGAGTATAATTGAACGCGATCACACCTTCACCTTTTTTGGTGAAGACACTTCCAATCGCATTCACCAGATAGATTGGGGAAATCGCGCCACGCAAGTTCAGCATTTCGCTAACCGTGTCGATTGTCCCGTCGAAGGACAATCCCATCGAAGGACCGACGGCGCTGCCGCTGAGAACCTTGATTTCGGTCGGCGTAATCCGCATTCGGCTTTCGATGCTCGAGAAAAAGATGCCTTGCCCAGCCATTTCATCCACAAGCCCAACAAGGCTGATTGCGTTCAGCAAGGCAGCCATGGCCGGGGCGTCATGAATTCGGGTGTTCACGATCTTCATGATGACATCGAAGTTCCCGGCCCCGCCGACCGGTTCCAGTTGCAGGTCCAGTTTGCCACCGCGCGCCTGGGTTATCATTTTGGCCGATCTCAGAACGTCGCCTGCATCACCAGAGATTAGATTGACTGCACTGCGCCCTCCGCGCGGGGTCACCTGTCCGCGCACAGCAGCACCGCCGTTTACATTCGCCGTGAACGCGCCGCTGACACCGCCAGTTGTCGCAAATTTTCCCTTGAACCCGGTCAGGGCGATCGTCTCTGTAATCTGGAGGCGATCCAACACTACATCCAGCTCGGGCCCCTGCCCGGAACCACCGCCACCACCTTCGGAGGATCCAAAGGTCGCGCCCCCCAGATTCATCACGCCCCCTAAAACCCTGATGTCGGGCAAGGCTGACCCCCGTGAAATCAGCTCCGCCGGAACCGCTAGCCAGTTCCCCAGCTCGAAGGAGCTGAACTCAACACGATCGAAAGCACCATTTTTGAAGTTAATGGAGGCCAGGCTTCTCAACCCCGCCGCATCCAGCCGAAGTGTATCCACGCGCATCTGATCGCCCAGCGTTGCCTCGACATCCATCGACCCCTTGGTACCAGCGCCTTTGCGCCACCCGAGCTCGGGGATGGACAGCGCAACGCCTTCCAGATCCGATGTCGCCGTCAGTTTCGGGGGGCGACCAGCACCGATGCCCAAGGTTATGTCGGCAACGCCTTTTCCGGTCAGCATACCTTTTGGTAACCCGGCACGAAGCTCGGTCACCAACCGGGGCGAAATCTCGATCTGCCCTTTCAGTTCACTGGGTTTCGGTTCTCGACCCCCAATAGGCTGGCGCCAGGTTGCCTGCAGGGGCACGTCGCCGAAATATCCGTCGCCGCCGACTTCGACAGCGGATTGGTCACCTGAAATAGTCAACTGAGGCGCGCTGACGACAAAACCTTTGACCAAGCGATCACTGTGCACATCACCAATCTTACCAGTAAAGTGAAACTGGGTTTCATCGAACTTCAGCCCCTTCTTCATCGGCAGAGATAAGGTGCCTGACAGTTCCACATCGCCAGAGGCCACATCCACGGGCAAATTTGCCTTTGTCATCAGCTGCAGAGGGGGACGATCCATCAAAGACAAGGCGGCCGTTGCCGAGCCCTTGGCCTTGACGCGCACAATCGCCGGCGAAAGCTTTTTGATCGACGTATCCGGAATAATGAAGGATGTACCTGACCCGTCTATCGGGCCGCCCTGATCGGCAATGACAACCGCTTTCTCGGCTGTCACCGTAAACCGTTGGTTGATCAGGCTGGCCTGCCCCTGAGCGTCCTGGACCGGAGGTAAAGTTTTGGCAAAGCGGACTTTGGCGTCGTCGAACCCGAAGTCCAAGTAAATGTCCGGCTTGGTGTCCGGCTTCAACCGCAATGCAAAATCGACATCCGAGAGCCGGCCTTCATATAAATTGTCGGACACCCATTTACGCGGCTTTTCGGCAAGTAATTGGGGCCAGTATCTCAGCAACTGGCCTGACTCCAACTCGTCCAGATGAGCCTCGAGGTACCCCGACCAACCTTCGGCTTCACCAATCAGATTTCCCCTAGCACGCAGCGTTAGGTTTTCGTCTTCAACCGTCATCTGTCCGAGGCGCAACTCGAACGGGGCCAGCTTCATCTTCAGATCAAGGTCGGCACGCGCCAACTTGAGGGGTTCCGGAAACAGCCCAGCCGGGTTGATGTCGATGCTGCTGAGACGGAGTTGAGAGGTCAGGCTTTCCAGCAGCCCATTCTCGATACCTCTCAAAAAGGCCCTTCCCTCGGCCTGAACAGACCCCCAGGCAGAGACCACAGAAACCTCGTCGAAATCCAGCTCCTGCCGACTTGGGTCATAGCTGAAATAAGCCCTGGCGGATTCAAACGGGATCGGTTTTGTCTCTTGGTTGGCTTGCACCGCGCCTGCCGCAAGGTTCAGGGTCGCAAATAACGGCCCCAGCGCCGCGTTGCCATCAACACTGCCGCGCACCGCGCCCGAGATCGGAGCGTCAAGGACCTGTAACCATGACAAGGCAAGGCTTTGACTTGCAATATCCTCGGCAGGCAGGTCGGTTATGGCAAAGCCAAAGCTTGCCTGGGGCGTTCCAAGTACGCTGGTATAATTTACCTCAATCGAACTGGCATAATCGCGCCCTGTCAGAACAGAGAACCCGGTGGACATGCGCATTTCGTCACCGGTACGGATGATCGAAATATGTCCGCCGTCGAAAACCCAGGCGCGCGACAGGCGCAAATCCTGATAGTCCAGCGTCAACGACTCAAGCTCGACCGACCGCAGGCCCGACAGCAGCGGTGACAAAAAGACATCGTCAGATTCCTCGATCAACTCGATCAATGTCCGCGCCCGCTGAACCGGTGCACTGCCAGAACCGACTGTCAACGAAAGCGCCCCGTCCAATCCGCGGGTCAATGCGATTTGGGCATCGCGCAGGGTAATCGTGCGCGGCCGGATTTTCCCCCGTAGCAGCCACCGCATCGACAACCGTGTGCGCATATCCGCCACTTGCGCGATCTGTTGTCCCGCCGCGTCGCTTATGGTCACATCCGTCAGTCGCAAACGTGGCAACCAGTTTTCGTTGACGATAAAGCTAGCATCGCCAAAGCGGATCTTGATCCCCCCAAGGCTTTGATCCAGCCGTTTTTCGGCCTGGGCCCGCATCCAGTCGGGTGCGTGCAGCTGTTTGCCAATCAGAAAGAACCAGCCGCCAAAGGCCAGCAGGCAAAGCAACAGGAAGGTTCCGACGATCCCCCACACAGCGATGCGGCGGCGTGACCGACGGCGGCGGGGCTTCCCGTCCGGGCCTTCTTGTGTATCTTCTTGCCGCGCCAAATTCCGACCCACGCCCTATTACCTGCTTGCACCAAACCTTGATGTCAGGCAGCACTTAAAAACCTTTAGCGGAGTTTCCAATGCCCGACGTTACAGACATCGCCCCCGGTTTCACTTTGCCCCGCGACGGCGGTGGTGAGGTTACGCTGTCAGACCTGCAAGGCAGCGCCGTCGTTTTGTTTTTCTATCCCCGTGATGATACGCCGGGCTGCACCAAGGAATCCATCGGTTTCTCGGAACAACTTCAAGCCTTTGCTGATGCCGGCGCCCAAGTTTTCGGCATCTCGCGCGACACGGTGGCTAAGCATGACAAATTCGTGGCCAAACACGGTCTTACGACGCCACTTTTGTCCGACGAAGGCTCGACCGTTTGCGAGGATTACGGTGTGTGGGTCGAGAAGAACATGTACGGGCGCAAGTCGATGGGGATCGAGCGTTCAACCTTTCTGATTGACGCCGACGGTAAGATCGCTCGCATCTGGCGAAAGGTCAAAGTGCCCGGCCATGTGGAAGAGGTACTGGAAGCCGTGCGCGCGCTGTAACCCCTTCACCGCGGTCGTCATCCGGATTATGACCCGCACAAATCTTGAAAGCGGAGTTATCCCGGTGTCGAAAACACTGACCCAAATGGCGACCGAAGTTCTGACCACAGCAGACGGGCGCGAAAAGACCGCCCTGTCCAAGCGCCATGCCGCAGCTTGGTTTGCGACGCGATCAGGAGACGCTCCTGCGATTGAAGTGGGCACCGCAACACCGCCGTTGAATCCAGCCCGACCGGACAAACCAGATTTGCTGTCCCCCCGGGATGTCCCAAGGCGCCGCCCCGGCTCCGAGGCTGGGCGCATCGCCCTGCTACACGCGGTCGCCCATATCGAACTGAACGCGGTTGATCTGCATTGGGATATCATCGCCCGATTTGGCCATGTCCCTATGCCTATCGGTTTCTACGACGACTGGGTCAAATGCGCCGAAGAGGAATCGCGCCACTTCGAAATGGTCTGCGATTGCCTGGAACAGATGGGCAGTCATTACGGCGCCCTGCCCGCCCATGCGGGTATGTGGCGCGCTGCCGAAGATACAGCAGAAGATTTGATGGGCCGTTTGGCCGTAGTACCGATGGTGCTTGAGGCGCGGGGTCTGGATGTGACCCCCGGCATGATTGACATCTTCCGCAAGGCAAAGGCTGAACAGGCCATTGCCGCGCTCGAGGTGATCTACGCCGAAGAAGTCGGGCATGTTGCTTACGGGTCCAAGTGGTTCCATTTCCTTTGCGGACGCGAGAACGCTGACCCAAAGGGTATCTTTCACGATCTGGTCCGGCGCTATTTTCATGGCGTTCTTAAACCGCCCTTCAACGAAGAAAAGCGGGCCGAAGCCGGATTACCGCCGGATTTCTATTGGCCGCTGACCGAAGGCCTGCCGCCGCCCGGCTCTGCCTGCTAGGTCGGCATGCTACGGTCATAGCGGTCTTTGAAACATCCTCCAGTTGATGTAATCGGCAATTTCTCGCCGAGAATTGGCGGGATTAACCCTGTTTGTTGTGTGAACTAGTTAACAAACTTGCCCAAATCGGACGTCCCCTCTATTCAGTTGCCCCAAGGGACGGAGACCACTCACAACCGATCCCGAATTTGGGGATCGAGAGGTAAGGCGCGTGCGAACACGTCTGGCAATCAAACTACATTCGCTGCTTGAGCAGCACTTCCCGGAACGCCGGGTCTTTCTGAAATCTGACAATGACACACGGTTCATCCGGCTCAGCTCAGAGACACAAATCTTTGCAGTTGCTGGTGTTGCCCTGTTTGTTGGCTGGACTGCGGTCACTACGGCAATCCTGTTGATGGACAGCATCGGATCAGGCAACTTCCGGGAACAGGCCAAGCGCGATCAGGCGACATATCAGGAGCGGCTGAATATCCTGTCAGCAGAGCGTGACGTGCGCGCTCATGAGGCTCTGATGGCTCAGGACCGGTTCAACGCCGCGCTTGAACAGATCTCTGCGATGCAATCCGAGCTGCTGGCGTCCGAAAACAGCCGCCGTGAATTGGAAACGGGGATCGAGGTAATCCAGTCCACCCTGCGCACCACTATGAAACAACGGGAATTTGCCCGTCAGGAGCTTGCGGCGCTGCAACAATCAGATTCTGATGATGGGCTCACGTTGGCAAACACTGCCAGCCCCGAACAGATGGAATTTATGACCGTTGCTCTGACTCGCACCGCGCAAGAGCGTGATCAGATCGCAGCCGACGCCCGGAACGCACTGGATCAGCGGGACGATCTCGAGCTTGAGATCCGGCTGATGCAGGAACGCAGCGACGAAATTTTCCGTCAGCTAGAAGAAGCAATGATCATCTCGGTTGAACCGCTCGACAAGATGTTCCGACAGGCAGGTATGCCAACTGACCGTATCATTGAAGAAGTACGGCGTGGCTATAGCGGCATGGGTGGCCCCCTCACCCCAATTTCCTTCAGCACGCGCGGTGAGGACCTGACCCCCGACGAGATCCGCGCGAACACTCTGTTGCAACAGATGGACCAGCTGAACCTCTATCGTATCGCAGCAGAAAAGGCCCCGTTTGCCAGCCCGGTGAAAGCGGCTGTCCGCTTTACCAGTGGCTTTGGCACGCGCCGTGACCCAAAAACGGGCGGTCGCCGCATGCATAACGGTTCCGATTTCGCCGGTGCACATGGAACTGATATCTTTGCGACCGCCGACGGCGTAGTCACCCATGCGGGCTGGCAATCGGGTTTCGGGCGTCTGGTCAAAATCCGGCACGCCTTCGGAATTGAGACACTTTACGCTCATAACACCAAGTTACGGGTTAAGGTTGGCCAAAGGGTCTCGCGCGGGGATCATATTGCTGATATGGGTAACACCGGACGGTCGACCGGAACGCACCTGCACTATGAGGTCCGCGTAAACGGAAAACCTGTTAACCCAATGACTTACATCAAGGCTGCAAGAAATGTTTTCTAAGAGCAAAATCAACGAGCCCGGAACCAATGCCCCAGAGGCCGCCAAGCCTGCCGCTCCGGCCACTCCGGCAACCCCTGCACCGACGGAAACCAAGGCCAGCACCGCGCCCAAACCCAAGCCACCTGCATCGGTGCTGTCTTCGGACCTGCACATCACCGGCAACCTGAAAACCTCGGGTGACATTCAGGTCGAAGGTACGGTGGAAGGTGACATTCGTGCGCATCTGCTGACCATCGGTGAAACGGCGACCATCAAGGGCGAAGTCACTGCAGATGACGTTGTCATCAACGGCCGTATCGTTGGCCGCGTGCGTGGCCTGAAAGTGCGCCTGACCTCGACCGCACGGGTCGAAGGCGACATCATTCACAAGACAATCGCCATCGAAAGCGGCGCGCATTTCGAAGGCTCCGTTCAGCGTCAGGACGATCCTCTGAACCCTGGCCGCAGCGGAAAACCGGGCGCTAACCCGGCTGCTGACGTCAAACAGTAATCCTGACAGACTGACAGGAAACAAACGCCGCAGGACAGCCTGCGGCGTTTTCTTTTGCAATTCTGACCGAAAGGCGTTCACTGATCAGGTTGGTTCCAGGTCGCATTGGCCTCGATCACTTCTGCGACCATCAGCGCCTTTTCGGACAAATCTGGTGGCGTGCCATCATCAAAGGCAAGCTGCTGCATTCTTCGATACATGACTTCAGACGTGTAAAAATCGAATGCAGCCGTGCCGTCGGGGCTTTCCCAGAAGGCCGTGATCCAAACCGAGGGCGGATACCCGTAACACCAGTCCTGCCAGAACCGTTCTGCCAAAGTCGCCGTTTTAACTGCGGCTACTTGCGCCAAAAGGCCATCCATTGGCCAACCCCCAAGGCGAAACATGCAAAGCGTATCGTCCAGACATTCTTCTGAGCCCCCTTCGATCGCCTTCAGAAGAAAACGTTTCTGGAAATCGTCCAGGACACGCCACTCCTCCGACGACCAGTTCCGGGCCTGTCCCGTCGGATACCGGCTCAGGCTGACTTCGATCCCGACAGAGCTTACCTCTTCGCCACAGGCCAAGACCTCTAGCACACGCGGCAAAAGATAGGCCCAGGTATTCTTGGCAATCCCTTCCGGATCACTCGCTGCAAAATACCAGTCCTGAAGATAGTGCAACGGCAGTTCCTGAATGGGCGGGTGAAAGAAATCAGCCTCGATATCCGGTTCCATGCAGCACCCTTCGCAGACCTCGATACTGCTTGGCTTTGGACGCTTAAAAACGCGATAAGCATCCTGAATGAGCGGGAAGAACGGATCATCCGGCAATAACTTGGCCTTCACCGGCTTATTCGTCTTTGACGTCATCATAGGCTGAACCCATATTTCCATGCCACACCCATAGGTCTATCTGCCCCCTTTTGACGTGGCAAGCGCGCCCAAATACCCCTTCATTCTCCGCCAAATTTTCATGTGTGATGAGTAGCTTCGATATTTCTGCGTTTTGGATTACACTACAGCCCATTGGTTTTCGGAGGACTTTTCATGTCAACAAAACTCATGGCTGAATTTTTCGGTACATTCTGGTTGGTGCTTGGCGGTTGCGGCAGCGCTGTTTTAGCGGCTGGCGTCGCGGATGTCGGTATCGGCTGGTTGGGCGTATCTTTCGCCTTTGGCCTAACAGTGCTGACTATGGCATTTGCCGTTGGCCACATTTCAGGCGGGCATTTCAATCCGGCAGTCAGTCTGGGTTTAATGATCGGCGGACGGTTCCCGGCTAAGGATTTGCTGCCCTATTGGATTGCTCAGGTCATCGGAGCCATTGCAGCAGCGGCTGTTCTGTATCTGATCGTCAGCGGCGCACCAGATTTCGCCGGGGTCGGAGGCTTTGCGTCCAATGGCTATGGCGAGGCTTCACCCATGGGCTATTCGATGATGTCCGCCTTGGTGATCGAGATCGTACTGACGGCATTTTTCATCCTGATCATTCTGGGCGCGACCTCAAGCGGTGCTCCGGCAGGGTTCGCGCCGATTGCCATCGGTCTGGCGCTGACGCTGATCCACCTGATCTCGATCCCGGTGACCAACACATCTGTCAACCCGGCACGGTCAACCGGTGTTGCCCTGTTTGCCGATGGGCCGGCGCTGGCTCAGCTATGGTTGTTCTGGGTTGCCCCGCTGATTGGTGGCGCGATTGGTGCGCTGATCTGGAAGGCCATGTCTGACGACTGATCCAAGCGCACGCTTACAAAAAGACCCCGGCACCTGACCAGGCACCGGGGTCCTTTTATCTATTCGGTCACGGTGACCTTTTTCATCGCATCCGGCTGGCCGATTACGGCTCCGTTCGGGCCTTCGCCCCGCTTGATCGCATCAACAACGTCCATACCGTCAGTGACCTGACCGACAACCGTATACTGACCGTTCAGGAACGGCCCAGGTTCAAACATTATGAAGAATTGCGAGTTGGCACTGTCGGGATCCTGCGCCCGCGCCATGCCAATAACACCGCGATCAAAGTTATAGTCCGAGAACTCAGCTGGCAGATCCGGCCGATCCGAACCGCCAGTACCGGCACGACGCATATCGCCACCGACCCGACCGTGTTCAACGTCACCGGTCTGAGCCATAAAGCCGTCGATCACGCGGTGAAACACCACGCCATCATACTGACCAGCAGCGGCAAGGGCGCTAATTTGTTCAACATGCTTGGGGGCAATATCGTCAAACAGATCAACGGTTACGGTGCCATTGGCCCCCTCGCCCTCAATCTCGATCTCAAGGCCCGTGGCCAGTGCAGGACCGGCCAGCAGGACAAAGGCGGCGGCCAGCTTATACATCGGCAGCCACCTTGACGCTGATCATACGATCCGGGCTTGCGGGCGGCTCGCCCCGAACGATGGCGTCCACATGCTCCATCCCGTCGATAACACGGCCATAGACCGTGTATTGGCCGTTCAGGAAATGGTTGTCGCTAAAGTTGATGAAAAACTGCGAATTGGCCGAGTCCGGATTCTGCGACCGAGCCGCGCCCAATGTGCCGCGATCATGCGGCAGTTTCGAAAACTCTGCCGGAACATTCGGCAGCGATGACCCGCCTGTGCCTGCACTGCGCAGGTTGTATCCGTCTTCCATATCGCCGTGCTGCACGTCACCGGTTTGCGCCATGAAACCGTCGATCACACGGTGAAATGCCACGTTGTCATATTCACCGCTGCGCGCCAGTTCCTTCATCCGAGCGCTATGCTGCGGGGCTACATCTGGCAGCAGCTCGATGACGACATTGCCGCCCTTCAGCTCGATGATGATTGTGTTTTCGGGATCCTTGATCTCGGCCATGTGGCCCTCCTGTCGTTTGTCTTGCGCAAATACCTATGCGCCACGCACGCGAAAGCCAAGTGACGCATTGACCTGAGGGCAAAATGCAGGAAAAGAACCGCCTAGATCGGTTGCCAAACACGAGGATCGCGCGATGAGCTGGAAAACACTGGACGATATGGACCTGAACGGTAAACGCGTGCTGGTGCGCGTGGATATCAATGTGCCCGTGGTGGATGGGGTCGTGACCGACGCAACCCGGATTCAGCGCATCGTACCCACAGTACGCGATATTCTCGCCGCAGGTGGCAAGCCTATCCTTCTAGCCCATTTCGGACGCCCGGGCGGAGAGCGGCGCGAAAGCCTGTCGCTGAAACAACTTATTCCCACACTGGAAAGCGCCTTTGGTGCGCAGGTTCTGTTCGCAGCCGATTGCGTCGGAACCGAGGCCGAGCTTGTCGCAGACACTCTGCAAGCCGGGCAAGTATTGCTGTTGGAAAATACCCGCTTTCATGCTGCTGAAACCAAGAATGATCCTGATCTGGCCGCAGGCATGGCCAAACTGGGCGAGGTCTATTGCAACGACGCCTTTTCCGCTGCGCACCGCGCCCACAGCTCAACCGAAGCCATCGCACGCCTGCTGCCTGCCTGCGCTGGTCGGCTGATGCAGGCCGAGCTGCAAGCACTTGAAAGCGCCCTTGGCGCGCCCGAACGTCCGGTGACAGCGGTGGTCGGCGGGGCCAAGGTTTCGACCAAACTGGAGCTGCTGGGCAACCTGATCGACAAGGTGGATCACCTGATCATCGGCGGTGGCATGGCCAACACCTTCCTAGTGGCACAAGGTATCAGTGTCGGCAAATCGCTGGCGGAAACCGCAATGAAAGACACTGCCGCAGAGATTCTTGCCAAGGCGGAAAACTCTGGTTGCCAGATCGTTCTGCCGTGTGACGTGGTTGTTGCAAAAACCTTCCAGGCCAATGCGCCGCATCAGGTTTTGCCCGCAGACCAATGCCCCGAAGACGGCATGATCCTGGATGCAGGCCCCGAGAGTGTCGCCGCTATCACTGAAGTCATCAGCCAAAGCCGAACCCTGATCTGGAACGGCCCTTTGGGCGCCTTTGAACTGGAACCGTTCGATGCTGCAACGAATGCGGCCGCACTTAAAGCTGCCGCGCTCAGCCGTTCGGGCCAGTTGGTCTCGGTCGCGGGCGGTGGTGATACCGTAGCCGCCCTGAACGCGTCCGGCGCGGCGCGGGATTTCACCTATATCTCGACAGCAGGCGGCGCATTCCTGGAATGGATGGAAGGAAAAACCCTGCCCGGCGTCGCCGCGCTGGAACAATAAATTCAGCTGCACGGGTAATTTTGCGAATCGGGGGATTCACAAGCCGAATCACCTGTGACATAGTGCAGTCAGATGCCAAGCATAATGGCACGACATTGAGGCAGACTTCATACGGCGGTAAACAGAGTGTCCCGTTCCCATCGGCCCGGTTTGGGCTCAGTTGCTTTTTTCTCGGTGGCTTTCATGCTGGGTGTGTATTTCACCTTTGCTGCCGTCCAGGGAGACTATGGCCTGTTTCGACGGGTCGAGATTGCAGCGGAACGGGATGCTCTGTCGCGCGACCTTGCAGCGTTGAGCACCGAAATCGCCGAAATGGAAAATCTGACCCGCAGGCTTTCAGACACCTATCTTGACCTCGATTTACTGGATCAGCAGGCGCGCTCGATCCTTGGTATGATCCGCTCGGATGAGATTGTCATCCGCTGAGCGGGACCAAAATTCTTCGTCGGAAATCCCTGCTGTGGTAACGCATACGTCCCTACCTGAACGGTTTTCCGCGTGTCAAACAACAGCGCAATATTTCCACTCGCCAGAAAGCCTCAAATGTTCTATTAGATAGTTTAACGCTAAACTATCTTGCCGAGAGGGGGAGATCGCCACAATGGCTGCGCGAAAAACCACAAAGAAACCAAACGTTTCTGCGGAAGAACTCAAGACCTATTACCGTGAAATGTTGCTGATCCGCCGATTCGAAGAAAAGGCTGGCCAGCTATACGGCATGGGTCTGATCGGTGGTTTCTGCCACCTGTATATCGGTCAAGAGGCAGTTGTTGTGGGACTGGAAGCAGCCGCCGAAGAAGGTGACAAGCGGATCACCTCTTATCGCGATCATGGGCATATGCTGGCCTGCGGCATGGATCCGGGCGGCGTAATGGCAGAACTGACCGGGCGCGAGGGCGGATTGTCCAAGGGTAAAGGCGGTTCGATGCATATGTTCTCGAAAGAGAAGCATTTCTATGGCGGTCACGGCATCGTCGGGGCGCAGGTTCCTCTGGGTGCCGGTTTGGCCTTTGCCGACAAGTATCAGGAAAACGGCCGCGTCACCTTCACCTATTTTGGGGACGGCGCCGCAAACCAGGGGCAGGTCTATGAGACCTTCAACATGGCCGCGATCTGGGAACTGCCGGTGATCTTTGTGATCGAGAACAACCAATACGCCATGGGGACGTCCCAGGCGCGCTCGACCTCGACCAAAGACATCTACCATCGGGGCGAGGCGTTCGGCATCCCTGGCGAGATCGTCAACGGCATGGATGTGCTAGCGGTCAAAGAGGCCAGCGAAAAGGCCGTCGCCCATTGCCGCGCGGGCAAAGGTCCGTACATTCTGGAAATCAAAACCTATCGCTATCGCGGACACTCGATGTCCGACCCGGCCAAGTACCGCACCCGCGAAGAGGTTCAGAAGGTGCGCGAACAAAGCGACCCGATCGAACATGTCCGCGAGCTGCTGCTTTCCGGCAAACACGCGACTGAGGATGACCTGAAGGCGATCGACAAAGAGATCAAAGAGATCGTCAATCAAGCCGCTGAATTCTCGAAAGAAAGCCCCGAGCCGTCGCTGGACGAGCTTTGGACAGATATCTACGCCTGAGAGGACGATTAAGACATGGCAACCGAAATTCTCATGCCCGCCCTTTCCCCCACGATGGAAGAGGGCACGCTGGCCAAATGGCTGGTCAAGGAAGGCGACACCGTATCAAGCGGCGATATCATGGCCGAAATCGAAACCGATAAGGCCACGATGGAGTTTGAAGCCGTTGATGAAGGGATCATGGGCAAGATCCTGATCGCTGAAGGCACCGAAGGGGTCAAAGTAAATACCCCTATCGCCATCCTCGTCGAAGAAGGCGAAGACGCCTCCGCCCTGCCCGCGGCTGCACCCACAGCCGCAGCGACGACCGAAGCCGCCCCTGCTGCGGTTGAGGCCCCTGCTCCTGTCTCTGCCCCAGCCGCACCTAAGGTAGATCTGTCCCCAGATTGGCCAGCTGATGCCGAGATGAAGTCCGAAACCGTGCGTGAAGCCCTGCGCGACGCCATGGCCGAAGAAATGCGCAATGACGGTGACGTCTACCTCATGGGTGAAGAAGTCGCGGAATATCAGGGCGCTTATAAAATCTCGCAAGGTTTGCTGGATGAGTTTGGCGCCAAGCGCGTAATCGACACCCCGATCACCGAACATGGTTTTGCCGGGATCGCAGTTGGTTCGGCCTTTGGCGGGTTGAAACCGATTGTCGAGTTCATGACTTTCAACTTCGCCATGCAGGCGATTGACCAGATCATCAACTCGGCCGCGAAGACGCTCTATATGTCCGGCGGTCAGATGGGCTGTCCCATCGTGTTCCGGGGTCCGAACGGTGCCGCCGCACGCGTGGCAGCCCAGCACAGTCAGGACTATGCGGCCTGGTATATGCAGATCCCCGGCCTCAAAGTCGTCATGCCCTATTCAGCGGCCGACGCCAAAGGCTTGCTGAAATCCGCGATCCGTGACCCGAACCCGGTGATCTTCCTGGAAAACGAAATCCTCTATGGCCGCTCATTCGAAGTGCCGCAGGTGGATGACCTGAGCATTCCGTTGGGCAAGGCCCGCATCTGGCGCGAGGGCACAGACGTGACCATCGTCAGCTTTGGCATCGGCATGCAGTTCGCACTGGAAGCCGCCGATAAGTTGGCCGAAGACGGCATCAGCGCCGAAGTGATCGACCTGCGTACCATCCGCCCGATGGACACAGGCGCGATTATCAATTCGGTGATGAAAACCAACCGTCTTGTGACCGTCGAAGAAGGCTGGCCGCAAGGCTCGGTCGGCAGCTACATTTCATCGGTGGTGATGCAGGAAGCGTTTGATTACCTCGACGCGCCTGTCATCAACTGCACCGGCAAGGATGTTCCGATGCCCTACGCAGCGAACCTCGAAAAACTGGCGCTGGTGACCACCGACGAGGTGATCGCAGCCGTCAAACAAGTGACCTACCGGTAAGGGAGCAACAGACAGATGCCCACCGAAATTCTGATGCCCGCCCTGTCGCCGACCATGGAGGAAGGCACGCTTGCCAAATGGCTGGTCAAGGAGGGCGACACCGTCTCCTCTGGAGATCTGCTCGCCGAAATCGAAACCGACAAGGCCACGATGGAGTTCGAGGCCGTTGACGAAGGCACAATCGGCAAAATCCTGATCCCTGAAGGAACCGAAGGGGTCAAGGTCAACACCGCCATCGCGGTTTTGCTGGAAGAAGGCGAAAGCGCTGATGATATCAGTGCAACGCCTGCAGCGGCTCCGGCGGCGGCGCCAGCCGCCACGGGCAACGAGGCCTCCGCTCCAGCGGCGTCCGAAGCGCCCGTCCCCGCCCCGGCAGCGCCGGTCAAGGCAGATGGCGGTCGTATCTTCGCCTCGCCCCTGGCTCGTCGCATCGCTGCGCAAAAAGGTCTCGACCTAGCGCAAATCAGTGGATCCGGCCCACATGGGCGTATCGTCAAGGCGGATGTCGAGAGCGCAACCGCAGCCCCTGCTGTAACGGCTGCCCCTGTACAGGCCGCAGCAGCACCAGCCGCCACAGCCGCGCCAACCGGCCCCTCGACGGATATGGTTATGCGGATGTACGAATCCCGCGATTACGAAGAGGTCAAGCTGGACGGGATGCGCAAAACCATCGCCGCGCGCTTGACCGAGGCCAAACAAACCATCCCTCATTTCTATCTACGCCGGGATATCAAGCTGGACGCACTGCTGAAATTCCGCGGTCAGTTGAATAAGCAACTTGAGGCCCGTGGCGTCAAACTCAGCGTCAATGACTTCATCATCAAGGCCCTGGCCAATGCGCTGCAACAGGTGCCCGAATGCAACGCCGTCTGGGCGGGAGATCGGGTTCTGCAGCTGAAACCCTCGGACGTGGCCGTTGCCGTCGCGATCGAAGGTGGCCTGTTCACGCCGGTCCTGCAAGACGCCGACACCAAGTCGCTGTCAGCGCTTTCAACCGAGATGAAGGACCTGGCTGCCCGTGCCCGCGAACGCAAGCTGGCCCCGCATGAGTATCAGGGCGGCACATTTGCGGTCTCGAACCTGGGCATGTTCGGCATCGACAATTTCGACGCTATCGTGAACCCACCGCATGCGGGCATTCTGGCCGTCGGCACTGGCGCAAAGAAACCTGTTGTTGGTGACGATGGCGAACTGACGGTTGCAACGGTCATGTCGGTTACGATGTCGGTCGATCACCGGGTCATCGACGGTGCCCTCGGTGCGCAGCTGCTGCAGGCGATCGTCGACAATCTGGAAAACCCGATGGTCATGCTGGCCTGATATCTGACTAAAAAAAGGCCGCCCTCTTCTGGGCGGCCTTTTTCTTTAAGAACCTTCAGATCTAGTGATCTTTGCCCAGCATATGATCCATCGAGATCGAGGGCTGGTCACATCCTGCTTCACCGACAATCTTGGCCGGAATACCGGCAACGGTTTTGCAAGGTGGCACCTCTTGCAGCACCACCGAACCGGCGGCAATCCGGCTACAATGGCCCACTTCGATATTGCCCAAGACTTTGGCGCCGGCGCCGATCAAAACGCCATCACCAATCTTGGGGTGACGTTGCTCCTCTTCTTTTCCGGTCCCGCCCAGCGTGACCGAATGCAACATCGAAACATTGTCGCCAACGATGGCCGTTTCACCGATCACGATGGAATGAGCATGGTCGATCATGATCCCCTTGCCGATTTTGGCAGCCGGGTGAATGTCGATACCGAAGATTTCCGAGGACCGCATCTGGAAGAAATAGGCCAGATCATATCGCCCCTTCAGCCATAGCCAATGGGCGACGCGGTAGGCCTGCATCGCTTGATAACCCTTGAAATACAGGATCGGTTGCAGAAGACGGTGGCAGGCCGGGTCCCTCTCGTAGACCGCCATCAGGTCTGCGCGGGCGGCCTCAATCAAATGGGGGTCGTCAGCATAAGCTTCGTCCACGATCTCGCGCAGAACCATCATCGACATTTCGTTCGAGCATAGTTTTGCGGAAACGCGATAGGACAATGCTCTGGTCAGGCTGCGATGATGCAGAATACAGGCGTGCACCAATCCACCCATCAGTGGTTCATTCTCGACCGCGGCCTGAGCCTCGGTCGTGATGCGATCCCAAACGGGATCTACGGGTGTGACATGACTGCGCTTTTCCAACATGGCTTTTGATCCTTTGCTGCGCCTAGAATGCCATTTAGTGGCTAAAACGCCAAACGCAAACCCGTGATCGGCAAAGCAACGAAAATGAATGAGGCTGACCTGAAGCAAATCAACGAGAAAATCCTTGTCAGGCTGGACGAATTGGCGCGCCAGTCGCAGGCCGGGAAAGATGCGCAATCTGTTGTTGAACTGGATCAACAATCTATCGGTCGTCTGAGCCGGATGGATGCGCTACAGAACCAGGCCATGGCCAAGGCGCACCAAGTCAATCGGGACCTGGAATACCGACGCCTTTTGGCCGCGCTGAAGCGGATTGAAAGTCGAGAATACGGATTCTGCGAAGATTGCGGCGAGCCGATTCCAAATGGCCGACTGGAATTGGACCTCGCCGCAACCAGATGTGTCAGCTGTGCTTCTGGTTGATGCGGAACCGGATCAAATGACGCAGCACCGTCTCAAAACACCGGCAATACTGCAGATCATCGAATGAGGGTTCGGCGGCAAGGCGCCGGTTTCGGGCCGCAGCCATTAACGAACCGTTGCCGAACAACGGGTGTAGCCGCCCTGTTTTACTTACATGGCCATCAGCCGTTTCAGCTTCGGCAATCATACGTCGGCATAAACGGTCACGCTGATCGGGCGGCGCGTTCAACAAAACACGCGCCGCCGTGCTGACATCTCCGTGCAATACGGGCCGCACCGCGCCTATCCGACCTGCAGCCTGACAGGCAATCCAGGTCCGTAAGCCGCAGATATCTGCGAAACCGACACCTCATAAGACCCAGTTGCAGCGTCACCGGCCTTCATGGACGACGTGTAATTCCAATCCGGCTGGGCAACGACCTGTTCCCGAATCAGGCTACCGTTCTGCCGGACCTGAACAAGGTAGGCTTCGGTTTCTTCATTCAACGGCACATCCAGCCCGGACCAGTCATCGCCATCCAGACGTGTCCGCCGCACCCATGAGAACACGTCCCTCGAGCTGGATTGCTGCACGCGAAGATGAGAAGGGGCATAGGGCCGCAAACCATTGCCTTCAAAGGCCTCGACCAGATGCTCGTAAGAGGGATCTTCGTACCCTCTGGTTGCAGGGCCGATACGGTAATGTTTGGTCAGGCCACGTTCCGACCGCAACAACCCTGTCTGGAAGACACGTTCGTCCAACAACACCAACATTGATCCTTCGGGCCAGAGATCGGGCATGATTGCATCTGTCCCCAGCTGGCCGCGCAACCGGCCAGATAGGGTATAGACACCTTCCTCTTGCAGAGCAGCATCCGCGAACTGGAACACCTCCCAATTGCCGGGCGTTCCGTCGCCAATCGCTGCAAGATTTGCGCCGTTTAACAAGGCAGACCGTGGACGGGACTCCAGGACGCCATCTACAAGATTGACACGTAAGGCATCGCCTTCATCCCAAAGTCCGGTACTGGCCCTTCGCATCGGGCTTGCGGTGAAGCCTATTATGGCCTGCCCTGTTATCACCTGTTGCAACGCGTAATCCTCATCGCTTAATGCGGCATACACCGCAACGCTTCCTGGCCAAGGGTCTGCTGCAGCCGCAAGATATGGCGCATGCGGCACTTCGGAACCGGTGATCAGAGGCAGGTCCAAGAATACCGGCAGCACCGGCACCGGAGCGACAAATGGCTTCGCTGTAACTTCATCAGCGGGGGCATCTGGCGGTGTGTAAACGCCGGGCTCGATCCTGACAGCCTCGGCCAGTTGCATTTCGGCCTGTTCAAGCCTGTCAATGCGATAGCGCGCTTCCTGCCCACCACTGACAAGCCGCACAACATCCCCTGCCCCGACATTCAAAAGCGAAGGCGGTAATGCAAACCTAGCCGTTTCACGCGAGACACGCGCCTCACTCAGCCAGCGTTCCACCGTTTGACGCCCCTCGGCCCGCGTCATGGACAACGGCATCTCATTTACCGATACCGAATGGGTTTCATCATCAGGCAACACAGCCTCTTCCGAGGCTATTTCATGGTCAGCATCAGACTGAACAAAGCGCAGCCTGACACGGCCAGACATTTCCGCCTCAGCCTCGCGGCGATATTCCACGTGTCCGTCAATGTCCAAAGTGATGGCCAACTGCTCTTCATTCAGGGTCAGGGCACGTGCGCCATCCCGCATCTGAAAGATCAGCTTTCCTTCGCGTTCAAGCGCATCGAAACCATACCGCAGCATGAGCGGTTGCAATGCCGAACGGGCATCCGAAACCTGTTCAACCGCATAGCCCTGAACGGAACCGTAAAGGCCCGAGACATCAATCTCGGTAACACCGGCAGCATGGCAAAGCTCGGTTACAACAGAGGCCAGCGTTCGTGAGCCGGAACGCCCATTAAGCCAATGGCCGCGGGCATAGTTGGCCCCATCGCTCCACTGGCTGCGCAGGTTTGGAAAGGTCGGATAGGGCCGCGCATCCCACGCCCAGACATAGGCATTGGACACGTCCACCATCGGGCCGCCATAGCTGGATGAAACTGGATTGATATCTGCGTCCGACCAATAGCCAAGAACCGCCCTGAGGTATTGCGTCTGCAGAAAGTCGTCCCGAAGCCCGTTTGAATATTTCGGCAACCCGGATTCTGAAGATTTAGGGTCTAGAAACTTGTTGGGCTGGTTGGTGCCTTTGTCTACTGCCGCACAACCGAGCTCAGTGAACCAGATGGGCTTGGACTCTGGCAACCAGTCAGTCGGGTTGTCGCTACGCACACCATTGATTCGCTCGTGATGCGGTTGTGACCACCAGTTGCGAACGTCCTTATATCGCCAGATCCACGGCTCGTTATGTGAACCATCTTCGATCGGCGTACGGATTTGTGCCGCCTCTTCTTCGGGCGAGGCATAATACCAGTCATAGCCCTCGCCACCCTCGATGTTCCCGCGCAGATAGGAGAGATCGTAGATGGATTTTGCCCCGACATCTGCATCCAAGTGATCTTCGCCTTCTCGCCAGTCGGACAGAGGCATGTAATTGTCGATACCCACGAAATCTATGTTTTCGTCTGCCCAAAGCGGATCGAGGTGGAAGTAGCGATCCCCACTGCCATCATTTGGCTGGTAGCCGAAATACTCGCTCCAGTCCGCCGCATAACCGATCTTTGTGTCTGGCCCCAGAATACTACGCACTTGCCCTGCCAAAACGCGCAGCTGCTCAACGGCCGGAAATCCGTTTAGGCCACGAATCTGGGTAAGACCACGCATTTCCGAACTGATACAGAAGGAGTCCACCCCACCTGCCGCCTTACACAAGGCAGCGTAGTGAAGAATAAATCGGCACAACCCCCAGTCCTGCGGGCCAGAGTAGGAAACCGTGCCGTTTCCGATAACAAAATCAACCGCTCGCGCCTGACCAAAGAAATCGGACACCTGAACATAGGCCTCAGCCATCTGGTCGGGAGACCCGTCCCGCCCAGGCGCAACACTCAGAGTGATGCGACCGCGCCAGGGAAGGTGCGGCTGATCGCTGGCATCAGACCACGGGTCGGGCAATCCGTTTCCACCGATCTGATCCATCAGGATAAACGGGTAGAACATGACCCGCTTCCCCTCTTGCTTAAGGTGTTGGATCGCTTGAATGACCGACGCGTCCGCTGGTGTCGCGCCATAGACGGGCTCGTTATTTTCCTGACGAACGATCTGGGCGGTTGCCCTTGTCAGCCCCGCGACACCCCAGGGCATATTTTTGCCCTCGATACCATTTTGCAGAACCTTTGGTTGTATCTTGCATTGACCGCATCGCAGATCACTTCCGAACCAGGACACAACCAAAGAGGCGGCTTCACAGCCCGGAAGTTCACTTTTCAAGGCTTGTGTGGACGTCACGAGATCAGGCAAACCAGAGGTCGAATTCACATTGGCCGCCCAACTGCGGCCGCGGCCTTTTGTGTAATTCACCTGCTGGGACGCCAGTGCATATTCACCGGTCCCGGGCATAAGCGCCACGCCCCGTACGATATGTGACAGCGCATTCTCGGTATCGGGCAATCCGGGCTGCTCTTGCCGCACAACCTCGAACGAGAACTGCGGGACACGGTTTCCAAATGCGCCCAGCTTTAGATCTTCGATCACGATATAGGCGGTGCCACGATAGGCCGGGACGTTTCCAGTCCCTTCGATCGCTTCGATCAACGGATCGGGCAGCTGATCGTCGGTGCCGGGATAAACGCGCATATTCAAGCTACTGCGCTCAATCTCTTCGCCATCCGCCCAGACACGCGGCACGTCAGAGATCTGCCCCGCACCCAACGCAACCGCCAACGAAACTGAATAGCTATAGCTGTTGGTGGTCGTCGTAACCTCGGGCTGTTTCGGCGAGCCTTTGCCACCCCCAACCGACTGCGTGGTAGAGCTGGTGCTGCGGGTTTCCAGAAAATCCGAAGCCCAGATGACTTGCCCGCCAACACGCATTCGACCAAAGATATTGGCGACAGCAGCGCCCTCACCCGTTTGGGTCAGGCGAAAACGGTCCAATCGGCCGGTTTCCACAACTTCGCTGCCGCTGCCCATCACCGATTGGCTCATCAGCCGCTGGTCGATGACCCGGCCAAGAGTCGCGCCAATGGCACGGCCGATAACTGCCGTGGACAGACCCGCAACCGTGCCGCCAATGGCCCCGCCAACAGCGGCACCCGCCGCAGACAGTAATATCGTCGCCATTTAGATATCCTCCGTGGGAAACTCAAAACAAGAAACAACCCGCCGTCGCCACGGGTCGCTTAGAGCGCTTTCGACGACGCCATGTCCGGAATACGCGTGAATGAAACGGGGGATGTCGCCGCAAGTGCTGACAATCCCCAAATGCTTGGCAACGCCACTTTCGCGCATGCGAAACAGCAACACGTCCCCGACCGAAAACCGCGTTGGATCTTTCTCGACAAGATGGCGACGTGCTGCGGCCCACATGCGCTCTTCGCCCTGCGGCTCAGACCAATCCATGCTATAGATCGGGACGGCCTCAGGTTCGTGCCCAAGCACCGCGCGCCATACGCCACGCAGCAACCCCAGACAGTCCGTTCCGGCGCCTTTGACCGACGCCTGATGGACATACGGGGTGCCTAGCCAGCTTCTGGCCTCATCAACAATGCTTTGCTTAATCGGGATCATCGTCTGCTTCCCCCCCTGTTTGCCCCGTTTTTCTTGGGAACCGCCATCACCCAATCTTCGGAAGGCAGGTCAGGAAAGCCCTGAAAATTCGTGATATTATTGAACTTCAAGCGGCAGGTCGTCATGCGCTTGTCGCAACCTGCGGTCAGCCTCACCCTGTCGCCCTCGGCCAATCCACCGCTGATTGCAGACCACAGAACGACCGATCGACCTGTGTCGGTCTTTTGGTCCTTCTTGACCGCCCCCCACAGCCCAGCCGCACGGCCTGTCAGCACATCAAGCCGACCACGTTCGAACCATGTCTCAAGGTGAGTTTCCGCCCCTCGCAGCTGCAAAATACTGCCACCCGTCAAACCGACGATCTCAGCTTCGGCCGAGTATCCCAGGGCATCGGTGTTGAACCCGCACGCCTTGTCGCCCAGCACGGCTGTGCAGGGCTTTTGGTAAATCCGGCCCAAAGGTCGGTTCAACTTATCTGTCAGGCCCCGCAGTTCGGCATGAAAAGCCCCACCTGCCCGTCGCAATTCACCGATTGATCCGCGGAACTGCAACATTCGCTGCGATGGATCGGCCCAGTTCACAAGCCATGCCCGCACCTCGGCCCCGTCGAAGCGACCGGATTCGATATCCTCTTCAGTTACTGCGACATCCGATAACGCACCCATTGCTTCCGAGTTATCAATGGACAGCCCCGTTGCCTGCTCGATCGCGGCTGCTGTCAGACCCGAACTTGCATTGAAGTCCAGGCCTTCAAAGCTCAGCTTCAGGTCATGGTCGGTAAAGCCAAACTGAACACCGTCTGTGCGCGTAATCGCCCAACACCGACAGGTCGTTGTCAGACCACTCTGCAGATGGGCCTGCAGTGCCTGTTTGTCACCAGCCATCAGACACGCACCTCGACCACGGGAACGTTCGGAACGTCCCCTGCCTGAAAGCTTGCGACACTCGTCTGGATCTTGTCGGTGTCAAACCGCACCGGCACATCGAACTCAAAGCCAGCGGTGATATCAACCTGCTCAGGCGGAGGCGAATAGAACGTGACCAGCCCCGAGTTCAGATCGACCTCGAAATCAACGCCTTCGCGCATTTCATCCTGCTCAACCCCGATGCGGATGGTTCCCAATACGGGTTTGACGACCGGCCTTACATAGCTGAATCCACCCGAGGAATAGGTCTTTACCAGCTGGAACTCTGTCGCAACGCCATCGCCCTGCGCAATGATCTGGTCGGCCTTGGCAACTTCGGCCGTAGCCGTACCAGATTTGAAATCAGACCAGTCTTTCCAGCGAAATCCAAACATCTGGCCCTGCCTCGCCTCGAAGAACGAGATCAGCGTTTCGATGTCATCCAGGGACCGCATCCCCAGACCGGCATCATAGCGCCGCCGCGAATGCGCCCAAGGGGTATTGCGCTCTTCGAACCCGTTTGCCAGCGTCACAATATCCGTGCGCCGCTCGGGCCCACCGACCGAGCCAAAGCTTAGGCTGGCCGGAAATCTCACCTCGTGGAAATTCATGATCTGCTCCCTGATCTACCTGTTGCGATTGCCACGACCCAGCGCGCGGCTCATCTGGGCCGCGATCTGGCTTTGGCTTCGACGGAAACCCTGTACGTCCGGGGTGGTGATGTTCATCACCACGTTTACCGCAGAACCACCGCCCGACATGCGCACGCCCAATTTCCCGTCTGTTCCGCGGGCCAGGGGCATGATGGCCTCGGGGCCGGCTTCGCCCATCAGCCCGGTGCCGCCACGCATGGGAAACGTAGTCGGGCCGCTAATCACTCCGCCGTTGGCAAAGGGCATCACCCGTCCCTGACTAAAACTGCCGCCATCCGCGAAAGGCAGGATGCCCTTCACAAAGCCGCCGATCCCATTGGCAAGAAGGCCGCCGAAGTGATCCGTGACCGGTTTGATCGCCGCCGAATACGCGGTGCGGATCATCGAGTTTTTCAACACGTCCAGCGCATCGGACAGGTTCATTCCGTCCATCACGACGCCATCGAACGCCCGTCGCAGGCCACCGGACATGCCACGCTCCAGCGTTGCAACATCCTTGCCCGTTTCCTCAAAGGCTGCTTTGATGCGCTTCATCTGCCCATCAAATGCCGCAGCCATCGATGCCGCATCACCCAACGAGTCGCCAAGCGCCTCGCCCCGCTCCTGCAGGTCTTCCAACCCGTTACGATCCGTCATCACGCTCTCCTTTTGTCTTGTCCGGATAGGCCGCCAGCAACGCATCCAAACCCATCCTGTTCATCGAAGGCATGCCCGCGCCCTGCCCCAGCATCAGCCGCAACTCGGCCGGGGTCAGGCTCCAGAATTGGTCCGGTGTCAGGCGCAGGCTAAGGAACCCGGCCCGCATCAATGCGGGCCAGTCGAACCCGCTCATGCCTGCCCCGGCACCATGAAGGCCCTTGCCAACAGTTCGGCCGCGGCACGAGCACCGTGCATTGGCCCGCCCTCGATCTCGGCACTCAGCAGGTCGGCGCGGGTGACATTGGCCCCGCCCCCCCGCAGCCCGGCGACGATAAGCGCCAGAACATCACCGCTGGAATAGGCGCCACCTTCGAACCGTTGCACCAGTTCAACCAATGTCCCGGTGCCCAGTTCCTGTTCCAGTTCCGCCAAAGCACCCAAAGTCAGCTTCAGCACCCGTTGCTCTCCATCGATGGTCAGTGCCACCTCTCCTGTCCACGGATTGGCCATCGTTACAGCGCCGTAAAGGTCAGAGCACCGGCGCTTGCCATGCTCATTTCATAGGTCGCTTCACCATTGTGAGAGCCCGCATATTCGATGCCGGTCACCTGGAACGCACCCTCAACAATCCCGAAATCCGGGATGATGATCTGGAAACCCGGTGTCTCACCGTCAAAGAACAGCTGTCGCGCGCGCTCATCCGTTCCCGCGTCCTTGAATACGCCCGAGCCCGAAATCGAGGCCGACTTTACCCCCGCGCCCGACAAAAGCTCGCGCCAACCACCCTGGCTTTCCAGGCTGGTCACATCGACACTTTCCGCGTTGAAACTGACCCGCGTGGCACGCAGCCCCGCAATGGTCTCGAACAGGCCTGAGCCGTTCATATCTACTTTGACCAACAGGTCTTTTCCGTTCTGGGCAGCCATTTGCTCTCTCCGTTGATTACTTAATCGTCTTCCACGCGGGCGCGGAATTTCAGGTCGATCTGGCGGATCGCGCCGCCCGTTCCGGTCCGACGGGCCGAGGCACGTTCGAACCACAGCCCAACCAATCGGCCTCGATCCAGGGTCAGCCCCGCACTGTCCAGGGCGTCACAAACTGCCCCCGCCAGCGTTTTTGCTGCACCGAACCCGGCAGCTTCGGACACGACGGACACCGTGAAACGATGGACGGCACCGGTCCCCGATCGGTCCGAGGCATCGCGCACCTCTTCCGGGCCCAGCGTCACATAGGTTTGCGGAACTGAACCCGCTGGAACGGCGTCATAGATCGCTCCACCTGAAAGAGTGCTGATCTGTGTGTCTTCCGACAATTTCTGGTAAATTGCCGCCTGCAACGCGGCTGAAACGCCATAGCTCATACCGCCACCTCCTCATCCGCAAAGCAGATCAGGTACTGGCCGCGCGGGTCCCGTTCGGCGACGGCGCGGATAACGAAACGGCGTGTGCCTTCCGCAAACCGCTGATCCGGCGAGGGGCGCATGGTCGATCCTTCGGGCGCGCCACGAACCACAATCCGGTAGCCGACACGCGAAACCGGCAACCCTGCAACATTTCGCTCTGACCCGCTGCGCGCAGTGACTTCGGCCCAAACCGAGCCCAAGGCGACCCATGTTTCCAGATACCCACCGGCGCCATCAGCGGTGCGCACGGAGGATTCAAGCAACAGTTTTCTATTCAGCCGGGGCGCCTTCATTGGGCCACCCCTGCACCAAAACGAACCACACGATAGCGTTGGATCAGGCTGGTCACGCCAAAGGGCATACAGCCGGCACCCAACGTGGTCTCATCCCGGTATTCATAGTAATGCGCGGCCAACAGCAGAACCGCCTGCCCAAGATCTGCCGGCAAGCTTGACCATTCCCCGGCAATACCGGCGATAAACGCGATCTTCACGGATCCGCCGGTCGAAATAGCGGGCAAGACAGCCCCGGCAGGGCGTATCCGCGGGCGCTGGCTATCGCGATCCAATCTGTATCTGTCAGACGAAACGGCGGTTTCAGTACCCGCTGCATCCGTCAAACTGACCGTATTGATGGTCGAGACCGGCGCCACAGGCAGCACTTCGCCCGCAGGGTCACGCCAACTGTTAAGGCTCCAGGAAAACTCACGCGTGATAAGTACCTTCCCGGTACGCGCCTCAATCGCAGCAATCGCCGCCCTTAAGAAGCCCTTGAGCACTTCATCCTGCACGCTGGCACCAGTAAAGCCTGTTCCCAGCCTCAAATGCGCCTTGAACTGATCCACCGGCAGCGCCGCATCCGCGATGGCGGTTTCTTCGATCAACATCATCCATTCACTCCGCAATCTCGGACCCCTCCGGGGCCGTAACTTCAGGAATTGACGGGCACGCGCCGCCCCACGTTGCTCGGACGGAGGGGAGCAGCTAGACAACGCAGGGGTCTCGCCCCGACCCGCGCCCGCCGCCCCGAGGGGCGAAGACCCCCCGGGATTCAGCCCGCTTTAGGCGGTGCCGAATTTCACGAGTTTGATCGCAGCAAAGTCGCTGACATCGCCGCCGACGCGCTTGGTCGCATAGAACAGAACATGCGGTTTGGCGCTGAAGGGATCGCGCAATACGCGCAGGTCCGGACGCTCGGCGATGGTATAGCCCGCCTGGAAGTCACCGAAAGCAATCGAAAAGCTGTCGGTTCCCGCATCCGGCATATCTTCGGCGATCAGCACCGGATACCCCATCAGCCGCGCCGGTTCACCAGCAGCCAGACCGTCCGACCACAAGAAGCGGCCATCGCTGTCTTTCAGCTTGCGGATCAGACCAGCAGTTTTCGAGTTCATCACGAAGGTCCCGTTGACCCGGTACTGCGCACCCAGCGCATAAACCACGTCCACAATGGCATCCGCCTCGACACCGCCATCGATGCCGGTGGGGATATAACCAATGTTACCCCAATCCCAGACATCGTTGTCGACCTTGGCGTGGTTCAGAATACCCTTGGGTTTGTCCGCACCGTCGCCGTTGATAAAGGCCGAGGCCTCAGCGCGTGCAAACTTGTCCGCGATACGACCGGCCAGCCAACCCTCGACATCGAACGCGCTGTCATCCAGCAGTCGCTGCGAGGCTTTGGGCAGTGCGCTCAGCTCGTGCAGCGGGATCGAGATCCGGTCAATCGACGGGGTGCTGGTTTCGCTCGCCGCAGCATTTTCATCCGCCCAGCCCGCACCGACATCCGTGTGGTCGATCAAAACATCGAACGAGTTCGCCTCGACATTTACGATCGAAGCAATCGAGCGGATAGAGGCCGTAGATTTCAGCACCGATTTGATGATCTCGGCGGTTTGCGGGTCAATCAGGTACCCACCGTCACTGTTCACAGCGCTCGAGAGCGATTTCACCTCCATCTCAAGCCCACGCAGGCCGTCATCCTCACCCGAGCGCACATAGGCATCAAAGGCCTTCTGATGCGGTGCGCCGTCCTCGATTGAGGCCGCAAGATGCGGGCGTGCCGCGATGGTTGATTTACGATCCAGCATGGTCAGTCGCTCTTCTGTCTGTTGCAATTTGGTTTTAACTTCAGCCTTCAGGCCCTTGAATTCGTTCACGAAGCCAGTCATCGCCTGCTTCACCTCCTGAACCAGGGACACACCCTCTCCGGTCAAGGCCGGGGTTTCGGTCTTGCTCATCAGCACTTCCTTTTTGGGGGTGAGGTTTCGGCGCGCTAGGTTCGCGCCAGCTCCTGCCGGGCGTGATCAAACACCTCGGCAATACTGCGCCAGGTGTTCTCGGCCTCGGGGTCCACCCCCTTTGCCGCCACCCGCGCACTGGGCAGCATCGGGAACGTCACCAGCGACACCTCCCACAGCTCCAGTTCGGTCAGGACCCGCTGGCCCTTGTCATTCTTCACGGCGCGCTTGGTACGATAGCCAATCGACAGGCCATCCATTGCGCCCGCCCGGATCAACTCGGCCGCCTCGCGACCTTTCTGAGTGCTTTCCAGCAGACGTCCCTTGACCCACAGGCCCCGGTCGTCCTCGCGCACCTCGTCCCAAACCCCGATGGGTTGCGCCGGATCGTGCTGCCACAGCATCTTGACCCTTTGGCCCGCTGTAGCCAGCCCTTCAAGGGAACCGCGATACGCACCTTTCTGCACCACGTCACTGCCCTGATCTATCTGTCCAAACAGGCTGGCATAACCTTCGATCACCGCGTCCTCGGTCACCGAAAGACCCTCTCCGAACCGTGCGAACTTATGCTCCAAATCCATAAACTTCTCCATGTAACTTGCTGAATTCATGGCGTTACTGAAAGGAATGACTGAAACGCCTGCGCTAGGATCACCGCTGCCACGCCATACACCGTCAACCACAACCGCCTCTCCAGCCGCTCCATCATCTCTTCGATCTGATCCAGCCGCTGGCACAAATGCGCATGCTGAATCTCGGCCACCCGCTCATGCGCGGCCAGCCGCAAGCCTGGCGCGCAATCGAATGGCGGATATCCTTCAGCCATCCGTACGCTCCGGCAGCCCCAGCAAAGCACGCTTTTCTGCGTCAGTCAGGAACTCAGCCCCATTGACCCGCGACCAAAGCGCATCCCGCTCGGCGGACAACGCTGGAACCTGATCCAGATCGGGCTTCAGCATAAGCTCTTCGCCGGTAAAGCCGGCCAACCACGCCGACACCGCCGCCGCCACCCGCGTCACCAGGGGCAGCACGGTCAGGCGGTAAAACGCCCGGTTGGCCTCCTGATAGTTCGAATAGGTCGCATCGCCCTGGATCCCCAGCAACATCGGCGGGACCCCAAAGGCCAGCGCGATCTCGCGGGCGGCGGCTTCCTTGGTCTTTTGAAACTCCATGTCCGAGGGCGAAAAGCCCATCGGCTTCCAATCCAACCCCCCTTCAAGAACCATCGGACGACCAGCATTGCGCGCCCCGCGATAGTTCTGCTCGATCTCATCGGAAAGACGCCGGAACTGATCCTCGGCCATCACCCCTTGGCCATCACCGCCCTTCCAAACCAGCGCCCCCGAAGGTCGCGCTGCATTGTCGAGCAGCGATTTTGACCACCGAGACGCGCTGTTGTGCACATCAATCGCCATCGCCGCAGCCTGCATCGGCGAGAACCCGTAGTGATCATCTTGCGGGTGGAACGATTTGATATGACAGATGTTTTCCGCCGCAAACCGGTGTTTCTTGCCGCCCACAGCGTAATCATACGCCTTGGGCCAGCCATCCGCTCCCGGCACCACGCTCATCCGGTCGGATCGCAAGACATGCAGCTCAACCGGCAGCCCTTCTTCGGCCTGAACCGCCTCAACATAGGCATTGCCCGACAGCAGCAACTGCGCAAACAAGGCCTCCATCAACTCTGCCCGCCCCTGTGCGGCATTCGGACGGCGCATCAGGGACAGGATCGGATGTACATCATAGCGCTGCGCCTGATCCTGCAGCACCAAAGGTAACGCCGCCGCCGCCTCGGCAATCAGCTTGACCGAGCGAAACCCCACCGGGTTCCCCGCAAACCCCGTCCGCGTCAGCGACACCGCATCCCGCGGACTCCACGCCACGCGCCCCCCGGTCTGCCACGCCACCACAGGCCCCGCCGCGCTCGCCTTCGCCTCGGGCGCCTCATCAGCCGATCCACGACGCAAGAAATCGAATACCATCTGTGCTCCTTTCTGCCGCCGCTCTGCCCGGCTTGTTGAAAGGAGTTATGACGGAAAGAAGTTTAAGCCTTGGGAATGGGGCGTACGGAGGGTGGGCAACGGGATAGCTGTAGCTGCATTGAGATGGGGCCACGCAGCCGAAACGAGGTCAAATCTAATGCTCATGACACTCCTGTGGTATCCGCTACATCACGCCGTCAAGATCGGATCATTGTGAGTAGTTCCTCAGCCTCCGGAACATAGTCCAACAGTATAGGGTAGTATGTCCTGCCAAAGAGTATCGGATGGCCGGGATGGGACAGCCCAAGCCCGAATGGTTGCACCTGCTGTTCGGAAAGAAGAATGCCAACTTCAAGTGATGGATAAGGGCGACTATCGACTATTGAATACGGAAACTTCGCTGAATGTTCACACGAAACGACATAGAGCCGGACACCTAGCCTCCAGTTTCTACCTCGCCGGCAAACAATTACCCGCCTGTTCGTAACAAAATAGGCCAAGTTATACAGGACGTAGTGCCGCTGACTCGCGATGCTAAACGAAAAGGCAACGAAAGCGAACGTTACTGCTCCGTATATCCAATACGCCTCAAAACGGCCAAACTCGGCATCGGCATTGATGAATGGAATAGTAGCCCACATGACGACCGAAGCGACCAACAGGAAAACATGAATCTTCCGCTCCTCACCTACCGCCTGAAAGAACTTGCGTCCGTATCCGGGTTCACCCGACCAGAGCAACTTTTCGCCGGGGGCGAGAATATCTTTTAAATCAAATCTGTTGGTACTGGTTACTGTGACTTTTTGCATAGCTTAGCCTTTAAACTGTCAAATCTGCAGAAACCAGCCGCAAACAGTTGATAGCAAAGCTTGGTTAAAGCTCTGTTGTCGTCATTCCTTCCTGATCGCTAAGCTCACAAACTCCTTACCCTCGGCCGCCGATACGCCCCCGCAGGCCCGACAACCAACTCATGCAGCGCCCAGACCAACGCGTCGACCCGGTCGGGTGAGCCCTGCCCCTCAAACCCGCGCGCGGTCATCTGGCACATCTGCTCCTCCAGCGCGTCCAACCCGGCCACATGGGCCACCCGCCCCTGTTCGTACAAAGCCGCCACAGGCTCGGCCCGCGCGACCTTACCGCGTGACGCCCGCACCGCGCGGTACGGGACCAGAGGGTCCACCTGCCGCACGACCTCTTCCACCAGCTGGCCACCCTGATTGACCTCAGCCACCAGCCGTTCGGCCGCAAATTCATCCATCGCATCAATCGCCGCCTGCGCCCAGCCCGCCGGGCCGACGCCCTGCACCGTCCGGTCGGCCAGCACAAAGGCGCGCCACTCTTCGGGCGGCCCTTGCAAACACGCTCCAACGACGACAATCCCGCAAGCATCCGCAGCCGCCCCCGCCGTCACCGCAGGGTCCAGCGCCACCACGATGCGGTCCAGCTCGGCCTCCTGTGCACAACGCGCCGCCTCCAGCATCGATCCGGTCCACAGCGCCCCTTCAGCATCCGACAGCAGCACACCGTCCAACTCCTGCCGCCCCAACCGTGTGCCCGCATAACGCGCGCGCACTTCCTCCAAAAACGACCCCGCCAGATTGGCCCGGTTCGCCTCGGTAGGCGCATGGGTCTGCACGGTGGAGGGCGACGCCAGCAAACCCTTTAGCACTTTCACATTGCGCGGGGTGGTCGTCACGCAGACCCGAGGCTGATCCCCCAGCCGCAGCGCAAATTGCAACATATCCCAGGTTTCCCCGGCCTTTTTCCACTTGGCCAACTCGTCCACCCAGGCTGCATCGAATTGCGGCCCCCGCAATCCCTCGGGGTCATGCGCTGAAAACGCCTGCGCCTCGGCCCCGTTGGGCCAGATCAGCTTGCGTTCCGACGCCTTCCAGATAGGCCGACGATCCGGTGGCGAGCATTGTAAAATCCCGCTATCGCCAAAAATCATCACATCGCGCACCTGATCAAAGGTCTCGCCGACCAAGGCCACACGACAGGCCGCCCCCTTGTCCAACGGCAATGACCCCTCGACCACAGACCGAACCCACTCGGCCCCGGCCCGCGTCTTACCAGCGCCACGCCCCCCAATGATCACCCATGACCGCCAATCGCCCTCGGGCGGCAACTGATGCGGCAGAGCCCAGAACTCAAACAGGAAAGGGAGGGCGCACAGCCCCCCCTCCCCGATCTCACTCAGAAATCTGTCCTGCACCGCAACAGGCGCGGAGGCGAGCCAGCCTGCACCCGATCTCAGATCGTGCCCGATCAAGGTCGAGCGCATAGCCCCCTTGGGCAATTCCGGCTTGTCTGTGATGTTGTTCGACAAAGCTTGTCTCCACTTTTTGGCAACTTCGGATCAGCCCCTCAAGCTGTCCCAGTTGCTTGCCTGCACCAGCAAGATCTGCATCCTCCCCGGCACCGATCTGCCTGCGCAGTTCTTCCGCTGCATTGCGCAGATCGCGAATGGACGTCTCGAGCGACCGCAACAAGTCAGCCGTCTGGGAAATCCGCTCTTCCGGGGTAATTAAAGTCATGTTTGCGTATTGACCTCATGCGTGAGTTTTCTCCGCACGAGAGAAACGAAAAACGGCCACCGGGAGTTACCCCGGGGCCGTTACTCACTTCTTCTAGCATGACACAGTTCGTACCAAATTAAGTTCGAAAAGTCAATGAATTGCGCAACACCAACGCAACAAGGAACGTTCGGTGCAGGTTAACAATTTCTTCCCCGCGCGCGTCTTTAGCTGCTGCCAGTCAAATCCTGTGCCAGCATCAGCGCATTCATATCCGGATCATAAAACGTGGCCGTGCTGACCATCCCTTCGATCGTTTCCGTCGCACCATCGAAGGCCACCCCTGCAGCCTCTAACGCGCTGCGGGCGGTGGTGATATCGGCGACCTCAAACACTGGAACGCAATTCCCCGGCGAAGGCTTGGCCTGCTCTCCTAACCCCAATGTGACACCGTCCACATTGGTGCGCATCTCACTCCAACCCGCTTCATCTATGTGATGGGCAATTTCAAACCCCAATTTGTCGCTGAACCATTCGGCGCTTGCATGGCGGTCCCGAACTGAAATCGCAAGCGTGATCGTGTTTTTCAAAGAAACAAGGGGCATCAATCTTTCCTTTTGAGCTAAATTATATTAACTATACTTTATGGACATTAATTTGCTTGTCAAGCTGACCTCCCGAGCTTGGTCGCTGAATATTCTGGCACTCATGCATTCCGGCACTCCTGGCAGGCAGGCCGCTCTGCTTGCTGCCACCAGCGCAGGAAGAACTGCCTTCGCGGCAAGCCTGGACCATCTCATACGCCTTGACCTGATCGAAAGGAATCCAGGCCACGGGCACCCATTGCGCCCTGAATTCCGATTAACCCTGCCGGGGATCGAAACCGCCAGTATGGCCAGCGCAATCGTAAACGCCGTTCCGGATGACACCAAGTTCAAGCTCGTCCGTAAATCCTGGACCGTCCCGATCCTGGCACTCACCGGCACTCCGCACCGCTTTTCCGCCATCAAATCGGATTTGGTATCGATCACGGATCGGGCGCTGTCGTCGTCCCTTCAACAGCTAGAGGCGCTCGACTGGATCCGGCGGGACATTGAAACTGCCGCGCGGATGCCCTTCCCTACATATCGAGCTGTAAGAACAGGTTTTGCGATCAACCAAGCGGTCAATCTCACTGCTTAAAGGTTGCAGACAGCCCACAACGATCCTTTTCGCCGGATGTGATCTATAACGCACAGCTTGACATTCCGCCCCGCAACCTGCATGAGCGCCTTAACAAAGCGCTGACGCGTGAGCATTGGCAGGTCCGACCTGCTCCACAGCGCTCGATTCACCCCATAGTTCCCCTTCACGCAGGGTTCTGAATGCGACGGCCGGATGCCGCAGGAAACGCCTGTGCATCCAGAGTCTTAGCGTAACCCTGTTGGCATCGCATATTGCGCTGCTGATTTATGTCGTCCGTGGTGATCCAGTCACCAGGGGCAAAAAAGGAATGATATTTGTTCGACTTTGATATGCTGGGTCTTGCCCCGGCCCTGAACGACGCTTTGAAACGCGCCAATTTTTCACAACCCACTCCGATTCAGAACCAGGCAATCCCCATGGCATTGCAGGGGCACGATATTCTGGGCCTTGCCCAGACCGGCACCGGCAAGACGCTGGCTTTTGGCCTACCTCTGATCGACCACCTGCTGGCTCAGACCGGCAAGCCTGCGCCGAAAACCGCCAAGGCTCTGATCCTTGCCCCGACCCGTGAACTGGTCAACCAAATCGCAGATAGCCTGCGCAATTTGACCACGAATACGAAGCTGCGCGTGGCGACAGTTGTTGGCGGTCAGTCCATCAGTAGGCAGATTTCGTTTCTGGCACGCGGCACAGACATTCTGGTTGCCACCCCTGGTCGTTTGATCGACCTGATGGAACGCAGAGCGGTCGACCTCGGCTCGGTACGTCATCTGGTACTGGACGAAGCCGATCAGATGCTGGACATGGGCTTTATTCATGCTCTGCGCCGGATTGCACCGCAGTTGGGTACGCCCCGCCAAACGATGCTGTTCTCTGCCACTATGCCCAAGCAGATGGAAGAACTCAGCCAGGCCTACCTGACAAACCCGCAACGCATTCAAGTGTCCCCTCCGGGTAAAGCCGCCGACAAGATCACCCAATCGGTTCATTTCCTGAGCCGCGCGGAAAAACCGAGCAAACTGCGCGAGATTTTATCTGCGGATAAAGAAGCTCTGACGCTGGTGTTTTCGCGTACAAAACATGGCGCCGAGAAGCTGATGAAGGGCCTAGTGGCCGACGGCTTCAACGCCGCCTCGATCCATGGCAACAAAAGTCAGGGACAGCGTGACAGGGCGATCAAAGCTTTCCGCGCAGGCGAAATAAATGTCTTGGTGGCAACAGACGTGGCCGCTCGCGGCATCGACATCCCGGGCGTTGCCTATGTCATCAACTACGACCTACCCGAAGTGCCGGATAACTACGTCCACCGCATTGGCCGAACCGCCCGTGCCGGACGCGAAGGCGAGGCGATCGCTTTCTGTGCACCGGATGAACTGGATCAACTGAAGCAGATTCAGAAACTGATGAAAATTGAGGTTCCGGTCGCCAGCGGCACAATGCCCGAGTTCGCCGAACCCGCAAAATCGCGGAAAGGCGGAGGGTTCCGTCGCCGTGGTCCAAAGCCGCAAGCAGCTAACAAGTCGGGCAATCCCGGAGGCCCAAAACGTCGGCGACCGCGTCGATCCTCCGCCGCCTAAATCTAAAAGGCGCCGCTATTCGCGGCGCCTTTTTTAGTTTCCGGTGCTTTGGCGCTCGGCCTCAATCTCACGCCATTTGGCGACGTTTCGATTATGCTCATCCAGTGTCTCGGCAAAAGCATGTCCGCCGGTGCCATCTGCAACAAAGAAAACAAAATCAGTCGCTTCGGGCGAAACTGCGGCTTCAAGACTTGCAAGACCAGGATTTGCGATAGGTGTTGGCGGGAGCCCATCAATCACATAAGTGTTCCAAGGCGTTGCACGGCGCAGTTCGCTGCGGCGCAGGCCTCGGCCCAACGTGCCCTGCCCCTTGGTGACACCATAGATTACAGTCGGGTCCGTCTGCAGCTTCATGCCTCGCTCAAGCCGGTTTACAAATACGCTAGCGACCTGTCCACGCTCATGCGGAACACCAGTTTCCTTTTCGATGATTGACGCCAAAATCAGCATCTCTTCGGGGGTTTTGATTGGCAAATCATCCTGCCGCCCTTCCCAGGCGGCGTTAATGCGCAGTTGCTGCTTATCCTGCATCGACTGCAGGATTGCCGCCCGATCGGCACCTCGCACAATGTCATAGCTATCCGGTGCCAGCGCCCCTTCGGCCGGTATTTCAGGGATATCTCCCGTCAACGTGTCGATCTGCTTAAGACCCTCGACCACTTGCCAGGATGTAACACCTTCAGCAATCGAGACCCGGTATCGTGTGTCCGAGTCTTCGCGCTTTTGGGTATAAGCCGCGGGTATTTCTTCTTCCGCTACATCGAACGATGCGATTTCATCGAAATCCAATGTTGCGGGGTTCAATTCGCGTACACGGGTTTGTATGCGGGTTACACCGATCCGGTACTCAATCTCGGATCCGCAGGTACTGGCCCCGCTCCGCGTAATCTCATCAATGATCTGCTCCATCGAAGCACCCTCGCGGACCAGAAAGCTGCCTGCCTTCAGCTGAGGTGCCTTGTCGGTATAATCCGCCGCCATACGGAATATCGTAGCGCTGCTGATCGCGCCCTGATCCTCCAGCTGTCGGCTGACCTGCGTCATGTTCGAGCCACGTTCGACCTGCAAACACATCGCAGCTTCCAGAGGGCCCGCATTCTTGTATCGCGCCTGCCCCCACAAAATCAGTCCACCGGCAAGAAACAGGCCGACCACCAGGATGGTCAGCATGTTGGAGGCCAAAGCGCGCCACATTTAGCTGACCTTTCCGAAGATCACACTTGCATTGGTGCCGCCAAATCCAAACGAGTTTGACAACGCCACATCAATCTTGCGCTCACGCTTAGCATTCGGAGCCAGATCAATCTGCGTCTCGACCGCTGGGTTGTCCAAATTGATCGTCGGTGGCGCAACCTGATCGCGGATTGCGAGGATCGAGAAAATGGCTTCGATCGCGCCTGCTGCGCCCAACAGGTGGCCCGTGGCCGATTTGGTCGAACTCATCGTTACATTCGCCGAATGCTCGCCCAGGAGACGCTCGACCGCACCCAATTCAATGGTATCGGCCATGGTCGATGTGCCATGCGCGTTAATATAGTCTAGGTCCTTCGGCTCCAGCCCCGCGCTGCGTAGCGCTGCTTTCATAGAACGCTCTGCGCCATCGCCGTCCTCACTGGGTGCGGTGATATGATAGGCATCACCGGACATGCCATAGCCCAGAACTTCGGCATAGATTTTCGCGCCACGCGCTTTTGCGTGCTCGTACTCTTCCAGAACAACGATGCCCGAACCTTCACCCATGACAAAACCGTCTCGGTCGACGTCATAGGGGCGGCTGGCTGCTTTGGGGTTATCCGCGTATTTGGTCGACAGCGCCTTGCAAGCGTTGAATCCAGCGATACCGATTTCGCAAATGCACCCTTCGCCACCACCGGCAACCATTACGTCAGCGTCACCGGCACGGATAATGCGGCTTGCGTCACCAATAGCGTGAGCACCGGTCGAACATGCAGTCACAACCGAATGGTTCGGGCCTTTGAATCCATGGCGGATCGACACCTGACCCGAGGCCAGGTTAATCAGCGCGCCTGGAATAAAGAAAGGCGACACCCGTCGAGGGCCCTTGTCGCGGATCAGGTTAGCCGTTGCCGCGATGGAACCCAGCCCACCGATACCTGAACCGATAAGAACGCCAGTGCGCAAACGCGCCTCTTCATCCTCGGGCAGCCAGTCGGAATCCTTGCAGGCCATTTCAGCAGCTGCAATCGAGTACAGAATGAAGTCTTCGATCTTGCGCTGCTCTTTCGGCGGCATCCAGTCGTCAGGATTGAATGTCCCGTCGGTGCCGTCGCCTCGCGGAACTTCGCAGGCATACGTTGTGGTGACCCCACTTGCCTCAGCATCAAATTGCGTGATCGGGCCTGCACCGGATTCCCCATCCAGCAACCGCGACCATGTTTCCTCGACCCCGCTGGCCAATGGAGTGACCAACCCAAGACCGGTTACAACGACTCTGCGCATAAAATGCCTCTTGCCTGCTTCCTGTTTGAGAAACGCTCATACCCCGGGCCGGGGTGCGGGGGCAAGAGCAAGGCGCAATCATCACACAAGCAGATTGAGCGGAACACCTACAGTATACACTCTTGCAATGCGGCTCCTGGCCAGATGAAAGCCCGCCCTTTCACTGGACATGAAAGGGCGGAACCTGTTGTTTTGGAAGAAATCTTACTGAAACGCCGCAACCGGTTCGTGCGCTGTGCTGGCAACATTCAGCGCATCTGAAAGCTCGAGCGTCTTTCTGAACAGCGCGCGGCCAACCAAGGCGCCCGAAATATTCGGGATATAAGCCAACCGCGAGATATCATCTGTCGTGCGGACCACACCGCTTGCGATGATCGGTGTGCGAGATGTCTCTGCCAGCCCCGAGATCAGGCCCAGCTGTGCCTCAACGTCTTCCATGTCGCTATCGATATCAGTGACCAGAATTGCCGCAAACGGCGTCTCTGAAAACGCTTCGATAAAGGCCTCTGGTGTAAACGCACTTTGACTACGCCAACCGTCGGTCATCACTAAGCCTTGCCAAACGTCTACGGCCAGAACGATTTGGTCCGGATAGAGTTTGGCCAATTCTTTCACAAGATTTGGATCCCACGCAGCCATAGTGCCGATAACAATCCGGCCTGCGCCCTTGTCGATCCAGTGCTCGACTTGCTCGCGCGTTCTCATACCACCTGCCAACTGCACAGGGATTTCGGCAGAACGGATGATCTCTTCAACCATCTCCGAATTGGTATCGCGCCCTTCAATCGCGTCAAAATCGGTCAAGTGCATCCACTCGGCTCCAGCATCGGCCCAACTGCGTGCCGTTTCTGCGGGATTCACGTGCCAAATCATGGCCTCATCCAGACGACCCTTGTCCAGTGTGACACAGCGGCCGTTCTGCAGTTCCATCGTAGGGTAAATCCTCATGAGCTTGCTCCTCCGCTCAATCGCAACGTCAATAGAGGATACCATACCCTCAACCCTATCGGCGAGAATTTCCAGTTTCGGCAAACCAAAGGCAATTTGCGGCACGATCAAAGAGAAAGGTTAAGCCAGTTTGGGCGGCCCGTTTCTTTTCAGCAGGTTCACCTGACTTCCCATATAGTCGCGCTCGGCCATCAGCTCATAACCCAGCTTTGCCGCCAGATTCTGCGACGCGTGGTTTTCAGCATCAATCAGGGAAACCAGTGGTCCAGGCATTATTCTGTCAAACCAGTCATGTGCGGCCTGAGCCGCTTCAAGACCAAATCCCTGCCCCTGGGCTTCTGGTGCCAATAGCCATCCGGCCTCGGGAAAGCTGTCGAAGTCGTCGCCTAACCCTCGGTTACGATAGAAAAAGCCAGCTTGACCTATCATCTGACGATTCGACTGTCGAAAGACGGCCCATTGGCCAAAACCGGCCATCTGCCAGTGGCCGGCATTCCTCAGAAAGGATTCCCACGCTTCGCCCCGCGATAGCGGTTCCCGGCCAAGATGGCGCACAACACAAGGGTTCCGCCAAATCTCAGCGTAACGACTAAAGTCGTCGGGACGCATAGCGCAAAGCATCAGACGTGCCGTATTTATCATCGGGGTGGATCGTAGCATGCCCTGCCCGCTCAGAATTTCCTGCCTCGCGTAAATGGTTGCGGGTCAATAGCTATCTGGCAAGCGCGAATTCCGGCTGGGCAAAAAAAACGGCGCCTCCGTTGCCCGGAAGCGCCGTTTTAGCGGATAAAGAAGGTCTTAAGACGCTTCAGAGATGAATTTGACGGCGTCGCCAAAAGTTTGGATGGTTTCGGCTGCGTCATCAGGAATCTCGATGCCGAACTCTTCTTCGAAGGCCATAACCAGCTCAACAGTGTCCAGGCTGTCTGCACCCAGATCGTCGATGAAGGACGCGTTTTCGGTCACTTTATCTTCTTCAACACCCAAGTGCTCAACAACGATCTTTTTAACGCGATCTGCGACGTCGCTCATGTCTATTCCTCATTTCATTTCAGGGCATAGTGCCCGGTTCTGCCCTTGCCCGCTCAGGCTGGCCTTGATGTGCCCGTTCTGGGCGGTTTAGGTCCCCGATTACCGGGTAAGTAGAAGGTTGACCATCCGGCCAGCCCCTGCATATGTGCGCCGCCTATAACACAGACAACGCCCGAGGCAAACGCTTTCGCGCCCACCTCGATCCGCGCTCACAACATGGCCATACCGCCGTTCACATGCAAGGTGGTTCCGGTAACATATCCGGCTTCGGCACTTGCAAGATACAGCACAGCCGCAGCAATTTCCGAGGGGTCACCCATACGACCGGCAGGAACCTGCGTCAAAATCCCAGATTTCTGATCCTCGGTCAGTTTGTCGGTCATCGCAGTCGTAATGAAACCGGGTGCCACCGCATTGGCGGTGATTCCACGGCTGGCAACCTCATAGGCCAACGATTTGGTCATGCCCACCATGCCTGCTTTGGATGCAGCATAGTTGGCCTGTCCCGGGTTCCCTGTCGCACCCACCACCGATGAGATATTAATGATCCGGCCCCAGCGCGCTTTCATCATGCCCCTCAAAACGCCTTTGCACAGACGGGCAGTAGATGTCAGGTTGACGTCGATCACGCTCTGCCATTCTTCATCGGACATGCGCATGAACAGATTGTCTCGCGTGATCCCTGCATTATTCACCAGAATATCAACCGATCCCATTGCCTCAGCAGCCTGCTTCGGAAGGGCTGTCACCGCCTCGGCATCACTCAGGTTGCAGGGCAGAACATGGGCGCGTTCACCCAATTCGTCGGCCAGAGCCTGTAGCGGCTCAACTCGCGTTCCAGACAAAGCCACAGTTGCACCGGCCGCATGCAAACTTCGCGCAATTTCGCCACCGATCCCGCCCGATGCACCGGTGATCAGTGCATTCTTACCTGTCAAATCAAACATTCGGTTTTCCTCTTGATGCTCGGTGTCTTACGATTCGGCCTGTGTCACATTCTGCACGTCATCAGGCGTACCGACAGCTTTACCAACGATCGCACGGTCAATTTTGCGAATCATACCGGACAGAGCTTTGCCCGCCCCGATTTCCCAAGTTTCACTCACGCCTTGCGCAACCATGTACAGTACGCTTTCGCGCCAGCGAACCGAACCTGTGACCTGCTCGATCAGCAACCCACGGATCAGATCGGGATCTGTGACAGCCTCGGCCCGCACATTGGCAACCAATGGCACGGCAGGAGCTTTGATTTCGACATTTGCCAGGGCTTCGGCCATGACATCAGCGGCAGGTTGCATCAATGCACAGTGGAAAGGTGCGCTGACGGGCAACATGACCGCGCGCTTGGCGCCTTTTTCTTTGGCGATTTCTGCGGCGCGTTCCACAGCAGCCTTTGCGCCTGATACCACGACTTGTGTGGGATCATTGTCATTGGCAGCCTGACAAACTTGACCCTGCGCAGCTTGGTCTGCAACAGTGCGCACAGCATCAAGATCCAATCCAAGAATAGCGGCCATTGCGCCCTCTCCAACGGGAACCGCACTCTGCATCGCTTGCCCGCGGGTGCGCAAAAGGCGTGCCGTATCAGCGACCGACAATGCCCCTGCCGCAGCGAGCGCGGAGTACTCCCCCAGCGAATGCCCAGCGACAAAACCAGCATCCGCAATCGAAATCCCATTGGCCTCCAGGGCTCGCATCGCAGCCATCGAGGTCGCCATTAGCGCTGGCTGCGCGTTCTGGGTTAGGGTCAGGTCCGCAATATCACCTTCCCAGATCAGATCGCTCAGCTTTTCCCCAAGCGCCTCGTCCACCTCGTCGAATACAGCCTGTGCAGCCGGATAGGCCTCGGCCAGAGCCTTGCCCATACCGATAGTCTGGGCACCTTGCCCCGGGAAAACAAATGCGCGTGTCATTGCAACCTCTTGGATGACGTTAGGTTGCCGCGGGGTGTAAACCGACAGACCGCGCGGCACAAGCTTTGCCTGATCTCTGCACTTTGGCACCGGCTCTGTGCATCCCTTGCTATTGTGTCCTAGGCTTGTAGCGGTAGGTTGTTGCATACGATCCACCTTCCGGAGCCTCAGATGCCTTCGTCAAACACCTTCTCAAGCTATGGAAGCGTAACCAAGACTTTTCACTGGCTGACAGCGTTACTTATCTTCACCGCATTCCCTCTGGGGTGGGTCGCCAACGGATTGGCCCATGCGATTTATGATCCGGCCATAGCCACAACCGAAGATGACATTGCACGCGCCGCCAGCCTTTTTTCTCTCCATAAAACCGTCGGGGTCACTGTTTTCTTTGTCGCGCTCGCGCGTATCATGTGGGCGATAGCGCAGACCAAACCCGGTCTATTGAACGCCGAGAACAAGCCCGAGGCCTTTGCAGCTGAAACCGTGCATTGGCTGCTTTACGCATCTTTGGTTCTGGCCCCACTAACCGGGTGGACCCATCACGCTGCCGCCGAAGGTTTCGCTCCGATTTTGTGGCCCTTCGGACAGGGCCTACCCCTTGTACCAAAATCCGAGTATCTGGCAGAGCTGACCGGAAGCCTGCATTGGCTGTTCGTCTGGACACTGGCCGGTTCAGTCGCGCTGCACGTCGCCGGGGCGCTAAAACACCACATTATCGATAAAGACAGCACGCTGCGCCGAATGATGCCGGGCGCCTCGGATGCACCGGAACCGCCAGAGCAAAGCCATTCAATGACCCCCGCATTGGCCTCTTTGGCCATTTGGGGTGCCGTTCTGGTCGGAGGATGGTCAATCGGCGCGTTTGACCACCAATCTACAGCTGGCACAGAGGTCGCAGAACTGACCCAGGTACAGTCCGACTGGAACGTCCAGGAAGGCAATCTAAGCATTACCATCACCCAACTGGGCAGCCCGGTAACCGGCAGCTTTTCCGATTGGACCGCTGCAATCGCATTCGAAGATCCGCCCACGCCGGGCTTAGCCGGATCAGCAGATGTCACAATCGCGATACCGTCGCTCAAGCTCGGGACAGTCACAGATCAGGCAATGGGTGCTGATTTCTTCAACAGTGCGCAATTTCCAACCGCTCAATTCAAAGCTGATCTCTTCAAAACTGAGGACGGGTTCGAAGCGCGCGGCGCGTTGACCATTCGCGACAAGAGTGTGGACGTAGTGTTGCCATTTACCCTCGACCTTCAGGGTGACAGCGCAGCTATTTCAGGACAGCTTGAACTGAACCGGCTGGATTTCGACATCGGCACTTCGCAGTCGACCGAGGATTCGCTGGGTTTTGCTGTTACAGTATCAGTTGATCTTACAGCAAAACGTGGCAACTAAGAAAATGGGCCGCCGAAGGGTTACTCCGGCGGCCTCGTTTCAACTCGTTGTAATGGTATTAGTCGGCCTTCTGGGCTTCGACTGAAATCTGAAGTTCAACTTCGTCGCTTACGAATGGCGCAAACTGACCAAGGTCGAACTCACTACGCACCAAGGTGGTGGTGGCGTCGAAACCGGCCCAGGGCTTTCCTGCCATAGGATGTTCACCCACCTGGTTCAGCTTGGCATCCAGAACAACCGATTTGGTCACACCGTTCATAGTCAGATCGCCAGTGATGTTGGCAGTGTTTTCGCCCGTGACTTCGATACCAGTAGAAGTAAAGGTCACCATTTCTCCTTCGGTCACACCAAAGAAATCCTCGGACATAAAGTGGTCTTCACGTGGCTTCCAACCGGTAATCATCTCGACCACTGGCATGGATACTGTAACACTGGATGCAGCCGGGTTTTCCTGATCGAACATGATCTCGCCTTCAAACCCCGAGAACATGCCATGGGTGGTCGAGAAGCCAAGGTGGTTATAGCTGAAAAGAACTTGGCTGTGGCTTGAGTCCAGAACGTATTTTTCGGCGCCGGCAAATGCCGTTGTGGCCGAAACCGCGAGCGCTGCTGCAAGAAGGGTGGATTTCATGATAATCTCCGCAATTTTGTAGATGCAAACCTCTTGGGTTGCTCGACAACGAAAATGTGCTGCCCTAGGGCAGCACACAAGTAATATTATTTCACAATATCTGTTCTTAATTGAACAGAATAAAACTCAGGCGAAAATTGTTACACTTCCGCTAAGTTGACCTTTGAGCGCTCGGCTGACATCCGCCGATTCAAGCGGCAATTTCATCAACAGGCTGCCATCCACATCGAACAACTCGATCTGGTCTTCAATGAAACGGGCACCACCCAGGCTGTCATAGCTCCGGCGCAAAACTGTCTGCGGGCGGCCATTTTCATTCTTTTGCAATACCCGGACCTCGCGGCGGATCGGGTCAAAATACGCATCAGGACGCGCGTCCAGAACTTCGATAGTCAGAAGGCTGACACCTACCAGAAGGAACATCAGCGAGGCCGCCAATTTGATCGGCCAGACTTCGGCGGCCATTGCCGTGCTGGGCATCAACCACATGGAAAAGGCAGAAACTATCAGTAGCGCACCGGCCAGACGGGCCAGAACCATCCGAGCTTTCCAATTTGGTGCAAAGCTAATGAGCACCGGCACTGACTTTTCAAAACTTACGCCTGTGGCGGATTTCTCGAAGGTATTTGTGTTAATCGCGGTCATTTTCAGTACCCTGTTTCTCAGGTTGCCGTTCCAACTTTTGTCAGTCCGGTTAATTTCCGGTATACAAAACAACTTTGAGCCGAAAAGCGTCAGGAATTGGGCAGCGCAGAGGAAATAGCGCGACTTCACAAAGGCATCTGTGGCAGGCCTTGCCCCCAGCGTACAAACGTGTATATCGGGCCATCCTTCGCAAACGACATGAATCGCGCAGCCTCTCGTGGCAGGGTCGCGAAGGACGAAACGGCCCCGCCTATGAAATGCGCCTTGATAGAAACAGGAGTGCACATGCCACTATATGAGCATGTAATGATCGCGCGTCAGGATTTGTCCAACGCGCAGGCAGAAAGCCTCGTCGAACATTTCGGCACCGTTCTGGCTGACAATGGCGGCAACGTCATCGACAGCGAGTACTGGGGTGTCAAGACGATGGCCTACAAGATCAACAAGAACCGCAAGGGTCACTATTCCTTCCTCAAGACCGACGCTCCCGCTGGCGCCGTTCAGGAAATGGAACGCCTGATGCGCCTGCATGACGACGTTATGCGCGTTCTGACCATCAAGGTCGACGAGCACAACGAGGGCCCTTCGGTCCAGATGCAGAAGCGCGACGAGCGCGAAGGCCGCCGCGAGCGCCGTTGATTAACGCCTGAAGAAAGGACACTAAACCATGGCCGCAAAACCATTTTTCCGCCGCCGCAAGGTCTGCCCGTTCTCGGGTGAGAACGCGCCGAAGATCGACTATAAAGACACTCGTCTGCTGCAGCGTTACATCTCTGAGCGTGGCAAGATTGTACCTTCGCGCATCACCGCCGTTTCGGCGAAAAAGCAGCGTGAACTGGCCCGTGCTATCAAGCGCGCCCGCTTCCTCGCCCTGCTGCCCTACGCCGTTAAGTAAGGAGATACTGACATGCAAGTTATCCTGCTGGAACGCGTTGCGAAACTGGGTCAGATGGGCGACGTCGTTGACGTCAAGTCCGGTTATGCCCGCAACTTCCTGTTGCCTCAGGGCAAAGCGCTGAGCGCATCGGACGCCAACATCGCGTCGTTCGAAGCCCAGAAAGCGCAGCTTGAAGCCCGCAACCTGGAATCCAAGAAAGAATCTGAAGCGCTGGCTGAAAAGCTGGACGGACAGCAATTCATCGTGATTCGCTCGGCCTCGGATGCCGGCGCACTGTACGGATCGGTCACCCCGCGTGACGCCGCAGACGCCGCTACCGAAGCAGGTTTCACCGTCGACAAGAAGCAGATTGCCTTGATCGCACCGATCAAGGACCTGGGTCTGCACACAGTCGCAGTTAAACTGCACCCCGAGGTTGAAGTGAAAATCGAAATGAACGTTGCCCGTTCGCAAGAAGAAGCCGAACTACAGGCATCGGGCAAATCGATTCAGGAACTGGCCGCCGAAGAAGAAGCCGCCGCAGAATTCGAAATCGCCGAGCTGTTCGACGATATCGGTTCCGCCGCTTCCGACGACGACGATCTGGTTGCTCAGGATGCTTCGGCCGAAGAAGACGAAGCCAAAGCCTGATCCTCGGGTTTCGAATTGAACAAGAAAGGCCGCACGATCTGTGCGGCCTTTTTTATGCCTCCGCCCGGCGAAATCCAGCTTGGGCCCCGGCCTTTGCTTGCGGTCATCAATAGGTTTCCTATCATCGCATAATAACTATTCGGAGACGATCAATGACATTTCTTCTGCGCCGCAGTGTATTGGCATTATTGATAATTGCACCCTTTGCGGCGTGCGGAGGGCCCGATACCCCAACCCAGAACACGTTTGATCCTCCGCTCTATCCCAACGAAACACCGGAACTGCGGGCCTCCATAAACAAATGGGCCGACCACTACGAAGTGCCGCGCGAACTGGTGCACAAGCTAGCAATTCGCGAAAGCACTCACCGACCTTGGGCTGTGAATCGGCCCTATTATGGCTTGCTGCAAATCCTGCCGGCCACAGCTCGTTCAATGGGGTATACTGGAAACGCCAAAGGCCTTTTGGATGCAGACACAAATCTCGAATTTGCCGGGAAATATCTGCGGGGCGCTTGGCTATTGTCCGACGGGGACCAGCAACGCGCCATATTCCTTTACGCAAAAGGGTTCTATCCCGAAGCAAAGGCACGTGGGATGCTGGTCGAAACAGGGCTACGTCCGGAATAACCGGATTTACCCCGAAACGAATCATCTGAGACTTGCTGTTTCGGACCATTCTGTTGCCATTACATCGCAATATGACTACACAAGGCGAACAATTTGCTTGCACAATGCCCTGTGGTTGACGCAACGTATACCCCTAAGGACAAGTCTGGCATGTCTTGGGGGAGAGATATGCCGCCACAAGGGTTGGACAGGTGAAACTTATAGATTTGGCCGCGGTCGACCACACAGAGAAGTCGGCCGCTGACGTTATAAACGCCGTCTGCGAAGAGCTTGGCTTCGACTATGCGTCTTATGCCACCTTTAACCCTGTGAAAGGTGATGTGCAGGGCTATGCAAACTATCCAGATGAGTGGAAAATCCACTATGGCAGCCAGGGCTTTCATCACTTCGATCCGACGCTTTATCAATCTGTCCTAAGCATTGCACCCGTTGATTGGGGACGCTTTGATCAGGACGAGAAGTTCAACGCGGTATTTCGTGACGCCCATGATTTTGGCATTAGTTCCAGAGGGTTAACAGTTCCTGTTCGAGGACCTTATGGTGAATGCGGACTGTTAAACGTTACCCGGGACTGTTCGGATTCCGAATGGGATAAGCTAAAGAAACATGTCATGGGTGATCTGCAACTTGCTGCCGTTCAAGCCCACGATACTGTTATGCAATCCGGCTTGCTGGCCAAAGCTCTTTACCTGCCCACGCTGTCCACACGCGAACAGGAAATCCTCCAATGGGTAGCTGACGGAAAGTCGCAACAAGATATCGGTGATATTTTGTCCATTTCACACCGTACCGTCGAAGTTCATATGCGGTCCGGGCGTGAAAAGTTGGGCGCACTGACCACCTCACAGGCTATTGGTCGTGCGATCGGCCTGGGCCTAATTGCCCCTGGTTAATCAAAAAAAAGCACTTCTACGGGAAATCCCTAATAGTCTGCGCTTATTTCTTGGTTAACCTAATCCCTACGGTAACCAGACTGTAGGGGGATGGAAATGATCATCGTTATTGATGGTATTAATCAACATAAGTTCAAAGATGTCTTGGATGACATGTTCAAACTGCGCGCTCGTGTTTTCGGCGATCGCCTTGGTTGGGAGGTCAATATTGAGGATGGGCGCGAGCGCGACCACTTCGATGATCTGCATCCAGCACATGTAGTCAGCATCGACGACGAGGGGGACGTTGTCGGGTGCATGAGACTACTGCAAACCAAAGGACCGCATATGCTGTCCGATGTTTTCCATTCGATCCTGGATGGAGAACCTCCAATTCGGAGCTCGCAAGTCTGGGAAGCCACCCGGTTCTGTGTCGATACTAAAAAACTGGGCCGAGGGCGCGGTGAAAATTCTGTATCCTATGTGACCAGCGAAGTTATGATTGGCTCTTTCGAATATGCCAAAGCGGCTGGCGTTCTTGACTCGATCGCGGTGATTGATCCAGTTATGAACCGCGTTCTGCAAAGGTCCGGTAACGCGCCTTATGACTACCTCGGTAGTGCTAAGCCCATGGGTAAAGTCGTCGCCATGGCCGCTTTGATGGACTGCTCAGATGAGAGAATTTCCGGAATTCGGGAATATGCGAACATCGCTCACGATGTATTCCTGACGGACGAGCAGGCAATAGATCTGTATGCCAGAAACAAAACACCGGCAGATACAGGTGTGGCGAATTACGACCACCAACCACTAAGCCAGATGGAAAAATACTTTGTCGAACAGATGAATTCGGCAACCACAAAAGCCGAAGTCGAAGCTGTATTGAACCTGATCGAAGCAGTTTCGGATCGGTTCACCCCAGAGCAGAAAACTGCTCTGCTAAGGACCCCCCGTGCTTTTGCTCATGAGGCCTGACCCCCTCACCTCATAGCATAAAGCCACCCACACGGAGCCGTCTTTTTCAGACGGCTCCGTTTTTTTTGTGCCCATAAGATTTCTATGGGCAGAAAAGGATTACTCCTCTTCCAATGCCTCTACGGCTTTCTGCAGGTCGTCTTTGCTGACTTCTTTATCCGCAACCTGGGCCAGCTCGACGATATAGTCGATGACTTTGTCTTCGAAGATCGGCGCGCGCAGTTGCTGCTGCATCTGAGCGTTCTGCTGCACGAACTCAAAGAACTGGCGTTCCTGACCAGGGTATTGGCGCGCTTGGTTCATGATCGCTTGGGTCATCTCGGCATCGGTGACTTCAACTTCTGCCTTCTGGCCCAGCTCGGCCAGCAACAGGCCAAGACGCACGCGGCGTTCGGCCAGCTTGTTGTGCTCGTCGGTCGGCTCGATCTCATCGTGGTCGTGGCCTTCCACTTCCGGGTTTTCTTCGTGCCACAGCTGGTGTGCGATCTGCTTGGCCTCGGCATCTACCAGCGACGGTGGCAGATCAAACGAAACCTTCACGTCCAATGCGTCCAACAGAGCACGCTTCATAACCGCCCGCGAAGCACCGCTATATTCCGCTTCCAGACGTTCTGAAATCTGGCCTTTCAGCGCTTCCAAGTCTTCTGCACCAAATTTGGTGGCCAGCTCGTCGTTGATCTCGGCGGCGACGGGTTCTTTCACATCCTTGACGGTGCAGGTAAACACAGCGTCTTTGCCGGCCAGATGCTCGGCACCGTACTCTTCGGGGAAGGTGACGTTTACGTCTTTTTCTTCCTCGGCCTTTACGCCAACCAGCTGCTCTTCAAAACCGGGGATGAAGCTGTTGGAACCCAGAACCAGCGGATAGTCTTCAGCGGATCCGCCCTCGAACTCTTCGCCATCAACCTTGCCGACAAAATCGAACACAATCTGGTCGCCGTCCTTGGCTTTCGAGCCTTTGCGGCGGGATTTGAAATCCTGCGCAGTTTCGGCCAGGTTGCCCAGCGCTTCTTCAACGGCCGCGTCATCGGCTTTGACAACCAGCTTTTCCAATTCAACCGATTTCAGGTCGACCTCAGGGATGGCAGGCAGGGCCTCATAAGACATCTCGACATGTACGTCGTCGCCTTCTTTCCAATCCTCATTGGTCATCTTCACCTGAGGCTGAAGTGCCGGACGCTCACCGCTGTCTTCGAAATGCTGGTTCATTGCACCGTCGATGCTTTCTTGCATCGCCTCGCCAAGCAGACGCTGACCGAACTGCTTTTTCAACAGTGCCATCGGTACCTTGCCTTTGCGGAAGCCCTTCATCTCGACTTCAGGCTGTGCTTCGACCAGTTTCTCGTTAACTTTGTCGTCCAGCTCAGCTGCGGATACGACAATGTTATAGCCGCGTTTCAGACCTTCGTTCAGCGTCTCGGTAACCTGCATTATGGTAGTCCCCATAGGATTCGGGGCGCGCAAAACGGCGCGCCGGGCAAATTTGAGGCCTTCTATTTGCCCAGCCGCCCGCGTGCAAGGGGCAAAGCCCGGATCAGCCTTGTTTTGCCGCCGATTTGACCAAAAAAACGCCCCGGACCTGGCCGGAGCGTTCTTGAGGAATTGTTCGCGGGATCAGAACTTCCAGCGCGCACCCAGCACCCAAGCCTCGTTGTCATCGAAACTCGTGGTGTCATCGAAATCATGGTTACGGTATTTCAAGTAGGCATCGGTATTGATACTGTCGATGCGCTGTACGACAGCAATACCCCAGGCCTTCGTACTTGAGCCGTCGATCGAGAAATCAGATCCGTCGAAATAGTCGATGCCGATACCAGTCTTACCCCATGACACCCAATCGTCTTCATACGCAAGCTTCGCATACCAATAATTCGGGTCACTGGCACCGCTGGAAGTGTCATCTCTTGTACCCAAAGCTGCGGTTACGCTGAAACCACTGGGCAGCAGAACCGAGGCGGACCCGATTGTGTCTTTTCTCTCCCCGGATCCGCTATCGTAATCGCGCACGGCGTAGGCAAGGGATGCAGCAATCTCCACCCCGTTGGATAAGGTATTTCCATAGGACACCGACACATCGTAGTAATCATCGTCATCGCTGCTGGACAGGATGTTCTGACCATAGGCTATCGCTGCCGAAAACCCGTTGAAATCTGGCGTGTCATAGCGAATGCGCCCGCGCCTTGAACCATCGAAGTTATCAGATGTGTCACCAACGGTAATGCCGCTTAGCATTCCATCAGACTCACGATAAAAGAAGGCGCCATTCTCATCATTGGTGAACGAATAGAGCGCCGTGCCAACATAGGATAGATCGGATTCGGCCGCTCCATCCGAGGCCATGCTACCCTGCCCGGCAGAAAATTTACCATAGCCACCCTTCAACGCAAAATCGACGTGCCGAATATCTTCACGGTTCCAACCATCGGCATTTGTCCCTTCCTGGTTGGCGCTCCCCGTGCTCGGCAGGCCCAGACCGGATTCGAAACGGAAGGTAAACTCATTGCTACCGTAGGGTTGCATCAAAAACAGCCCTACACGGCTGTTGGACAGATCATTGTCCAGCAAACGGGTTTCCGTCTCATCCCCGTCGTCAACTGAGACAATTACAGGGTTAAACTGGCCATACAGCTCAACATAACCGCCGCTGTTGTTGTTATATCTAAGCTCCGCCGCTGCTGGGATGGCCGATGCAGCGGTCAGGCAAGTCGCAATCGTGCTTATCGATACTTTCTGGGTCATAGTCATTCACCATAATGGATCTATTTACGGGCACTGCTCGCTTGTGCGCGATTTCTCTATGATCCCCTGTCTCGGGCCCATTCAGCTCGCGCATCTTGTTCGAATATAACCGCAGCTGAAGGGTGTTAATTTGATCTACTTCAAAACGATAGAATATATGTCATCCAAGTCACCCAGATCGCTTGCCGCAATACTGACGCCTGACCTGAATTTCATCATACGCTCATTTTGGGACATCGAATACTGCAGCGGCGGATTTTCGCCGAGACGATTAAGGACCTACTTCCCGCAAAACCCGTGGCAACTGTTCGGGCAAATCTTCGGCGATCAACCCCGGCCCGAAGGATCGCGCACATTCCACATGCAGCCATGCCGCAGTTTCCGCGGCCTGCAAGGACGAGAACCGCCGCGCCAGCAACCCGGTGATAAACCCCGCCAACACGTCCCCGGCCCCGGCTGTCGCCAACCAGGGCGCCGCACGTTCATAAACGGCCGAATTCACTGAGCATTGCCCGTTCGGCTCCGCAATCACGGTATCGGGTCCCTTGAACAAAACCACGCACCCTGCCCGCCTGGCAGCCTCTCGGGTGGCGTCCACTTTGGAATAGGCCGGACCCTTGATGGGAACCGCTTTCAGTTTTTCCGAGATATCCGGGAACAGCCGCGCGAACTCGCCCCCGTGCGGGGTCAACACGCAACCGTCATGCAGCATGTCGAACAACGTCAGCGGGTCGTCTGCAAACGCCGTCAGTGCGCCCGCATCCAGAACTGTCGCTCGTTTTGAGGCCAAGGCAACAGGCACCAAATGCCGTGCTCGCTCCAGACCTAAACCGGGGCCAAGACACAAAGCATTCAAGCGCTCATCTTCAAGGGTTTCCGACAGTGCATTATCATCTTCAACCCGCTGCAACATGATCGCGGTTACCTGCGCCGCAACTTCCATCTGTGCCGCCGGAGGAACACCCAATGTCACCAACCCGGCCCCAATCCGCAAAGCACCCCGCGCCGCCAATCGCGCCGCGCCGGTCTTGCCAGAACCACCGGACAGGATCAGCGCATGTCCATGGGAATACTTGTGTTGTTGTTTGAATTTGGGCAAGCGATAAAGCGGCAACCCAACCCATGTTCGCTCGTCCTTCACGCGGCCAGGTGCCTCGGCAAGGGTTAGAAAAGCAGGTCGGCTCGCCCTGCGAAAAGGCTTGGGACCTAATGTGAACGCACTGTCGTATGGTTCACCGTTAAAGCGGCAACGCTGTGTGGAAATACCGATGTCTTTCACAACAAGCTTGCCACACAAATCCGGTCCTTGCGCCAGAAAATGCCCAGGCTTTGGGCTGTCGAAACACACTGTCAACCAAGCAAAACGGTCATGCAAAGCACGCGCGCCGCCCGCAGGAGCTACCTTGTTTCGCATCTCTGCGGGTACACCGTCCAAAAATTCGCGAGGCCATAGGTTCAATGGCTCTTGATGCAACACCCGCCCACTGTCCAAACACAAGCCGGATGGGGCATCTATGCTGACCAGGCGGTCGGTATAGTGCTCCCCGTTCACACCAGAAAGATGCCGAACGACCTTGAACAATTCTCCGTCCAAGCCGCGCTTCAGCCCCGTCCCAAACAGAGCATCAACGTAAAGATCGGCAGAACCACCCTTGCGCATGTCCTTTTCAGTCAGAGGTATAACTTCCCCCAGCTCCAGCCACCGCTCATAATTCACCCGCGCATCCGGCGGCAGCTTCTCTAGGTCGCCATACAGAAACACCGCGATTTCCCACCCTTGCTCCCGCAAAAGCCTGGCCACGACGAGCCCGTCCCCACCGTTGTTTCCTGGCCCACACAAGACAACTGCCCGCAACGGATCCTCTTCATCTGGCCGCGGATACGTCAGGGAACGCGAGGGGCTGGCCCCTCGCTTGTCCAACTCTGGCCACTCCTCGAAAATCGCCTCGACAACACCCTGCCCAGCCCGTTCCATCAGCTCAAGACCGGTCACCTCACCGGACTCAATGGCCGCTTGTTCGATCGCCCGCATCTGTGCTGCAGTCAGTAAGTCTGTCATGCTGAACCCTCGCGCGATTCAATTTCGACTATTTTTTGTGCAAACTGTTCAAAATTTCACCGGCCATCCAATTTCCATGCAACCCGGCATCGCCATTTTCTCATTCACATTGCCGCCCGATCTTAGACGTGGTCAGTGCCATCCTGACAAGAGTTAAAGGGAGCCCGGTATGAAGAAGATCGAAGCGATCATCAAGCCGTTCAAACTGGACGAAGTGAAAGAGGCGCTGCAGGACGTCGGAGTCCAGGGCCTCAGCGTGATCGAGGTCAAGGGGTTTGGCCGTCAGAAAGGTCACACTGAACTTTACCGCGGCGCGGAATATGTGGTCGACTTTCTGCCCAAGGTGAAGGTCGAGGTTGTGCTGGACGACGATCTGGTCGATGCCGCCATCGAAGCCATCGTTTCCGCCGCCAAAACCGACAAGATCGGCGACGGCAAGATCTTTGTCTCACCCGTCGAACAAGCAATTCGCATCCGTACCGGCGAAACCGGTTCGGACGCACTGTAAAAAGACCAAATCTTCAATTCAGAGGAATCAAGAGAATGAGCAAGGACGCAGTTCTTCAGCTAATCAAGGACGAAGGCGCCGAATATGTCGACGTCCGCTTCACTGACCCGCGCGGCAAACTGCAGCACGTCACCCTGGTGGCCGATCAGGTAGATGAAGACTTCCTCGAAGAAGGCTTCATGTTCGATGGCTCTTCCATCGCTGGCTGGAAGTCCATCGAAGCCTCGGACATGAAACTGATGGTCGATACCAACAGCGCCTATGTCGATCCGTTCTACGCAGAGAAAACCATCTGCGTGCATTGCTCAGTTGTCGAGCCCGACACCGGCGAAGCTTATGAGCGTGACCCGCGCGGCACCGCCCAGAAAGCTGAAGCCTACTTGAAAGCAACCGGTATCGGCGACGTGGCCTATATGGGTCCTGAAGCCGAGTTCTTCCTGTTCGACGACGTTCGTTTTTCCAACAGCATCAACAAAGTATCCTACGAAGTTGATGCAACTGATGCATCCTGGAACACCGACACCGAATACGAAATGGGCAACATGGGCCACCGCCCGGGGGTTAAGGGCGGTTACTTCCCGGTCAACCCGATCGACGAAGCCCAGGATCTGCGTTCGGAAATGCTGTCGACCATGAAGCGTCTGGGCATGAAGGTCGACAAGCATCACCACGAGGTTGCGTCGTGCCAGCACGAGCTGGGCCTGATCTTTGACAGCCTGACCAAACAGGCAGATGAGCTGCAGAAGTTCAAATACATCATCCACAACGTGGCGCATGCATACGGCAAATCGGCGACCTTCATGCCGAAGCCAATCGCAGGCGACAACGGTACCGGCATGCATGTGAACATGTCGATCTGGAAGGACGGCAAGCCTCTGTTTGCTGGCGACAAGTATGCTGATCTGTCGGACGAGGCACTGTTCTTCATCGGTGGTATCCTGAAGCACGCCAAGACATTGAATGCCTTCACCAACCCGGCGACCAACAGCTACAAGCGACTGATCCCCGGATTTGAAGCCCCCGTCCTGCGTGCTTACTCGGCTCGTAACCGTTCGGGTTGTGTCCGTATTCCATGGACCGAAAGCCCGAAAGCCAAGCGCGTCGAAGCCCGCTTCCCTGATCCGGCCGCTAACCCCTACCTGGCGTTTGCCGCGCTGCTGATGGCTGGTCTGGACGGCATCAAGAACAAGATCGATCCGGGCGAAGCCATGGACAAGAACCTGTACGATCTGCCGGCCGAAGAGCTGGCCGACATCCCGACGGTTTGCGGTTCACTGCGTGAAGCTCTGGAAGCCCTGGCATCGGATCACGACTTCCTGCTGCAGGGCGACGTGTTCACTAAAGACCAGATCGACGGCTACATCGCACTGAAGATGGACGAAGTCGAAACCTACGAACACACGCCGCATCCGGTTGAATACGGCATGTATTACAGCTGCTAATCCAGCATTTTCGACGATAACTCTATAGGGGCGTCCATCGGGCGCCCCTTGTTTCGTTTGGCCCGATCTTTCACACTTGCCATTACCCCGGTTAGGAGAGATCGCATGTCAGCCGAAACCGCATTCGCCCCGTTCTCGGATTTCGTCACTTCGAAAGAGGGACTGGAGCGCATCACCGGCGCGCCCCTTCCCCAGATCATCGCCAAGGAACAAGCCGCGCTGGACGGCATGTGCCGCGACTTTATCGCCAAGTCGACCTTCTGCCTGATCGCTTCGGCCAATCCGGGTGGTTATCTGGATATTTCTCCTCGTGGGGATCCCGAAGGGTTTGTTCGGCTGATCTCAGACACTCTGATCGCCATTCCCGACCGCCCAGGCAACAAGCGGACTGACACGTTTCACAATATAATACAGGACCCGCGTGTCAGTGTGATCTTCCTAGTGCCTGGCAAGCTGGAGACTTTGCGCATCCGAGGAACCGCGCGCATATGTATTGACCCGGACTTGCTGAACAGTATGGCAGTGAATAATCGCGCGCCTAAGCTAGCCCTTATGATTCATATCGAGACCGCTTTTGCACATTGCCCTAAATGCGTCATCCGGTCGGATATGTGGCAACCTGAAAACTGGCCAGATTCATCAGGGCTTCCCAATATGAACGCCATGATGGTCAAGCACGCCAAAATCGACAAAACGCCGGATGAATGGTTTGATAGCCTGAAGGGCACCGGGGAACTCGACCTTTATTAACCCCTTTTCGTGTGCGGCTTCCCTGCCTAGGCTGCCCCTGTCATTTCATTGGATCGGATTACAAGATGCTTCGGCTTGCTCTTATTTTGGCAATCTCTCTACCTGGCTTTGCGGCAGCGGCCCCCTGTGGCAACACCGGAAATGGATTTGAGACCTGGAAGCGGGATTTCGCGAAGCAGGCCCAGCGCGCGGGAGTAAAAAAGAAGGGATTGCAGGCGCTGAGCCAAAGCCAATACGCCACCCGAACCATTGCCGCGGACCGAAACCAAAAGAGTTTTAAATACTCGCTGGACAAATTCATGCAGATCCGCGGCGCGGATACCATCGTAGCGCAGGGCCGTAAGCGCAAAGCCAGGAACCCTCAGTTCTATGCGACGCTCGAGCGCCAGTATGGGGTGCCAGCAGGCGTTCTGATCGCTATTCACGGAATGGAAACAGGATTTGGAAATTTCATGGGTGACAGCCAGGTTGTGTCAGCAATAACCACTTTGGCCTATGATTGTCGCCGATCCGAGTTCTTCGTCCCCCACGCTATCGGAGCACTGAAGCTGGTCGATCAAGGCAGCATTACGACCAACACTGTTGGTGCCAAGCATGGTGAGCTGGGACATACACAGTTTCTGCCGGGCAATGCCCTGGAATACGGTGTGGATGCCACGGGTGACGGTCAGGTCGATTTCTACAATATGACCGATGCGCTGGCCTCGACCGCTAATTTCCTGCGTAAAAAGGGCTGGAAGCCCGGACGCGGATATCAACCGGGCCAACCGAATTTCGCGGTCATTCAACAGTGGAATGCCGCGACGGTGTACCAAGAATCCATCGCAATCATGGCTGCTCGAATCGACGGATGATTGTGTCGGTCTGTCATGTAGGACGACCGCAATTCAGACACATTGTCGCCACAGACGCTAAATAGCCCTTAAAATGCCTAGGTTTCCAATGCGTAATCAATCTTGCCGATTTCTCATTTTTTTCCATTTCCGCCCAATTCTTTCCCTTATCTGTTGATAATTTGAGTCATCTGACGGAATGCACAAAGGAATGCGCAGTGACTCCGAAGCACAGCTATCACGGCGGCCTGCAGTTCACAGGCAAGACCAATGGCGCGATCGAGCGGTTTGGTGCCATCGTGGCGGCGACCCTGGAAGATTACGGCCATCTTGTTGAGCGCAAAACGATCTTGAACACGACCGAGGCGAGCATCGTCTCAAGTCAGTACCTTGTGCGCCTTACGCTGGATACCCAACTGGCTGAAACAGAAGACCGGTTTGAACGGCGGGACCGTGCGGCCGGTCTGAGGACCGTCTCGAAACCCCGGGTGACCCTGCCCGAAAACCGGTTGACGGTCACAATTACCCCTGTTTCCGCCTTGCTGGACGACAGCGAGATCTCGGAGCTTATGCTTGTTGTGATCCTGTATCGTATGGTTGATATCTGTGCGACTCAGCGCGTGGAATGGCTGTCTCCGAATACAGTCCTGACCATGGAACAATTCATGAGTGCTTTTGACACTCTGGCGCCCGTTAAACAGCGGGACAGAAAACAAATTTTCGAATCCGTTTCCGGGCCGTTTGCAGGTCTTGAATTAACGGAGACAGAAGATCTGGATGAGCCAAGAAACAAAACGCAGACCTCACATGCGCGGCCAATCCAGCTGTCAGACGAGCAGTTGCTTAGCATTGCTTTTCGGACAGAACCGATCGAGCAGAAACCGGATGATCGGACCGACACTCCCCCCCTCGACCACGAGAAACCCAATGATATCCTGCGACTTACCAGTTGGGGACTTACGGGTGCCGTGGCCAGCGTGTCGGTCCCGATCGCGGCCTCGATGGCTGCCGTCAACCTGATCCGAGGTGAAGATTTCCGCCTGAATACTCAGGTACTTGCCTATTCGGTTGCAATATCAGCGCTCAGCACCAGCGGTGCCTTTGCCGGTGTGGCAACTGCTTTAGGCATGTAGACTAATTCCAATAAGACCCTCCTAGGAAGCCCCGCCGTCAGGTGGGGTTTTCTTTTTGGCGAAGGCTTCCAGCCTCAAGAACATAGGTGTGGATCGAAAAAACCACAGCCCGCGTTTTCGGCAGCCGCAACAATGTTTGCCTCTCGCTGCGCAAATAGCACGCGTCTCCGGGTGAACTGACCTCGCGCGGTTCTGTAGCGCTTCGAGGCTGATGCAGATCGGCATCCTCATACCACAGCGCATTAAACCGCCAGAGCGGCTTATCGGGCTGAATTCCATCAAACAACCGCTGGACACGGCGCGCGATGCTTTCGTCGTAGCTGTTGACCGGTACATGGATGTCGATCAGGGGACGCATGAATTTTTCTGACAGTCGCCAACTGGCTGGAAAACACAAAACCGCGCCAGTCAAAACATGTTCGTCCCCTTGCTTTTGCAAGATACAGATATCCTCTTGCACAAGCCTGCAAAGGGTCTCCATTGGGGCCTGCCGATCAATCTGGACCTTCTGCCCATCGGCTCTCGTGACGAGGTCTGAGCATCCGGGGTACGCATATTGCAACACCAGGTCCAAGACTTCTTGTGCGGCTGGTTCGGCTTCGAGCGCCAGCGCAAGAACATCAGCGTGACGCTCTTTCAGCAACGCTTCCCGATATTCCATCTGGGCCGCGAACGCTTCGTCCTGATGCAACCAAGTTTCCATACTGGCGGGCTGAATACCCGGCAGCGGGCGGGGTTTCAAAGGATCATAGGGAGTAGAGGTCTGCAAAATGGTCGTCATGAACCCGACCTAACATCGGCACTTCGACTTGTCGGTCAAAAAGCGACGGATGGCGGTCGCAAATTATCAAGACGCTGAAAGAATGCTTCTTCACGCTCGATAGACAGGCAGGGAGGGCTACTATGAACCGTCACCATAGAGATATCCGCAAGATCGACCCCACCAAAGGCACAGCGCTTGGGGACGGCACTCCCAATGATTTGGACCGGATCGAGATCGGCCCCACACAGCTGGCCTTCGCCGAATGGGAAGCCGCCGGCCTGTCCTTGCCGAACCTTGAGAGGATGCGTGAGTATAGGTGGAAACGTCTGACCAAGGCCATCGTTGATCGTGGCTATGGTGGCTTGTTGATGTTTGATCCTCTGAACATTCGATACGCCACAGACAGCACCAACATGCAGCTCTGGAACACGCATAACCCCTTCCGCGCAGTGCTGTTATGTGCCGACGGGTATATGGTGATCTGGGACTATAAAAACTCACCTTTTCTAAGCCAATTCAACCCATTAGTGAAGGAACAGCGGTCGGGCGCCGACCTGTTCTATTTCGATCGCGGCGACAAGGTCGATGTTGCCGCGGATGTACTCTCGAACGAAGTGCGGGCGCTGATTGATGCGCATGGCGGCGGTAACAAGCGGCTGGCTGTGGACAAGATCATGCTGCACGGTTTGCGCGCCCTTGAGGCCCAGGGGTTCGAGATCATGGAAGGCGAGGAAGTCACTGAAAAGTCCCGCGCCGTGAAAGGCCCGGACGAAATTCTGGCGATGCGATGTGCCAACCACGCCTGCGAGACCGCGGTGGCCGAGATGGAGGCATTTGCCCGCGCTAATGTCGGAGACGGAAGAACCTCGGAAGACGACATCTGGGCCATTCTGCATGCCGAAAACATCCGGCGCGGCGGGGAATGGATCGAAACCCGCCTGCTGGCCTCGGGCCAACGCACCAACCCGTGGTTTCAGGAATGTGGTCCCCGGATCACGCAAAAGAATGAAATCATCGCCTTCGATACCGATTTGATCGGGTCTTACGGCATCTGCATCGATATCTCGCGCACTTGGTGGATCGGGGACGAGAAACCCCGCCCGGATATGGTCTATGCCATGCAGCACGCGCATGAGCATATCATGACAAATATGGAGATGCTGAAACCCGGCGTTATGATCCCTGAACTGACCGCCAACAGCCATAGGTTGGATAGCAAGTTTCAGGACCAGAAATACGGCTGCCTGATGCACGGCGTTGGCCTGTGTGACGAGTGGCCTCTGGTCGCCTATCCGGACAAGGCCGTCGCCGGCGCTTATGATTATCCGCTGGAACCGGGCATGGTTCTATGCGTCGAAGCTGCGGTTGGCGAGGTAGGTGCAGATTTCTCAATCAAACTCGAAGATCAGGTTCTGATCACTGAGGATGGGTATGAAAACCTGTCCACCTATCCCTTTGACCCACAGCTTATGGGGCTGGCCTGACCCCTCAGTTCGGCCAGTTTGACCGTTTGACGTTCCCATGCCAGTCCTCGATTTCGGTGCTGGCAAAAGATGTCGGCTGTGTCCAGTTCTGACCCGCGGCAAAACTGACGACCGCAGTTACGGCGATAGCGATCAGTAAATCTACTCGAAGATTTGTGCCATGTGGCTGAGAAGTGAGATGTACCATTGTTGCCTCCGTGGCTGGTTGTGTTCGACAGGCTCAAGATGAGGGTGGCGTTCGCTTTATTAAAGTGAATGTTTGACTGGTGATGCATCACAAAAGTTGATGCAATCTATCGCACCAGAACTCCGCCCGCCCCTGACCCAGTCTCACCTTCCCGTGACGCTTCTTACATAGGGGTTGAGACCCCTCGCTGGCGGCCACAATATTGAGGCACCTCATGACGTAAGGAACTGCCATGCCCACCGAACGCATCACCTTTGCCGGTCACGACGGCCACCAACTGGCTGCGCGCCTCGACCTGCCGGACGGGCCTGTCCTTGCTACGGCATTGTTTGCCCATTGCTTTACCTGTTCAAAAGATATCCCGGCCGCGCGCAGGATCGCAGCCCGTCTGGCAGCGATGGGTATCGCGGTATTGCGGTTTGATTTCACAGGCTTGGGTCATTCAGACGGCGAATTTGCAAACACCACTTTCACCTCGAATGTTGAGGATCTGATCGCCGCCTCACGGTATCTGGCTGGACGGAACATGTCCCCGTCTCTGCTGATCGGGCATTCTCTCGGAGGGGCAGCGGTTCTGCGCGCCCGAGCTGGTATTTCGAGTGTTAAGGCCGTTGTTACGCTGGGCGCGCCTGCCGATCCAGGGCATGTCTCGCACCATTTCGACGCCGCACTGTCGGAAATCCAACAAGAGGGATCGGCCGAGGTCACTTTGGGTGGTCGCCCGTTCCGTATTGGCAGAGCGTTCGTCGAAGATATCGCCCAATCCGCGCTAACCCCTGCGATTGCGGATTTGAAGGCCGCGCTGCTGATACTTCATGCGCCACGCGACGAAACGGTTAGTATCGACAATGCAAGCGCGATCTTTCTGGCAGCCAAACATCCCAAAAGCTTCGTGACGCTGGACGACGCTGATCACCTGATTACACGCGCGGCGGATGCGGAATATGCTGCAGATGTAATAGCGGCTTGGGTTACGCGCTATGTGGTGCTGCGCCCGCCTGCCCCACCACCGGGTGCGCCCGAAGGCGTAGTGCGGGTGACTGAGGCCGATCCCAACGGATTCCAGCAAGACATTCAGTCCGGCCCCAAGCATCATGCTGTTGCGGACGAACCGGCCTCATATGGAGGCACCGACCGCGGTATGTCGCCCTATGGCTTTGTGTCATCGGGTCTGGGAGCCTGTACTTCGATGACAATCCGGATGTATGCGCGGCGCAAGGGCTGGCCACTAACAGGCATCACTGTCGATGTTTGCCATAACAAGGTCCACGCACAGGATGCGGGTCTGATCACTGACAACAAGGTCGATCTGTTCCGCCGCAAAATCCGGCTCGAGGGCCCCTTGGATCAGGATCAGCGCGCACGTCTGCTTGAAATCGCCGACAAGTGCCCTGTTCACAGGACACTTGAAGGAACAGCGAAAATCACGACGGAATTGCTGTCGTGATCCGCATCAGCGCCGCCGCGGTGACGGGCGGTGAATAGGCGGCCGGGCAACTGGCGGCCGGGCAACCGGTGGACGTGCCGGGGGCTTGGCGACAGGGGGGCGTGGGCGCGCCGGGGGCTTGGCGACCGGAGGTTTGGGTTTGACCGGAGGCTTACCTTGCGGTGGACGATTTACATCAATGTCCACATCAACGTCGTGATAGTAGTCGTTCCAAAGCATCGAGTCATAGAACGGATCATATCCGTATCCCACACCAACCGTCACGCCGTCGCAGGCAGACAAGGTGATACTGGTCAAACCGAATACCAGCGCGGCGATCGACCGTTTCATCAGCTTACGAGTCATCCAAACCTCCTCACTGAAGCGACCGGAATGACGCGAATACGGCATTCAGGTCGTCCACATAGCCAGGATCGGCGCCGTCTCTTAATACGGCCACTGCGACAGCCACGCGATCACGCGGCAAGTCAATCACTGTGGCCGTGAAATTTATCCCCCGCCGATCACGGGTGCCGGTACCGCGGATAACCCGCGCTGGCAGACCTCCGATCCGGGTTGCGACTGTTTCCGAAACGATCGGATCTTTGACCAGAAACTTGTCGATATCCTGAAGGTATCGCAGGCCACCGTCGATGGATGACACACCAGATGGCGAGACAAATCCAATCCATACGCTGTCATCCGTTACCGGTTTGATCCCCATGACTCGGGCAACCGCGCGGGGATCGTTCAGCTCGGTGTCATCGACCTCACGCGGGCCGCCAGTACGAACCGACCAAAAATCTGGTACCGCAAAGCTGAACAAGGCGCGCCCTTCATCAGTATAGGTGATCGGTGTTTCGGCTTTTGCACTCCCTGCCCCGGCGCAAACAACCGCGCAGGAAAGGGTTACAGCCCTCAATAGATTAGGCATATCTGAATAACCTGTTGTTTCTATTGCTACAGCTTGAACTGTGTCGACCGGTTTTGTCCAGCCTCTTGTTGGCGCAACAAAAAACCGCGCCGGGATCGCTCCGGGCGCGGTTCATGTCAACTAGGTTGACTGTGGTTTAGGTGCGGGCGTCGCCCACCAGCTTCCACAGGCCGGGGATCAGCAGCGCGGCCAGCGCGAGCTTGATCGCATCACCCACCAGGAATGGTGTCAGGCCCCATGCCAGGATCGGCTGGTCCCAGCCATAGAGCTGGCCCAGCCACAGCAGGCCGGGGACATAGATCAGAACGTTGGCCAGAACCAGCGCCAACGCCATTTTCACGACCGAACGGTCCCAGCCGCGCGCGGCCAGCGTACCCAGCATCAGGGTTGCCAGCACATATCCGACTAGGTAGCCGCCTGTGCCACCCATCATGTAAGTAAGGCCGAATTTTTCAGCCGAAGAGCCCGCGAACACGTCAAAGCCCAGCGCGCCGATCAGCAGATAGCCCATCATGGTTACCAGACCCAGCCGTGCGCCATAGGCGGTGCCGATGGTCAGAACCGCAAATGTACCCATGGTGATTGGAACCGGCCACATCGGCACTTTGATCTTGGCGGCGACGGCCAAGGCAACGATGCCCAAAGCAACCAAAACCACCTGTTTGACGCGCAGCGCCGTCCCTTCACGTGGGCCAAATGCATTGGCCAATACGTTCGCATTCATGTTGTTTCTCCCTAAACGGACCGAGATTCTGCAACAGGAATGCCCTGTCAGCGCCGCATCTGCAAGATGATTACGCTACCGCAGCATGTATTCCGTATTCATTTCGTATGATTTCCGGGGGCCGGACACGGTCCAACGGACCCTCCAGCAGGGCCAGCCTGAGAAATCATAGACTGCGTCATAGCTGTCTGGCGAGCAATTATGGTGATCCGCAGCCTGCGCCTGGCCCAGCTTGAGAGCGTGGAAATAACGCCCGTCATCAAAATGCACCGCAACGCTTTCGCCCTTGTCGTGCCACAGGTATCGGCGCGTTCCCATCATCTCGGGCTGGCCCGGAATACGCAGAGTTACCGTCTCGTCATAGATCAGACCGTCTTTGGACCTTGTGAATCGCGCAGAGCCATCGGCCAAAACTACCTGCCCGGCCCGCGCATCCCGAATGGTGCGTGACAGGCTCCAGTCCCCTTCGAAGTCGGTCAGTTCGTTTGGAAAGGTCATTCGGGATAATACCCGTCTGTGATCTCGCCTGCGCCGTCAATAAATCGAATGATGACACCGCTTTGCAGAACATCATAACACGCCCAGATATCCGAAGGCGGCCAAACCGAGCAATACTGATCGCCCTGCACGGCCCACTTTCCGGTGCTGGGACGACCCGAAAAAAAATGGGTCACCCCGCTTTGGTCGAATGTTTGCCAGATGCCGTCGCCATAAGTTAGTTTTTTGCCCGACAAGGTTTCGGTAATTTCATCACCCGTCAGCGGCCAGAACTCTGTCGCTGCCGCAACACCAGGCCAAAGGGATAAAATCAGGGCAAACCGTCTCATCACCGCACTCGCGCCTTGTTCCGTAGGGCGGCTGGGTTTAAACCGCGCCGCAACGACCTCTGCCAAATCATAAAAAGGTGCCGCTGCCAATGATTCCACGTTATTCCCGCCCCGACATGGTCGCCATCTGGTCGCCCGAGACGAAGTTCCGCATCTGGTACGAGATCGAGGCCCATGCCTGTGACGCCATGGCCGATCTGGGCGTGATCCCGCGTGAAAACGCCGATGCCGTGTGGAAGGCCAAGGATGTGGAATTCGATGTGGCCCGCATTGATGAGATTGAGGCCGTCACCAAACACGATGTCATCGCTTTTCTGACCCATTTGGCAGAGCATGTCGGCAGCGATGAGGCACGGTTTGTGCATCAGGGCATGACCAGCTCGGACGTGCTGGACACCTGTTTCAACGTTCAGCTGACCCGCGCTGCCGACATCCTGATCGCCGACCTCGAAGGTTTGCTGGCCGCTCTGAAACGCCGCGCGATCGAACATAAGGACACTGTCCGCATCGGCCGCAGCCACGGCATCCACGCCGAGCCCACCACAATGGGCCTGACATTCGCGCGCTTTTATGCCGAGATGGATCGCAACCTATCCCGCATGCGCGACGCACGGGCCGAGATTGCAACAGGTGCGATCAGCGGCGCGGTCGGCACCTTTGCCAATATCGACCCTCAGGTCGAAGAGCATGTCTGCGACAAGCTGGGACTGGTGCCCGAACCGATCAGCACGCAGGTCATCCCCCGCGACCGCCATGCCGCGTTCTTTGCCACGTTGGGCGTGATCGCCAGCAGCATCGAAAACGTTGCCATTGAAATCCGTCACATGCAGCGGACCGAGGTTCTTGAGGGGGCCGAGTTCTTCTCGATGGGGCAGAAAGGGTCGTCGGCGATGCCGCACAAGAAGAACCCTGTACTGACCGAGAACCTGACCGGGCTGGCGCGCATGGTGCGCGCGGCGGTGATCCCGGCGATGGAGAATGTGGCGCTCTGGCACGAACGCGACATCTCACACTCCTCGGTGGAACGCATGATTGGGCCGGACGCCACGATCACACTGGATTTTGCTCTGGCTCGACTGACGGGCGTGATCGACAAAATGCTGATCTTCCCCGAGAACATGATGGAGAACATGAACAAGTTCCCCGGTCTAGTGATGAGCCAGCGGGTTCTGCTGGCGCTGACGCAGGCAGGGGTCAGCCGGGAAGAGGCTTATGCTATGGTTCAACGCAACGCGTTGAAGGTCTGGGAACACCGCACAGACTTCAAAGAAGAACTTCTGGCGGATACTGACGTGACCGCCGCGTTGAGCAAGGAGGAGATCGAAGAGAAATTCGATCTCGGCTATCACACCAAACATGTCGATACGATCTTTGCCCGGGTGTTTGGCGAGTAAAATTTCGTAAAGACTCTGCAATACTGACCCGCACAAAATTTTTGTGCGGGTTTTTCTTTGCTTGATCACGGCAGGATCATTCCCGCTTTCAAACTTGTGAATAAATTCGCGCGATCAGTTGTTAGCTTTTGTATAGAACGCGCTATGCTTATTCTGAGCAGCCCTACGAACGGAGACCAATTATGCGCCTCATCCTAGCTTCGGTTATTGCAATTCAGGCCCTTACATTTGCCCCCATGGTTCATGCCGCAGGTGGCGGCGGGGGATCGACGCCGCCAAAAACAACAAACACCACCAAGAAATGTCTGTTCGGACGGGTCTATGATGAGGCCGCGGGCAAATGCGTAAAGCCCAGCAACACCAATTTCACTCAGGATCAGCTGTACCACGCCGTGCGTGAACTGGCCTATGACGGGCAGTTCAAAAACGCCCAAGGCGTGCTGCGCGTGATGGACCAGAATGACGATCGCGTCTTGACCTATTGGGGATTTACCTATCGGAAGATGGGCAAGCTGGAACTGGCGAACCTGTTCTATGAAGGTGCAATTAACGCAAATCCCGACAATATCCTGGCACGTTCCTATATGGCGCAAGGCTTTGTCGCCGAGGGTAAAACTGATCTGGCGATTGCGCAGTGGCGTGAAATCAAAGCACGTGGCGGCGAAGGAACCTGGGCAGAGGTTTCCCTGCGCGAGGCGATCCGCACCGGACTGACCTACAACTACTAAGCTTCAGCCTTTCTTTACCCGACTCTCTGTAATCTGCCTGTGGAACAGGAACTTTGGCACCGCAGGCAGATGCAGAACACAAACACATTGGTACAGGTGGCCCCGGGGGCTTCTGCCCAGCTGGCCAAAGAAAACGATGACGACCTTCGCTTGGTGGCCCGCAGCCTCAGCAGCCGACAAAAGGCGGCGGTGGTTGTGCGTCTCTTGCTGAATGATGGGGCGGACATTCCGCTGGAAGAGCTCCCCGACGATTTACAGGAAAAGCTAACCCACCAACTGGGCAAAATGGGCCTTGTCGACCGGGTTACCTTGGACGCTGTTGCCGATGAATTTGCAGATGCGCTGGACAGTGTTGGCCTGTCCTTTCCACATGGTCTGGCGGGCGCTTTGGATGTGGTGAACGGCAAAATCGCCCCGGCAACAGCGGCGCGTTTGCGTAAAGTGGCCGGCATACGCCAGATCGGCGATCCTTGGCAGCGATTGCGAGAGATCCCTACAGAAGATCTGGCCGAAATGGCGCAGGCCGAAAGCACTGAGATTGCGGCCGTGATGCTATCGAAACTTGAAACCGCCAAAGCTGCGCAACTGCTAGGGCACCTTCCCGGCCCAGTTGCTCGGCGTATTACCTATGCGGTTTCGAAAACAGCAAATGTCAGCCCAGAGGCCGTCGAGCGGATCGGATGGTCGCTGGCGGCTCAGATGGATCAGCGCCCTGCCACAGCGTTTGCCGACGGACCGGGTGCCCGCGTTGGCGCGATACTGAATCAGTCCGCTGCCTCGACCCGGGACGGCCTGCTGAGCGCATTAGAAGAAGAAGACGCCGATTTTGCCACCATAGTTCGCCAATCCATTTTTACCTTCGCCCATATTCCGTCTCGCATTCTGCCCCGCGATGTACCGACCATTCTACGCGGTGTGGAACAACCCGTCCTGGTTACAGCGCTCGCCGGTGCAGAAACGGAAGGAGACAGGGCATCGGTTGACTACCTGTTGTCCAACATGTCGTCGCGTATGGCCGAAAACCTGCGCGAAGAAATGGATGAGGTCGGAAAAATCAAACAACCCGATGCAGAGGAGGCGATGACCCAGATCATTGGCGCCATCCGGACACTTGTCGATGAGGGAACCATCACGCTCCGGGATGATGACGGCGACGAATAAAGAGAGAAAGCGCGCCAAAATTTCTGGCCGAGCAGAAAGCTTGTGGTTACCTCGATCGGCTTGTATGTCTGACCCGGCAATTCACAACAGACGCCGAGACCTTCTGATGCCCGTTGAAAAGTCTGAACTAAGCAGGTCCGAGCTTGGCAAATACTATGTATCCGGCATGTTCCTGAAAGGCGTTATCAAAGCGTTACGGTTGCTGCCCTATGAGACACGCATTGCCACAATGGGCGCCATAGCGAGAAACCTTGCACCGTTGGTCGGGTTCTCGAAAAGAGTACGCAGCAATCTGAAACTCACCTGCCCGGACCTGACTGAATCCGAAGTGAAACGCATCTGCAAGGCCGTTCCTGACAACGCCGGGCGCGCGATCATGGAGCACTTCTCGCCCGAGGATTTCACAGAGCGCCAACGCTTTGCCAAAGTCACGGGTACGGGTCTTGCCGCCTTTGATTCCGCCTTGGCGGAGGGGCGACCTGTGATGATGATCACTGCGCATTTCGGCCATTACCTGGCCGCGCGTATCGCCCTTCAAGAACGCAGCGGTCAGCCTATTGGCTGCCTCTACCGTCGAATGGCGAACCCCTACTTCAACGACATGTATGTCGATGCGTTCTACAAAACCGGCGCCCCGATGTTCGAACAAGGCCGTCGCGGGATGGTCGAAATGGTGCGGACACTCAAAAAAGGCGGGATCATCGCTATTGTGTCAGACCTGCACGCACATGGCGGGGAAGAGCTGACTTTTTTCGGCAAACCGGCCGTGACGTCGGTTTTGAATGCTGAACTGGCCATGAAATACAAAGCCGTCCTGATTCCGTGCTATGCAGTGCGTCAGCCCAATGGGGTTGATTTCGAAATCATCCTGCACGAACCGGTCCCACATACGGATCCAAAGACGATGACCCAGTTCACCAATGATGACCTCGAGGCGGTCGTCCGACAGCATATGGGTCAGTGGTTCTGGATTCATCGTCGCTGGAAAACCTGGAACGGGCTAGGCGTCCAATCCAAAGACATGCCTTGATCAGCGAACGCGTGCTGCCGCAATAATCGGTCCATGGCCAACCCCTTGCACCAACACAACGGCCGGTAAACCTGACGTCAAAGATACCTTATAGGTCTTAGGCGCTGTCCCGTCCCATTGCCCGGCTACTGTCCAGGCCTCGACCACATTGGCATAATCCAGTTCTTGTCCGGCCAACTCTCCGCGCCGGATCGAAGCATGGCGCATTGGCGTGTATTGCACCACCCGGATGTCATAGACCTGATCCGGTGGCAAACTGATCGAGGAAACGTCGACAGTTACGTTATCTCCTGTACGCGAGGCCGAAACCGACGCCAGCGGAGCGGCCTTGGAATGGTCGCCGATCAGGTAATCCAGCTTTGCCGTATCTGCCCCTACAATATCCTGCTGACCATTCACTACCATCTGAGGCGTATAGATCACCGTACGCCCGGAATTTCCGGCATAGCTGCGCTGACGCTCAGTATGGGTGGGGTCGGCATATTCATCCTCCCATCCGATATAGTCCCAATAATCCACATGCAGCGCCAACCCGATGACGTCATCCCGATTGGCCAGATCGTGCATGATCCGGTCAGCCGGGGGGCAGGACGAACATCCTTGCGAGGTGAACAGCTCCACCACTACGGGTCCGCTTTCTGCAATGGCCGAAGTAGCCAGGAACAGGGACGCCAACGCGGTTGCGGTTGCAGATTTGAACATGTTTGCTCTCGGGTTTCATGGGGTGCATTACTGGTTTAGACGGAACGCTGATCAAGCACCAATCAAGGTTTCTTGAGACCGGTGACACAAGGTTTTCGCAAAAATGTGTGCAATGGTATACAAAAATTGCCGCACCTGGTCTGTTGGACCTTGAACCGCGCGCTTGGGTGATGCAGATAGCCCTCAGCGAATCCCATATTCCACGTCATTTGAGAGGGAGGCCACAGATGCCCATCAAAGTCGGACAGGATACCGCCAAGACACGCCGCAGCCTGAGCGTGAATGGCAAGTCCATCTCGTATTACTCGATCCCCGCCGCGCAAGAGGCCGGCCTGGGTGATTTCTCGAAACTGCCCGCCGCCCTGAAGGTGGTGTTGGAAAACATGTTGCGGTTCGAAGATGACGGGTTCTCCGTCTCGGTCGACGACATCAAGGCGTTCGCCGAATGGGGTGCCAAAGGTGGCAAGAACCCCCGCGAGATCGCCTATCGCCCTGCCCGCGTGCTGATGCAGGATTTCACCGGCGTTCCGGCGGTGGTCGATCTGGCCGCCATGCGTGATGGAATCAAGGCTCTGGGCGGCGACGCGCAGAAGATCAACCCGCTGAACCCCGTTGATCTGGTCATCGACCACTCGGTCATGATTGACGAATTCGGCAACCCGCGCGCGTTCCAGATGAACGTTGACCGCGAATACGAACGCAACATGGAACGGTATCAGTTCCTGAAATGGGGTCAGGGTGCTTTCAACAACTTCCGCGTTGTGCCGCCCGGAACCGGGATCTGTCACCAGGTGAACCTGGAATATCTGGCGCAGACCGTTTGGACCGACACGGATCAGGATGGCAACGAGGTTGCCTATCCCGACACGCTGGTCGGCACTGACAGCCACACCACCATGGTCAACGGCATGGCCGTTCTGGGCTGGGGCGTCGGCGGGATCGAGGCCGAAGCCGCTATGCTGGGTCAGCCGATCTCGATGCTGATCCCCGAGGTTGTCGGCTTTGAGCTGACCGGAGATCTGGTTGAAGGTACGACCGGAACCGATCTGGTTCTGAAGGTTGTCGAAATGCTGCGCGCAAAGGGTGTTGTGGGCAAATTCGTCGAATTTTTCGGCGAAGGTCTGGACCGTCTGCCGCTGGCCGACCGGGCAACCATCGCCAACATGGCCCCGGAATACGGCGCGACATGTGGTTTCTTCCCGATTGACGGTGAAACGCTGCGCTATCTGCGTAACACCGGCCGTGACGAAGATCGCATCGCGCTGGTCGAAGCCTATGCCAAGGAAAACGGCTTCTGGCGCGACGCAGATTACGCACCGATCTACACCGACACCCTGTCGCTGGACATGCGCACCATCGTTCCCGCGATCTCGGGCCCGAAGCGCCCCCAGGATTATGTTGCTCTGACCGGTGCCAAGGCGGCGTTCACCAGGGAAATGGCCGAGACGTTCAAGCGACCCATGGGCAAGGAAGTCGCCGTCAAAGGCGAAGACTATACCCTAGAATCCGGTAAAGTTGTGATCGCATCGATCACCTCCTGCACCAACACCTCGAACCCATATGTGATGATCGGCGCTGGTCTGGTGGCCCGCAAAGCCGCGGCCTTGGGCCTGAACCGTCAGCCCTGGGTCAAGACCTCGCTGGCACCGGGATCGCAGGTTGTATCTGCCTATCTTGAGGCCGCTGGCCTGCAGGAAGATCTGGATAAGATCGGGTTTAACCTTGTTGGGTATGGCTGCACGACCTGTATCGGCAACTCGGGTCCGATCCAGAAAGAGCTGTCTGAGGCGATTGCCGAAGGCGATCTGGTCGCCACGTCTGTCCTGTCGGGCAACCGCAACTTCGAAGGCCGTATCAGCCCGGACGTCCGCGCCAACTATCTGGCCTCACCGCCGCTGGTCGTGGTCTATGCGCTGGCCGGTACGATGGATATCGACCTGACGTCCGAGCCGATTGGTCAGGACAAGGACGGCAACGATGTCTTCATGAAAGACATCTGGCCAACCCAGCAAGAAGTTGCGGAATTGGTCGAACAGACGGTCACCCGTGAGGCGTTCCTGTCGAAATATGCAGACGTCTTCAAAGGCGACGAGAAATGGCAAGCGGTCGATACCACCGATGCCGAAACCTATGACTGGCCACCGACCTCGACCTATATCCAGAACCCGCCCTACTTCCAGGGCATGGGGACCGAGCCGGGCACAATTTCGAACATCGAAGACGCTAAGGTTCTGGCCATTCTGGGCGATATGGTCACCACTGACCATATCTCGCCTGCAGGCTCGTTTGCCACGACAACACCGGCTGGCAAGTATCTAACCGACCGTCAGGTGCAACCGCGCGAGTTCAACTCTTACGGGTCGCGCCGTGGCAACCACGAGGTCATGATGCGCGGCACCTTTGCCAATATCCGCATCAAGAACGAGATGCTGGACGCGGTTGAAGGCGGCTATACCAAAGGCCCCGATGGCGAGCAGACTTCAATCTATGACGCCTCGATGGCCTATCAGGAACAGGGCACGCCGCTGGTTGTATTCGGTGGCGAGCAATACGGCGCCGGATCGTCGCGCGACTGGGCGGCCAAAGGCACAGCTCTGCTGGGTGTCAAAGCGGTGATCGCCGAAAGCTTTGAGCGTATCCACCGCTCGAACCTGGTTGGCATGGGCGTTGTACCGTTCGAATTCACCGGTGGCGACTCGCGCAAAACGCTGGGCTTGAAGGGTGATGAAACCGTCTCGATCCACGGTCTGGATACGATCCAGCCGCGGCAAGAGGTGCCCTGCACCATCACCTACGGTGACGGTTCTGAGAAAACCATAACCCTTAAGTGCCGCATCGATACCGCGCCCGAAATCGAATATATCGAAAACGGTGGCGTGCTGCATTACGTGCTGCGGAACCTGGCCAAGGCCGACTAAGATCTCTGAGCAAACTAAAAAGGGCGCCCGGTCGGGCGCCCTTTTTACGTTCCATTTGCGCCAGGATGCTGTGCCTGGCTTTTTCACCGACCTCCCACTTGGTTCTGCCCAACCAGAGGGGCTACGGTGACAGCACCAAGATGGATGATTGTGACCAGATCATTCAGAAGACTGGTGTTTCTTCCCTCACCCTGCCGCGTTAATCGGCCTTAGCCTTTTCCAAAGCGGGCCGAATAGTTCCTTCGATGACGCGCTGGGTAATCGGCCCAGCAAAGCGCAGGATAATGGTTCCGTCGCCGTCGACCACATAGGTTTCCGGTACGCCGTAAACGCCCCAGTCTAGCGCCATGCGTCCCTGTTCATCCCGGCCGATACCCGTATAGGGATCACCAAGTTCGTTCAGGAATGCCTCGGCATTTTCCAGCTTGTCCTTATAATTGATACCGTAGACAGGAATGCCTTCATCCGACAGGGCCTGCAGGTTTGGGTGTTCCACCCGGCAGGGCGCGCACCAACTGGCCCAATAATTCACAAGCTTGATCTGTCCATCGCGCAACGTTGCGTCGTCAAATTTTGGCTTGCCTGCAAAATCTGTTAATACAACCGGTGGCGCGGTTTGGCCCTCACGGGCCGAGGGCAAAGCGTTTGGGTCATCACGGAACATGCCAATACCAGCAAGTACAGCAAAGGCACCAAATATCAACGGAGGCGCAATCATTAGGGGCGAGATCTTAGCCATTGCGCTTTATCCTCTGTTCAACTTTTTCCAATTCAGCCTGGCTCTTGCGGCCCCGCATCACGCTGACCAGAACCAGCGCCAGCAAAAGCCCGATGGAAACCACATAGGACCAGAGCACCGTATCGGCATATTTTCCAAGATCAGGGATCATCCGTTTGCCCTTTCCCGCGCCAGCAGAGTCTTGGTCCGACGCGTGCGAATTTCAGTACCCGTGCGGTAAAGTACCAAGGCGATGAACAACAACACGAACCCGACAATGCACAGCAGCAGAGGATAGAAATAGATATTGCTGACCTTCTCTTCGGTATCCGCTCCAGTCACGGCACCAGCCCGCAGGACAGAAGCGCCCTGATGCAGCCCCTGATTCCAGAAATTCACCGCATACCGGCTGAGGATAGCAAAGACCGACCCCACCAGACACAGGATCGAGGTCAGATCGGCAGCCGTATCAGGGTCTTCGATCGCCTCCCACAAGGCGACATAGCCCAAATAGAAGAGGAACAGGATCAGGAATGAGGTCAGACGTGGATCCCAGGCCCACCAGGTGCCCCACATGGGCTGCCCCCAAATCGCCCCGGTTGCCAACGCAATCAATGTCATCACGATGCCCACAGGTGCGGCCGCGCGCGCAGCCAGCGCACTGACATGATGACGGCGAACAAGCCAAACCAGAGAGGTCGCCAGCATCATAAGCCAGCAGTTAATCGCCATCAGCGCGGCGGGCACATGCAGGTAAATGATCTTGACGGTCGATCCCTGCTTGTAATCATCGGGTGTGAAGAAAAATCCCCACACCAGACCAATGACGATGCAAACCAAAGCCGCGCCCCAGAAGAACGGCATCACCCGTTCACTGGTGGCAAGAAACTTGCGCGGATTGGCATATTCCCAGAGGGTATTGGCTTTGGCTGCGATAGACATGGGCCTTATCTAGTCCGAGTCGGGTTCATTCTCAATTGACATCCGTCAAAGTTACACTGTGTCACCGTAGGTTAATGCGCAACACGGCGGCGCTGGCAAAAGGTAACAGGGCAATCGTCGCCGCAGTGATCCCAGCCAGCATCAACAAGGGTGTCTGCGTTTCCATTCCGGTTGCGCCGCGGCGCGCGACCTCGGCCCCGAAGATCAATGTCGGTACATAAAGAGGCAGCACAAGAAGCGACAGCAGCAATCCGCCGCGTTTCAAGCCGACCGTAAGAGCGGCGCCAAAGGTTCCGATGACGCTCATCGCGGGCGTGCCAATCAAAAGTGAGGCGACAAGCCAGAAAAAGCCGGGCAAAGGCAGATTAAGCAGAACGCCCAGGAAGGGCGCGGCCAGAACCAGTGGCAAGCCCGTAGTCAGCCAATGCGCCAAAGACTTGATCGTTACGACCGCTTCTAACGGCAGGGGCGCCGTCGCCAATAGGTCGAGCGAGCCGTCCTCCCAATCCAGCGCAAGCAGCCGGTCAAGTGACAGAAGGCAGGCCAAAAGTGCCCCCAGCCATAGCACGCCAGGTGCAATCGTGGACAACAACGCGGATTGCGGGCCAACTGAAAAAGGCACCAGCACGGTGACGATAAGAAAAAACGCCAGGCCAAGGCCAAACCCTCCGCCCGCACGGAAGGCCAGTCTCAAATCACGTAAAAGCAGGGCGATCACAGGAAACCTCCGTCGAGATCATCGACAGGTTTCGGTTTAGCCTTGTAGGGCCCCACATCCAGGACCTCTCCGTCCAGACCAAGGTCGATATGGGTGGCAATCAGGGCAGACCCACCCTGCCCCAGATGCGCGCGCACCGCGTCAGCAAACATCTGCACTGCATTCTTATCCAGCGACACAGTGGGTTCATCCAACATCCAGATCGGTCGTTCGGTGACCAACATCCGCGCCAACCCCAATCGACGTTTCTGGCCTGCCGACAGATTGCCTGCATGGCGATCCGACAGCTCAGTCAAAGCAAACGCGTCCAGGGCCGGTTGAATGCTGTGACTGCCGAAGACCTGCGCCCAGAACGACAGGTTTTCCACCACGGTCAGAGTCGGCTTGAGTCCGTCGGAATGTGAGGCATAGGCGATCCGGTCCTCAGCCCCGTCGATCTGCCCCTCAAGCGGAGGCTGCAGGCCCGCCAGCGTTCGCAGCAGCGTTGTTTTACCGATCCCGTTCGGCCCGCGCAGGATAAGCGCCTTTTCGGGCTCCAGCGAAAAGCTGAGATTTTCCAGCACAGGAACGCCCCCTCGGGCGATCGACAGGTCGGTCACGGTCAATGTCATGAATCCCGCTTATCCTATTGCCGTCAGAGGCAAAAGGCGGGATTTGCCGCAGCATACCGACAGCAACGTATTTGGGTGGCATCTAAGCGTAAGGCCAGAGGAAAAGAATCCGATCAGACCGGTAGCAGCGCCAGCGCAATGCGGCGCCCTTCGGATAACAGGATATTGTATGTGCGGCACGCGGACGGAGAGTTCATGATCTCAACCGCGATCCCCGAATCTTCCAAGGCGGTGCGCAGATCAGAAGGAATATGGGCCAGCTCAGCGCCGGTTCCGATAAACAGCACATCGACCTGACCCGCCAATTTCAACAGACCATCCCTGTCGTCGTACCCGCCCCATTTCGCTGATCCTGCAGGGCCGGTCAGCACCGGCCCGTCATAGACCTGACCACCGATGCGGAAAAACCCAGGACCATATCCGTCAACAGGGGCCGCATTGTCATAAGAGATTTCATTCATACGCATAGGAGGCATCTAGCCCCAAAGCGGTAGGCCCGACAAGGCTGCAAGCGCTATCGCCAGATACGCAGCGGCACGATACAGCTTTTCCCGCTCGGGCCGGAACATCCAACCACCCAGCCAATTACCAGCCAGATTGGGGACTGCCAGAGCCAGACCCAATATAACAGCAGGCAACGTGATACGGTCCATGCCAGTCAGGTACCCGAGCAGAAGAAAATCAAAGGCGAAAAGGTATAACAGAATCGTCGCACGGATCACGGCCACGGGCAGAGGTCGAGACATATAGAACAAGATAACGGCCGGTCCCGGCAGGCCCGCGACACCGCCCAAAAACCCACCAGCGCCTCCTATTCCCAAAACCATTTTTCGACTGACATGACCGTGATAGCGCAGACCGAACACCAGAATAGCCAGCATAAGAAACGCCAACAGGCTAACGGTATAGCGAAATACATGTGGATCGACCGTGGTCAGCAACCACAGCCCCAATGGCAGAGCGAGTGCGCACCCTCCCACCAGACGGACCAGATCACCCCTGTCGACCTCGCGCCAGGCCCGGCGAAGGTTGGGCAGCGGGCCCAGAATATCCATGATTGTCAGGCACGTCAGCGCCTTGAAAGGATCAAGGAATGGGGTTGCGATTGGCAGGAAAATCAGGGCGGTCCCAAATCCGGAAAAGCCGCGCACTACACCGCCAAGAAAAGCAGCAAAAACTATGATGGCCAGCCCTGTGGGGGACTGGCCAAAATACTCAGGCATCGATGTTGGCAAACTGGTTGCCAGAAGTGTTTGATGGCTTGGACCAGTCGCGCTTGACGCCCAGCCACAACAGGATGGTTGAGGCCACAAAGACGGACGAATAGGTACCTACGATCACACCCCAAATCATAGCAAAGACAAACCCGCGGATCACATCCCCACCCAGAACATAGAGCGAAATCAACGCCAGCAAGGTGGTGACAGAGGTCATGACTGTCCGGCTGAGCGTTTCGTTGATCGAAAGGTTCAGAACCTCCTTTAGGTCCTTTTTCTTGTATTTCCGCAAGTTCTCGCGCACCCGGTCGAACACGACCACCGTATCATTCAACGAATAGCCCACGATGGTCAGCAGCGCAGCGATGATCGCCAGATCAAAGCGGATCTGCAGTTCGGAAAAGATGCCGATAGTCAGGATGACGTCATGCACCAGCGCAGCGACAGCCCCCAGCGCAAACTGCCATTCAAACCGCAGCCAGATGTAGACAAGCACCGCCCCAATGGCGAGCACCACCGCGATTACGGCGGTCTGGATAAGCTCTCCCGAGACTTTGGGTCCTACAGATTCGACGCTTTCGAAGGGCAGTTTCAACCCGGGGTCCGCTGCGGCAAGAGCTTCGCCAATTTGTTCAATCGTGGCCGCATTGACAGCCTCAGCATCATCCTGCGCCTGAATGCGGATCATCGCGACATGTTGATCTGGCCCGAAGCTCGGATCGAAAATCTCGGTGATCGTCACGTCGCCAAGTCCAAGCGGCGCAATAGCGTCACGATATGTGCCGACATCGATTTCCTGCGCGCTTTGGGTCCGAATGGTGGTCCCTCCACGGAAATCAATGCCGAAATTCAGGCCCTGCAGCATGAAAGACGTAAACGCGACAATCATCATCAAGGCAGAGATACCCAGCCAGATCTTCCAGCGACTGAAGAAATCGAACGAGGTATTCTGGGGTACGAGTTTCAGTCTCATGTCAAACCTCGATCGTTTTCGGACGGCGGCGTTCGAACCAAATCACGATCATCAGGCGCGTCACGAAGATCGCGGTGAAGACCGAGGTCAGAATACCCAGACCCAAAGTGATTGCGAACCCGCGCACTGGCCCGCTGCCCATGGCAAACAGGATTACAGCGGTAATGAAGGTGGTCACGTTGGCGTCCAGAATGGCCGACAGCGCTTTTTCATAACCCAGCTCAATCGCGCGGGCAGGACCTTTGGCAGATTTCAGTTCCTCTCGGATACGCTCGAAGATCAGTACGTTGGCATCCACCGCCATCCCTACCGTCAGAACGATCCCCGCGATCCCAGGCAGGGTCAACGTCGCCCCAATCAGGGAAAGCAGACCGAACAACAGGCCAACGTTGATGATCAGCGCAATATTGGCGAAGATACCAAACAGGCCATAGCTGAGCGCCATGAATGTCAGCACCGCGACAAAGGCCACGACGGTTGCCACCTTACCCGCGTCGATACTGTCCTGGCCCAGCTCGGGGCCGATGGTTCTTTCTTCCAGAAACTCCAGCCCGGCGGGCAGTGCCCCTGCGCGCAACAGGACAGCCAGATTTGTACTTTCCTCAACGGTGAAATTACCGGTGATGATACCAGACCCGCCGGGGATATGACTTTGGATCACCGGGGCTGAGATCACTTCGTCATCCAGAACAATGGCAAAGGGTGCCCCGATGTTTTCCAGCGTGTAATCACCAAATTTGCGCGCGCCAGAGGTGTTAAAGCGGAAACTCACCGCCGGGCGGCCATTCTGGTCAAACGCGGGCTGCGCATCGACCAGTTCCTCGCCCGTTACAACAGGCGCGGCATCCAACGTGTAATAGACGCCATTTTCGTCAATCGACGGCACCACCTCTTCGCCAACGCCCGCTATCGCATCGGGGTCGGTTCCGCGCCCAACAACGGGGTTAAAGGTCAGTTGCGCGGTCGTGCCGATGATCTCTTTCAACTCTCCTGCGCTGCCGATACCTGGCACCTGGATCAGGATACGGTCGGTGCCTTGCCTTTGGATGGTCGGCTCGCGGGTGCCCACCTCGTCAATCCGACGGCGAATGATTTCCAGCGATTGACGCACGGTGCGGTCGTCTGACGCCAGCTTCTCGGCCTCAGAAAGTTGTACAATGATCGTATCACCTTCGGCGCGAGCCTCGATATCCGTGGCCCCTACACCGCTGAGGGTCTGCACCTGACGGGCCAGACCGCGGACAACCTCCAGCGCGCGGGACATGCCCTCGGGCTGACTGATGCGAAGGCGAATCTCATCAGGCGCCGAGTCCTGGCGACGGATGGTGCCCACAGTGGCACGTTCATCCCGCAGCGCATCCCGGATTTCCGGCCACATCGCATCCATGCGGGATTCGTAGACGTCACCCACCCGAACTTCGGCCAAAAGATGCGCGCCTCCACGCAGATCCAGCCCTAGATTGACCAGCGAAGACGGCAGCCAGTTCGGCCATTGCGCCGCCTCGGCCTGCATTTCAGGAGTGTCGACGCCAAGCTCAATCGCCGCCTTGGCGTCATTGGATTGTTCAACGCGCGTATAAAACGCATTCGGCAGGGCCATCAGCAAGCCAGTCACGCAGACCAGCCAGATCAGAACCCGCTTCCAGGTATCAATTTGCAGCATTACCCTGCCTTTTCAAGGGATTATATCGCGAAGTTACTTCGCCGGCTCAGTCTTGTTCAGAACCTGCGAAATGGTCGATTTAACCACGCGGACTTTGACTCCCTCGGCGATTTCGACTTCGATCTCGTTGTCGCCTTCTTTGACCTTGGCCACTTTACCAATCAGCCCACCCTGGGTAACGACCTGATCGCCCCGGCGCACGGCCTCGACCATGGCTTGATGTTCCTTCATTTTCTTCTGCTGTGGACGGATCAGCAGGAAATACATGATCGCAAAAATCAGGATCAGCGGGAGAAACTGGGCGATTGCGCCACCTTCCATGGGATATTCCTTTTGGTTTGGTACTGCGAAAATGCTCCGCAAATTTTGCGAGAACCTATTCTCTGAACCACCTGTTTGCAAGGAATGGCAGCACAGGTTTTTACAATGATTGTCTCATAATGATCAAAGAAATACACCGGGGTCGCAGATCGGTCCTTTGATCCGGGCTCGGCTGGGATATAGTTGGCCGGCAGGAGGACCGATGATTCAATTAATCCAAACGCTTGGCACGCTTTCGCGCATCTGGTTCACGCTTGTCTGGATTATGTTCAGCACAGCGATGGCGCTAGCACAGGATGCGCCAATCGAAACGCCTGAAACCTCTGAACAATCAGAGAATTTCAAAGCGCCGGTCATCATCGACGGCGAAAGCCTGTTTTTCCTGCGCGGATCCAGCGCCCTGCCCGCGCCCGAACGGGCCGAGACCGTTCAGAACAACATTATCCAAGTGGCCCTGTCCTCGGAAAATCCCGAAGTTACTGTCACTTATGAGGATACGGAACTGGGCACGCGTATTCTGGTTGATGGCGTGCCGGTATCGACGGTCACCGTCGCCGATGCCGAAATGGACCAGATGGAGCTGGACGTCATCACCTATCTCCATGGCTCGGCCATCCATGATGCGATTGTCGCTTACCGCGCAAACCGAACCGAACAGGCGCGTGTATCCGGCGCGCTTGAGGCTTTGGGCTGGACGCTGGGGTTTGCCGTATTCATCGCCTTTATTCTGTGGCTGCACCGGCGCATCAGACGGCGTACGCTGAAATTCGTATCGCGCCATCTGAAGGACGTGGAAACGGCAACAGCCAAAAGCGTTCAAGCCGAAGCCATTGCAGCCCTCGTCAGTTACGGTCTGAACTTCATATTGCTGGTCGTCTTCTTTCTGGGCTTTTACTACTACCTGTCTTTTGTTCTGCTTTCCTTTGCCGAAACCCGGTATTTCGCTCAGCTGTTGCTGACCTATCTGACCGAACCGGTTCTGCTGATCTTCAAAGGAGTGGTCAGCTATATCCCCAACCTTATCATGCTGGCGCTGATCGCCTGGTTGGCGATGTATATCATCAAAGGGATGCGCGTGTTCTTTGACGCGGTCGAGGCCGGCACATTCGAACTGGGCGATTTTGAAAGCCATTGGGTAAACCCGACCTTCAACATTGCCCGAGTTTTGGTCATCCTGATCGCATTGGTGTTTGCAGTACCCTATATCCCAGGCTCGGATTCCGCAGCGTTTCAGGGGCTGACTATTCTGGTGGGTGCGATGCTATCGCTTGGCGCGAATTCGGTGGTCTCCAACATGCTGGCTGGGCTGTTTGTGATCTACCGCCGCTCAACCTCGATCGGCGATCGCATCCAGATCGGCGACCACATCGGCGACGTTGTACGGATCAAGCTGATGGAGACCCACCTGAAGTCGATCAAGAACGAGTTGATCTCGATCCCAAATGCGCAGTTGATGAATTCGGATGTGATCAATTTTTCAAAGAAAACAGATGGTAGCGGGCTGTTGCTGCATACGACTGTTGGTATCGGCTATGAGGAGCCTACGGAGAAGGTCGAAGCGATGCTGATCGAAGCCGCGCGCCGAACAAAGGCAATCAAGGCAAAGCCAGAACCATTCGTTTTGTGGACCGCTCTGGCCGACTATGCGATCAATTATCAGATCAACGGCTATACTACGCGGGGCAGCATCATCCCGAAAATTCGGTCAGACCTGCATCGCAATATTGTGGCTGTGTTCAATGAGAACAATGTGCAGATTATGACCCCGTCTTACATCGCCGATCCACCCGAGCCGAAAATCCCCACTGAAGGCTGGGATGGCCATCTGGCACATGAAGCACACGAGGGAACGGATAAGTCGTAACCGGTGCTACACCCCGCCTTTCAGATGGTGCATAAGCGGCTGCAGTGATTCACGCATTTAAGGACCTGAACCATGCACGACATCCGCGCCATACGCGAAAACCCAGCCGCCTTCGACGCCGCCCTTGCGCGCCGTGGGGACGCGCCGGTGTCGTCGGACCTGTTGCGCCTGGACGAAAGCCGCCGCGCCAAGATATTGGCCGCAGAAACCGCTCAGGCGGAGCAAAACAAGGCGTCCAAAGAGGTTGGTGCGGCCAAGGGTCGTGGCGATGAGGTCGAGTTCGAGCGCCTGCGCGCGCTGGTCGCCGAGAAAAAGGCCGAGATCGCCCAGATGCAGACCGAGGCCAAGGATCTGGACGCCCTTCTGACCGATCAACTGATCCGCATCGCCAACCTGCCCGCCGAAGATGTGCCCGAAGGCGTGGATGAAAACGACAATGTCGAAGTCAACCGCTGGGGCACTCCGCCCACACTGGATTTTGCGCCCAAAGAGCATTTTGAGATCGAAGCCGTCCAGACCGGTATGGATTTTGAGACCGCCGCGAAACTGTCCGGCTCGCGTTTTGTGCTGCTGTCCGGTGGCGTAGCCCGCATTCACCGCGCATTGGCGCAGTTCATGCTGGACACACATATCAACGAAAACGAACTAACCGAGGTCAACGGCCCGGTTCTGGTTCTGTCCGAAATGATGCAGGGCACCGGGCAACTGCCGAAGTTTGGCGAGGACAGCTATCAGACCCGTGAAGGCTGGTGGCTGATCCCGACCTCCGAAGTGTCGCTGACCAATATCGTCAATGAAACGCTGATCGACGAAAGCTATCTGCCTCGCCGCTATACCGCGCACTCCCTGTGCTTCCGGTCCGAGGCTGGCAGCGCTGGCAGAGACACCCGTGGGATGCTGCGACAGCACCAGTTCGAAAAGGTCGAGATGGTCTCAATCACCCATCCGGATAAATCGGATAAGGAACAAAAGCGCATGTTACGCTGCGCCGAAGGTATTCTGGAAAAACTGGGCATCCCCTATCGCACCGTGATCCTGTGTACGGGCGACATGGGCTTTGGCGCGCGCCGTACCTATGACATCGAGGCATGGTTGCCCGGACAGGATACCTATCGCGAGATCAGCTCGGTCTCGACTTGTGGTGATTTTCAGGCCCGCCGCATGAACGCGCGGTTCCGCCCCGAAGCGGGTGGCAAACCGGAATACGTCCATACACTGAACGGCTCCGGCCTGGCTGTCGGTCGTTGCTTGATCGCCGTGCTGGAAAATGGTCAGAACGCCGATGGTACTGTGACCTTGCCCAAGGTTCTGGCCCCCTATCTTGGCGGTAAACTGACCTTGCAGCGGGACGGCACGCTGGCATAAGAAAACCGGCGCTAACCAACTGCGCCGGTCCTGAGAAAATCAAAAGGCGGAGGAGGTCTACTTCTTCGCCTTTTTCTTATCTTTTTTCTTACTCTTCTTCTTGCCGACTTTCTCTTTGGCGTCCTGTTTCTTTTGATCTTTTTTCTTGTCGTCCTTTTTGGACTTTTTATCCTTTTTGGCTTTGGCTTTCACCTTGTCCTTTGCCTTTGAGAATGCGGCCTCCATTTCCAGAAGCTTTTTGGCAGCTTTCTCAGCCTTGGCTTTTGCCTTGGCCTTTTTTCGCGCTTTGGCTTCAGCAGCGGCTTTCTCTTCAGCAGCCTTCTGGGCGGTTTCCTCAGCCCGCTTCCGGGCGGCGGCAGTAACGCCCTTCCGAGCAGCTGGGCGCTTGGTTGCCGCGCGCGCAGTCGTGGTTTTGGCTGAAACAGCTGCTTTCGCCGCCGCTATAAGAACCGGTGCCCGTGCCACACCAATGCGGGGAACTTTGACGAGCTCTGCGGGTTTCGCGCTCGCAAGGTCTTCTGCGGTCTTGAAGCCATTGGCAATCAACGCTTGCCCAAGCGCCTCGCCTACACCCTTAACATCGGTCACTGCGGTCATCAGAGTTCCTTTCCTTCTCACATCGGGCCGGAATACCGGCTAGCTGCTATGGGCCAGCCCCCGGGATTGATCCTTAGGAGGGAAAGGCACAAGCCGTTTGGTGTCCTCATCCCAAAGTTTCAGATTCAAAGCCGCTACCGCCTCGGGGAATTTGATCCGGCGCGGCGTATACTCGGACGGCAGGTTATAGTGGCATTCCCGCAGCCGGTAAGAGGGGATGCGCGCGTTGAAGTGGTGTATATCGTGCAATGTGATGCAGGCCACCGCATTATCAAACCACCAGCCGAAATCCAGCGCCGACGACCCCTGCAGCGCGGCCAACTTCGGATCCAGATCTGGGCGACGGTCCCAGTATGTGTCTTCGAAATTATGCTGAAGATAGACTAAGAAAACTCCCAGCATCCCGCCAAGGAAGGAAAAGGCCACCCAAACCAATATACCGGTCGCACCGGCGATCAGATACAGCAGGCCCAGGAAAATCAGGATCGACAGGTTGTGCAGCAGCACGCCTTTGACGCCGAACCGCACCGTATTCTTGGGCCAGCGGTAGCGAATGAAATAAGTAAACAGTGCTCCGACCGGTACCAGCACAAACGGGTTGCGGTATAGGCGATAATACAGCCGCGACCACCAGTTCGCCGCATTCCATTCCCTCACGGTCATGGTATGAATTTCGCCGGTCTCACGATGTTCCAGATTGCCGATGCCGGAGTGATGCAGGTTGTGGTTTTGCTTCATCACTTCGAATGGAGCGAAAGTGAACGGGGAAAGCCCATGCCCTGCCCATTCATTCTGTGCACGCGTTTCAAATAGCGAATGATGCCCACAATCGTGCTGCAGCACGTAAAGGCGAACAGCGGAAAACGCGAAAACCACCCCGGCAGGCATCATGACGTACCAGCGGTCCACATAGATGATGGCTAATGCCAACGATGAGAAATAGACCGCGAAAGTCCCAAAGTAGCTGATCGCGGCCAATCCATTGTCCTGAACCGCGTATTGACGTGTGTATTCTCTCAAATCCATTCCGTCGGCTCCCCACAATGGCCCGTTGCAATGTGATTCTAAAAATGGGTGCGGTCTTCCCGCAAACAAGCAACACGCTTGGAAACAAAAGCGCGCCAGCGAATGCTAGCGCGCCATCAAAGGGCTGTCACGCCCCGAGATGAAAAATGCAACAGATTGGCGCAGTTACGCGCGTCCCTTCAAATGTTTGGCCAAGGCACCTGCGTTTTTCTTACGCCGTCCCTTATAAGGGTTCTTGTCTCCCTGTCCGCGCAATGTCAGCCGGATGGGGGTCCCGGGCATATCGAAACTCTCACGCAGGCCGTTGACCAGATAACGGTTATAGCTTTCAGGCATCTTGTCGGGGTGCGAACACATAACCACAAATCCAGGGGGGCGGGTTTTGGCCTGTGTCATATACCGCAGCTTGATCCGGCGACCCTGCGGCGCTGGCGGCGGGTGCTGTTCCAGCATTGCGATCAACCAACGGTTCAAAGCAGCAGTCGGCACACGGCGGTTCCAGATATCATGGGCGCGTAGGATAGCAGCACGCAGGCGCTCAAGCCCCCGCCCTGTTTTGGCGGAAACCGTGACCAGTGGCGCGCCGCGCAACTGCGGCAGAAGACGTTCGAACGATTCTTTCAGATCGCGCAGTTTTTCCTGCTTATCCTCTTCGATATCCCATTTGTTAATGGCGACAACTACGGCTCGGCCCTCGCGTTCGGCCAGATCCGCGATGCGCAGATCCTGCTGTTCAAACGGAATCGCCGCATCCAGCAACACCACCACAACCTCGGCAAATTTTACTGCACGCAAACCATCCGATACAGAAAGCTTCTCAAGTTTTTCCTGTACCTTGGCTTTTTTGCGCATCCCCGCCGTATCGAAGATCCGCATCGGCGTGCTTTCACCCTCGGGGTCGGCCCAGTCGATCCGCAGGCTGATTGCATCGCGTGTGATCCCGGCCTCGGGTCCGGTCAACAAGCGATCTTCGCCAACGATCTTGTTGATCAGGGTGGATTTTCCGGCATTCGGGCGACCAACAACGGCAACTTGCAACGGCTTGGCGTCGGTGATCAACGGGGTTACGGCTTCGCCGTCTTCATCAAGCTCGATATCAGTTACGGGCGCTTCTTCGATCGCTTTTTCCGCAGCAGCATCCGCCAGAGGCATCAGATGTGCGTAAAGATCGGTCATCCCCTCGCCATGTTCACCCGACAGGCGGACCGGCTCGCCCAGACCCAGATTATAAGCTTCGAGCACACCGGCATCAGCCGCCGAACCTTCGGCTTTGTTGGCCGCAAGGATCACGTGTTTCGATCGTTTGCGCAGAATCTCGGCAAACATCTCATCTGTGGGCGTCAACCCCACACGCGCGTCGATCATGAACAGGCACACATCAGCCATGTCCACGGCGCGCTCGGTCAGGCGTCGCATCCGGCCTTCAAGGCTGTCGTCTGTCGCATCCTCAAGACCCGCCGTATCAATAACGGTAAAGCGCAGATCGCCCAGACGCGCTTCGCCTTCGCGCAAATCGCGCGTAACACCTGGCTGGTCGTCGACCAATGCCAGTCGTTTGCCGACGAGGCGGTTGAACAAAGTGGATTTGCCCACATTGGGGCGCCCCACGATAGCGAGGGTCAGGGACATGTTACTCAACTTTCAAGACTCAGACGCGCCCTTTAGCGCATCTTGTCGTCAACGGAAAGCGTGCAGTTCACCTTTGGTCGAAACGACGTACAAGGTTTGCCCGGCAACAACTGGCGCCGTAGTGGCACCGCCGGGAACCTCGACGCGGTGAACCAGCGTGCCGTCGAGCGGGTTATAGAACCTTAGATAACCATCGTTCGATGCAACAACGATACGCCCACCGGCCATGATCGGCCCGTAATGCGCATAGATTGCGCCACGCCGACCAGGCTTGTCCTTGACGAATCCAGGCAAGTCCTGCGCCCACACAATCGAGCCATCCGAGGCATCCAAACGCACCAACTGACTGCGATCACTAATCAGGAAGATGCTGTTTCCAGCCGGCCAAACCGTATCAACGGCACCTTCATCCGCGGTCCATCTCCGCTCACCCGAAGTGGAATCGAATGCCACGGTGCGGCCCGAATGGTTGCCGATATAGATGGTATCGCCGACCACCATCGGGCCGCCTGTTACGTCAACGATCTGCGCTGCGGCGCGCCCGCGACGCCCACCAGCAACCGACGCGTTCCAGCGGCGAATACCACCTCTGCGGAACGTTGCAGCTATATCGCCCGAGCCAAATGCAAACACCGAGAAATCCGAGGCAATCACCGGCGCAGGCGCGCCCAACACATTGCCAACGCTTGGGGTGCCCTGAACCTGCCAGAGGATGCGCCCATCTTTTGTATCAATCGTCCATCCGATTTCATCTCCGGCGACAAGATACAGCAGGCCATCATTGATCAGAGGTGAGCCGCTGCCCGTAGCATTCAGGCGCTTTTGCCAACGAATGGCACCGGTTTTGCCATCCAGAGCGGTCAGGCGACCAAAACCAGAAGACACATAAAGAACGCCATTGGCATAGGCCAATCCACCGCCGGTTGCATCTGAATCCCCGTCGGTGCCAGGGATTAGATCTGTACTCCAGGCAACCTGCCCCTGCGGTGAGACCGCTGAAACGGTCGCTCCGGAATCCAGCGTGTAGACCAAACCACCTGCAACGACCGGCTCGGCCGTGATGCGCTGCTTGCGCGAATCTCCATCACCGATCGACGTTGACCACAGTTTCTGTGGAGTATTACGCAAAGAGGCATTTGTCGTCCGATACGCCGCGGTTCCCGGGCTTTGTGACCAGTTGGCATTGGCCGTCTGGGCAGGAAGGCTGATCGGCTTGGCCCCCTGGGTCTCAACCGTTTCATTGTCGGATGTGGGTCGGATGTCCTCACGAGCTCCGGGCAGGATGACCTCGGGCTCCTGACAAGCCGCCAGCAATGTCAGGGAAACAACCGCGACCGGCAACCCAATACGGGGGAAGAGACTAATCACCATGATACTCCGAACTTGCCTGTCATTTATTTTCTACCGGTTCAGCTTTGCCGTGCGACCAGCGGTTCCGGTTCACCACCCAGCGCAACAATCAACTGTGTTGCGCGTTGCTGCAGATCTACGCCGATTTCAGCGTCCTGCCGCATTGCCTGCAAACGGGAAATGGCGGCATCGACTTGACCTTCGGACACTTCGATCAGTGCCAGTTGCTCCTCTGCCAGCAACCGCAATGGGGCTCCCGGCACGGCCAGCGCTTCGAATTGCTGACGCCGGTCTGCTACCGGCATTGTCTCGCTTTGCAGCAGCAATGCCTTGAAGGTCGCGATGGCCCGGTAAATTTCAGGCAGATCACCCTGAACCGCAATGGCGTTCAGACTCTCAACAGCGCCCTGCCCGGACTCGATTTCGGTCTGCGAGGCAGAAAGCAGCATCTTTACAATCGCATCTCCACCGGGTGTTGGTGCAGGTACCAAGGCAAGATCATCGGCACGATCGGCGGACTCATTCTGTGCCATAGCGGCCAGAATCGCATCTCCCAGATCCTGTGCCTGACTGGTTGCGCGCGCCTTGCGCAGTTCGTTGAACGCGGCACCACCAACGATCAGAACAACCGCCACTACGCCAACCCAACCCCAACGGCGCAAAAGCAAGAACAGACGGTCGCGGCGCACCTCTTCGGTCACCTCATCAATGAAACTGTCGACGTCGCTCATCCCTGCTCCCCGGGCTTGTGTTCTGTGATATTGGGCAATGTCATACCCCGCTGCCATTGCCAAGCCAAGGGTCCGATTTCATACAATTCCCCCACCTGCGGATACCCTTGCAGAAAAAAGTGAACCGAACTATTCAGTTTAGTGTGGAAAAGATGAGGCCCCGCCCCCATTTCTAAGCATGCGCGCCGAGGGACAGTCGGCAAAGAATTCTGGGAGAGACCCTGTATGCGTTTGATTTCATTCGTAAACGCCTTTTTGGTGATTGTTGCCTTATTCTATTTGGTATTCGAAAGGGATGCATTATTAGCATTCGCCGGCCGCGATGATTCAAACCCGGGCACTACGTCCGAGGCAGAATCTTCTGAAATTCCCGCAGAGGATCGGCACGTAATCCGTGTAGTTGCACAGCGCTCTGTCGCCCGCGAAGTAGACAGCGCAGTGACTCTGCGTGGACAAACCAGAGCAAACCGCGAGGTCGAAGTTCTGGCCGAAACGACGTCAACTGTCGTATCAGAACCCAAGCGCAAGGGCAGTTTTGTCGAAGCCGGTGATTTGTTATGTGAGCTGGATCCAGGCACCCGTCCGGCAAGCCTGGCCGAAGCAGCAGCCGCCAAGCTTGAAGCCAAAAGCCGGGTGCCCGAAGCCGAAGCGCGTCTGCTGGAGGCACATGCACGCGTAGCCGAAGCCGAAATCAACTTGAAAGCCGCACGAAAGCTATCAGAGACCGGTTTTGGGTCGGAAACCCGCAGGATTTCCAGCGAGGCAGAAATGAGTACAGCCCAGGCTGGTATCAAAAGCGCCGAAGCCGGGCTGGAAGCAACACGCGCCGGTATCGAAGCGGCATCAGCCGAAGTCGAGGCCGCCGAACGTGAAATCGAACGCCAGACGATCGAAGCTCCATTCAAGGGTCTGTTAGAAAGTGACACAGCTGAGCTTGGAAGCCTTATGCAACCAGGGTCGCTGTGTGCGACTGTGATCCAGTTGGACCCAATCAAGTTGGTCGGGTTTGTTCCCGAGGCAGATGTGAACCGGATCATCGTAGGGTCCGAGGCTTCGGCCCAGCTGATCTCGGGGCTTCAGGTCTCTGGGCGGGTCACCTTCCTTAGCCGGTCGGCCGATGAGACCACCCGGACCTTTGAGGTCGAGATTACCGTTCCTAACCCCGACCTGACAATTCGGGACGGTCAGACTGCGGACATCCGAATCTCGGCTGAAGGGACCAAGGCACATCTGTTGCCTCAGTCCGCACTGACGCTGAATAACGATGGCAAAGTTGGTGTACGGACCGTTGGAAATGGGAACATTGTGGATTTCCTGCCGGTCACTTTGTTGCGCGACACTTCCGAAGGTGTCTGGGTCGACGGGTTGCCGGAAACGGCGGACATCATCATCGTCGGGCAAGAATTCGTGACTCGCGGCGTGATGGTTGAGCCAACTTATCGGGATGCAGCGCAATGACCGGAATAGTAAGCTGGGCCGCTGGCCGAGCCCGAATGGTTCTGGCATTTATCGCGATTTCCTTGATCGTAGGTGGATACGCCTATGTTGGCCTGCCGAAAGAAGGTGAGCCGGATATCGAAATCCCTGCGCTTTTCGTCTCGGTTCAGTTCCCCGGCATTTCCGCTGAAGACTCGGAAAACCTGCTGGTCAAGCCGATGGAAACCGAGCTGGCTGATCTGGACGGTCTCAAAGAAATGACGTCGACGGCTGCCGAAGGCTATGCCGGTGTCGCGCTGGAATTCGATTTTGGATGGGACAAGACGGCGATCATGGCCGATGTCCGCGACGCCATGAACAGCGCCCAGGCCGATTTTCCTGAAGGGGCTGAGCAATATACCCTGACCGAGATCAACTTTTCTGAATTCCCGATTGTGATTGTCAATCTGACCGGAGCTGTTCCTGAAAGAACAATGGCCCGTGTCGCCAAAGATTTGCAGGATGATCTGGAAGCATTGGATTCCGTGCTTGAGGCTGGGATAGCCGGCAATCGAGACGAATTGCTAGAAGTGATCATCGACCCGCTGCGGCTGGAAGCGTATAACGTTACCGCCGCCGAGCTGATCAATGTTGTTCAGAACAACAACCAGCTGATCGCCGCTGGTGAGGTGGAAACCGATCAAGGCACCTTCTCGGTCAAGATCCCTTCGTCTTTCAAGACCGCCCAGGACGTGTATGACCTACCCGTCAAGGTCAATGGCGACCGCGTCGTGACCATGGGCGAGCTGGCGCAAATCAACTATACTTTCGAAGATCGCGAAGGCACCGCCCGCTTCAACGGCGAGGCCACCGTGGCACTGCAGGTCGTCAAACGCAAAGGCTATAACCTGATCGACACGGTCGACGAGGTCAAAGCCTCTATCGCAGCGGCCCAATCCAAATGGCCAGCCGAGATGCAGGCGGCGATCAAACTGGGCACCTCGAACGACCAGAGCCGGATCGTAGGGTCGATGGTCAGCCAGCTTGAGGGTTCGGTTCTGACCGCTATTGCGCTGGTTATGATTGTCATTCTGGCCTCGCTTGGGACCCGTGCCGCCCTGCTGGTGGGTTTTGCGATTCCAACCTCATTCCTGCTGTGCTTTGCATTCCTTGCGGTGATGGGGGTCAGCATTTCGAACATCGTCATGTTCGGTTTGATTCTTGCGGTCGGAATGCTGGTCGACGGCGCCATCGTGGTGGTTGAATATGCCGACAAGCGGATCAACGAGGGCGTGGGTCCCATGCACGCCTATGTCGAAGCCGCACAACGGATGTTCTGGCCGATCGTATCCTCGACAGCTACGACATTATGCGCCTTCTTGCCTATGCTCTTTTGGCCGGGCGTTCCGGGCGAATTCATGGGGATGCTGCCAGTTACGCTGATATTCGTTTTGTCGGCGTCGTTGATCGTTGCACTGATCTACCTGCCCGTGATGGGCGGCGTTTCCGGCCGCCTGAGCCGCGTGTTTGACCGGTCGTCGAACTGGCTGAGGGCGCGAACAGCCTGGTGGATTCGGGCAGCGATGGTTCCCCCGTCGTTATACCTGATCTTCCTGGGGGCGATGCAGACACTGAACCCGGACTACCTGGTCGATTCAGGTAGTTCGGTTCTTGGAATGATCCTGTTCATGCTAGGTGCGTTTGCCGGGTCGGTCACCCTGAGCGCGGCAAAAATCGAACGCGCCCCGGTTGAGCATGTGCAGACCAGCCGCGAACACACACGCTTTGGGCATGTGGTAAAGTTCCTTGTGGGCAACCCGGTCATGCCGCTTGTGTCAATCCTTGTGATTGGCTTCGCCGTGTATCTGGTCATGACGGCATTCGGGGAAAACAACCGCGGAGTTGAATTCTTCGTTGAAAGCGAACCAGAGCAGGCCACGGCCTATGTCCGTGCACGCGGCAATATCTCTTTGGCCGAAAAGGACCAGATGGTACTCGCCGCAGAAGAGATTATCAGTGCGCACCCGGCTGTTATCAACGTCTTTGCATTCGCTGGTGAAGGTGGTTTGGACACCGGTGGACCCGGTGGCCAATCCCCGGCGGATACAGTTGGTCAGGTTCAGTTCGAAATCATCCCTTGGGAAGACAGACCGAACGTCTCGGAACCGATTTTCGGAGGATTGTTGGACCGGCACACAGTGGCGCCAGACTATGACGGCGACTATGTTCTGGAAGAGTTGAACAGGGAGCTTGCGCAGCTACCGGGGATCATCGTTGAGACCTTGCCGCTTGAGCAAGGGCCAGGCTCTTCCAAACCTGTCCATCTGCGGATCAAGGCCGATGGCTGGCAAGAGCTGACATCAGCCACTTTGGCCGCACGTGAGGCATTCGACGCCACCCCGGGCCTTATTAAGATCGAGGATACGCTGCCCCTGCCCGGTATCGATTGGCAGATTGACGTTGAAGTCGCCAAAGCAGGCCGGTTTGGCGCAGACGTAGCCACCGTCGGTGCGATGGTACAGCTTGTTACGCGTGGCCTTTTGCTGGGCGAAATGCGCCCGGACAACGTGGATGATGAAATCGAAATCCGTGTTCGCCTGCCTGATCAGGATCGTGTCTTGTCAACGCTTGACACGCTCAAGGTCCGCACGGTCGATGGTTTGGTGCCACTGTCCAACTTTGTCTCGCGCAAACCAGTCGCCAAACTGGCCGAAATCAACCGTGTCGATCAGGAACGTTATTTTGACGTGAAGGCGGATGTTGAGCCCGGCCTGAGCAATGTTGTGGTCACAGGACCGGATGGGGCCGATCAAAGATTGGCAGTGGTGCGTGAACTCGCAGAGGGTGAAAGCCCCACAGCTAGCGCATTGGCATTTCCCGATGGGACTCAGTTCGAACTGATAATGCTGACCGAGGCAGAAAGCACCGATGATTTGCGCACGCTGATCGATTCCGGTGACGCGCGCACCAGTCTGATTAACCCGAACGAACGGATTGTTGTGTTGACTGAATGGCTGGAAACCGATCCTTTTGGCAGTTCCGTCAGCTGGACATGGACAGGTGATCAGGAGGATCAGGCCGAATCCGGGGCGTTTCTTGTGAATGCCTTTATGGGCGCGTTGGGGCTGATGTTCGTTATTCTGCTCGCGCAGTTCAACTCGTTCTACAATTCGATCCTGGTTCTGCTGGCCGTGGTACTGTCCACAACAGGTGTTCTGATCGGTATGATGGTGATGCAACAGCCCTTCTCGATCATCATGACAGGGACGGGTATTGTGGCTCTGGCGGGGATCGTGGTGAACAACAACATTGTTCTGATCGACACCTATCAGGAATATAGCCAGTACATGCCAAGGATCGAGGCGATCATACGCACCGCCGAGGCACGCATTCGTCCGGTTCTGTTGACCACACTCACCACGATGGCTGGCCTTACCCCGATGATGTTCGGGCTGTCGCTGGACTTTATCAACGGCGGGTATTCGATCAACAGCCCCACAGCGCTGTGGTGGAAACAGCTGGCAACCGCAGTTGTCTTTGGCCTTGGTATCGCGACGGTACTGACGCTGATCGTGACGCCTTCGCTTTTGGCTATGCGGGTCTGGGTGACAACCTATGCCATCTGGTTGGGTAAGATTTTGGCCCGCGCTACAGCAGGAAAATCCAGCCAGGTGGCGCTGGATATGGCCATCGGTAAAGCCGCGATGAATGCTCAGGCAACCGAAATGGTCTGGGATGATGAGCTGCGTACCGACGATCCGAGCGCTGACAGTTCCGGGAAAGAACCGACCGGTTCACCGCTGAAAGCAGCCGAATAAAAAGCAACAGGGCTGGGCAATCCAGCCCTGTTTTACTCGCGCGTCCAGGTTTGATGCGCACAAATGTGGTGTTCACACCCTTTGACCATCAGAGTGTCACCCTTCAGCGTCATTTGCGGAACTGCATCAACATCCACTAACGGCACCCAGAATTCACCCCCGCCATATTTACCACCGCCTTGGCTGCCGACATCCCAGAACAGTTTCTTTCCGATATTCGGCGTCTGTACTGCTTTTCCGCTGGCGTCATATGCAGATAAAATCTGACCACAGAACTTGTCACCGCAGGCTGTAATTTTGATGTCAGAGACGAGGTTCTTCCGGTCCGGCTCGGTCTTCCAAATTCCAATGATGGGGTCTCCAAGCGCATAGACCGGTGTAAGTGTGGCAACTGCCGCTATGGCTGACACAATGAACTTGCGGAAATATTTATGCATAACAAAACCTCAGATGAGTGATCTGTAGTGTAACATAGTTTGGGCCGCCTATCAGGCCGCCTGCATATCCGATTGCTGGCGATTCCAAAGCTGGGCATAACGCCCCTCACGTTTCAGCAACTCATCATGCGTGCCTTGCTCCAGGATTTTGCCACGCTCTAGCACTACAATACTGTCTGCCTCGGCGATTGTGCTCAGGCGATGGGCAATCGTCAGAACCGTACGCCCCTCGCCCGCATGGGCCAAAGCATCCTTGATGTCTTGTTCGGTATCTGTGTCCAGCGCCGATGTCGCCTCGTCCAGCAAAAGGATCGGCGGGTTTTTCAGCAGCGTTCTGGCAATACCGACCCGCTGCTTTTCCCCACCCGACAGCTTTAGCCCGCGCTCACCGACTGTGGTGTCATAGCCTTCGGGCAACGTGACTATGAAATCGTGGATCTGGGCAGCCCGGGCGGCGGCTTCGACATCTTCCTGCGTGGCCCCGTCGCGTCCATAGGCAATGTTATAGCGAATGGTATCGTTAAACAGCACGGTATCCTGTGGCACCACTCCGATTGCCGCGTGCAGGCTGGTCTGCGTGACATCGCGCACATCCTGCCCATCAATTTTCAGCGCGCCCCCGGTGACATCGTAGAACCGGAACAGCAACCGACCTATGGTGGATTTACCCGACCCCGTCGCACCCACAATCGCTACGGTTTGGCCTGCAGGAATGGTTAGGGAAACACCTTTGAGAATTTCCCGCTCAGCATCATATCCGAATTGTACATCATGCAAGGTAACCTCACCCCCTGTTACATCCAGATCCGGTGCATTGGTCTTGTCGACCACTTCGGCGGGTTGTTCCAACAGGTCAAACATCTGGCCCATATCGACCAGAGATTGGCGGATTTCCCGATACACCGTACCCAAAAAATTCAGCGGTACGGTAATCTGGATCATATAGGCGTTGACCATAACGAAATCGCCCACGGTCAGCGTCCCGGCCTGCACCCCGATGGCTGCCAAGACCATTACACCGATCAATCCGCAGGTGATCAGAAAGGACTGCCCGAAATTTAGAAACGCCAGAGAATACGCCGTCTTGAGAGCCGCCCCCGCATAGGCTTTCATTGACACATCATACCGTTCAGCTTCACGCGTTTCGGCATTGAAATACTTGACGGTTTCAAAATTCAGCAGGCTGTCGATGGCGCGCTGGTTCGCCTCGGTATCCTGATCATTCATCTCGCGGCGCAGTTTCACGCGCCACTCGGTCACCGCAAATGTGAACCAGATATACAGCGCGATCGTTGCCGCGACGACCACCAGATACCAGACATCAAACAGCCACATCAGAATGATCGCAACAAGCAGCAGTTCAAGGATCAAAGGCCCGATGGAAAACAGCAGGAAACGCAAGAGGAACTCGACCCCTTTTACGCCGCGCTCGATAATACGGCTCAGACCGCCCGTGCGCCGCGTCACGTGATAGCGCATCGACAACTGGTGGATATGCTGGAAAGTCTCCAATGCCAGTGCGCGCAATGCCCGCTGCCCGACAGGAGCAAAGGCCGCATCCCGCAACTGCTGCAAACCAACAGTCATCATGCGCGCGACACCATATGCCACCGTCAACCCAACAGCACCCAGCGCTACGGGGGGAACGCCCTCGCCCGCCAGGCTATCAACCGCGCCTTTGTACAAAATCGGGGTGTAGACCGCGATCAACTTGGCCAGAACCAACATGCCCATAGCAATCAGAACGCGGCGCTTAACCCAGGGCTCATCCTCGGGCCAGAGATAAGGCGCAACTTTCCGGATTGTACGCCAGCCAGAGCTGCGCGCGTCCAATTTTGGGATATTGTCGGAATTCATCGGGGCTACTCGTCTCTTCACGTACCGGAACTGCGGTCAGAGAGTGCCCCTGACCCCGGAAGGTCAGAGGTACAGGATTATTCCGGAATGGTGAATACCTGCCCCGGATAGATCAGATCCGGGTCGCGGATCGCGCCTCGGTTGGCCTCGAACAGTTTGACATACAAGACACCATCGCCAAATCGTTCCCGAGAGATAGCCCAAAGCGTATCACCCTTTTGTACTGTAACCGAACGGATGGCCGGTGTTTCCTGAGAGGGTGCAGGCCCATCGTCCACTTCGGCCACGCTCAGAACTTCTAGAGGCTCACGCTTGAACGGGGTTTCCAGACGGCTTTTAACCGTGCCGTCCGAGGCAACCTCATCCACACGCAGCGTATACACACCGGGATCAATGCGTTCGATCTCGCTGCGCCATTTTCCATCATCCGTGGGCTGCATATCAGCGACCAGTTGGTTGTCCAGGTACACGCGTACCGCGGAACCATCAGCCACGCGGCCGGTCAGCTCGACCTCACCCGTGTCTGAATACCCGATCGTATCCAACGCGACCTGATCAGGTTCGGTGCTCTGAGGCGTCGCAGGTTGGACAAGCTCGACCCCGTCTTCCCCCGATCGCAGGATCGCAACCTGTTGTCCTTGCGTGGAATCTGCCGTTTCTTCAGAAGATGTGTCGCCGGTTTGAGCGACCTGCCCCGCCTCGGTTTCATCGCCGCCTGCGGATTCGTCGGCTAGGGTGGTTTCCGCCGTATCAACCGATGCGACCTCTGGTTCGGGTTCGGGCAAAGCCGCAATCAGATAGTCATCAGAGCGGACCGGTTGATCGACCCCATCGGTTTCCAGTGTCAGACCGCGTGCGGCCGTGGAAAACGGGATCGACACGAATTCGGCAAACTGCCCGCTGTCATCAACGGTAAAGCTGTGAACTGCCTCACCGTCCAGCAATACCCGCACCTTGGCGCCGGGTTCTGCATTTCCGGACAGAACAGCATTCCCGTCAGGCTCAACAAAGATCTGATCCAAGGCCGGAGGCGTAACTTCGGCAACTTCCTCAGCCGGTTCAGCAACCTCCTCAGCCGATTCAGCGGTCTCGTCAGCCTCTTCGGTCGGAGCCTCGGCTGCTGCCGTATCCGTATCAGTCGTCGCATCGGCCTGCGGGGTCTCTTCTGTGTCCGAGGCAACGGACGCGTTCTCAGACGCATCCTCTGCCACATCTTCCTGCGCTGTTGGGTCGAGAGACTTGCCGTTAAACGCGCCGGAAAAATATGCGCCGCCGACGCCTAACAGAACCAGCAAACCGGCGATCACCCCCCAGGTGAAAGATCTGGGGCTCTCGCTTCCCGAATTGGAATCCATACTCTTCCTTTCACTCCGCAGCGCAAATGCCTTATCTACAACGCATTCTGCCTGACGGTTGAGCCAATCTATCAATACCGCTATCACGGGTCAAAAGCCCAGATACAACCCCGGAGAAGCCTCTCGATGTCTCAGAAATCCGTCTGTGTGTATTGCGGGTCACGCAATGGCGCCCAAACCAGCTATTCCGACGCAGCCCGCTCCTTTGGTCAGCTTCTGGCGCAGGAGGGCTGGCGACTGGTCTATGGCGCGGGCGATGTGGGTCTGATGGGCGAGGTCGCGCGTGCGGCCCAAGCCGCCGGAGGGGACACGTTCGGCGTGATTCCCGTTCACCTGCTAAAGCGCGAGGTTGGCAAGACAGACTTGACCCGGTTCGTGATCACCGAAACGATGCACGAACGCAAAAAGGTCATGATCATGAATGCCGATGCGGTGGTTGTCCTGCCGGGTGGTCCGGGTTCACTGGACGAATTGTTCGAAGCCCTGACATGGCGACAGTTGGGTCTGCACGACAAGCCCATTCTGGTTATGAATGTTGATGGATATTGGGATGCCCTCCATGATCTTGTGCAGCAGGTCATCGGCCAGGGATTTGCGGACACATCTCTGGCCGATTTCATAGCGTGGGTCGACAGCCCGGAAACGGCGATGTCGACCCTGAGAGCGATGTTGGTCCCGCATAAGGGCTAGTCGGGCGGTGTGACCCGCCTGCAGATTGCCGCAGACCTAGGTGGCGGGTTTTAGACGGCTGATCAGAACCTGTTCCACTTTGTTCAGCGGGTGGTTGGTCAGGGTCTTATCAACCTCGGCCACCACTTTCCTTAGGACTTCGCTGTGCAGGCGGCGGCGCAGAAGCCCCAGAACATGAGGGCTGGCGACCAGTACCAGGCGCTTATATGCCCCCTTCAGGCCTTTGCGATTCAACAGATTTGCCACATCCTGCACGAACAGAGACTTGGCCTGCGATTTCCACTTGGGTTCCTCAACGGCTGATTTCTGATTGGGCCCGTTGTCAGAGCGTCGCCCTGCCCGATCCGAAGGCCTGACGCCTGAGCCGTCGCTTTCTTCGACCGAGACAACCACCAGATTGGGGTCTTCGGCATCCGTGATATTCTCCATGAACAGCGCCTTTTCCCCGTCGGCAATGACAATCCATGTTCCCTGCGATAGTGCGACCATTGTGATCTCCTGTTTTGGTTTTTCTGAGACCATCCCTCGGGTTTCAGGCACGGCTAACCGTTTACGCAGCTTTGTTTTTCGCCGCGCCGCCTGGAATTTTTTTAAAGTGATTTGCGGCTCTCTCCTCCGCCACACTTAAAGTAAGCACTGCGCGCCGTCTTACAATCCGGCCGGACCGCGAAACTGCGGTTATAGGCGAGTTTTCACCGGTTAGGAGGACAGTTCGATGACCGTAATTTCGGGCGTTACACCAAAACGCACGGGCAGGATCGAACATCCGATACCCCCGGACACGACCAGATCACGATTGCCTTCGCGCACGTGACCATAGGCATAGCGATTGCCGAATTTCGAGGGCACCACCGGCGACCAGCCAAACAGCCGTACCTGCCCTCCATGAGTATGACCTGACAGGGTCAGGGCCACGCGATCAGGAATTTTGGGGAAGATATCCGGTTCATGCGCCATCATCACCACCGGGGCATCATCCGTGATCTGCCTAAGCGTCGTAGGCAGGTCATCCAGCCCTTGGTATCGACCATTGCCCGTATAAATCGCCAACTGATCTTCGAGGCCTGCAAGCCAAATCCCGGCACCATCCAGTTTGAAGGCCTCGTTTGAAAGCACCCGGATACCATTCCGCCTCAGCGCATCGCCGTACAGATTCGGCCCGCCCCTGCGCTTTTGGGCTGACCGGTCATCCCACCAATCGTGATTTCCCAGAACCGCATAGACACCATGCTTTGCCTGCAATCCGGACAACACTGGCGCCAGATCGGCAATTTTCACAGGTTTTAGATTTATCCTATGCCCGGCGGCGTAGTCACCCAACAACAGGATAAGATCGGGAGACAAGGCATTGGTGCGCCGGACGATCTGCTGGATTCTTTTCAGCCCCACATAGGGCTCACCCACATGCAGATCAGCAAGAACCGCGATCCGCAGCGGCGGTGCGGTCCAGTCCGCGCGCCGGATCCGCCACTTACGAACACGCAGGCGCAGCGCGGGTTCGATGAAGAAACCATACGTGGCAGCAAAAAGGCCTGCCAGCATCACTGCCAGCAGGCCCTTTATGAACCCTCTACGGGTCACTGGATCACATCCGCGAAGCGACGTTTTCCCAGTTCACCAGATTGTCGAGGAAGTTCGACAGGTACACCGGACGCTTGTTGCGGAAGTCGATGTAATAGGAATGCTCCCACACGTCGCAACCCAACAGAGCAGTCTGACCAAAGCACAGCGGGTTCACGCCGTTTTCGGTCTTGGTCACTGCCAACGAACCGTCCGCATTCTTGACCAGCCACGCCCAGCCCGAGCCGAACTGACCGGCACCAGCTGCGCTGAACTGCGACTTGAACTCGTCAACCGAGCCAAAGCATTCGACCAGCGCCTTTTCCAGCTCGCCAGGCATGGCGTTGTCGCCGGGGCCCATCATCTCCCAGAACTGGTTGTGGTTCCAAAGCTGACTGATGTTGTTGAAGATGCCGTTTTGCGCCACGGCATTTGCGTCGTAGGTGCCGGTGATGATCTCTTCCAGCGACTTGCCGTCCCACTCGGTACCGGCGATCAACTTGTTGCCGTTGTCGACATAGGCCTTGTGGTGCAGGTCGTGGTGAAATTCCAATGTTTCGGCGGACATGCCCTTGGCTGCCAGCGCGTCGTGTGCATAAGGAAGATCAGGAAGTTCAAAAGCCATCTCGGCCCCCTGTTGAAAATGAATGTTGCGGTTTCCAAAGGTTAAATGCTTTGGCAAGTGCCGCAGGTCAAGGGCAGAGATCATAAAACCCGGAGGTCCGCGATGCTAACTCAGGCGCGCAAGATGTTTTACCGCGCCCGCGGATACTATGCGGGCAGCCTGAATGGCGAGCCTTTCCGGCTGGATCCCTACCACTCAAAGTTCTGGCGCAAGGCCTCGGCCGGCGCGTGGGAGCCCGAGACTTTTGCCGTGCTGGATAGATATCTAACGCCGGACAGCGACTATCTGGACATCGGGGCATGGATCGGCCCAACGGTGTTGTACGGTGCCCGCAAAGCCCGCCACGTCTGGTGTTTCGAACCAGACCCCACCGCGTTTCGGCATCTGGCGTGGAATCTGGACCTGAACGACATTCGCAATGTTTCGGCATTTGGCGTCGCATTGTCGGATCAATTCGGCGTGGCCCGTATGGCATCCGTTCGCGGTGAACCCGGGGATTCCACCAGTTCACTGTTGCATGACGGGGTGCATGGGACAGATGCATTGACCATCGAGTGGGATCAGTTCGAGGCCGTAAATGACCTGTCCCGTGTCTCCTTGGTCAAGATGGATATCGAAGGGGCAGAATTTGCGGTTCTGCCGAGCCTTCTGCCCTTTCTGAAAAAGCATCGCCCGGCCCTCTATCTTTCGCTCCACTCGCCCCTTCTGGCCGAGGAAGACCGGCTTACACGGACATCTCAACTCCTTGAAAGCCTTTCATTCTACACCGAAATTCAAGACGAAAACGGGCACCCGCTAAAGGTCGAAGAATTGCTGCAACCTCAAGAGTTGAAGCGGTATCGCGCCGTTGTGTTGCATGAATAGAAGGTGCAGTATTTTTTTCGTGCATTAGTTGCATATGCGCTTGAAACTCTCGCGTTGTTTGGTGTCTTCCCTTCTGGATAGACCGAGTAAACGAGGAACCATGAAATATCTTTTCTTAGCATCCATTTTTACCGTTTTTGCACAGGCAGCGGCGGCTGAAACAATTACTTACGATTGTGCCGTTCGCGACCGCGACGGAACCGGGTGGGTCGCGCCCCGCTATATCTTTGTTATTGATAAGGACGGCGTTAGTGCGCAAACAGCCAGCGGGCACAACGAAATGCAGTCCGCTAAGCTGAAAATTGATAGAAAGAAGCGTTACAAGCTGGATTGGCGCGTTGAGTTGACAGAGTTTGGCGGCCAAAAAGTCCGGGTAAATTACACGGCCCGCATTGACCCTTCTGACAACACCGTGAAACTGAGAGGCAACTGGGTGAATGCCAACTTTGTCAACAAGCCTTCAGGGCAAGGCAAATGCAAAGTGATCGATGGTTAAGCTTCGGTTAAACCGCAAAAGCCCCGGAAAATCCGGGGCTTTTTTTCCTAGCTTCGGAACCTAATAAACCCCGACCTCACTGCCCGGCTGCGCTGCGACCTTCAACAGTTTGAACACGTAGTCTGCGGTTGACCGGAAGCAGACGACGCGGAGAGTTTCGGCGTCATCCAGCCAGAACGCACCGGCAACCTGCGCCAAGCGCGAACGGCGGATTTGGCCGGGTTGGAAGGCGTCAGCCGACAGATCTACCGGGGCCAGTTTGCCCAGAACTTCGCGAGCGTTCGCGCCCGAGATGCTGAACACCGCGCGGGCATCCGAGACGTTGACCGCCAGGGCATGCACACCGCTCAGCGCGTTGGTCATCGCGGCCAGTTTGGCCTCGACCTCGGCATATGGGACAAGCACAAGCAATTCGTCGGTGGACATCCAGCAAACACCGCAGTCTCCGTCGACAAATGCCTCGCGCTGGCCGGGTACTTTCTGACCGGTGGCGTCTTTGACGGCCTTCACCAGAACCTTGTCGGACAGGTCGCCGCGCAGGGTGATCATGCCCTGCAGACCGCATTCTTCAACCTTGGCGATGCCCTCATAGCTGGCGTGGTTCAGTGCGCTGATGGGTTCAGACATTCTGCTTCTCCCCGTCCTTGTCGAAGAAGATCGGATCTACGATCTTTGCTTTGTAGGATTTGCCATCGGTGCCCGGGAACTCGACAATCTCGCCCATGCGGTCAGGACCATGCTTGATCAAGCCCATGGCGATACCTTTGCCCAGGTTGGCCGAATAATAGGTTGAGGTCACACGACCGATCATGTTGCGCTGACCGTTGGCGTTGACACCCTCGCCCACTGCGTAAGCCCCATCCGGGATGACAGAACCATCCACAGTCTCAAGACCCACCAGTTTCCAACGCTCGGGATCGGCCATATGGCTGCGCGAATGTGCGCGCTTGCCGAGGTAATCCTCTTTCTTTTTCGACAGCGCCCAATGCAGCCCCAGATCCTGCGGGATCACGGTTCCATCGGTTTCGTCGCCGATCATGATAAAGCCTTTCTCGGCCCGAAGGATGTGCAGACATTCGGTGCCATAGGGCATCACGCCGAATTCCTTGCCTGCCTCTGTCAGCGCATCCCAGAAGGCCTGCCCTTGGGATGCAGGTACGGCGATCTCGTACGACAGCTCACCCGAGAACGAGATGCGATAGGCCCGGCAATCAAAGTCGCCGATCTTGCCATCGCGCCACTCCATGAAGGGCAGCGCCTCCTTCGACACATCCATGCCGCCGAGCTTTTCAAGCACCTTGCGGGCGTTGGGGCCAACAACGGCGACCTGCGCATATTGCTCGGTCACGTTGGCAACATAGACTTTCCAGTCCCACCATTCGGTTTGCAGCCATTCTTCCATGTGACCGTGGATACGTTCGGCCCCGCCGGTGGTGGTGTGGCACAACCATGTGTCTTCGTCGATCCTAGCAACAACACCGTCGTCGATCAGAAAGCCATTTTCGGAACACATCAGGCCATAGCGGCATTTGCCGATCTTCAGCGTAGACATCATGTTGGTGTACATCATGTCCAGGAACTTGCCTGCGTCCGGCCCTTTGACGATCAACTTACCCAGGGTCGAGGCGTCCAGCAAGCCGAGGTTCTCGCGGGTGTTTTTCACCTCACGGTTCACGGCGTCATGCACGGTTTCACCCGGGCGAACATAGGCATAGGTCCGGCGCCAATGGCCGACCGGCTCCCAATCGGCGCCGTTCTTGTCGTGCCAGTTATGCATCGGAGTCTGGCGGATTGGCTGGAACACCTCACCACGTGCCTCACCGCCGATAGATGCCATTGAAATTGGGGTGTAAGGCGGGCGGAACGTTGTTGTTCCAACCTTCGGGATTTCGGAGTCCAACGCATCAGCTAGGATCGCCAATCCGTTGATGTTACTCAGTTTACCCTGATCCGTTGCCATGCCCAGAGTGGTGTAACGCTTGGTATGTTCGACGCTCTCATATCCTTCGCGCGCGGCCAACTGAACGTCCGACACTTTGACGTCGTTTTGGAAGTCCAGCCAGGACTTCATCCGCAGTTGAATATCCGCGTTCGCAGGCATCAACCAGACTGCAGCCATAGGTGCCTCGGACGTAGTTTCCCCGACAGGCGCTTTGGTGCGTTTGGTTTTGAAACCAGCCGCTTTGGCTGCGGCCTTACCGGCTGCATCGGCATCGGCCAGCACATCGCCCAGCGCCATCGGGCCATTCGATGCCCCGGCGGCTACGACGAACCCTTCGCCATCGGCCCCAAGCGGGGGTCGCGCAGGATCCGGCCGGAAATGCGCATTGGCATCGTCCCAGATCAGCTTGCCGCCGCAATGCGACCACATATGCACAACCGGAGACCAGCCGCCCGACATCGCAACAGCGTCGCATTCGACCTCTTCACGGGCGCCACCGATGCCGTCCTGATTGCAAATGGCAACTTTCTTGACGCGTTTGCCGCCTTTGACTTTGGCAATGGCCTTGCCCACATCGACGCGGATACCCAGTTGTCGCGCCTCTTCAGCCAGAGGGCCGGAGGTAGCCCTTGCGTCAACCACACGCAAGATATCGACACCGGCCTGTTTCAAGGTGATCGCAGTCCGGTAGGCGTCGTCATTATTGGTGGCCACAATCACCTTTTCACCGGGTGTCACACCCCAGTTCACGACATAATCCCGCATGGCCGAGGCCAGCATGACACCCGGCACATCATTACCCGCAAAAGACAACGGACGCTCAATCGCACCGGTAGCAGTCACGACCTGTTTCGCCCGAATACGCCAGAGACGATGGCGCGGGCCCTGTGCACCAGGCTTGTGGTCTGTCAGGCGTTCATAGCCCAGCACATAGCCATGGTCATAGACCCCTGCACCCATGCAGCGATTGCGCAAGATGACATTGCCCATTGTTTCAAGTTCGGAAACAGTTTGTTCCACGAACTTATCCACAGGCTCATCATTGATTGTGCCGCCATCAACTGGGGCACGGCCACCCCAATGCGCAGTCTGCTCAATCAACATGACCTTTGCACCGGTCTGAGCAGCCACTTTGGCAGCCTGTAAACCGGCCACACCGCCACCGATCACCAACACATCGACGAAGTTGTAGAAATGCTCATAGGTATCCGCATCACGGCTGTCCTTGTCGGGGGCTTTACCCAGACCGGCAGATTGGCGGATGAACGGCTCGTAGACGTGTTTCCAGAACGGCTTGGGATGAATGAACATCTTGTAATAGAAGCCAGCCGGCAGGAACCGCGACAGGTGCGTATTGATCGCACCGATATCAAATTCCAGGTTCGGCCAGTGGTTCTGAGAAATCGAGGTCAGACCGTTGAACAGCTCGGTCGTGGTGGCGCGCTGGTTCGGCTCGAACCGATTGCCCTGCCCCAGACCGACCAGAGCGTTGGGTTCTTCCGCACCACTGGCGACAACACCACGCGGGCGGTGATACTTGAACGACCGGCCCATCATCATCTGATCATTAGCCAGCAAGGCCGAGGCAAGCGTGTCGCCTTCGTAGCCCTGCATCGAAGTGCCGTTGAAGGAGAATGTGACCTGTTTCGACCGGTCAATCAGCCGGCCTTGATTTGCGAGACGGGTGCTCATGATGCGGACCTTTCGCAGGCGGAATTACGGGTGGTGGCGCGGATCATTTGTATTCTCTCCACGTCCAGCCAGGGCGCTTGGCGGTGATCGCCTCGCGAATTTCTTTGGGCGGCTCAAACACCTGGGCAGAGTAGGTGCCGAAAACTTCGAGCGTTTGCGTGCAGCGCGCCGCGTGGAACCACTTGCCGCATCCATTCGCATGGCGCCAGCGTTCGAAATGAACGCCTTTAGGGTTTTCACGCATGAACAGGTAATCGTGGAAGTCACCATCCGACGAGCCCGGACCGAAACGCTTCAGATGCGCCTCGCCACCGGCGGCCAATTCGGTTTCTTCGGCATCGACGCCGCAATAGGGGCAATTCAGGATCAGCATATGTTCATCCTCTCGGCAGCAGGCGAGACCATGCTGCATGCGAAATCTGAGTAACGGGCGCGCGAGATTTTTCGCCGAAAAATCTGCATCAGTGCGCCACCCCGGCCGCGACGCTTTCGTCGATGAAGCGGCCTTCTTTGAAACGATCCAATGAGAACGCCTCGGTCAGCGGTGAATGGCCCGTGGCCATCAGCTGTGCCATGCCCCAGCCGGACCCCGGAATGGCCTTGAAGCCACCGGTGCCCCAGCCACCGTTGATGAAACAGTTCCCAAGCGGTGTTTTTGACAGGATGGGCGAGCGGTCGCCGGTCATATCCACGATCCCGCCCCATTGCCGCAGCATTTTCAGGCGTGAGATCATCGGGAAGGTCTCGACCAGCGCGCGCACAGTTTCTTCGATATGGTGGAAGCTGCCGCGTTGGGTGTAGTTGTTGAACCCGTCGGTGCCGCCACCGATCACCATCTCTCCCTTGTCGGATTGCGACATGTAGCCATGCACCGTGTTGGCCATCACGACCACGTCCATGCAGGGTTTGATCGGCTCAGACACCAGCGCCTGCAGAGCAATCGCCTCAAGCGGCAGACGGAAGCCCGCCATTTCGGCCAGTTGACCGGAATGGCCCGCAACCACGATTCCCAGCTTGTCACAGTCGATCGCACCCTTGGTGGTGTCGACACCGACAACACGACCATCCTGTGACCGAACCCCGGTCACTTCGCATTGCTGGATTATATCCATGCCCATGGCGGAACAAGCGCGCGCATAGCCCCAAGCCACCGCATCGTGACGGGCGGTGCCACCGCGTTCCTGCCACAGCGCACCCAGAACCGGATAGCGCGGGCCTTCGAGATTGATGATTGGTACCAGTTCCTTGACCCGTTCAGGTGTGATCCATTCAGTCTTTACACCCTGCAGCGCATTCGCATGAGCCGTGCGCTGATAGCCGCGGATTTCATGCTGGGTCTGCGCCAGCATCATCACGCCGCGCGGGCTGAACATGACGTTATAGTTCAGGTCCTGACTCAAATCCTCATAAAGGCTGCGCGCCTTTTCATAGATCGCGGCAGACGGATCCTGCAGATAGTTCGAGCGGATGATGGTTGTGTTCCGACCGGTATTACCACCGCCCAGCCAGCCTTTTTCGATCACAGCGACATTCTGGATGCCATAGTTCTTACCCAGGTAATAGGCGGTTGCCAGACCATGGCCACCCGCCCCCACAATAATGGCGTCATAGCGTTTCTTGGGCTCGGGCGAACGCCAGGCGCGTTCCCATCCGGTATGATAGCGCAGCGCTTCGCGCGCCACAGCAAAGGCTGAATAGTGTTTCATAAGCGAATCCATCCGGTTCGGTGATTGGCGCAGGTATGCCGTGTAACCGCCTTTGGCCCCTGCCGTGCAACGCCATAATATCGCACTATTGCGACATCGCCCTTATTATTGCGACATGAAGCCCCCTCGCGGCCATTTGTCCCTTTTTTCCGCCCCGCCACAGGTCTAAGTCAGGACAGCCATCTTGGAGTTATCATGACCTTCTGGGCCCTCATCATAGCCACCGCCGTCCTGATAGCGGTTTTTCTTGGGATTTCGATACTGCGTAGGCGAGATACGCGCGAACCATCCACTGCGTATGACTTGCAGGTCTATCGTGAACAGTTGGCCAGCGTAGATCGAGACTTGGCCCGTGGTGTCATCGCTGACGCAGATGCCGAGCGAGTTCGCACGGAAATTTCACGCCGCATTCTTGCGGCTGATGCGCAGATGCAATCTTTGTCTGAACCGCAAGGGCCGTCCAAATGGATCTCGGTTGCGGCATCCATATTTGTCGCGGCCATCCTGGTTGGCGGAGGATCCTGGATGTATCTGAAGCTTGGTGCAGCCGGGCTCCCCGATCAGCCCCTGTCATTGCGGCTAGAAATGGCCGATGCTCTGCGCACAGAGCGCCCCAGTCAGGCCGAGGCAGAAGCCGCCACGCCACCCGCACCACTGCCACAGCTTGACGAAAGCTATGCCTCTCTTCTCGGGCAACTACGCGAAACCGTTTCCGGTCGTCCTGATGACCTACAAGGACATATCCTTCTTGCCCAGCACGAGGCGAACGCAGGTAACTTCCATGCCGCCTACAAAGCGCAGCAACGTGTGATCGAACTGTCCGGGAATACTGCACCCGCAGATGCCTATTCGCATCTTGCCGAGATGATGATCCTTGCTACCAACGGATATATCTCGCCCGAAGCTGAAGACGCATTGAAACAGTCATTGCAGCGTGATCCACGCCATGGTCCAGCCTTGTATTACCTGGGACAGATGATGGTACAGGTCGGACGACCTGATATCGGTTACAGGATCTGGGTGGATGCACTTGGAAGCGCGCCGACAAATGCCCCCTGGGCAACGGCCATTCGCGCACAGATGGACGATCTGGCCTTTCGTGCGGGTGTGTTCAATGCCGCCCCTATACCAGCAGGGAACCCAGGCCCCGGTGAGGATGACATCGAGGCCGCTGCATCTCTGACCGCACAAGAGCGACAAGAGATGATCCTTGGCATGGTCGAGCAACTGTCAGACAGGCTTGCAACCGAAGGCGGCTCCCCCGAAGAATGGGCCCGACTGATCGGTGCCCTTGGGGTGGTTGGCGACATCGACCGGGCCACCGCGATCTACGCCGAAGCCCAATCCGTATTCTCGGACAATGACAACGCACTGGATATCCTTGGTGCGGCAGCAGCTCAGGCTGGGGTGACCCAATGATCCATGATATTTTTGAGGAATTTGCAGGCGCGCTTGCGCCTATGAGCGCGTTGATCGGTCTCGATCTGGGAGAAAAGACTATCGGGGTTGCAGTCTCGGACCGGATGCGCGGTGTTGCAAGCCCGCTGGAGACCGTAAGGCGCAAGAAATTCACTCTGGATTCTGCCCGTCTGCTGGAAATCATCGCCGACCGTGAGATCGGGGGCATCCTACTGGGTCTGCCGAAAAACATGGACGGCAGCGAAGGGCCGCGCTGCCAGTCCACCCGTGCCTTTGCCCGAAACCTGTCCCGTTTGACCGAAGTTCCGATCGGGTTCTGGGACGAACGGCTCAGCACGGTTGCGGCAGAAAAGGCACTGCTTGAGGCGGATACGACACGAAAGCGTCGCGGACAGGTTATCGACCACGTCGCGGCAGGCTATATTCTGCAAGGCGCGCTGGACAGAATGCGCTTTCTTTAAGGATCGGAAAACGCTGATGTCGAACATGGTTTGGAAAAGGAACGAGGTCGAAAGCCCGTGCATCCAGATCTGCGTTGTGCACCCGACCGAGCGTATTTGTACCGGTTGCTACCGCACGATCGACGAAATCTCTCGCTGGTCGAAAATGGACAGCTCTGAGCGCGCCGATATCATGGCAGACCTACCGTCTCGCAAACCGCTGCTTGCCAAACGGCGCGGCGGCCGGGCGGGGCGGCTCAACAAGGCCTGAGATTTCCACAAAAGGATGTGATTGCTGAATCTGCACCGCTGCGGGCTGGTCTGAACTACGAGGGGGTCAAGTTCGTTGACAGCTGGTGAGTGAGTGGCAACCCACAGCGGCGCGTTTCAACAATCGATCCTCTGCAGTGGCTCGGCAGAGGAGTTCGATCTGTGTACGTCTTTTTTGACCAATCGATCAAGAAAAATCCTTGCTGATATTTCTGTGCCCTGACGTAAATGTCACAGCAGGCTCAAGCCGCTGCGTTTCTACCCAGACGCAAGCCATGTTTTGGCGTTCTGAATTTCCTCGGCGGGAAAGAACTGAGTGCGTGTGCCGAGGATGTGGCTGGCCACCCGTTGGGCCAGATGTTGCCAGGCTTTGTCGCCAACAACCGCTGCCCGATCCAGATTACCAATATGCCCCCGGGCCAGCCGAAAATGCGAGGCAAGCGCCGTAAGGCCTTGCCATCCGTCAAACTTGGACAGATCAATCAGCAGGCGAAACCCCTGTTTCTCCTGCAAAATGTAGTCCAGATCGGTTTCGGCCTTTTTGAATTCGCCAGGGTCGAGTTTTCCCATCAGGCTGACCTGCACGCAGGGGCCGCCCAGATCCATAACGTGAATAGAGCCCAGAGATTCGCGCAACCATCGGCGCGCTTCTTCAATATTCGCGTGATCGAATACCTGCACAGGGCAAGGGAAAAGCGGAGCCGCAAGCCGGATACTGGTCTGAACCCAACCCTGATCCGCCACCACTCCAATTCGGTCAAAGCCGCGCCAGTGGCTGAGGCCCAATTTTGTATCCGACCAAACCGCATTCAGATCGTACCCTTTGAACTCTGGCTGCACGATCGCCAACAACCGCACCGTGTCGTGTTCGGCCAGTGCGGCCTCAATCGCCGGGATCAATGTTGTGGAATAGTCCGTACCTGTCACTTCGCCGGAAAGCTCGATTTCAATCAATGCTCCGTCAGAGTTTTTGTGGACAGCAATCATCAAAAAATCCTCCAAATCTGTATAATGACAGAACGTTAGGAGGATTTGATCCATTCGGCCACACCGCCAGCGCATTCAGGCCGAAAATAGGCGATCATCCGGCCATCCGACCCAGCCTCAGCCCCGCTGCCCCATGGCGCTACCCCGTGCAGGCAGTGGCGGTGCAGCAGATAGGCCTCGCCCGGACGTGCGGGCAGTACGATGCGACGGCAAGTATCAAAGACCTCACGACGGGCAGCCTGATAAACATCTGTTATGTCCACCTGATCCAGAGTTTCCGGGCGCTTGTCTTCAAGTGCATCCGCAAATGCAGCCTGCATGATCTTGTGGCTACCTTCCCAAAGAACCATCGGGGACGCATTCTCGCTGGCATCAGTCAATGGAATGCCCAGTATCCACGCATGCGGTTCCTCGACCCTTCGGCGCCTGTCCGGGCCGGACGGGCGTAATCCATCCACATGGGCCGCATCCCGCTTTGCTCGATACTGGGCAGCAGCCTTGCCCTCTCCGCGTCGGGGCAACGGGTAGCCGGGGTAAATGACCGAGACCTGGGCTTTGTGCAATGGCAACGACCCATAACGCGACACTATGAAATCCATGACGGCCCCGGTCAGAACCGGGGACCCCTGGACCCTGCCCTCGGTGTCGTTGTTCAGCGCGTCGACCCCAATGAACCAGGTCCCTTCACAGTCCAGCCAATGCGCGAATTCCGGATCCGCCGCAGCAGCGCGTGCTGCGGGCAGCGCATAAGATACCCAGTCCAGAATAGCCCGGTCGTGGGGAAATTTCACCCAGCCCTTTTCCTCGAAAGAACTCAAAAACCCAACGCCTTGCGCAACATATTCAGGGCGACCAGAGTCAGAAAGACCGCGAATATCCGCTTGAGCGGCTTTGGATCCATCGCATGGGCCAACTTAACGCCCCAAGGCGCAGTGATCATGGTCATGGCGACCACAATCCCAAAGGCAATCAGATTGACGGCGCCGATGGTAAAGGGCGGGCGGTGTTCAGGGGCAATTTCGAGAAACAGGAACCCCATGACCGAGGGCACAGCGATGATCACGCCAAACCCGGCCGCCGTAGCCACAGCCCGGTGAATTGGCGTGTTGAACAAGCTCATTAACGGCACGCCAAAGCTGCCGCCGCCGATACCCATCAGAACGGATAGGAAGCCGACCGAGGGCGACAGGAGCGCGCGTTTCAGGCCCTTGGGCATGGCGTCTCCAAGCCGCCATTCGGATTTACCCAGACCAAGATAGGCACCAATCACCATACCCAATACACCGAACAGGGCTTGCAATGCCTCGGTCCGAAGAGCGGATGCCACCATCACGCCCAACACCGCACCGATGGCGATGCCCGGACCCCAACTGCGCAGGATATCCCAATCAACGGCACCCTTTTTGTTATGTGCCAGAACCGACCGCAGTGAGGTTACGATAATCGTTGCCAGTGAGGTGGCAAGGCACAGCTGCATCAACTGCGGGCCGCCATACCCAAGGGTCTGAAACGCATAGAAAAAAGCAGGGACCAGCACGATGCCTCCGCCGACACCCAACAGACCCGCCAAAACGCCTGCCAGCGCTCCGATCACCAGCAGAAGAACCAGCATCTGAGCAAGCAACATTACTTCGGGCATCATTCCCCCCAACCGACCTTTTGCCGTATTGCCACCATTCAGGCCTCGGTCAGAGGCGCGACATGATCCAGTGCCTGCAACATAACCTCGGGGCCCGCCCCGTCATGCACCGCACCTTCAGACAGGGTCCGCCGCCAAGCCCGCGCACCCGGCCGTCCTGCGAACAGGCCCAGCATATGTCGCGTAATCTGGTGCAAGCGCCCCCCGCCAGCAAGATGGCATTCGATATAAGGCACCATTTTCCGGACAACAGCAAACGGGTCGGCGGTCTGACCGACCCCAAAAATCACAGGATCCGCCGTGGACAGAACATCTGACGGCTGATGATACGCAGCCCGCCCGATCATGACACCATCCAGCCCTGCATCCAGATGCCCGCGCGCCTGTTCCAGATCAGCAATGCCACCATTTATAGAGATGTGCATATCCGGGAATTCCGCCTTCATCCGATGCACGAGATCATAATCCAGGGGTGGAATATCCCGGTTTTCTTTGGGGCTGAGCCCTTGCAGCCAGGCTTTGCGCGCGTGGATCGTGACCCGTGTGCATCCCGCTTGCCTGATCTGGCTCAGAAACTCAGGCAAAATGTCTTCGGGCTGTTGGTCGTCGACTCCAATGCGGCATTTGACCGTGACATCTACGTCCACGGCTTCGCGCATTGCGGCAACACAATCCGCAACGCGGTCAGGGGATTTCATCAGCACCGCACCAAAAGTGCCAGATTGTACTCGATCAGACGGGCAGCCACAATTCAGATTGATCTCATCATAACCAGCATCCGCCCCCAACCGGGCCGCTTGTGCCAATTCCTGAGGGTCCGACCCGCCCAGTTGCAGGGCCACGGGATGCTCCTGCGGGTTGTGGTCCAGCAAATGCAGCGCGCCACCCCGAACTAACGCAGGCGCTGTGACCATTTCAGTGTACAGCAGCGCCTCGGTGCTCAGCAACCGATGCAGATAGCGACAATGCCTGTCCGTCCAATCCATCATAGGGGCGACGCTCAGGCGTGCGGCTTGTCTTACCTTGTCATTCAATGCTGAGTCCTCGTCGCACCCGGTATCCAATCTGACGGATCGAAACCGCAAATTCCTGCCCTTCGAATCGGGCAGCCCGGGGTTTAGCATATTCGAAAGGGGCCGTCCTTGTGTCTGCCAACCGCGTTACCGATTGTCGACACCGTACCGGCAAATCATCATTTCGACGCTGCGCTGAATGGTATCAGACATTTCGTCCTGACTAAGTACAGACCCGCAAAAAACCATGGGCCAGAATGCCCTGCTCTTGATCAATCCGATGAATTCACGGCCTGCGACCTCAGGGTTGTCGATGCGCAGCTGACCATCTTCCGCTGCTTCTTTCAGCATGGCTGAGAAAATAGCGGTTTTGTCCAGCTTACCCTGCGCGGCGACCGCAAGGTCGGGATTGCGCAAGGTTTCGCTGATCACCATACGCGACATTGCCATCACCTCGGGGGACATCAGAATGCGCCCTTCTGCCCAGGCCAGATCGGTCAGTTGCTCTTGGATATCCCGGCCCTTTTCGTATCTGATATCCAGCACCTCAGAGAAGCGGTTCGACAGCTCAACCACGATTGAGCGGAACAGGTTTTCCTTACTTTCGAAATACTTGTACAGCGTGCGCTTGGAGACCTCGGCCCTTGCCGAAATCCGATCCATGCTGGCCGACGAGAACCCCTTTTCTTGGAATTCAGCTACGGCAGCCTCGATGATCTGGGCATGCTTTGATGCTTTCGGTGCGCTGAGGTCATTCATGCTCCAAAGCTATAGACCCTTTGATATGAGCCGGTCAAACGCTAGGTAAACTCTCGGGTTTACAACGCCCTGTCCCCTGCCTAAGGTAAACCCGCCAGTTTACCGATTCAGGTAGCCAGCCCAACAGGAGATGCCCCCAATGGCTTTGACATTGAAACTGAACGGCCAGACCCACACGGTTGAGGCCGAGCCCGGCACGCCCCTGCTGTGGGTAATCCGTGACGAACTGAAGATGACAGGAACCAAGTTCGGCTGCGGTGTCGCGTCCTGTGGGGCCTGCACCGTGCATCTGGACGGAGAGCCGGTGCGCTCGTGCCAGACATATATCGAAGATGTCGAAGGTGCCGAAATCACCACGATCGAAGCGGTGGGCGAAAATGATATCGGCGCTGCTGTCCAGCAGGCTTGGGTCGAGCTGGACGTGGTTCAATGCGGCTATTGCCAGTCGGGTCAGGTGATGTCGGCGGTCGGGTTGCTGTCCGAGAATCCAAAGCCCAGCGTTGAAGAAATCGACGATTACATGTCCGGCAACGCCTGTCGCTGTGCCACCTATCAACGCATCCGCGCCGGTATCCAGCGCGCAGCCGAAATTCTGGAGGCCTGATCCATGACCATCAACACCTCTCGCCGTAGTTTTCTGAAAGGCGCTGCTGCTACCGGTGCCGTCTTGCTGATTGGAGCCCGCCCCGATGGCGTTCTGGCTGCGGCCTCGTCCGAGACGACGCAGCTCAACCCATTTGTGAAGATTGACGCGGACGGCACTGTGACTGCCATCGTCAAACACTTCGAAAAGGGTCAGGGGCCGGCGACCGGCCTGCCGACGCTTATCGCCGAGGAGATCGGCGTGTCCATGGACCAGATCGAATACGAATTCGCGCCCTCTAACCCCCAAGTCTATAACAATCTGCTGTTTGGCCCCTTCCAAGGCACCGGCGGGTCAACCGCAATGGCGAACTCCTGGCAGCAATATCGCCAGGCGGGCGCTGCCGCCCGCGAGATGCTGATCAACGCCGCCGCCCAAAGATGGGGTGTAGATGCATCAGGCATCACCATTGAGGAAGGCATCGTCAAAGCAGACGAGAAATCTGCACCGATTGCCGATTTCGTGGCAGCCGCTTCGCAGATGGAAGCGCCGACCGAGCCACGCCTGAAAGACCCCTCGGAATTCCGCCTGATCGGAAACGAGGCCGTGCGCCGCAAGGACTCGGCAATCAAAGGCAACGGACAGGCGATGTACGCCATGGATGTCCACCTGCCCAACCAGATGGTGGCGATGATCAAACGTCCGGAGTCGCGCGGTGGTGTTGTCATCAGCTTTGACGACAGCGCCTCGAAAGAGATCAAAGGCTATATCAGCGCCGCTGCACTGCCCAATCAGGCGGGCGTTGCGGTCTATGCCGAAGATACCTGGGCGGCGATTCAGGCGCGTGACGCGCTTGAGGTCGAATGGGACATGTCAGGCGCTGAAACGCGCGACTCGGATCAGATCAAGGCCGAGATCATGGACGCGCTGAATGCCCAGCCGACCTATAACGTGAACAAGGCAGATGTTGCCACGGTTTCGGCGGCGATCGACGCGGCGGATACGGTCGTAGAAAAAACTTTTTACTACCCGCTCCTCGCCCATGCTCCGATGGAGCCACTGAACTGCACAATCGAACAGACAGAAGAGGGTGACATCGTTCTGCATGATGGCGCTCAGATGCCAACCGGTCCGCACATGGCGTATCAGCAAATCTTTCAGCTGCCACCCGAGAAAATCCACATCAGAACGATGCTGGCCGGCGGGTCTTTCGGGCGTCGCGCAACACCGGATGCGGATTATCAGGTTGAGGCCGCGTTGGCCTTTGTTGTCACCGACCGCTCGCGCCCGGTCAAACTGGTCTGGACGCGGGAAGACGACATTCGCAGCGGGTACTACCGCCCGGCCTTCGGCCACAAAGTCCGTGTCGGGTTGAATGCGGAGGGGAATATCGTTGGATGGCAGCATCAGGTCGCTGGGCAGTCGATCATGAAGGGCACCCCGTTCGAAGCGGTTGCAGTGCATGACGGCGTCGACCACAGCTCGATCGAGGGCATCGCAGACAGCCCCTATGATATTCCGGGGATGGCGCTTGGACTGACCGACACACCCAAGGCCACGTCAGTCCTATGGTGGCGGTCGGTAGGACATACCCACACTGCCTATACGATGGAAACAATGATGGATTTGGCCGCCACCGCCGCGGGCCGTGACCCGGTTGAGTTCCGTCTCGCACATCTGGCGGATGCGGGTAATGCAGACCAACAGCGCAAGGCCTCAGTTCTGAAACTTGCGGCCGAGAAAGCAGATTGGGGCAACGTCCCTGCCGGTCGCGCGCAAGGTATTGCGGTGCACAAATCCTTTGGTTCTTATGTGGCTGAGGTGGTCGAAATCTCGGGCGATCCGGATGACGGCATCAAGATCGAAAAGGTTACCTGTGCTGTCGATTGCGGTATCGCGGTGAACCCCGACGTGGTGCGTGCCCAGATGGAAGGTGGGATTGGCTATGGCATCGGGCATGTGATGCGCGATCAGATCACACTGACCGGCGGTTCCGTGGATCAATACAACTTCCCGGATTACGAGCCCCTTCGGATCGGCGATATAGCTACAATCGACGTCCACATCCTGCCCTCGGCCGAAGCCCCCACGGGCGTGGGCGAACCCGGCACGCCGCCTTCGGCCCCCGCGCTCGCGAACGCAATCAAGGCAATGTCGGGGACCTTGATTGCCGATCTGCCGATGGCCGAGAACGGCATAAGCTTTGCATAAGGTCCCGACCCCGCGCCGAAAAAAACGGCGCGGGGATAATTTGATCAAATTTCGTGACAAGGCGCTTTGTGTCGATTAAACCTCGGGGTACCAGAGTGATGGAGACGCCGATGGACCTGAACGCCCTACACAGTTTTCGCGTAGCGGCCTGCGACCTTAACGGTCAGCTGCGCGGCAAACGCGTGCCTCCTTCTTATGCTGACAAGCTGAGTAAAGGTGTGGTGCGGATGCCCTTTTCGGCATTGAATGTTGATCTGTGGGGCGCGGATATCGAGGATAGTCCGCTTGTGTTTGAATCAGGCGACGCGGACGGCATATTACTGCCAACCGAGCGTGGCCCCGTCCCTGTTCCTTGGCTTGAAACCGAAACAGCGCTGGTATTGATGTCCCTGTATGACGATCAGGGCGCGCCCTTTGCCGGCGACCCTCGCCATGCTCTGACCTCGGTGCTGCAACGCTATGCCGAGCGTGGCTGGTCTGTTGTTGCGGCGACCGAGCTGGAATTCACGCTATTGGACTCATCAGGTGCACGACCGGTGCCTCCGATCAATCCTTTGACGGGGCGACGGCTGGTCGACGAGGCAGTCCTGTCCATGGCGGAAATGGATGCGTTCGACGCCTTTTTCACAGACCTCTATGACGGATGCGAGGCAATGAGCATCCCGGCTCAAACCGCCATTTCCGAAAGCGGGATCGGCCAGTTTGAAATCAACCTGAACCATCAGGACGCCATGCGCTGCGCAGATGATACGTTGCTTTTCAAGGTGTTGACTCGTGGCCTTGCACGCAAACATGGGTTTACCGCAACTTTCATGGCCAAACCCTATGCCCAGGATGCGGGCAATGGGATGCATGTCCATTTTTCGGTCGTCGACCAGGATGGGCAAAATATCTTTGACAATGGCGGGCCTGAAGGCACTGATCTTTTGCGCTCGGCCATAGCCGGATGTCTGTCTGCAATGCCTGGTTCAACTCTGATTTTTGCACCGCACGGGAACTCCTACACCCGGCTTGTCCCCGGCGCCCATGCCCCAACTGAGGCATGCTGGGCTTATGAAAATCGCACTGCCGCGCTGCGCGTTCCCGGCGGCGCGCCCTCTGCCCGCAGGATCGAACATCGCGTTGCTGGTGGTGACATCAATCCCTACCTCATGCTGAGCGCCGTGCTCGGTGCGGCGCTGAACGGCATCGAGGACGGAACTGAACCGCCAGCTCCGATCACGGGCAACGCATATGAGATCGACGGCCTGCCGCAACTCGCTGGCGACTGGGCTTCAGCCATCACCGCCCTTGAAACCGATCCGCAAGTTGCGCGCATCTTTCCCGCCCCGCTGATCAGCAATCTCGCCATGACAAAGCGACAAGAGATCCTGCGCTTTAACGAACGCCCACCCGAGGAGCATTGGCTAAGTTATCTCGAGGCGGTTTGAGCCCCTTGCTCGCTTCGTTCTGCTCAGCTAGAATAAATTTGATCAAATTTGGTGACCCATGAAAATCGGTATCCTTGTAACCGGCCACCCCCCTGACGAATTGCACGATCAGTTCGGTGAGTATGACGGCATGTTTCGCGCGCTGCTGGATGGCAACGGCTTTGAGTTTGTGACCTATGCTGTTGTCGACGATCACTTTCCGCAAAGTTTTGACGATGCTGATGGATGGATCATCACCGGCTCGCGCTATGGCGCCTATGAGGACCATGCCTGGATCCGCAAGCTCGAAGCGCTGATCCGCGACATCCATCAAAGCGGCAAACCCCTGATCGGCATATGCTTTGGTCATCAAGTCATTGCGCAAGCCCTTGGCGGGAAAGTTGAAAAGTTCAAACAGGGCTGGGCCGTGGGGCGGACGGACTACGATTTGGACGGACAGACCGTCACTTTGAATGCCTGGCATCAGGACCAGGTGGTAGAGCTGCCCGCCGGTGCACAAGTAACCGGTTCGAACGCCTTTTGCCAGAATGCCATGCTGGCCTATGGCGACACGATCTGGACCGTTCAGGCCCACCCGGAGTATGGCGACAGCTTCATCGAAGGGCTGATGGACACACGCGGCAAAGGAGTCGTTCCAGACAATCTAATGCAGGCCGCCGCCGACCGCCTGCCCACCCGCGACGACAGTCCGAAGATCGGACAGTTCATGGCAGAGTTTTTGAAGAAAGAGAGGGCCTGATGGCCGATTGGACAAAACAACTGCCACAGGCAGCCCGTACCTATTTTGAAGGCCACCGATTGGATGAGGTCGAGTGCATCATCTCTGACCTGCCCGGCATCGCGCGCGGGAAAGCGGTTCCGGCCACCAAATTTGCACGCCAGTCCTACTTCCATCTACCCGATAGTATCTTTTACCAGACTATCACCGGGGACTGGGGCGAAGCCGCCGGAGAGGACGGCTTCATTGAACGGGACATGATCCTTAAGCCTGACTTTTCGACTGCTTCCGCTGCTCCTTGGACGGGTGACTGGACACTGCAGGTGATCCACGACGCCTATGACCGGGACGGAGAGCCGATCCCGTTCAGCCCACGCAACGTGTTGAAGCGCGTCGTAAAAATGTATCACGACAAAGGCTGGAAACCGATTGTCGCGCCAGAGATGGAGTTCTTTCTGGTCGCCCCCAATGTCGACCCCGCGCAGGGGATCAAACCGATGATGGGCCGTTCGGGTCGTCCGGCGGCCGCGCGGCAGGCCTATTCGATGACCGCGGTGGATGAATTCGGCCCGGTGATCGACGACATCTATGACTTTGCCGAACATCAGGGATTCGAGATTGACGGCATCACCCAGGAAGGCGGCGCCGGACAGCTTGAAATCAACCTGCGCCATGGTGATCCGGTCAAGTTGGCAGATGAAGTGTTCTATTTCAAACGCCTGATCCGCGAAGCCGCGTTGCGACACAACTGCTTTGCGACCTTCATGGCGAAACCGATTGCGGATGAGCCCGGATCGGCCATGCACATCCACCACTCGATCACCGAGATCGAAACCGGACAGAATATCTTTTCCGGACCTCAGGGCGGCGAAACGGATGCATTCTATAACTTCATTGCAGGGCTGCAAAACCACTTGCCTGCAGGCCTGGCAGTCATGGCACCTTATGTGAACTCGTACCGCCGCTACGTGAAAGACCATGCCGCGCCGATCAATCTGGAATGGGCTCGTGACAACCGCACGACCGGCATCCGTGTTCCCCTGTCCGGCCCCGAGGCGCGGCGCGTTGAAAATCGTATCGCAGGCATGGACTGCAACCCTTATCTGGGCATCGCCTTGTCGCTCGCCTGCGGCTATCTCGGCCTGACACAGCAGGAACGTCCGCGCCGTCAGTTTTATGGCGACGCCTACGAAGGTGACGGTGATATCCCGCAGGTCATGGGCAATGCGCTGGACCTGTTTGATCAGGCCACCGCCCTGCACGAAGTTCTGGGCCCGGAATTTGCCCGCGTCTATGGCATTGTAAAACGTGCCGAGTATGAAGAGTTTCTACAGGTCATCTCTCCGTGGGAGCGTGAGCACCTGCTCATGAACGTTTAAGCCGCGATGAATCTCCTCTATTCCAACGACCGCAAGGCCGAGTATCCGGCCAGCTGGTATGCCGCGACGGCCAACACACTCGACCGTTTTCCCGCGCTTGCTGGGGATACCAAAGCGGATGTCTGCGTGGTCGGTGGCGGCTATACCGGACTGTCCGCCGCGCTGCATCTGGCCGAGGCCGGGTTCGACGTCGTGCTGCTTGAGGCGCATCGCGTTGGTTTCGGAGCGTCAGGCCGCAATGGCGGGCAGCTGGGCAGCGCCCAGCGGATGGATCAGGAAGACCTTGAACGCCTGGTCGGCGATGACGATGCCGCCAAGCTGTGGGGTCTGGCCGAAGATGCCAAGGATCTGGTCAAATCGCTGATCGAAAAGCACAAAATCGACTGTGATCTGAAACCGGGCGTGGCGGTTCTGGGCCTCAGCACCGGGGATCAGCAAGACCTCCACGATCACGCCGCGCATCTGTCGGCGCGATATGGTTATGACCAAATGGAGCTGCTGGACGAAGGCGCGGCGCATGGCTTGTGCCCATCCCCAACCTATCGCGGAGGTTATCTGGACATGGGGGCGGCCCATCTGCACCCGCTGAACTTTGCCTTGGGGCTGGCTGATGCCGCAGCCAAGGCCGGCGTGCGCATCTTTGAGGGTACCGAAGTCACCGGGATCGACGAGACCGATCCGGCCATCGTGCAAACCCCACAGGGAAAGGTGACGGCCAACCACGTCATATTGGCCTGCAACGGGTATCTCGGCGATCTGAACGGCAAAGTGGCGTCGCGCGTCATGCCGATCAACAATTTCATCGCCGCGACCGAGCCTTTGGGCACCGATGCCGCCCGCGTCCTGACCCGGGATGTCGCCGTCGCCGATACCAAGTTTGTGGTAAATTACTTCCGCCTCAGCGCCGACAACCGCCTGCTATTTGGCGGCGGAGAAAGCTATGGCTACCGCTTCCCGACAGATATCGCCTCCAAGGTGCGCAAACCGATGACCGAGATTTTCCCGCATCTGCGCGATGTGAAAATCGACTATGCCTGGGGCGGTACTCTGGGCATCACTATGCGGCGGATGCCCTATCTGACGCGGGTTGCGCCCAATATCCTGTCGGCCTCGGGCTATTCCGGCCATGGGGTCGGCACGGCCACCCATGCCGGGCAGTTGATGGCGATGGCCATTCAGGGCCAGGCCGAGGGGTTCGACACCATGTCCCGCGTGCCCGCCTTGCCCTTTCCGGGCGGCGCAGCCCTACGCAGCCCGTTGCTAGTGCTGGCGATGACATGGTTTTCCCTGCGGGACCGGCTGGGATTCTGATTTCGAGATTGTCAGAGAAACTCACTTAAACTCTCTCAGGATACGAAAGCCCGTCAATTTTGACCGCCAATCAATGCCCGCCCCACCGCGACTTGCAGCGCGCGAAAAATCCATAGCAAATGGATAAGAACCGCCTTTTACAACCCGCCTGTGACAATCGACTGATCTCGCCATCTCTAAGTGCTGGCTGGAAGTCGACCAACCCGGGTGCGTCGCTGTCCAGCAGGACATCGTTCTTTCCCCGACATTCCCCGACATATGCCGAAGACCCCAAGCATTGGAGGCATCAAGTTCATCAACGCGAACTGGGTAACCGCGCCACACTAAATCCGGCCGCTTTTCACCAATCATCTCTTCTGTCGGTTTGGCATGGAAATTGGCCTGATCCGTCGTAACTTCCTCTCCTTGCGCAAAAGGAGTCTGCGTTCCGGCACGGGCGGCATATTCCCATTCGGCTTCCGTTGGTAAGCGGTAGGCATCTATCCCGAGTTTTTTGTTCAGCCAATCCGTGTAGGCCAAAGCATCCAAATAAGACACATCATTCACTGGATGATTGCCCGTAAGATCTATGCGCTCAAAACTATCGCCGATTACAAAATCTTCCGGCACATATTTGCTACATCCCCCATCTTCAACGCAGGCCATCCACTCATCACGGGTAACCTCATTCCGCCCCATGGCGACGGGCATATCTATCGTGACCTTATGAACCGGACCTTCATGATGTGCGATATACGGCTCTTCCGGTGTCGCGGGGCGAAGCCCTTTTTCATCCCAATGAAAGTTTCGTTTCGATTCTCCCGGCGGTCCACCCATCAGAAACTCACCCAAAGGCAAGACAATCATTTCAGGGCAAACATCGCATTCCTGAAACATCTGAAGCGGCGCAACTTCAGTGCCATCCGACGGAAGATAATCTGCGTGAACCGCCGAAGCGAAAGTTGAAAACGCGCCCCAAAAGGCCAAACGAATGATAGTCAATGCAGTGATCCAACCCATCATACGAGAACAACGTCAAAGAAGATCCATTGCCACCTTACTTCCCCCAAAGTTGCAAGTTCAAAAGAATTTCCCGCTACGCGGGGTAAGCCAATCTGTGTCTCTCTGACTACGACAGAATAGTGAAATTTCGCCACCCTGAAGATTAAGGGCTTGGATTGACACTTCATTAGCTTTATCTTTCCCAAAGATAGAATTCAGGAATGCCAAATATGACGCTGCCTCCTAACGTCCATGACGCCGAACCCATCCCCGCGGCCGCCCGCGACGCCATTGATGCCCTGATGCAGTCAGGCGACCTGTTCCGCTACACTGCGCCGCAGGACGCTCCGGTTGCGATGCTCGAGTCGGAATTCGCGGAACTGCTGGGCACGAAATATGCGCTGGCTGTATCGTCCTGCTCGGCGGCACTGTTCCTGTCGCTCAAGGCGCTGGGTCTGCCGCGGGACGCGCGGGTGCTGATACCGGGCTTTACCTTTGCGGCGGTGCCCTCATCGGTCATACATGCGGATTGCATCCCCGTATTGTGTGAGGTGGGTGACAATTATCGCATCGACATGGATGACTTTGCCGCCAAACTGGATAACGTGCAGGCCGTGATCATTAGCCATATGCGCGGACATACTTCGGATATGGACGCGATCATGACCCTGTGCAGCGCGCGCGACATTCCGGTGATCGAGGACGCAGCCCATTCGCTGGGGACAACTTGGCATGGTCGCAATATTGGGACGATTGGCAAGATCGGCTGTTTCTCGTTTCAGTCCTACAAGATGATCAATGCGGGCGAAGGTGGCATTCTGATAACCGACGACGCTGATCTGGTGGCGCGTGCCGTGATCATGTCCGGCGCCTACGAACATAACTGGAAGAAACACAAAGGTCCGCGTGGCGACAACTCATCGGAACTCGAAGAGGCCTTTGGCCGCTGGCAGAACCAGTTGCCGCTGTATAACCTGCGGATGAGCAACCTGAGCGCTGCAGTAATCCGTCCCCAGATGCCTGAATTGGCACGCCGTGTCCGCGATGGGTTGCAAAACCACGACTATGTGGCAGAGCGCCTGAACTCATCGCCCTATATCAACGTGCCTGCCCCGCTGGTGCCAGAACGCCGGGCGCCGGACTCGATCCAGTTCAATCTGGTTGACCTAAGCGATGATGATATCCGCGCCTTTGCCGCAGCATCCGAAGCACGCGGGGTGAAAGTTCAGGTATTCGGCCTGAGTGAAGACAACGCCCGTGCCTTTTGGAACTGGCAATTCCTGCCGGAACAGATCGAGCTGCCACAAACGCGAAACATGCTGATGAAAGCTTGCGACGTGCGCCTGCCTGTACGCCTGACAGGCGCGGAACTGGATGTGATCGCTGATATTCTGTTGGCTTCAGTAGGGGAAATTACCGCCCCGAAAATCGCATTTGGAACCTGAAAAAGCTGAATTCAAACGAAAAGGCCCGCCAGCGGCGGGCCTATTTCATTGTATGGACAAATTCAGTTCAGTTTAGACAGCTTTTGCTGCAACTCCGCCAACTGCTTCTTGATGTCGTCCAGATCCTCACTCGACTGGGGTTTGGCCTCGCTATCCGTTTCCGAACTGGACCAACTGCCGGAAATGCCGCTGGTCATCGCCTTCAGAAATGCCTTTTGCTGCGCTTGCAGTGCTTCGAAACCCGGAATCTGGGTCATCGGATTCATCGCAGACATGTTTTCCATCATTTTGCTTTGGCTTTCGCGCAGCATTTCGAACGAGCTTTGCAGGAATTGCGGCATCACTCCTCCGCCCGGCAACATATAGCTGCGCACAAGATCGTTCAGCACGTTCACCGGCAGGACATTCTCACCGCGGCTTTCATGCTCGGCAATGATTTGCAGCAGATATTGCCGTGTCAGATCATCCCCAGTCTTCAGGTCTATGATCTGAACTTCGCGACCGTCACGTATGAATGCCGCAATATCTTCGAGCGTGACATAGTCACTGGTTTCAGTGTTATACAGCCGACGGCTGGCATATCGTTTGATTAGCAACGGTTTTTCTTGTTCTGACACCGTCTACCCTCCCCAAGGAATGATGCATTGCAGCAGAGATTATGCGAGTGCAGAACAAAAAGAAAGGGCAGGTCTTTCGACCTGCCCAACGCGATTGCACCAAATGGGAGGAGTGGGTGCGCCTCGCTATCTTACCTTACTTGGCGCCAGCTGCTTTTTTCGCAGCAGTGGACACGTCGTTGGTTGCTTTTTTGACAACGGCAGTTGCATCTTCTGCAGCGTTTTTGCCAGCAGCCATCAGCAGCTCAACGGTTTCCGACTGAACTTTTTTCGCGATTTCAGCGAAAGCAGCCAGGTTTTCAGCAGCAACTTCTGCCGACGCGCTTGCGTAGTCGGTTGCAGCTTTTGCGTAATCTGCAGGGTCAGATTTCGCTTTCGACATATCGGACAGTTTGGCCAGGGTTTCCTTGGTCCATTTGTTCGAAATCTCAGCCGATTTCTCAGCCGCTTCCAGAGCAACGCCCGACAGCTTTTCGTTCAAGGTCGCGGTGGTGTTGAACGCACCTTCCAGAGCGGTGGTGTCAACAGGGAATGCACCCATCATGTCTTTCAGGGTCGCGGTAAAGTCTTGAGTCTTTGCCATTGTCCAAATCCTTTGCTTGCCGATCCGGGCCAACCCCGGGCTTCATCAGCTTGAGGACAATATCGTTGCTGCATCGCAGCATTGCAAGTTTTTTCTTGCTGCACTGCAGCAATATTTTTCTAAACTGTTAAAAATCAATCTGTTGCCTTCACCAAAACATAGGTTCCTGGTGCCTCGGCCAGGGAAGCGTATCCCGAATCGCCCACTTGGCGCGCGGGGATCTGCTTGCCGGATCTCTTCTTCAGCCAAGCTTCCCACTGCGGCCACCAGGACCCTTTATGAAAATCGGCCTCTTTCATCCACGCATCGGCATCCGCATTGAGATCAGGGTTTGTGTAGTGGCCGTATTTCTTCTTGCTCGGCGGGTTCACGATGCCTGCTATGTGACCGGATTCCGAAACGACAAACGTCTTCGAACGTGACCCCATCTGCTGCACACCCCGATAACAATCTTTCCAGGCGGCGATATGGTCGGTTTCACAGCTGATGGCCATCAAAGGAACATCAACGTCGCGGATATGTAGTTTGTGCCCAAGCAAATCGAAACCGTCGGTCACAAATTGATTTTTCTGACAAAGCCCCCGCAAATACTCGATTGCCATTTTGCCCGGAAGATTTGCGCCATCCCCGTTCCAGTAGAGCAAATCAAACGCCGGAGGGGTCTCGCCCATCATATAGCTTCGAATGGCGGGGCCGTAGATCAGGTCATTCGATCGCAGGAACGACATGGTACGACCTATGACCCATGCTTTTAGGATACCGTCTTTCGTCACTTGTTCTTGAATGCCGTCGACAAAGTCGTTCTGTAGGAACGGCGTGAATTCCCCCTGCTCACCGAAATCGGTCAAGGTTGTAAAGAAGGTCGCCGATTTGATGGATTTGTCGCCACGCTGTTTCATCAGGGACAGCGTCAGGCTCAACGTGGTGCCGGCAATGCAATATCCCACCGCATTGACCTGCTTGACCTTACAGATCGACTTGACGGTCTCGATGGCGGTCAGAAATCCCTCTTCGACATAGTCGCCCATACCGACCTCGGCATGAGAAGCATCCGCATTTACCCAACTCACAACAAACAGGGTATAGCCCTGCTCGGTCACCCATTTGATGAGGCTGTTCTGCGCCTTAAGGTCCAGAATATAGTATTTGTTGATCCAGGGCGGAAACAGAACGATCGGGGTTTCGTGTACGGTCTCGGTCGTGGGTTTGTACTGGATCAACTCCATAAGCCTGTTGCGATAGACCACGTCGCCCGGAGTTGTCGCGATATTCTCGCCAAGCTTGAACGCGGATTCATCCGCCAGTCTGACAACCATTTCACCATTATTGGCTTCTAGGTCCGCAACTAGATTCTCTAGCCCTTTGATCAGCGATTGCCCTTCCGTCTCGACCGCCTTTTCCAGCGCGTCGGGATTGGAGGCCAGAAAATTCGTCGGAGACATCAAGTCAATGATCTGTTGCGAAAAGAAATGCAGCCTCTGCTTGTCCTTGCCGTCCAGATCGTCGACCGAAGCAACCGCCTGCGCGATTGCATCGGCATTTGTCTGATACTGCTGGCGAATAAACCGGAAATAGGGGTTGGTGTCCCAAAGAGGGTTTGAGAACCTTTTATCCTTGGGTCCGGGTTCGCTGTCCTCGACCCCGCCGGCGGCCAGCGCCTGCTGAGCCTCAGCAAAGTTCATAACGGATTGTCCCCAGAAGGCGACCTGATGTTCCAGAAGCTTGGCGGGATTCTGCCACGCTTCGGCGAAATACGAAGTTGCTGCTCTTGCGAAAAGATCTTGATTCGGACCGTCCAACGCGGGAGTGTGCGCCTCTTTGCCAGCCATCACATCGATCAGCCTTTTCGACAATTCTTCGACTTTCGTCATATTTTCTCTAATCCGTTCAAGGTGTTCCTCGGACAGCTCTGGCGCGTTATCTTCACTTGTTGTCATTTTAACAATTCCACCCTAACCTCGCTGCTATGCAGAATAACGTCGTGGGCGTCGGGGGGCAAAGCGACGAATGGTCCGAATTATCAGGCTGACACTCAGGAGGCCCATTTCATGCGCTACATGATGACCTACGATCTGATGGAAACGATGCGCAACACCAATCAGTGGATGGGTGCTACGGCAAGTGCCATGGCTTCTTATCCGCTGTTTTCGATGGTGCCCAACCCTGCGTTCAGCATGATGGCCGCCTGGGGCGAGGTGACTGAGCGGACGTTCCAGCGCATGGTTGTAAAACCCGACTGGGGAATCCGTACATTCACTTGCGAAGACGGCAAGGATCATCTGGTCGATATTGTCCCGGTGATCGAACGCCCTTTTGGTGATTTGATACATATACGTGTCAATGGCCGCGCCGAACAGCCCCGCAAGGTGCTGTTGGTCGCCCCGATGTCTGGACATTACGCCACTTTGCTTCGGTCCACCGTAAAAAGCCTCTTGGTGAATTGCGAAGTTTATATCACAGACTGGCATAATGCGCGCGATATCCCCGTGTCCGAAGGTAAGTTTGATGTAGAGGATTATACACTTTACCTTGTCGATTTCATGAAAGAATTGGGACCGGACACCCACGTTGTAGCCGTCTGCCAACCGGCGCCGCTGACTCTGGCCGCCACAGCCTATCTGGCCGAGGTCGAACCCAAAGCCCAACCCAGCACGCTGACATTGATCGGCGGACCTGTTGACCCGGATGCCACACCTACCGACGTGACTGATTTTGGCCGCCGCGTGACAATGGGGCAGCTGGAAGAAACCATGATTCAGCGCGTCGGCTTCAAGTATAAGGGCGTCGGGCGCATGGTGTATCCCGGCCTGCTGCAGTTGGCCTCGTTCATGTCGATGAATTCGGACCGGCATTCTCAGGCGTTTTCCGAGCAGATACAGAGGGTTATGCGGGACGAGGCTTCGGATCACGATGCCCATAACAGATTCTACGATGAATACCTCGCCGTCATGGACATGACCGCCGAGTTCTACCTTTCGACCGTCGAACGCGTCTTCAAAAACCGCGAAATCGCGCGCAACGAGTTTGTTGTTGCAGGGCACAAGGTAGATATCGGCAAAATTACAAACGTTGCAGTCAAAACAGTCGAAGGTGCGAATGACGACATCTCGGCCCCTGGACAGTGCATTGCTGCGCTCGAGCTGTGTACAGGGCTGCCGGATTCGAAAAAAGCCAGCCATGTCGAACCTGGCGCAGGTCACTATGGCATCTTCGCCGGCCGCAGCTGGCGCGACAATATCCGCCCATTGGTGATCGAATTTATGAACGCCAACGCCCGCAAACCCTCTCGCAAAGCGGCCAACCGCAACAAAGTGGCCTAACGCCGATGGGAAAGAAAGTCGCCAAACAGACGGCTTTCGCCTGCAACTGTGGAAAACTCTTTGGCAGCATTACAGCCAGAGGCGTTCAGTACGGAACGCATGTAGTCTGCTTTTGCCGTGATTGCCGGGCCGCGCAGATATATTTCGGGCAACCGGACCCTGCGCCGGAACCGGTGGACATTTTCCAAATGGCCCCTGAAGAAATAAGGATCGACGGCGGCATCGAACACCTGGCCGCGATGCGCCTTGGCCCCAAGGGGATGCTGCGCTGGTATGCCAGCTGCTGCAATGCACCGCTGGCGACGACATCAAATACTCCAAAATTTCCGTTTGCGGGCTTTGATGTGAAACGAGTTTCCGACCCGGACTGTTTAGGGCCGGTTACGACCCAAGGGTTCATTCCCCAGGCCGATGGAAAACACAAACACAAGCGACTGGGTTACGCTGTCGCCGGGATTGTTACGCGGGTACTAAAATCCCGGTTTTCTGGCAGCTGGAGGGATACCCCGTTCTTTGATCAGAATACGGGCCAGACGATCTCAACCCCGGTCATTCTCAGCAAAGAACAGCGTAAAGCGCTCTACGCGTAATCCAGCGCAGGCTTCACGCTGAGCCAGGTCTTCAGCGCCTCGGTGACATTTTCAGGCGATTCCAACGTAGGCAAATGTCCTGCATCCTTGATGACGTGCAGTTCTGCATTTGGGATCAGGTCCGCCATGAACGCATGCCTTCGCACCGGAACAACTGTGTCATGCGCCCCGCATAGCACCAAAGTCGGGGCCGTGATCCGGCGCAGGTTGCCCTGCTGATCCGGGCGACGCTGCAGCGCGCGAATCTGACGCTCGAACACCTGCGGGCCCAAATCCAACGCCATCGAGATGACATCAGCAAGAATGGGAATACGTCGAGGCCCCGGGGCCAGCGAATCCGACCCAATCAGCCGACGCATCACTTCCTCTAACCGACCCATCTTGGCGGCGACCAACAGCTCCTCCCGCGCGGCTGCGGTCTGAGGCGATTCCGAATGCGCATCCGAAGCCATCAGACACAAGCGCGACACCCTCTCGGGTGCATATCGGACAATTTCCAAAGCGACTACGGCGCCCAGGCTTAGGCCCGCCAATGCAAAGCGTTGTGGCAACTGAACCAATAGGCCCCGCGCGATCTCTTCAATCCGTTCAGCAGTCGAAACCGAAGCGACCGTCACGGCGCGATCACGTGACAGGGCGCGCATCTGATGCTCAAATACCCGCGCATCACACATCAAACCGGGCAAAAGAACCAACGGCTCGATCAAACAACGCCTCCTTTGGAAAAGTCACTCAAATCGTCGTCATTAGTTTCAGGATGAGAGGTTTTGTATGGTTCGGCAAGTTAAAGTTCAGGGGTAGCGGATACCGCGAAAAGCGGGGAAGTCCGCATATCGTCTTTGCCGCTCAAGGTCACCCTCGCCAGGCGCGCCTCCTGGGCGCAGAAGGCAGCCCCGCGGCGCGATATAGCTGTCGATGCGCTTATGAGGCACAGGCCTCCAGACCAGATTGAAAGCACAGAGTTTTGGAAAGAACCAGATTTCGGAATAATCCAGATGGTCGTGCATCCACCACGCCAAATCCCGCCAATCCCGCCCCGCCTCATATTGATCCGCAAACCATGGGATCACGACCGATGCACCGGCAATCCGATCATCACCCACCGCGCGATCCCAGATGTGACATTCCAGCGGGTTATCATTTCGCGCGCAATTCAGCCGGTTTTCATTGCCGAAACGGTTCAATGATGCCGAGCGATAGCCGGATCGTACGGCAATCCGGCCAAAGGTCTCCTCAAGCGGGTCCAGCAGGGTTTCACAAAGCGCCTTTCCGGTTTCGATGGCAAGGTTGGGATCGTCTGGAAAATTCTGCTTTTCGTGAAAATTGCTTATTTCCGAATACAGAAAATCGCGCATGAAAAAATGACGGGACAGACGCACACGACCGAGGGTTTCAAGGCTCCACATACTGCCTGGTCTGCGCATTATTTCTTCCTCACTCGATCCCCAAGGTTTTCAACCATCTCAGGATACCAGCCACCACTTCGTCGGTCTGCCCCGGAGACATCAACCGCCCGGCGATCACATGGGAATTAGGATCGTCCCCGGGCCCCATTGTTACCAGCTCAACCGACGCAGGGGCGCCCCATGCCTTGGCAATCTCGTGGGTCAGGTCGGCACGCACGACCTGATCTTCATTCGAGAACCAGAACAACGCGGGAACCTTTGCGTCTGAAAAATCCAGCGCATAGACCACATCCACCAGCACTGTCATCGGCACCACAGCCTGCCAAGGGTAGACCGCCGACCAGAATTTGTTCATTTCCGGGTTCACCCCTGCGACGCCCCGGGTTTCACCCATCATCAGGGGCAACCAGATGCGCGCCCAAGGCAATCCGGGTATCCATGCGCCGGCCGCTTTAACGCCGAAATTCGGAGAAACAAATACGATCCCCGCAACGTTTTGGCTCAGCTCTTCATTCAGTGCGGCCGCAGCTGCCAACGTGCCGCCGGTTGATGTCGAAATCACCACGACCTGATCCCCAACCGCCCGTGCGGCAGCCAGCCCTTCGGCAAGATCCTGCATCCAACCCGCGGCCGTCGCCTCACCCATTGCTTCCCCCCCGCGACCATGACCCTGCAACCGCGTGTAGACCAGATTGGCGCCCAACGTTTCGGCGAGCAGATCGGGAACCGGTCGGATCTCTTCGGATGATGCAGAAAACCCGTGCAGATACAGAATCGAAACAGGTGTTCGCTGCTCTTTATAGCCCTCTTGCCAAATAACTCGCTTTTCGACCCCCGGAATGATGTCGGCGAATGCAGATTCCACACTTTCGAAATAGACCTGCACCCCTTCGCCGAATTTGCGCGCGTCAAATGTTGGGGCCAGATCAACCTTCTCACGCGGGCCAAGCCAATAGATCAGGCCAAACGCAACGATCAATGTCAGAAAAACGCGACCCAATATCCGCATTATTGGGCTGCCATCACATCGAGAACGGCTTGTTCGATCAACCCCAGGCATGGGCCATCCGAAAAGCGATGATCGGCGTGCTTGATCAATGACAGGCGCATATCGGGCCCGAACGCATGTTCAATCAGGCGCACTGCTGTTCCGATTGAAACCGCTGTGTCTTCGGTACCTTGCAAAAACCGCACGGGAAAAGACATATGCAGAGGCTTGCGCAGGACCAAATGTTGGCGACCATCTTCGATCATCCGTTTGGTCACGATGTAAGGCTCCATATAGTCCGAAGGCAGCTCGACATGGCCAACAGTTTCCAGTGCCTGTTTCTGGTTTTTCGAGAATGAAGCCCAATACCCGTCCTCGGTAAAATCCGGCGCAGCAGCGATGGTCACCATTCCCTGAATCCGATCTGGCAGCGCTTTGGCCAACAGCAGCGCCTGCCACCCCCCCATGGACGAGCCGACAACAATCAGCGGCCCATCCGTCAATTCCGTGATCGCGGCCAGCGTATCCTCATGCCAGTCACCAATGCATCCTTCTTCGAACTTGCCCCCGCTTTCACCGTGACCTGAATAGTCGAACCGCAGAAATGAATGGCCACGCCCCTTCGCCCAGGCCTCCAAATGCACCGCCTTGGTGCCTTCCATATCGGATTTGAGCCCGCCCAGAAACACGATGGTCGGCCCGATGCCCTCGCTTTTGTGATAGGCCAGCCGCCGTCCCTGCGCCGTTTCCAGAAAATTCGTCGCTGCCATGACACCCTCTTTTCTTTTTCCGATATCATGCACGCCCCACCCCTAAGTGCAATTCCCAGATCCCCCTTCATCTGGCCAAAAATACCTCGGGGAGCGTGAAGGGCTGGCCCCTCGCGCCGGCCCTTGACAGGTCCACCCCCACCTGACAAATGAAGCGAACACAACATAACCCGCAACCGGGCGTTCAGTGGGCGCCAAACCGACGAGGAGAGCCAGCCATGGCCTTGGACGCACAGTCAATCTCTCTCACTTTTCCTGACGGCAATGGACGATCCTATGACGTGGGTGTAACCCCTGCGCAGGTGGCCGCCGACATCTCGACCTCACTGGCCAAAAAGGCCATCTCAGCCACGGTGAATGGCCAGCATTGGGATCTGCAATGGCCCATTGAATCTGATGCCGAAATCGCCCTGCACACCATGAAAGATGAAGATCAGGCAAACGAGCTGATCCGCCACGACCTCGCCCATATCATGGCCCGCGCCGTGCAGGAAATCTGGCCCGACACTAAAGTCACCATCGGCCCCGTCATCGAAAACGGCTGGTACTACGATTTCGACCGGGCCGAGCCATTTACGCCCGAAGATCTCGGCGCGATTGAGAAAAAGATGAAGGAAATCATCAACAAGCGCGACACCGTGACCACCGAGGTCTGGGACCGTCAGCGGGCGATTGATTTCTACACCGAAAACAACGAGCCCTATAAGGTCGAATTGATCGACGCCATCCCGGGCGACGAGCCGTTGCGCATGTACTGGCATGGCGACTGGCAGGACCTGTGCCGTGGCCCGCACCTTCAGCATACCGGCCAGGTTCCGGGCGATGCGTTCAAGCTGATGTCCATCGCCGGGGCCTATTGGCGCGGTGACAGCGACCGCGCGATGCTGCAACGCATCTATGGCGTGGCTTTTACCGGCAAGGAAAAGCTGAAAGCGCACCTGCACATGCTGGAAGAGGCTGCCAAGCGTGACCATCGCAAGCTGGGCCGCGAAATGAACCTGTTCCACATGCAGGAAGAAGCTCCCGGCCAGATCTTCTGGCATCCGAATGGCTGGAAGATCTATACCACCCTGCAGGACTATATGCGCCGCATGCAGGAGCGTGACGGCTATGTCGAAGTCAACACACCGCAGGTTGTTGACCGCAAATTGTGGGAAGCCTCGGGCCACTGGGACAAGTATCAGGAAAACATGTTCATCGTCGAAGTCGACGAGGAACATGCCCGTGAAAAGGCCGTGAACGCCCTGAAGCCGATGAATTGTCCCTGCCACGTGCAGGTGTTCAATCAGGGTCTGAAATCCTATCGCGATCTGCCTCTGCGCATGGCCGAGTTCGGGTCTTGCGCGCGGTACGAACCCTCTGGTGCGCTGCATGGTATCATGCGGGTGCGCGGCTTTACCCAGGACGATGGGCATATCTTCTGCGCCGAAGATCAGATCGAATCTGAAACTGCAAAATTCATCGCGTTTCTGTCGAAGGTCTATGCCGATCTCGGTTTCCATGATTGGACCATCAAGCTCTCGACGCGCCCGGAAAAGCGCATCGGGTCGGATGAAAGCTGGGATCTGGTCGAAAAAGCCCTGGGTGACGCCTGCAAGGCCGCAGGATACGACTATGAGCTTCTCGAAGGCGAAGGCGCCTTCTACGGACCCAAGCTTGAATTCACCCTGACCGACGCAATCGGCCGTACTTGGCAATGCGGCACCCTTCAGGTGGACCCCAACCTGCCCGAGCGGCTGGACGCCAATTTCATTGGCGCGGACGGATCGAAGCACCGCCCCTTCATGCTGCATCGTGCAACGCTGGGTTCGTTCGAACGGTTCATCGGCATCCTGATCGAAGAACACGCGGGCAAATTGCCCTTCTGGCTGGCCCCGCGTCAGGTCGTGGTCGCTTCGATCACCTCCGAGGCTGACGGTTACGTGCAGGAAGTGGTTGAGACACTCAAGGCCGCAGGTATCCGAGCCGAGGCGGACATCCGCAACGAAAAGATCAACTATAAGGTTCGTGAACACTCGGTCGGCAAAGTTCCGGTCATTCTGGCCGTCGGTCACCGTGAAGTTGAGGACCGCACGGTCAGTGTCCGTCGTCTTGGTGAGAAACAGACACAAGTGCAGCCGCTTGAGGCTGTAACAAATGAACTGTCGCGGGCCGCTACGCCGCCCGACCTGCTGTAACAATCAGCGGCAAATTGCACAAAATCCGGCCCCCTCTGAGGGGTCGGATTGAAACATTTGCGTTTTATCTCTTCTAAAACAAACTATTAGTTTGCAAGATGTCATGACAGTCATTGACGGGCTCGTGAGACACAGGCTCGTGAATTCAACTGTGACCTGCAACCCATTACCTTTGTCATTGTCGAACACAGACATACGCAGTCATCAAAAGGATAACCGAGATGTCGAACACCGCTAAATCCCTTGTCATCGCAAGCGCCGTAGCCGCAGCCGTTTCAGGCATGGCCACAACCGCATCCGCACAAGCCAAAGAAAAGTGCTATGGCGTTTCTCTGGCCGGTCAGAACGATTGTGCCGCCGGGCCTGGCACCACGTGCGCGGGCACCTCGACTGTTGATTATCAGGGCAATGCCTGGACGTTGGTAGATGCCGGCACCTGCGCCGATATCGACCTGCCTCAGTCAGCTGACGGCGCTGCCCGCAAGGGATCGCTCGAGCCGCTGGAGCGTGACCTGCCGGCATAAGCCTGAGTTTTTGCCAAATCTGAGGGGCGGGCAAGAATCGCCCGCCTCTTTTTTCAAGACCGCGAGGTTACCAGATGCTGGACAGCACAATCCGATCGAACAGGCTGCCTGCGGCACCAGGCGTCGGCTATAAGCCTCAGCATTTCCAGCAGATTCTGGATCACCCGCAACCGGTCGCATGGCTGGAAATCCACGCCGAGAACTACATGGGCGATGGTGGCCGACCGCTGGCACAGCTGCGGCACTTGTCGGAACACTTCCCGATTTCCGTCCACGGCGTTGGCCTGTCCATCGGCGGAGAAGGCCCGCTGGATAAAGACCACTTGGCCCGCTTGAAACACCTCGTCGGCTGGCTCAACCCCGCCAGCTTTTCCGAACATCTGGCCTGGTCGACACATGACAGCCACTTCCTGAATGATCTGTTGCCCCTGCCCTATACCGACGCAACCCTTGCACGGATTTGCGATCACATCGACCAAGTTCAGAATGTCGTTGGGCGACAGATGCTGCTTGAAAACCCGTCAAGCTATCTAGCATTTGATGAAAGTACGTGGTCCGAACCAGACTTCCTGCGCGAAATTTCGGGCCGCACCGGATGCGGGCTCTTGCTGGATGTGAACAACGTTTTCGTATCGGCGACAAATCTCGACTTCTCACCGAAGAGCTATATCGACGCCTATCCGCTGGACAAGGTCGGGGAGATCCACCTTGGCGGGCATGATGAGGATGAAGACGACCACGGGCTTCCCTTGTTGATCGATAGCCACGGGCGAGAAGTGGTTGATCCGGTTTGGGCGCTTCTGAACTATGTGCTTGAACAATCGGGACCAAAACCTGTTCTGGTGGAATGGGATACCGACGTCCCTGATTGGCCTGTCTTGCGTGCCGAAGCCGATCGCGCCCAAGCGGCACTGGACCGCATCCCAGCATGAGCGTGTCGCAAGAAGAGTTTCACCTGGCTTTGCTGGATCCAGCCATGTCGGTGCCTGAGGGCCTTGTAGACGCGTCGGATCAGCCGGCGGGACGGCGTTTCAGTGTCTATCGCAACAATGTTGCCGTTTCGCTGACCGAAGCCATGCATCAAGCCTTCCCGGTTATCGCCAAGTTGCTGGGTTCGCAAAACATGGACGGGTTGGCCGGGCTTTTTCTGCGCAGCCACCCACCAACCTCGCCGTTGATGATGTTCTATGGCGAAGCGTTTCCGGATTTCCTGGCCGGGATGGATCAGCTGTCGCATATCGGATACCTGCCCGATGTGGCGCAACTGGAGCTGGCCCTTCGCCGATCTTACCACGCGGCGGACAGCGTGCCAGCGTCGGACGACGCGTTAGCCGTGCCACCCGAAGATCTGTTCCGGGCCCGATTGGAATTCGCACCTTCGATGCAAATCTTGCGCTCGGACTGGCCCATCTTTTCGATATGGCGGTTCAATACCGAAGACGGCGCACCGAAACCCCAAGCTGGTGCTGAAGATACCCTGATCACGCGCCGCGAATATGATCCTGTTCCTCAGGCCCTGCCGCAAGGCGGGGCGGGTTGGATCGCCGCGATGAAGGCCGGAAACACAATCGGACAGGCATTTGAAAACACTACCGAAACCACCCCGGATTTTGATCTTGGGGCCACTCTGGCGCTGCTGTTACAGGGCGGCGCTATCACTTCTGTGACTATTGAAAGGCTGGCAACATGACTGCCCTGATCTCTCTTCATAACAACGTCCTGGGACGGATCGACAGCTCGGCCAACTGGCTGACACCAACCCTGGCGCGTCTTGTCTTTGTTGCCGTGTTGCTTGTCTACTACTGGAACTCAGCCACCCTGAAAATCGACGGGTCGATTTTCTCTCCGTCAGCGGGGGCGTTTGGGCAGATTTTCCCCAAAGCGGCAGAGGCCGTACTTTATGACGTAACCCAGATGACTTTTTTCCAACGCGTCGTAATCTTTCTGGGAACAGTCGCCGAATTTGTCCTGCCAGCCTTGTTGCTGGTCGGCCTGCTGACCCGGGTGGCAGCCCTTGGGATGATTGGGTTTGTTTGGGTCCAGACCATTGTCGACGTGACCGGTCATGGCGTCAAATTGGGAGGCCTGTTCGACAACGCACTTACCTTGATGGATCAGCGCGTGATGTGGACTTTCCTGTTTCTGGTCATCGCGATAAACGGCGCAGGCCCGATCTCGATCGATCGCATCCTGCGCCTGAAGTAACTCAGAAATGTGCCTTGGGCTCGTCCGGTTTACCCGCGGCCAGCCCAAGGAGACCCGCCACGGCGGCAAAGGCGACCGGGAACATGGTGAACACATTGAACCCGAACGCATAATACATCCCAGCCGCAGAAATCAGCAGCAACACGCCACCAATCAGAGCGCGGGCATGTGCCATCGCCCCGCCCGCAATAGCCAATAAAGGCGCAAGGATCGCCGCGGTTCGGATCAACTGCGCATTGTCCACCTGCTCGGCGATCCCGTCGATTTCGCCAAACCTGTCGATCAACTCGACATATCCATAGCCAACAAACCCGACCAACATGCCGATCAGACCGGCAACTACCCCTAAAATCATCGCTGCGTTACGCATTTAGAACCCTCTAGCTTGCGACCAACCACATAAGTACCCACTCAGCCAACGCCAAGGGCTGCCTGCGTTTCAGCCGTCCAGCCCAGATAAAGTGCACCGTCTTTCTCAACAAGCGGTCGCTTCATTAAGGTTGGGTGTTCCTGCAAGAGTTCCAGCGGCTCTTTTTTGCGCTGCTCTGCATCCAACCCGCGCCACGTTGTCGACCTGGTATTGAGCAAAGCCTCGCCGAAACGTTTTAGGGCCTGCGCCAGTACCGCATCCGGCACACCTTGCGCGCGAACATCGATAAAATCCGAACCCTCAAGCGATTTCATAGCCTTACGGCAAGTATCGCAAGTCTTCAATCCATATACGCGCATTTTCGGGCTGCTCCTGTTTCGATCTTGATAATGGGCAAATTCGCCAGTGTATTCCGGTATTTCTTGATTTTTTACTTCACCGTGCAATGTTGAAAAAGACGAAACACGTAATTCGGGCCGTGTCGTGTGGACGAGACGGTGATGTGTTGCGGTTACGTCAATCGCTACCCCCACCAATTTTGTGGGACAACGTGCAAGTAGAAGGAGACACGGGAAATGCCAACTGGCACCGTGAAATGGTTCAATACCACCAAAGGCTATGGGTTTATTGCCCCTGATGAAGGCGGCAAGGACGTATTTGTTCACATCTCGGCCGTTGAAAGATCTGGTCTTACCGGACTCGCTGACAATCAGAAGGTCGCTTACGAACTGGAAGACGGACGTGACGGCCGACAAATGGCTTCAGATTTGAAGCCACTGTAAAATCCCGTTACTGCGGGTACGAAAATCAGGACAACGGCCAATTTCAGGCCGTTGGCCATCGAAAGTGATGTGCCTATTCTGGCGCCCTGCTGCTTTCGGGGCGCGTGGTTCAATTTTGCCACATGGCACGATACAGGACGTACTGGTCGCATAAGTGACCACCATCGTCCAGTTGCCGGATTATCTAGTCCACACTTCCATCAGTTGTTCAGGATCGCACATCCCGGCTCTTGCCCGCTCAGAGGTGAACTGGAGCGCAAGTTTTTGGTGCATGTAGCCGTGGGTTCGCAAATCACCATCGACGATGGGGGGACTCGGCATGTGCCACGCGAGGTAGGAACAGGGTCAGACAACCGGTTTTGATCAAAACTGAAAGTGTCATGAAACGATCGCAACCATTTCATGACGCCCCGTATAGACAGACGGCAAGCGCACTCAGCTTTCCTTGATGATCGCCTCGAACTCACGCCATTCCCGCCCGGTCATGCCCGAGTTTTCCTGCGTGACCGTCTCTCCGGCCAACATCCGACGCAGGCTGTCGACCATCTGCGCGGAAAGATTGACCGCACCCAAGCGGTAATCTTCAAACGCCTTATAGGCGGCCGGCACCCAATCAGCGACGATCTTGCACATGGCATCGGCGTAAACACGAATTTCGTATTGGGCATGAGGATCCGCGCGCAGACGCAGGAAGTGGAACAGGTTGTGCAGGTCAACCTTCCAGTACCATTGCGTGTAGATATTCGCCGGAAGGTTCATCCGCGCCAGTTCACGCGCAAGCCCTTGCTGCCCGTCCTGACCCATCATCGCCTCGTAATTGTCATAACAACGCGCGCTGTCAGCTTTCAATATCTCAAGGACGCGGGCGGCTTCTTCGCCCTGCAACGTATCGCCGCGACCCTGATTGTTGATCTCGGACTGCGCGGACACGTGCTCGGGTGCCGGGATATAGAATTCACGGTCCAAAATCGAATAGCGCGCCGAATATTCATTCACATTCGCTGTCCGGTGCCGAATCCACTGTCGCGCGACAAAAACCGGTAACTTGACGTGCAACTTTATCTCGCACATCTCAAACGGGGTCGAGTGCCAGTGCCGCATCAGATAGCGGATCAACCCTTCGTCATTTTGCACTGATTTGGTGCCCTTGCCATAGGACACGCGTGCGGCCTGACAAATCGCTGCGTCATCACCCATATAGTCGATCACGCGCACAAAACCGTGGTCCAGAACCTGATGCGCCGTGTACAGGTGTTCCTCCATCCCCGCAGCTACAACACGGCGTGTTGGATGCGATTGCGCCCGTTGCGCTTCGATCTCGGCCAGTTGGTCAGAGGACAGCGGCATGAAATTTCCTTTCCAGCAATGAGTCGCCTGCCACTATATATCGCCAATCAAAAGACAGGAACCGCGATATGTGCGCCCACATTTGCATTTTCAGAATTGTGTCCGTGCGGCCTCTCGACACGTGATGTACGCGCGCTAAGGTGCAGGGCATCACCGGAACAGAAAGGAACCCGCAATGGGTCTCACTTACCTCCACACCATGGTTCGCGTGAAGGACCTGGACAAATCCATGGCGTTTTACAAGTTGCTGGGTCTTAAGGAAACGCGCCGCTATGACAGCGAACAGGGGCGGTTTTCTCTGATCTTCATGGCTCCCGCTGGGCAAGAGGATCGACCAATCGAGTTGACCTATAACTGGGATGGGGATGACGATCTGCCCAACGACAGCCGCCATTTCGGCCATCTCGCCTATGGAGTCGACAATATTTATGAAACCTGTCAGCACCTGCAGGACAATGGAGTCGTGATCAACCGGCCACCACGCGACGGCCGAATGGCGTTTGTCAGGTCACCCGACAATATCTCGGTAGAGTTGCTACAAAACGGTGATGCGCTGGAACCGGCCGAACCCTGGGCCAGCATGGAAAGCACCGGGCACTGGTGATCCGTTGGTTGATCACACTGGGCCTAGCCTTTTTAGCCAGCCCCCTGCGGGCCGAGCCCTGTCGCCTTGCGCTTGCGCTGGCAATGGACATTTCAACATCGGTAAGCGCAGAAGAGGACGCGCTGCAAAGGCAGGGCCTTGCCGCAGCGTTGGTTGCCCCCGAGGTGACCGAGGCCTTCTTTTCCTCGCCGATGCCGGTCGCGCTGGCTGTTTATGAATGGAGCGGCCGGGACGTTCAGCACATCATACTGGGCTGGACGATGATCAACACGCAGACCGATTTGCTGGTGGCAGCGACCACAATACAGCAATCGGTCCGATCAGACAGCGACTCGGCCACGGCGATGGGATATGCGCTAGCCTTTGGGGCGACGCTGATGCAGCAGGCCCCGACATGTCTTTTTCAAACCATTGATCTGTCAGGTGACGGTTCGAACAACGATGGATATGGCCCGGATTCCGCCTATCGGCATTTTCCCTTTGAGAATACGATTGTGAATGGCCTGGTCATTAATGCCGCCGACTTCGAAGGCGAGCTGTACCTGATTCCCTTCTTTGAAAACAATGTCCTGTACGGCCCCGGCGCGTTTCTGGAAATCGCCGACGGGTTCCAGGATTTCGAACGCGCCATGCGGCGCAAACTTGAACGCGAACTAAAAGGTATGCAGATCGGCGCATTGTCGGGCCCCGGCCAGCGATGATACGTGCGCTTGCAACGATAGTCAGCATATTGGCCACCTCTGCGGCATCAGAATGCCGCCATGCTTTGGCTTTGGGCCTGGATGTGTCGGGATCAGTCGACAGCTCGGAATACCGGTTGCAGCTTGGCGGCTTGGCAGGTGCTTTGCGCAGGCCCGAGATTAAGCAACTCTTTCTTTCAAACACAGCAAACCCGGTACAAATCGCGATTTATGAGTGGAGCGAACCCGGCCACCAACGCCTGTTATTGAGCTGGACCGCAGTACAATCGGACCTCGATCTGGGGCGCATAGCCACCCTGCTCGACCATGTGAAACGCAGCGGCGCTCCGCAAGGAACCGCCGTCGGGTCCGCCATGCTGTTCGGTGCCGAGCTTTTGGGCCAGAAACCCGATTGCTGGAAGCGGACATTGGATCTGTCGGGGGACGGAAAGCACAATATCGGCCTGCATCCAAGAAATGCGAAACAGACGCTCTCTGACGACGGTATCACGATCAATGGACTGGTCATCGGTGCCGACGACCCTGACATCGGTAGCACCCGCTATGTTCAGGTCGGAGAGCTGCTGGCCTATTTCAAAGCATGGGTCATCCTTGGCCCCGGCGCCTTTGTTGAGGTTGCCCTGGGCTTTGACGATTACGAAGAAGCAATGACCCGTAAACTGATCCGCGAACTTGAAGGCCTGACCCTATCGGATGCGGGACAGAGGCCGACCAAGCATCAGTAGATATAGCGGATCTGATCCGTCCAATACCGTTCTACCCGCCGCAATGCTCCGGTAATTTCTTCGATCCCTTCCTGTCCAAGCACGCCGCGCGATTGTAGGCCTTCGGCATGTCTCGAAAACAGCTCGGAGACGATATCGCGGATTTCGCGGCCCTGTGGCGTCAACCGGACACGCACCGATCGGCGGTCTATTTCGCAACGCTGGTGGTGCATATACCCCATCTCGACCAATTTTTTGAGGTTGTAGCTGACATTGCTGCCTTGATAGTAGCCGCGGCTTTTCAATTCACCAGCGGTAACCTCATGATCTCCGATATTGAACAAAAGCAACGCTTGAACTGCGTTGATCTCAAGAACACCGACCCGTTCAAACTCATCTTTGATAACGTCCAACAACAAACGATGAAGCCGCTCAACCAGAGCAAGTGCCTCAAGATAGCTGGTCATGAAGCCTTTGACCCCCGGCGCGGAGACCTGCATTTCCAAACTCATACGATCCTCCGATTCATTCGCGCAGTTTCAGGCAGAATGAAACGAAAAGCCGAAAAATCAGTTAAGCCGGATAATCTCTATTTTTGAAAGGTTTGTGCGATTTCGGAAACAAGGTCCGAGAATTGGGAAGGTGGCAGGACCTGACCGGTGACCCATTGATACAGGTCCTGATCATTCTCGTGCAACAGGGCGTCGTAAACATCCAGCCCTGTTGCATCCATGGAGTCCAGATTGCGGTCTGCATAGGCAGCCAGAATCAGATCCATCTCTTTGATGCCGCGTCGCATGGAACGCATTTTCATCCGTTTGATCCTGACATTGCGCGGTTCGGCCACTATTCCGCCTCCAGCATCATGCGCACACGTTTCTCCAGCCTTGCAGCCCGCTCGGCGCTGGCGCGCATCTCGCCTCGGATTGATCGAAGCTCGGATACGATTCCGGCCAGGTCAGGTGCGTTTTCTCCAGCCTCGACAGGGGCGTCCATCCCGTCGCCCTCGCCGGTGAGAAGCCACATGATCGAAACGTTGATCATGCCTGCCATCATCGACAGTCGGTTGGCCCGGGGCTCAGACAGATCATTTTCCCAGGCGGCAATCGTAGACTTCTTGACACCCAGCCTGCGGGCAAGATGTGCCTGCGTCATCCCCGCTGCTTCACGCGCCCCTGCCAGCCGGTCTCCGAATGTCGCCGCGTCGGGTCCGTACCAGTCATTTTCGTCGTTCATTGGGGTCTCCAAATCTCTTGTTTTATATCGCTTGATCGTCGTTCGGGCGCACCCTATGACAGTCAGGCTAAACATACAAACTGAGGCCGACCATGAGTTTCCTGTCTGCGACACTGTCACGCGTAAAACCATCTCCAACAATCGCGATGACAGCCAAGGCGGCCGAATTAAAGGCAGCCGGACGAGACGTAATTGGCCTAAGCGCCGGAGAGCCAGATTTCGACACGCCCCAGAACATCAAGGATGCTGCGGTGGCGGCCATCGCCGCTGGAAAGACCAAATACACCGCGCCCGATGGCATACCAGAGCTGAAGCAGGCGGTTTGCGCCAAGATGAAACGTGATCATGGACTGGACTATTCGCCTGCTCAGATCTCGGTCGGAACCGGTGGCAAGCAGACGTTGTATAACGCGCTGATGGCCACCATGAACACGGGCGATGAGGTGGTCATACCTGCGCCCTATTGGGTCAGCTATCCCGATATGGTTCTTCTGGCAGGGGGAACGCCTGTGACAGTTGAAACGACCTTGGAGAACAGTTTCAAACTAACCGCTGAACAGCTTGAGGCAGCTATTACCCCAAAGACCAAATGGTTCATCTTCAACTCTCCGTCCAACCCAACCGGTGCAGGGTATAGCCGGGCGGAACTGAGAGCTTTGACCGATGTCCTGATCAGGCACCCGCATGTTTGGGTAATGACAGATGATATGTACGAGCATCTGGCCTATGACGGGTTTGAATTCTGCACACCGGCCGAAGTCGAGCCCAGGCTTTATGACCGCACCCTGACCTGCAATGGTGTATCCAAAGCTTATGCGATGACTGGCTGGCGGATTGGCTATGCAGCAGGGCCTACCGAATTGATTGCGGCAATGCGCAAGGTTCAGTCGCAATCGACCTCGAACCCCTGCTCGATCAGCCAATGGGCGGCGGTAGAGGCGCTGAACGGTACACAGTCCTTTCTGGCCCCGAACAATGAAACGTTCAAACGCCGCCGTGATCTGGTCATCAGCATGCTGAACCAGATCGAAGGAGTGACCTGCCCAACTCCGGAAGGTGCGTTTTACGTCTACCCTTCCATTTCCGGGTTGATCGGAAAGACCACGCCTGCTGGCACTTTGATCGACACAGACGAAGCCTTCGCAACCGCGCTTTTGGAAGAGGCTGACGTTGCAGTCGTCTTCGGCGCTGCGTTTGGGTTGTCCCCCAACTTCCGCGTCAGCTATGCTACGTCAGATGAAGCGCTGACCGAAGCCTGCACGCGCATTCAGAGGTTTTGTGCTTCGCTGACCTGATCGGAGACCTTATGACTGCCGAATTGCCTGAGTACTATTTCCGCATACGCGAAAACGGTGCCGCGGTTTTCCGGATCGACACGGAAAACCGCCAACGTCGGATTGAAATGAACCAGATCGCGGTCATCAACATCCGCAATGGAGAGGTGAAGCCGCAGGGTCAGCGCGCTCTGACTGAGGCGGATCAGGCCGAAATCGAGCGCTGGATGGCAGAACGTAAAGATCTTCTGGCGCAGCGCGATATCGACGATATTCACCGCGCGGTGGACTATCTGAACCTAACCACACAGTGGGCCCAGTCCAAAGCGACTGACCAACAGCTCGAGGACGTTACGGACCGGCTACTACTGGCGATGCATGATCTGCGCAGCGTATTGGTTCGGAAGAAAGCCGACCGGCTGAACAAAGGCTAATTTGCCTTCACGCTGCCGGTTCAGCGATCATACGCACTGATCGTAACCAGAAGCGCGCCATCAACAGTACGGCGGCACAGGCAAGACCCAGCACAAGGCCCAACCAGACACCGACGCCCTCCATGCCGCGGATGAACCCAAAATAGTAGGACGCCGGAATTCCGACGACCCAATAGCTTAGCCCGGCCATGACCATTGGCACCTTGGCATCCTGCAATCCGCGCAAAAGGCCCAACGCGATCACCTGTGCACCGTCCACCAGCTGGAACAACGCAGCCATGGCCAGCAACCCGGTACCTATGGCCAGAATCTCGGGGCGTTTCGGATCCTGCGGTTCCACAAATACGGAAATCAGAGGCTCGGCGCAGGTCAGGAACAGGATGATTGTCAGGATAGACACCACAAGAGACATCCCTGTCACGGCGACGGCTCCTTTTTCCAGATGCGCGCGGTCCTTGCGGCCAAGCGCATTGCCCGCCCGGATCGTGGCGGCGTTGGACAGGCCCAGATGGACCATGAATGTCGCCGAGGCGAGGTTCAGAGCGATCCCATGCGCCGCCAGCGGCACCTGACCGATCCAGCCCATCATAAAGGCCGACATCGCGAACAGAGACACTTCGGCCAGCAGGGTCAGCCCGATGGGTATGCCTAGCTTCAGAACGCTAAGCAGCATCTCCCAGTCGGGCCGCCAAAACCTTTGGAACAGGCTATGCTCGGGCAGAACTTTTACAGCATAGATGATAACCGCAATTAACGACACGGTCTGCGTCACGACCGAAGCGATAGCGGCGCCCATCACGCCCAGTTCAGGCGCACCCCAGTTGCCAAAGATCAAAGCATAGTTGGTCAGACCGTTCACCACCGCAGCTGCAACAGTGATCCACAAAACAACCTGGGTTCGCTCCAACGCCGCAAGGTAGGACTTCAAGACCATTACCACCAGAGCGGGGAACAGACCCCAGCCTGCAACCCGCAGGTATTCCGATGCAGTTTCCGCCACCTGTGGATCCTGATCTGTGGCGATCAAGATCGGGTATGACCACCACAGCAATGGCATTACCACTGCTGCATATAGCAACGACAACCAGAGCCCCATGCGGGTCGAACGGCGAATGCTGGTTTCATCGTCTTCGGCAGCGGCTGTTGCCACCATTGGCATAACGGCCAGACCGAACCCGCCCCCGAACAGGAACAGGACAAAGTAAAAGCTGCTGGCCAACGTGACCGCCGCCAAAGCTTCGACCCCGTACCAGCCAAGCATGATCGTGTCCGTCAGACCGATTGCGAACTGCGCCAGATGCCCGCCAACCAATGGCAGGCCCAGGACGGCAATGGCACGGAAATGGCCTTGATATGTCATCACCTTATTCATTCCACCAGCCATAGGCCCGGCGAAAGGCCGGGACAAGACCGGAACAGAGAAATTTCAGAGTGAGACATGGAACCGGGACAGGTGCCCTGCCCCGAACCTTAGGCCTAGCAGCGGGCGTCAGGATGCAGCGCGTTGCCCAGAATATGCTCGGATCGGTGGATCACATGATGCGCCTGACCCACGATCAAAGGATCGGGCTCGCCAACAATGCCGTGATCCTTGTCCGGGTAATCAAGTGTCGACAGAAAGTGGCGCATACAGTTCAGACGAGCGCGTTTTTTGTCATTCGATTTCACGATAGTCCAGGGCGCATCAGCGGTGTCTGTATAAAAGAACATCGCCTCTTTAGCCTCGGTATAGTCATCCCATTTTCCAAGGCTTGCCTTGTCGATCGGAGATAGTTTCCATTGCTTCAACGGATCGGTCTCACGGCTTTGAAACCGCCGCTGTTGTTCGGGTTGCGTGACCGAAAACCAGTATTTGTAAAGCTGAATTCCCGACCTCACCAACATCCGTTCAAGCTCTGGCGTCTGGCGCATAAACTCTAGGTACTCGTTCGGAGAACAGAACCCCATCACCCTCTCGACCCCGGCGCGGTTGTACCAAGAGCGGTCGTAGAACACCATTTCACCAACGGTGGGAAGCTCGTGCACATAGCGCTGATAGTACCATTGACCCTTTTCTTCCCAGGTGGGTTTGTTAAGGGCGACCACGCGCGCCTGACGGGGGTTCAGGTGTTCCATAAACCGTTTGATTGTACCGCCCTTACCAGCCGCATCGCGCCCTTCAAACAGCAATACGAACCGTTGACCGGTTTCCTGCGCCCACAGCTGAACCTTAAGCAACTCAGCCTGCAGTTTGGCCTTCTCGGCCTCATAGACCCGACGGGGCATCTTGCGATGATAGGGATATCTTCCGCTTTCGAATGCCTTGCGGATCTTTTCCGGGCTTGGCTCGGAAACAGCACCTGCAACAGGTGTTTCGTCATTCACGCGTGGTAGATTTTGCTCGGGTTGCGCAGCTGCATCCATTCATATTCTCCTTTTTTCACTGTTCGAAAAAATGGCTAGCAGAACCGAAGCTTTCGCGCTTTGATTGGGGTCAAACCAAATTCACTTATACGGCGAAAAGGCCAAGAAACATGGAAACCCGATTTCAGATCCTGAATGGCCAGAGGTTTCATATTCGCCGTTGGGGGTCATCCGACCTGCCACCCTTGCTGATGCTGCACGGCTTTCCGGAATATGGTGGGGCATGGGCCGATCTGGCGCCACATCTGGCATCTCATTTCCATTGCATTGCCCCTGATCAACGCGGTTACGGCCAAAGCTGGGCACCAGAAGGTGTCGGCCAATATGCCACGTCCGAGCTGGTCTCGGATATGATCGCACTTGTCGAAGGTCTGGATACGCCAATCAGTGTTCTGGGCCATGACTGGGGCGCCGCGGTCGCCTATGGCCTGGCCATGTTCCGCCCAGATCTCGTCGGTCGCCTTATCATCGCAAACGGCGTTCACCCGGTGCCCTTCCAACGGGCTATGGCATCGGGCGGCGCACAATCCGCGGCCTCTCAATATATTAACGCGCTACGGGCCCCTGATGCCGCAACACTCTTTGCCGCGAACAATTTTACCCGCTTGGAAAGTTTCTTTCGCCACGGGATGGGCTTGGACTGGCTGTCCGATGACCGGATGGAGGACTATCGCACTGAATGGGCCCGTCCCGGTCGTCTGAATGCCATGCTGAACTGGTATCGGGCATCTCCGCTGGTTGTGGCGAAACCGGGCGAGCCCTGCACAGACCTGCCCCGGCTTCCGGTCGAGCGGCTGATGGTTCGTTGCCCACATCTTTTGCTATGGGGCTCCGATGACAAAGCGCTGCTGCCCGAGACGACAGACGGTCTGGAAGATTTCGCGCCCGACCTCACACGAGTCGATATTCCGGGCACGGATCACTGGTTACACCACCAGAAGCCCGAAGCAATGGCACAGGCAATCATTGAGTGGACAGACGGCTGAGGCCTATTTATGCCCCCAATCAGCAGGATCAGCCGAGTTATTGGGGGACAGCCCCAGAATGTCACCCTCGGTGGAACATCCCAGCCCCAGAACGGTGCGGTTGGCATAGGCAAAATAGGCGCAGACCTGATTGATCTCGAGGATTTCACCATCGTCCCACCCTGTGTTGCGCAGGACGGCTATGTCGTCTTCCACCAGATCCGCCGGGGCCTGCGTCAGCTTACGCGCATACAGCATGGCCGCAACCTGAGCAGCCTCCAATGGTGCGCTTTCGGGTGTCCCAGCTTCGATCGCGGCACGGATTGCATTACCGCGCACTTCGTCGCCTAACAGCCTTTGCAACCCGTTGAAATGATGCTCGACACAGTACCCGCAGTGGTTCAGGGAACTGACCCAGACACCCAGAGTTTCGAGAAACCACTTGGGAATTTGATTGGCTGAATGGTGCAGCACATTCTTGTACAGCGCCATATGTCCTTCCATCGAATGCGGCCGCAAGGAATGCGCTATCATGATGTTGTCGACATTGTTGTCGGGGCCGGTGACGCGGTCGTAGAGTTTCTTCAGCCGACCAGTGGCCGTATCGTAGGGGATGGTTTTTATCCAGCTCATTTTAAGATTCCTGCTGTCGCGGTGATTTGTTATCCGCAGCCTAAGAGGCCTTAGAACAGGTCGCAAAACGAAATCGTCAAACTTCTGCTCTGAGCCCAAAGTGTATGCGAACGCTCCTGCCGCAAGTAGGCCCCCAGTCTCCCTTTCGCTTGTCGACTTATCGATTGATACTCTCGCCCATATGAGCCAAAATTCGGGTACCGAGATATTGATTTTACGATGCAAACAAGTAGTTGGAGCTTGCGCATTGCTAACACGAACCCTCACATGGTTTTCGGTTTTCGTGCTGTGGACTGGTCTCTTGGTGCTAAGTGCCTCCACACCAATCGCTGTTGGTTTTGGTTTTCTTTCAGGAGTTTGCTTGAGCATTGGAACGTACAGATATCAGAGCGAACTGGCTCGAATGGGTGAGCCCTATATCAGACAGCCAAAGGTAATCAGTTTGGCTCTTCGTGAACCTCAAAAGGTTGGGCCACAGAATGCGTTTCTAATCTGGTTCTTTCATCCTGGTTTCTATACTGCTGTTTGCGGCGCTTTGGTCATACACTTTTCATTATACCCTTGATTCACCGTTGAAGAGACAGGCAATGGCAGCTTTGTCCCGCATCGCTTCCATTAGTGATAGCTGGTGCCGCAACCATATTGATTATCCTCTAATTGGCCAACCAGCCCCAAACTATCCACAACACCTCGCGTCCCTCTTCCCCCGGACCACATCACCTGCCATAATGGGGGAAACTCAAAAACAAGAGCAGCCCATATGCCCGACGATCTGTTGACGCCCGAAGCGACCAATACCTATGACGCCTCATCCATTGAGGTGCTCGAAGGTCTTGAACCTGTTCGCAAACGCCCCGGCATGTATATCGGCGGCACGGATGAGCGTGCGCTGCACCATATGGTCGCTGAAATCCTCGACAACTCGATGGACGAAGCGGTGGCAGGCCATGCCAACCGGATCGAGGTCGAACTGCATGCAGATTACGCCCTGACCGTGCGCGACAATGGGCGCGGCATTCCGATCGATCCGCACCCGAAATTCCCCGACAAATCCGCGCTTGAGGTCATCCTGTGCACATTGCACGCGGGCGGCAAGTTCTCGGGTAAGGCGTATCAGACCTCGGGCGGTCTGCATGGGGTTGGTGCATCTGTGGTCAATGCTTTGTCGGATTCCATGGTTGTTCAGGTGGCCCGCGACAAACAGCTGTTCGAACAACGCTTCTCGCGTGGAGTACCTCAGGGCCCCGTCGAAAAGGTCGGCGCTGCCCCCAACCGGCGCGGCACCACCGTCACCTTCCACGCCGATCCCGATATCTTCGGCCACCACAAATTCAAACCGGCCCGCCTGTTCAAATCCATCCGCTCCAAGGCCTACCTGTTCTCGGGCGTCGAAATCCGCTGGAAGTCCCATATCGACGACGGCGAAACCCCGACCGAGGCGACCTTCCACTTCCCCGGTGGCCTGTCAGATTACCTCAAGGAAACGATGAACGGCTCGTCCACCTATGCCGAGCAACCCTTTGCCGGAACCGTGGACTTTCGCGAAAAGTTCAACGCGCCCGGCAAGGTCGAATGGGCGATCAACTGGACCCCCTCACGCGACGGGTTCATCCAATCCTACTGTAACACCGTCCCCACCCCCGAAGGCGGCACCCATGTGGCAGGCTTCTGGGCCGCTGTCCTCAAGGGCATCAAAGCTTACGGCGAGCTGATCAACAACAAAAAGGCCGCGCAGATCACCCGCGACGACCTGGTCACCGGCGGCTGTGCCCTGGTGTCCTGTTTCATCAGCGAGCCCGAGTTTGTCGGCCAAACCAAAGACCGCCTCGCCACGGTCGAAGCACAGCGGCTGGTCGAAAACTCGGTCCGTGACCATTTCGACAACTGGCTGGCCGCGGATAACAAATCCGCCGGAGCGATCCTCGACTTCCTCATTCTAAGGTCCGAGGAGCGCCTGCGCCGACGGGCTGAAAAGGAAACACAGCGCAAGTCCGCCACTAAGAAACTTCGTCTCCCCGGCAAGCTGGTGGACTGTTCCAGTTCAACCCGCGACGGCACCGAATTATTCATCGTCGAGGGCGACTCGGCGGGCGGCTCGGCCAAGATGGGCCGTAACCGCAAAACACAGGCGCTGCTGCCCCTTCGCGGCAAAATCCTGAACGTGTTGGGCGCGGCCAGTTCCAAGCTGGGCACCAATGCCGAGATCAACGATCTGACCCAGGCGCTGGGTGTCGGGCTTGGCACCCGTTTCAACGTCGACGACCTGCGCTATGACAAGATCATCATCATGACCGACGCGGATGTCGACGGCGCGCATATCGCGGCGCTGCTGATGACGTTCTTCTTTACCCAGATGCGGCCCATGATCAACGCGGGCCACCTCTACCTCGCCTGCCCGCCGCTGTATCGCCTGACGCAAGGCGCCAAACGCGTCTATTGTCTGGACGAGGCCGAGCGCGACGCATGGATGGAAAAAGGTCTTGGCGGCAAAGGCAAGATCGACGTTTCCCGCTTCAAGGGTCTGGGTGAAATGGACGCCAAGGACCTGAAAGAAACCACGATGGACCCGGCCTCGCGTAAACTGATCCGCGTCACCATAGACGAGGACGAACCCGGCGAGACCGGCGACCTTGTCGAACGCCTGATGGGCAAAAAACCCGAACTGCGGTTCCAATACATTCAGGAAAACGCGCGGTTTGTGGAGGAGTTGGATGTTTGAGTTTGTGCTTTGAGAAGTGAACGTCGAAGATTTTGCAGCTTCAATCTAAATGACGCGAAAACTCAATAGTTCTATCCTTCATAGATTCACAATCTAGTTGTTACAAAATTGAATAAATTCAAACTCAATATCGCATCAGGTACAATATTTCTCGCCTTCGCAACTGCTGCAAGCTCAGAGCTGTCAAAACCTGCGTGTGATTACATTGAAGTCTATGAGAGCATTAAGGGCGAGGGTTCATTCCCAGACTTGGTCGCCCACATGGCACACGATGTTGAGTACTGCCATTTAGCCGATGGCTGCGACAAAGGGTTGAAGAAAAGAACAAGCCCCATACAAATCACTATAGATGACGGTGGTTCTGAGAAAACGAGAAAACTGTTCAACGCTAACGCCGTATACACAATCAACTTGGTTAACCACTTGTCCGGGCTAGAGTTCTATCTTGATGAGCATCCAGAAACTGTAACTGGCGTTATCCACGTTATCTTGGTTGGCGACTCTGATGAGTCAAATCAAACCTCTCTAGTGCCGGAGTTTTTTGGAAAATTCTTAAAATCCAAAAAGCTAACCTGCCTTGCCACGAACTTTGACTGGCCAGATGCTGAAATTGAGTATTCCGAGGTTTGGATCAAAACATCGACATCGCCAATGAGGTTTGCGAATTGTGTGAAAGAAGAAATTTTCAACGCAAGTGGCGTGCCGGGCGATCCGATAGGCTTGGATTCACTATTTTCAGAAGATTCGCTTTCAGGTGAAACCTTTGGTCCGCCTATTTTTCAAAATTTCGATGCCCGGCCTCTAATCGCAATGCAACTGGTTTATCATAATGAAATGGTGATTGGGCAGAGCCGAGCAAGAACGAAAGAAGTTTCCCAAAACGTAATCAACGCTTCCTGTCAATAAAACACGCAAGCGTAGGATGAGTTTTTAACCATCAAATTTTCCACATCTAGGTGGGCGAAACACCCATCCTACATTACCACAATTCCCGATTCCCGCACGATTGGGCGTCAATCCGACACCCCGTCCAACCACTCCGCAATCTGCCCGACTGGCCCCTCCCACCCGGGCTCCATGAACAGAAAATGCGCATGGTTTTCGACAGACAAAAACGTCGCGCGGTCTCCATAAAGCTTCGCCAGCGCGCGGCAGGTGTTGGGGTTTACGGCCCGGTCCTCGGTGCCTGAAACGATCAAAACCGGACAGTCGACCTTGTCGATATCCACCTTCATCGCGTGGTGATCGTCGAACATCCAAAAGAACATCTCGAACATCACCCGCCCGCTTTCAGCGCCCAGCTGGTCGAACACCGCGTGCTGCTGCGCCTCGGGCATCTTGTTCAGCGCAAAGGGGGCCATCAGATCGAACTCAACCCGCATGGGCTGTTTCCAGAACGCCCCGCCCTCCATCAGCGCGCGCGGCACGGCGCGTTCGTCGTCGGTTTCGGGCAACGTGCCCCATGGCGCGTTCGGGTTGATCAGAACAATGGCGCTGGCCAACCCGCGCGCCGCCACCTGCTGCGCCACAACCCCCGCGATGGCATGGCCCAGCAGCACCGGCTTGCCGTCCAGCCCCTGCACGAACTCTGCAATGTCGTTGGCATAGTCGGTGACGCTGACGTCGGTCAGCCCCGGATCGGGTTCGGCTTTGGCGTCGCCGCCATGGTACCGCAGCGCAGGTGTGTGCACGGTCCAGCCCCGGTCGCGGAAGAACTCCGCGTAATCGGCCATACACCACGGTCCGGCAAAGGCTCCGTGGATCAGAACAATCTCTTTGGTCATGGAAACGCCCCCTCACCTGCCTTCACTATGAGAGATGAGGGAGCGGATCGGCAAGAGGCTTACAGCGCCGCTTTGAACAGCGCCGTCAGGTTGTCCTCGGTCAGTTCAATCGGGTTACCGCCGCAAGAGGGGTCGATGATCGCCCCCTTGACCAGTTCGGGGATTGCAGCATCGGTCACTTTCATATCCGAGAGTTTGCGGGGGATACCCAGCGAGTCATTAAACTCCTGCACAAAGGCGCGGAACCCGTCAAAGCCTCCATCGATGCCCAGATAGGCCGCGGCCTGCTGGAACCGGTCGGCGATGGCGGGGGCGTTGAACTCTAGCACCGCGGGCATACAGACCGCGTTGGTCGTCCCGTGATGGGTGTTGAACACCGCGCCAATCGGGTGGCTCATCGCGTGGATCGCGCCGAGGCCTTTCTGAAACGCCGTAGCACCCATCGCTGCCGCGCTCATCATTTGCGCCCGCGCTTCGATATCGGTGCCATCGGTATAGGCGCGCGGCAGGTAGTCCTTGACCAGCCGCATCCCCTCGAGCGCGATGCCGTGTGACATCGGGTGGTAATGCGGGCTGGAGAACGCCTCGACACAATGCGCAAATGCGTCCAGACCAGTGCCAGCGGTGATGAATTTCGGCATTCCCACGGTCAGTTCCGGGTCACAGATCACCACGGTTGGCAGTACCTTAGGGTGAAAGATAATCTTTTTCGCGTGGGTTTCCGAATTGGTGATGACGCTGGCGCGCCCCACCTCTGACCCGGTGCCAGCGGTGGTCGGAACCGCAATGATCGGAGCAATGGCATCGGCATCGGCGCGGGTCCACCAGTCGCCAATATCTTCGAAATCCCAGACCGGGCGCGTCTGCCCGGCCATGAAAGCGACCATCTTACCCAGATCCAGCCCCGAGCCACCGCCAAATGCGATTACCCCGTCATGGTCGCCTGCCCGATACGCCGCAACGCCGGCCTCAAGGTTCTTCTCATTGGGGTTCGGGTCCACTTCGCTAATCAGGCCACGCCCCAGACCCGCAGCCTCAAGAATATCCAGCGTCGCCGAGGTGATCGGCAGATCAGCCAACCCCTTGTCCGTGACCAGCAGAGGGCGTTTCATTCCGGCCGCAGCGCAGGCTTCGGGCAGTTCCTTGATGCGGCCAGCGCCGAATTTGATCGCGGTCGGATAAGACCAGTTTCCAGACAGGCTCATGGTGTCACCTTCTTCAGATGGTAGGATTTGGGGCGGGTAAGGTTGTGATAGCCGATGACAGAAAGACCACCGCCACGCCCGGTATTCTTGCAACCGGTCCAGCACAGGCCCGGATCCAAATAATCGGCGCGGTTCATGAAGACGGTGCCAGTTTCAATCTGGTCACCGACCCGCGCGGCCCGGTCCACGTCGCGGGTCCAGAGGCTGGCGGTCAGACCAAACTCGCTGTCATTCATCAGCGCGATGGCTTCGTCATCCGACGACACTTTCATGATACCAACTACGGGGCCGAAACTCTCATCCCGCATCACCCGCATGTCGTGTGTGACATTGGTCAGGATTTGCGGGGTCAGATATGCCCCCCCATCATCCTCGGGGAAAGTGTCGATATGGGTAACTGCGCCATCCGCGACTGCCTCGGCAATCTGCGCGCGGACCTCATCGGCAAAGCGTATATTGGCCATCGGTCCAATCGTCGTCTCTGCATCCAGCGGATTGCCCAGCTTATAGCCCTGAATAATCTCAACCGCTTTGGCAACGAACGCATCATACAGGCTTTCGTGCACGTAAATCCGCTCAATCCCGCAGCAGCACTGGCCCGCGTTGAACATCGCACCGTCGATCAGCGTATCAACAGCCGCGTCCAGATCGGCGTCGTCCATGACATAGCCTGGATCCTTGCCGCCCAACTCGGTACCGACCCCGGTGAATGTGCCCGCCGCCGCACGTTCCATCGCCTGACCACCACCGACCGAACCGGTGAAGTTCACGAAATCAAACGCATTTCCAGCGATCAAATCGTTAGTCACATCATGACTCAGGAACACATTCTGGAACACATCCTCAGGAACACCTGCCGAATGGAAAGCCTGCGCCATCCGCTCACCCACCAACAAGGTCTGGGTCGCGTGTTTCAACACCACGGTATTGCCCGCAATCAACGCCGGGGCCACCGTGTTGATCGCCGTCATGTACGGGTAGTTCCAGGGCGCCACGACAAAGACCACCCCGTGCGGAATCCGTTTGATATAGCGCCTGAAGACCTCATCCTCGCCCACCGCAATATCGGCCAGTGCACCCTGCGCGATCTCGGCCATATGGCCGGCGCGCTCGTTGAACCCGCCGAACTCTCCGCCGTAGCGCACTGGGCGCCCCATCATATGGGCCAATTCGAGCACGATTTCGTCATTCATCGCACCAACAGCGGCGACACCCGCCATCACAAGATCAATTCGCTCTTGTAATGGGCGTGCTGCCCAGGCTGTTTGCGCTTCCCTGGCCCGCGCAGCCACCTCAAACGCTGCTTCGCGCGATAAGGTTTCGCGCTCAGCATAAACCGATCCATCGATCGGCGAGATGCATTTCAACATCTGCCCCATCTCCACTCCATCCTCTAAAAAGCAGAATTTCCTGCTTTATCTGGCCAACACAAACCTCGGGGGCCGTCATTGATGCGCCATTGGTTCAAGTACCAATAGCGACAGGCAGGGCCCCCAACTTCGTCCACCCTCAGGCCCGTTCGAACCCGCGGGCAATTTCCCAATCAGTAACCACGCTTTCGAATTCCTCGATTTCTACCTCGGCGGCGCGCGCATAGTGATCAACAACTTCGTCCCCCATAGCGGCCCGCAACATGGTTGAGCCAAGCAGGGCATCCCGCGCAGCGGGCAGGTTGCCGGGGATCATGCCGGACTCGCTCTGATACGCATCGCCTTTGGTTGGTGGTTCAAGCTCCAACCCCTCCTCGATGCCTGCGATACCCGCCGCCAACATACCAGCAATCGCCAGATACGGGTTCATATCCGAGCCCGGAATACGGCATTCCACGCGAACCGATTTGGTTCCATCACCACACAGTCGGAAACCGGCGGTGCGGTTGTCGACCGACCAGATGATCCGCGTCGGCGCAAAACTTCCTTTTTGGAAACGCTTGTAGCTGTTGACGTAGGGGGCCATGAAACACGTATAATCGGCAGCGTATTTCAACAACCCGGCCATATAGCTTTTCATTACTGCCGACATGCCGAGCGGATCTTTTTCGTCGAAAAAGATTGGCCTTCCCTCAGACCACAGCGACTGATGCACATGGGATGAACTGCCAACCTTGTCATGATGCCATTTCGGCAGGAACGTGGCCGCATGCCCGTGCTGCCAGGCGATTTCCTTCACCGCATTCTTGGCGATCGAGTGATACTCGGCCGTTTCCATGGCGGCGGCGTATTTGATGTTCAATTCTTCCTGACCGGTCTCGGCCTCGCCCTTCGTATTCTCGACCGGGATGCCCGCGTTCCACAAATGATTGCGGATGGGACGCATCACATGCTCTTCCTTGGTGGTCTGCAGGATATGATAATCCTCATTATAGCCCGAGATCGGCGCCAGATCGCGAAACCCTTCCTTGCGGATCTGGTCAAAGCTCTTCTCAAACAAAAAGAACTCCAACTCAGTGGCGCACATCGCGTCGTAACCCATGGCTTTCAGGCGTTTGACCTGTTTCTTCAGGATCGACCGGGGCGCGTGCGGGACCTCATCATGCGTGTGGTGATCCAGAACATCGCACATCACCATCACCGTGCCCTCAAGCCACGGCACCGGGCGCAAAGTGCTGAGATCAGGTTTCATGACGTAATCGCCATAGCCCCGCTCCCAGCTGGTCGAGGCATATCCGTCAGGCGTGCCCATTTCCAGATCTGTCGCCAACAGATAATTGCAGCAATGGGTCTCTTGCCAAGCGCCTGCCACAAAGTGACCGGCGTGAAACCGTTTGCCCATCAGCCGCCCCTGCATGTCCACCATGCAAACAAGAACGGTGTCTACTTCACCTGCTTCAACCTTGGTTTTGAGGTCCGCCAACACAACATCATGGCCCATCATGTTCATCCTTCATCACAATCGGGCCCACCGCGCCCCTGTTCCCATCGACGGCCGTTAGTCTTCGGCCGCTTCTTTCTCCATTTCCATAACCAACCGCGTTTCCAGAACCTGTCCGCTTTTGTAGAGGATCGGATAGGCGATGGCCGCGATATGGCCGTGCAGATCGCGCATAGCGCGCAGTGCCTCCAGATGCAGATCGCTGGACTGGAAACTTTCCGTTTGACCACGCTCCAGCCGCTTTAGATGCGCCTTGCGGCTGTCGCGGGACATCCTTTTGATCTCGGCCTTGTCCAGAACAAGGCGGCGGGCACAGTCGACGTCGTCCACCAACAAAACGTGTCGCGCCAGCGAAAAACTTTCCTGAATGGTGGCGTGTAAATCCTTGAGTTCTTTCCACCCCTGGGCGGAAAACTCGGCCCTTTCCATGTGTTTAATCTTTGCTGAACGCGTCATTCTGTTCGACACGACATCTCCAGCGGCCTCGAGCCGAATAGCGTATTCCACCAGACCACGGGCGGCTTTGATCTGAGACTTACTCATATTCTGCCGCGGCAACCGCGCGACAAAGCGTCGGATTTCCGTCAACTGGGCGTTTACCATTTCATCCTGCTGCGACAGAGCGGCAATGGTATCAATGTCGTCACGCTCATAGATATCCAGCACCGGGCGGAACATGCGTTCGACCTGCGTGACCATCTGCAACAATTCGTGTCGCACCGAGGACATCGCAACATCAGGGCCTGTGGCACTGGGGTCGCCTAGCGGATTAAGAGCACCCGAGAACTGATCTGCCACACCAGATTCAGGGTCGGTCTCGGGCATGAGCAAAGCCATCGGCGCTTCCATCCGGGTGACGAACCCGGTTGCCAGCAGAAACACCACGAGGTTGAAACCGATATGGGCAAAGATCAACGATTGCCCCGGTCCGCTGATCATCAATGCGGCATGGGTCCCGGTGACGTTGACAGCAAACAGCATCACAAGCGCCGCACTGCCGCGCAGTAACAGGTTAGCTATCGGTATCCGGCGGGCCGAAACGATCTGGTCGCGCGTCAACCAGATCGGAATAAAGGCCGAGCCCAAATTGGCCCCCAATACCAACGACAAACCCGCCGCGAATGGGATTGCCCCGATCTGTACCAGCGTCACGCACATCAGGATTGTCGCAACCGAGCTGTGCATGACAAAGGCAAGCACAGCCCCAACGATGAAGGCACTGAAATAGTCGCTTTCAAGATAGCCCGCGATAGCCGGCAAAAAGGCACTTTCACGGATCGGATCAACTGCATCGCGCAAAAATTGCAGTGATACCAAAATGAAGGCCACACCCAGAACAATCCGCCCCATCAGGCGAACATTTGCCCGATCGGATTTGAGGTAGAGCCACCCGCCCAGCGCCAGCAACACCGGCTGCAACCATCCCAAATCATAAGACAGTATCTGAATGACCAGAGCCGATCCCAGATCGGCCCCCAAAACCCCCGCCAGGGCGATGCCAAAACTGACCATTCCGGCCGCCGCAAACCCTGTCAGCAAAACCGCCACGGCGGCTGAACTTTGCAGGATCGTGGCCAGAACCATACCCGCGCCACCGGCGACAAAACTGTTTGAATGTCGGGTCAAAAGCGATTGAAATAGCGCGCCAAATCGCCGCTCAATCCCCGTACGAACCAAGCGAACGGCGAAAAGCAGCAACATGGTTGCGGCAAAAATCTCGATCAGAAAACCAGCGATGGCCATGTGTTCATACCCCGTCCGACCGGTGAGCAGCACTGTGCATCCGGTTTCGCATCTCTGTTATTGGGATTGATATGAACATAAGAGGTGTCGCCAGGTGATGTCCAATCCCGACGCGAGAGGAGTTACCCGCGTCGGGAAGTTGCTTATTATCCGTAACGATAAGGCCGTCCGGCCTTGAGCATGTCGGCGTTGTATTGCTTGAATATCTCAACAACCCTCGCCTTGATCTCAGATTCTGCCGCAATCTCATCCCAGAATGCGATTGCCGCGCCTTCGACCTGTGCCCATTCCTCATCTGGGATCGTGGTCAGCTGCATCTTGTCGCCATTGACCCGCAAGCTGGCCTCGCCGCCCCAGTACCACCACTGGCGGTAGTAATGCGACTGATCACAGCAAACACGGAACAGGGTTTGCAGATCTTCCGGCAACTCGTTCCAGCGATCCATGTTGGCAAAGAAAGACCCGGCCCAGGCGCCTGAGATGTTGTTGGTCAGGAAGTAGTTGGTCACATCCGCCCAGCCGACAGTGTAATCCTCGGTGATGCCCGACCATGCGATGCCGTCCAACTCGCCGGTCTGTACGGCGACCTCGATATCTTCCCATGGCAGTGTAACTGGTACCACACCGAACTGGCTGAGGAAGCGACCCGCTGTAGGGAAGGTGAAGACACGCTTGCCTTGCAGGTCCGCCAGGCTGTTGATTGGATCCTTGGTGGCGAAATGGCACGGGTCCCATGCGCCAGCCGAGATGTGCTTGACCCCGACTTTCGAGTATTCTTCGTCCCAGATTTCGTTCAGACCGTACTGATTGAACAGAACCGGTACATCCAGGGAATAGCGCGAGGCAAACGGGAAATAGCCGCCGAACACTGTGACATCGGTGGGCGACGCCATCGAGTCATCATCGGACTGTACCGCATCAATGGTACCTTTCTGCATGGCACGGAACAGTTCGCCTGTCGGAACAAGCTGGTCAGCATAGAACAGCTCGATCTGCATCCGGTCACCGGCAATCTTGTTGAACATCTCGATTGCCGGGTCGATCACATGCGCAGCCAGCGCAGGACCGGCATAGGTCTGCATGCGCCACGTGATCGTGCTTTGAGCCAGCGCCGGTGCGGCCAGAGGTGCGGCTGCGACCCCTACCCCGGCGGTTTTCAGAAACTTACGTCTTGTCGTCATGTCAATTTCCTCTCTGTTGAAGTGCTTCGTGCCTCTTCGAAAGGCATTCTTGTTAATTTCCATAGACATAGCCGGGCAGCCAAAGAGCCAGTTCCGGGAAGATCATGATAATCGTAAGCGCCAGAACCATCACGGCGACGAACGGAAAGATCGAGCCATAGATATCCCTCAGCGTGATTTCTGGTGGGGCCATCGCGCGCATCAGAAATAGGTTATAGCCGAAAGGCGGTGTCATATAGGCGATCTGTGTGGTGATCGTGTACAGAACCCCGTACCAAATCAAGTCAAAGCCCAGCGCACCAACCAGCGGTACATAAAGCGGTGCCACAATCACCAGCATCGCGGTGTCGTCCAGAAACGTGCCCATGACAATAAAGCTGAGCTGCATCAAGATCAGGATCATCCAGGGTGACAGGCCCAACTGGTCGGTAAACAAGTTGTCGATTGCCTTCACCGCACCAAGCCCGTCGAAAACCGCGCCAAAACCAAGTGCTGCAAGGATGATCCACATGAACATGCACGATATCGCCAGCGTATGCTTGGTACAGGTTTCAAAAATCGCCCAGGTCATTCGACGTTTGGCCACCGAAACCACCAATGCCGCCAGCGCTCCGATGGCCGAACTTTCAACCAGTGACGTCCACCCGTTCACAAAGGGCACCATCATCGCAGCGAAGATAATCAGCGGCAACGCACCCGCGCCCAGCAACCGGATTTTCTCGGCCCGCGGAACCTCGTGCGCGTCTTTCATCGCTGGGCCAAGCTCGGGCTGAATGCGACAGCGGATCCATATATAAAGAATGAACATGCCAGCCATCATCAGGCCGGGCACGATCCCCGCCAGCCATAACTGTCCCACAGGTTGACGGGCGATCATCGCATACAGCACCAGAACCACCGAAGGTGGTACAAGGATACCCAAACTGGACCCGGCCTGAATGACGCCGGTCACCATGGTTTTGTCGTACCCGCGTCTCAATAGTTCAGGCAAAGCAATCGTAGCTCCAATGGCCATCCCGGCCACGCTGAGGCCATTCATGGCAGAAACCAAGACCATCAAACCAATCGTCCCGATGGCAAGCCCGCCATTCACCGGCCCCATCCAGACATGGAACATGCGATACAGGTCATCCGCCAGCCTGCTTTCGCTGAGCACATAGCCCATGAAAATGAACATTGGCAGGGTCAGCAGCGGATACCACTTCATCAGCTTCATCGCGGCTGAAAACGTGATGTCCTGCCCTCCGGTTCCCCACAATGAAAGCGCCGCGATCGTCGCAACCGCACCGATCGCACCAAAAACGCGCTGACCGGTGAACAGCATCAGCATCATCAACGCGAACATGAAGATGGCGATATATTCCTGGCTCATGCCCGCTGTACCCCGATTTCCTGCCCGTTGATCCGCGCAATGTCCTTGAAAAATTCCGAGACTGCCTGCAGCAACATCAGGAAGAAGCCCAACACCATGATGGATTTGACCGGCCAGATATACGGCCGCCACGCGGTCGACGAACGTTCAAGCCGACCGATCTCTTCACTGCCGGTCAGCAGTCCGGTGAAGTAGGAAACGGGTTCGTCGCCCCAATAACCAAGGCTATACGCCGTCGATCCCAACCCGCCATAGAAAAGCACACCCAGATAGAGGATCAGCAAAAGCACGGTAAATGCATCGAACCACGCTTTTCGTTGGGGGCTCCAGTTGTGGTAAAACAGGTCCATGCGCACATTCGACCCTAGCTGGATCGAATATGGCCCACCCATGATGTAATAGGTCACCATCGCAAACTGTGCCATTTCAAGTGTCCAGAGCGACGGTAGGAAGAAGGTCTTTGATATCGAAGACCACAACAGGATGCCCATCATGACAAACAGGCCCCACATCATGACCCGCCCGATCCGATAGTTGATCGCATCCACGATACGGACATATGCGCTCATCGCTTTGATCACGCTGACGCCCCTTCCTGAAAACCGGACAGAACACGCGCAATCCAGGGCACCAGGCAATCGGCCATCTCTGCTTGCTGCTTAGGCGTGCGGATCAAGTCATTGCGGATCTCGATCATCACGTTCAGCAAGCGGTGGGGCAGCGCCTGGGTATCCAGTGTATGAGCTACTCCATCCGCCGCAGAATAAGGCTCATTCAGCCTGATGATAAAGGGTCTGCCGATAGCTTCGTCAGCCATCATCGCTGTGGCAAACTGGTTGTCCACACCGTGCAGAATACCCAGTTCGACCTGCCGTTTCTGCCCCAGATAGATCGGCGTGAAACTGTGAATTGTCACCATCAGCCTAAGCGAAGCGCTGTGCTGATCGATCAAATCCGACAGAGCGGCGCAAAACGGCTGATACACGTTTTCGATTCTGGCCACTCGCTGCTCGGGCGACATGTTGATGTTCGCCGGGATTTCGTAATCCTCGCTGCGGATCGGCATTGCACCCGCCGCCTCGGGCGGGCGATTGCAGTCATAGACCAGCCGAGACACCCCGCCATGGACCAAAGGTGCTGACATGCGTTTGGCCATAGCCTGCGCCACGGCCAGTGCGCCTGGATCCCAGGCAATATGACTTTCGCGTGCTTCAGCGCTTAACCCCATATCACCCAGAAAAGCCGGGATACGATTAGACGCATGTTCGCACACCAGCACGACCACAGGCGCATTGCCCGCCAAATCCGTATGAACAACTTTGCCGAAGTCCAATCTACCGTCCTGCGATTCCAAAATGAGACACTGTGGAAAAATTTCCACAGACCGCATCATCCTGTCAATATTTTTTCTGTATAAATTTTTCCAAGCTTGATCTTGCTGAAAAATTATTCACATTATGGTCTGGTCGCATAATAGGAGGACACGCCAGTGCGGGTGACAGACAGGCTTCTGGCCCATCGGGACAAGATGACCCCGTCTGAACGGCAACTGGTCAGCGTTCTGCTGGATGATTACCCGATGGCCGGGCTGGGTAGTATTACCGAATTGGCCAGTACCGCCTCAGTCTCGACCACTACGGTTGCACGGATGCTGCAAAAGACCGGTTTTGACGGATATCCTCAATTTCAGGCCGCGCTGCGTGGTGAGGTCAAAGAAATGATCTCGGGGCCAGTAGCCAAACGTGATGTCTGGCAGAATGACCTGCCCGAAGAACATATCCTCAACCGCTATTCCCAGCGTTCTCTGGCCAACCAGAAGCGCACAATCGACGAGATCGACCCCGACGAATTCGATAGCTTCTGCAGCCTGCTGAGCGATCAGAACCGGCGTATTTTCATCACCGGTGGCCGCATTACCGGAACACTGGCGCAATACCTGTATCTGCACCTGCAAATGATCCGACCGGATGTCCGCCTGTTGCCGGTCGCCGCATCCTGGACCCATGATCTGTTGGACGTGCGTCAAGGGGATGTGCTGATCGCGCTGGATGTCCGGCGCTATGAGAATGCGAGCCTACTGATTGGTCAGCTCTGCCACGAGCGCGGGGCCGAAATCGTGCTGTTGACCGATCAGTGGCGCTCGCCAATCCACCGGCTGGCCAAACACACATTCGCGGCGCGCATCTCGGTGCCTTCTGCCTGGGATTCGATGGCTGCGATACTGACCCTGATGGAATGCGCCATAGCCGAAGTTCAGGAACGGCTTTGGGATTCGGTCAAAGATCGCACGGTCGAACTGGAACAGGCCTTTGATCGCACCAAGCTGTTTCGGAAATTCGGTCAAAGTTCGGGCTCTTAGCTTCGGATTGTTCCAAAACTACAACTGCCCGTGAGGAGTGTTGCCACTTGACCGGCGGTTGGTCACTTTGTTTCCATGACCTTTATTACCGAAAACCAGTTGCCGCTGCTGATTCTGTTTTTTCTGATCGGCACAGTTGGCACAGCGTTCCTGTTTCGCAAACCAGCCGGGCATCGCGCATGGAAACTGGCTGATCTGGTCTGGGTGGTTCTGGGCGGGGTCGGCGCATTGGTTGCGGTGATGGCCGGGCTTTATACAGCGGACAGTTCCCGTCTGGACCGGCAGATTGACGTTGCCTATGCCGCAACACTTGCCTTTGACCGCGACGCCGCGCGGTTTCGATTGCGGTTCTGCGACCCGGCCTATGACAAGGATATCGGAGCGCTGTGCGAAAAAGTTGAGTTCCTTTCAGCCTCAACCGCAAGCAACGCTGACCTGCCCTTGTTTATTGCCGTAACAAACGAAGTCGCCCCTCTGAGGGGGCTACAATTCCTGTTTGGACGGCAGGCCCAGGAAGAGCGTGATGACATGCGCGCGATGACATCGAAGGTGCACTCATTCGACGTCGACCAGTTTCTGGTGTTCACAACGCTGGATGACCCGACACAGGAAGCTATCGACAATCTGCGCAGGAAAGTTCCCGCAATCGCAGGCGACTATTTGATCTTGGCCCAAAGTTACGATGACCTTGTCACTCAGGTCGGCAAGCTTAAGGATGAATGGGAGTATTTGCGAGAAAACGGGCATATTCTGGTGCTTCAGATCATTGCACTGTGCCTTGTAAGTTTCGCCGCCCCGTTCCGGCTGGGCAAATCCATTGTCGAACTCAGAACGACGCTTACTGCCGGTACGCCCGCGCCAACCGCTCGGGATCAGCGCCCAGAAGATAGCGGGTCAGAGTCCACAGATTCCGACCACCACGACGCAACCACCCCGCCCGTTCATACCGGTCCGCACTCGTAAAGGCGCGCGCGGACAAGAGCGTGATACGGCGCAACTTTTTGGCAAGCGCCACGTCTTCCATCAAGGGCTGGTCCGGGAAGCCGCCTGCATCTTGATATTCAGAACGCCGGACTAGCATGCCCTGGTCACCATAGGGCAACCCAAAGATCCGGCTACGAAGATTGGCCCATCCGGCAACCCAGGATGGCGCAAACCCCGCGGCCACAAAGGCCAGTCTGAACGCCGCAGGTCGCCCCGAGGGCAGATGATCCCGCACAACATTGCTCCACCCGTCCTGCAAAACCGTATCCGCATGAAGTACCAACAACCAATCGGCTTTGGCGGCTGCACAGCCACGGCGCAGCTGCCCCCCGCGCGAGGCTTCTCCGGTCACGATCCTGGCCCCGGCATTCTCGGCGATTTCATGGGTTTTGTCGGTAGAGCCTGCGTCCGACACAATCAATTCGTGGATCAACCCTGCGCGCAGCCCCTCCATCAGCGCTCCAAGTGTAGCAGGCAAGGTATCGGCCGCGTTCAGGGTTGGAATTACAATACTGATCGGTGCCGGCACGTCGGATATCCTCTGGTCTTATGAGCGATTTCTCATATATCACGAGCACCATGGAAAAGACGAGGACTCTGCCATGCCCAATCGCCGCATTCTGCGCCTAACCGGTGCCGACGTTGACAGCTTCTTGCAGGGGCTGGTGACCAATGACATTGCCGGGCTTGATCGGGGTCTGGTCTATACGGCGCTGCTGACCCCACAAGGCAAGTATCTGGCCGATTTCTTTCTGAAACGCGAGGGCGACGATATCTTGCTGGACGTCGCAGAGGTTATCGCCGACGGGTTGATCAAACGTCTGAGCATGTACAAGCTGCGCGCCGACCTAACGATCGAAGCCAGCGACCTGAATCTGCAACGCGGCACTGGCCTGGCACCCGATGGGGCCCTGCCCGATCCGCGCCATTCAGATATGGGCTGGCGCGCATATACCGAAGATGCGGAAAGCGAGGACGGAACCGATTGGAACGCGATCCGCGTGCTCCATTGCATTCCCGAAACCGGAATCGAACTGACCGAAGACAGTTATATTCTGGAATCAGGGTTCGAGTTACTGAACGGCGTTGATTTCAAAAAAGGGTGTTATGTCGGTCAGGAAGTGACCGCGCGCATGAAACACAAGACCGAGCTGCGTAAAGGGCTGCGCACGGTACTTGTCGCAGGCACCACGCCTGTCGGAACCGAAATAACTGCTGACGGGAAATCCGTGGGGCGCCTGTTTACCCAAGCGGATGGCCAGGGGATCGCATATCTCAGGCTCGACAGGGCCAAGGGCGATATGCAGGCGGGCGACGCGGCCGTGCGCCTGACGGAATGAAATTTCTCGAATACAGCCTGGCCATGGCCCCGCCAGCCCCGGAACCATTTGATCCGCCCGGCACAGGCTGCCAAACTAGGTTTGGTTCAGCGATCCGGGTGAGTTGATGTTTCGTCTGTATAAAGCAATTTGGCGTGCCAGTTCCGCCCGGCAGATCATCCTTATCATCCTGTCTATTGCGGTTGCCGCTCTGGCAGCGGTCCCGCTGGAGTTTCAGCGCGATATCATCAACCACCTGACCTCGGACGATGTATCCGTGGACCGGATGATCCTGCTTGGTGCCGGCATGATGGTGGTTATCTTGCTGAGCCTGGGGCTGAAATGGCTGCTCGGCTATCGGGCCGGAACACTGGGCGAGGATATGATCCGCCTGATCCGGCAAAGGCTGCTGGTCCGGTCCGCCGATCTGGATGAAACCGGCGAGACCATGCGCAAGGGGACCATGACTACCGCCATTTCTGCCGAAGCAGAAGAGCTGGGTAAATTCGCAGGCGGTGCCTTTTCCGACCCGGTGGTCCAAATCGGCACTCTGATCAGCGTGATTGGCTATATCTCGTCTACACAGCCGGGGCTGGGTTTGATCGCTTTTTCGATGGTCGCGCCGCAGATCATCATCGTTCTGGTTTCGCAACGCAAAGTGAACGTCTTTGTCGCCGAACGCGTTCGTATCCTGCGCCGCGCCACCGACAGTTTGACAGCAGAAAAGATTGACGCGGCCGCGCACGAGATCGAAGCGGAATTCGACAAAATCTACGAAACTCGCCGAAAGATGTTCATCTGGAAGCTCTCGGCCAAATTCCTTCTAAGCGTGATCAACGGCGCCGGGACGGTTGGCGTTCTGATGCTGGGTGGCTGGCTTGTCCTTCAGGGCAGAACCGATGTCGGCACAGTTGTTGCCGCCACCAGTGGGCTCAGCCGTATTCAAGGCCCCACGGCCTTTCTGATCGCCTATTATCGCCAGGTCAGCGCAAATCGGATCAAATTCGAACTGATGCTCGAACTATTTGGCCCGAACCCCGAGAAATACCGGCGCGTCAAAGAGTGAAAACAAAAAAACCGCGCAGCGCGGGCTGTCGCGGTTCTCGGTGTCTTAAAGCAGAAGTGCAGTTACGCGCGTTCCGAATAGTCCATGGTTTCAGTATTCACCACGATCATTTCATCTTGGCCCACAAACGGTGGCACCATGACTTTTACACCATTGTCCAGAACGGCCGGTTTGAACGAGTTCGCAGCGGTCTGACCTTTGACCACAGGCTCGGTCTCGACGATCTTGCACGTCACTTTCTGTGGCAGTTTGGCGTTCAGTGCCTCACTTTCATAAAATTCTACGACGATAGTCATGCCGTCCTGCAGAAACGGGCGGCGATCACCCAACAGATCAGCGGACAGTTCGATCTGCTCATAGGTCTCAGAATCCATGAACACCAACATGCCGTCGGATTCGTATAGAAACTGCTGGTCTTTCTGTTCCAGGCGAACACGCTCGACCTTGTCAGCTGAGCGGAAACGTTCGTTCAGTTTGGAACCATTGCGCAGATTGCGCAGCTCGACCTGTGCAAAAGCCCCGCCTTTACCGGGCTTTACATGATCAACTTTGACAGCGGCCCATAGCCCATCGTTATGCTCAAGCACATTGCCGGGGCGAATTTCGTTCCCATTTATCTTGGGCATTACATAAATCCTTCACAAACGGTTGATGCGTCAGTCGCGCACCCTATATCTGGCGTGGCCGCACCTGACAAGACAACGACACCTTGTGCTGCAGCCGCAGCAAGCTATGCGCGTGACGCAACGCAACTATGCACATTAGGTGTATCCGAATCGCACTTAATAGGTCATAAGAACCGTCACGCCGAAAATGCAAGAGCAAGAACAACAAGGAAGACGAGATGAGAGATTTCGTTGACGGCACCGCCTTTAACAATGAGCAAGGCAACCGTGCTCGTAAACTTTTCGCAGCTGTCGTTTTGGCTGCGCTGGATGATGCTATTGCCGACGACAAAAAGTATGGCAATGGCCCAGAACAGATCGCCCGCTGGGCACGCTCGCGCGATGGGCGCGAAGTGCTGTCTTGCGCGGGTATCGACCCAAATGAACGGGTTGTCAGCGGATTGATGGATTTCGTTGGTCGCGGTGTGCGGACTTCGGTCGCTCTTTCGCGCGAAGAAAGCGAGCGCCGCAACGCCGCCCAACAGGCCGAAGCCGCCTGATCACAGACACGAGTCTGTTTGAAAAAACGCGCCTCCTATTGATGGAGGCGTGTTTTTTTGTTGCATAGACCCCGAATATGAATTCCGGTGCGAAACTGCGCCCTCACCCGATGACTGAAAAATGATGACAATGCCGCGTCATCCGGGGCTTTCCCTTCACCGTCAAATCAGGTCATCTGCGCGTTAGCTAACAGGAGACACGGCATGGTTCGCGCCATCATGATTCAGGGCACAGGCAGCAATGTTGGAAAATCGGTTCTGGTGGCCGGATTGGCACGCGCCTATACGCGCCGAGGCCTGCGGGTTGCCCCGTTCAAACCGCAGAACATGTCGAATAACGCCGCAGTAACCGAAAATGGTGGCGAGATCGGGCGCGCGCAAGCCCTACAAGCGTTGGCGGCACGACGCGCCACACATACGGATATGAACCCGATCCTTTTGAAGCCTGAAACAGATACAGGCGCGCAGATCATCATTCAGGGCAAACGCGCCGGAACGATGCAGGCTGGCGATTACCGCAAGGATAAATCCAAGCTGATGACAGCCGCGCGCCAGAGTTTTGACCGGCTCTGCACCGACGCTGATCTGGTGTTGGTTGAAGGGGCCGGAAGCCCGGCCGAGACCAACCTGCGTCAGGGTGATATTGCCAATATGGGCTTCGCCTGCGCCGCGGGTGTGCCGGTCGTACTTGTCGGCGATATTCACCGAGGTGGGGTAATTGCTCAGATCGTCGGGACTCAGGCCGTGCTGGATGCTGGCGATCTGGCAATGATCCGAGGCTTTGCCATCAATCGCTTTAAGGGCGATGTATCCCTATTCGACGAAGGTCGCGATGACATCGCCGCTCGAACAGGCTGGGCCTGTATCGGTGTTGTGCCTTGGTTCGACGATGCCTGGAAGCTGCCAGCCGAAGATATGATGGATATCCGGTCCCACAGTGGCGGTTCCTGTAAGGTTGCAGTACCTCAGTTGGAACGGATGGCCAATTTTGATGATCTTGATCCGCTATCGGCAGAGCCTGGCATCACGGTCGAGATCGTGCCCGCTGGCCGCGCGCTGCCCGGCGATGCGGATTTGGTCCTGCTTCCCGGAAGCAAATCAACCATTGGCGATTTGGCTTACTTTCGTGCGCAGGGCTGGGATATCGACCTTTATGCCCATGTGCGACGTGGCGGTCACGTGTTGGGATTATGCGGTGGCTACCAAATGCTAGGTAACACCATTGCTGATCCCGATGGTGTGGATGGGCGGCCAGGTACAGTCGATGGATTGGGGCTGTTGGATGTGGATACCGTTATGGTCGGCGAGAAAAAGGTGACCCTGCGGACTGCACGCGCCCTGCCGGGGCACCAACCGCTAACCGGATATGAGATCCATATGGGCCGCACCGAAGGCAACGATTGCACCCGCGCCTGGCTGGAGGTCGAGGGCCGCCCGGAGGGCGCAGCTGATCGGACTGGCCGGATACGCGGAAGCTACCTACACGGTATATTCTCATCCGATCAATTTCGGGCCGACTACCTACAGCTTTTGGGAGTCTCTTCCACCCTGCACTATGAGGACGGTGTCGAAGATACGCTTGATCGTCTGGCCGACCATCTGGAAAGACATATGGATCTGGACCGCTTGCTGGAACTGGCTGAAACGCCGATTAGAAGCTGACTTTTACTCGGCTTTTTGCTCGGCCAACGCACGGTAGATTTCGCGGCGAACCATTTTTCGAACGTTCCGCGTAATGCGTTCACCCAGTACGCCCTGCAGTTCTTCACGAACAACCTGCGCAATCAAAGAGCGCAAGCCATCGTCATCAAGCCGGGACATGGCAGCATCTGCTTCTGAACCTGTTGTATCCGCAGCAGCCGATACCTCTGGGTCCCGTACAAACACTGCCTTTTCAACAGTCTCAGTCTCTGCATCTGGGGCTTCGTCTTGGGGTTGCCATTCCAACGGTTGATTTGGCGTTCCTGAATAGGCATCTACGCTGTCACCGTCGGGCTCCCACTGATCTTCGGTCCTGGCGATCGCGGCTTCCAGCGCCTCAATTTTGGCACTTAGACTTTTGGCTATGCCCTCTTCCGCAACTGGATCAGGTGAATGCTCTGTAGCCGACTCCGCTTCATCACCCGCAACAACATCGCAGGCGCGCAAAAGCATCGGTTTCACCGATTTTTCAGCGCTGTACTCAGCATCCAGCTTGAAAGGCTGCGTCTCGACACCTGTTTGCTCGCCAACCCTGAGCGCATCAGTCAGAACAAGCCGCCCTGGCTTTCGCTCTGACTTGGAACGCACCAGATCGGGAACTTTTCGACCTTCTTCGCTGACCAGCCGCTTGACCGATGACAGTACGTCTTCGATCCCGGAGTTCACGACATTGTCTGTCATTGTTTTCTACCGCTCTAACCTCAGGTCCGAGTGTAGCCAAACAATGCAGACCTCACAACAGGCAGTATTGGGTGTTTAGTCCCGACGCAGTGCTTTCAGGACCCGATCCAGATCTTTGCTCTGCTTGCTGACCTGCGCGGGGGCTTTCTTCACCAGATTATAGTAAAGGGTCGGATCGTAAATCTGAACCGCCAGACCCAAACGCTCGGCCGTGAGCAAACCTTGGGCCTGCAGCAACTGATAAGCCGCCAGAGATCGCTCGGTTCTGGAAGCAATTTCGGCAAGCTGCGCGTCCAGCAAATCCTGCTGAGCAGCCAGCACGTCCAGAGTGGTCCGCGCACCCAAAGTTGCCTCTTCGCGGATGCCATCAAACGCAACTTCCGAGGCGCGCACACGTTCCGAAGAGGCCCTCAGGCTTGCGCTTGCAGTTTGAAACCGAACATAGGCATCAGACACGCCCTGCGTAATGTTCTTTTGCACATTCAGCAGATTGGCACGTGACCCATCCCGCGAGGCCATTGCGCGGCGCACGCTTGCCGCGAGTCGACCACCCGCATAGATCGGCTGGCTGAAGTTCAGCGAGATACTCGCATCATTCACATAATCGTCGTCATCATAGCTCTCGGTGACGCCCGCATCAGCGTTCAGGCTGACATTCGGACCCAGGCCCGCGCGCTGCTGCTGCACGACCAGATCAAGGGCGCGCACCTGATGCTGGGCGGACAGAATGGATGGGTGATTGCGTTGGGCCAGGCTGACGGCCTCGCTCTGGGACCGGGGCAAGTTTGGCAGGCTGGGCTGACCAGCAGTACGGCCCGGCAGTTTGCCAACTGCGTTCACATATTCCGCCTGAGCAGTGCTCAGATCGCCGCGCGCATTCGCCAGATCGGCCTGCGAGCTTGCAAGCTGAGCCTGAGACAATGCGACGTCTGTGCGGGTAACTTCCCCAACTTCGAAACGATCCTGCGAGGCGCGAAGCTCTTCTGCGGACAGTTCAACGTTGTTTTGACGAATCGATACGGTCTCTTCCTGCAGCAGAACACTCAGGTAAGCGGTCGCCGCGCGGAACAGGACCTGCTGTTCGATATCGATCAGCGCCTGCCGGGTCGACAGCACCGTTTCCTGCGCTGATTGCTTGCCCAGAATCGAGGCTCCGCCATCGTATAAAAGCTGGCTCAGCGTCAGGCCCGAGAAGAAGTTCGAAGGATCAACACTGTTCGTAACACCACTGTTTCTGCTGCGCGTATAATCTTGGCTAACCGCGACGGTCCAGTTGATAATAGGGCGCAAAGCCGACAGCGCGATCGCCACATCCTCGTCCGCAGCCCGCAGCAGCGCCCGGTTCTGTTCCAGCAAACCGCTGGTATTATAAGCTCCGATGAACGCATCGGTCAGGTTATCGGCCCAAACCGCCTTACCGGGCAACGTGCCCAGAGCAATACCCGCAGTCACTGCCAGAGTCCTGACCAGCTTGCCTCCTGCTGCAAAACGCATGGCGAAATCCTCTCAAATCAAAATAACGCAGCCCTCAGGGCAGTTTGCGTCTTTGTGTTGAACTAATCAAGGCAGCAGATAAATCTGCCCGCCGACTATAGCGAAAATGCACTCTCGGCCGAGAAAGCCTTCAGAACAGGTGCACTGGCGTTGAATGCCTGGCGCCAGGTAACGCGATCGCCTGATTTGTGGCCTATACGGACGGTCCCAAGATCACCTTCCATGAACAGGCAGGCGATACGCCCATGATCCTTAAGCTGGTCAATCAATGCAGACGGAACCTCTTCTACGCCGCCTTGGATCATGACCACGTCATAAGGCCCATGCTCGGCAGCGCCCTCATCAAGCGGCCCCACGTGAACGACCACATTATCCGCGTCAGCCTCCATCAGCAGAGTTTGCGCTTCGGCAGCTAGCGCTTCATCCGCTTCCACCGCTACGACCAACTGCGCCATACGGGCTGCAACAGCCGTCGAATATCCCAGCGCCGGAGCAATATCCAGAACAACCTCATCATTGGTAATGTTCAGCACATCCAGCATCTTGGCCAGTGTTCTCGGTTCCAGAATGCAGCGTCCGGCCTCAAGTTCTATCAAACCCTCAACATAGGCGGCTTCGCGTTGCGCGTCTGGCACAAAATTCTCGCGCTTGACGGACAGCATGGCATCAATGATCGGGAACTTGGTAACGTCCGAAGGCCGGACCTGCGTATCGACCATGGTGCGGCGGCGGGCTGCGAAATCTGTCATTGGATCGCTCATTCATTTCCCAAGGTTGCTGGGCTTGTGCCACATCCCGGGCAAACCAGCAACGGCCCGCAAGCGGAAACTTTCGTCTGTCGTGAAGATTTTAGAGTGATCCGATTGGGTGATCCAATTTTCAGTTCGTCAAATTTAGACCGAACCCACTGGACGCCCCGGATTAAAGCTGCTAAAACGCCTGTCACACCACGGCAAGTATTTGATATTACTTGAAAAGGCGAGTTGGCGGAGTGGTGACGCAGCGGATTGCAAATCCGTGTACACCGGTTCGATTCCGGTACTCGCCTCCAATACTTTCAAACAGTTGCTTCGCATTCGGTTTTTCGAGCCTGCGACATGCCGTCTCGCTACATCAGTGCTCTGCTGAGTGAAGCTTGGCACCGGATTGATCAGACGGCGGTGAACTCACTGGCTCGGCCAGTAAATTTGACCGCTCTATCGATTCCACGCGATATGACCTTTGAAGTAATGGGCCCGCGAATCCTTTCGTCTGGATATCTTCGAGGCGCAAAGCCCAAATTCGCCTGCGGTCATTTTACGTGTGGCTGACCAAACATGCCGCTGACAGGCATTGGCAGGTCGCTTTTCCATTCTCGATGATTTCCGTGCGTCGGCCGCGCTTGACAAGCCCCCTGCCCGTGCCGCATGTCCCATCCGTTGGTGTCTGCATATGCAGATGAAAAGGGAATGCGTCAGCGGTCATCCGTCAAACGCAGCCGCCCCCGCGACCGTGACCGGAGAGGGTGCCCAAAGCCACTGGCCAGACAGGCCGGGAAGGCGGGACATCTGCCAGAGGCCAGCCTCTGACATCCGCAAGCCGGGAGACCTGCCAACATCCGAAGTTGAAACCGGACGGGGTGATCCGGTGTCGGGCCCATGTCGCAATACGTGGCCCGCATGAAACCCCGTCCCCCGCGAAGAGGATTTGGGGGGATGAGAGACATGACCGAGACCACACCTGTTGAACTGCTGGTGTGCACGACCTGCCGCCGCGGCCTGCCCGTCGAGAATGATGCAGATCGTCCTGGGGCGTTGCTGCACAAGGCATTGGAGCAGGCAGAACTTCCTGATGGCGTCACTTTGAAGGCAGTAGAATGCCTTTCAAATTGCGATCAGGGCTGCTCGATTGTGCTGCGTGGCGGACCCAAACGTTGGACCTTTGTCTATGAGCATCTCGATGAAACCGATCATGTCGAGACCATTGTTGAAGGCGCGACCAAATATCTCGCGACCCAAGATGGCCTCGTTAAATGGCGCGAACGTCCTGAACATTTCCGCAAAAACTGTGCGGCCCGCATTCCCCCGATTGGAGCCCTGAAATGAGCAACCTCGAAAAACTCCCCGTCACTGTGATCACCGGCTTTCTGGGCTCGGGCAAGACCACGCTGGTGCGTCACCTGATGCAAAACCCGCAGGGCAAACGCCTGGCCATTGTGGTCAACGAGTTTGGCGATGTGGGCGTGGACGGCGATATCCTTAAATCCTGTGCGATCCCCGATTGCCCGGCGGAAAACATCATGGAATTGGCCAATGGATGCATCTGCTGCACCGTGGCAGATGATTTCATCCCGACGATTGAGGCGCTGATGGCGCTAGAGCCGCGCCCCGATCACATTCTGATCGAAACCTCTGGCTTGGCCCTGCCCAAGCCGCTGCTGAAAGCGTTCGACTGGCCCGATATTCGCTCAAAAATCACCGTGGATGGCGTAATTGCTCTGGCCGATGCCGAGGCTGTAGCCGCCGGTCGCTTTGCTCCGAATGTCGCGGCAGTAGATGCCCAGCGCCTAGCCGATGACTCGATTGACCACGAAACACCTCTGTCTGAGGTGTTCGAGGACCAGATCTCTTGCGCTGATATCATTCTGCTGACCAAGCCTGATTTGGCGGGTCCCGAGGGTGTTGCCAAGGCCAAGGAAATCATCGCCGCTGAGGCTCCGCGTCCGCTGCCTGTGGTCGAAGTGGCCGAAGGCGCCGTGGATGTCCGTGTTGTGCTGGGGCTTGAAGCCGCTGCCGAAGATGACATGGATGCACGTCCCAGCCATCATGATGGCCACCACGATCACGAGCATGATGATTTCGAAAGCATCATTGTTGAACTGCCGGAACAGACCGATCCGGCCCAGTTGGTCGCCAATATCGAACGTCTGGCGAATGAACTGAACATCCTGCGGGTAAAAGGCTATGCCGCTGTTGCCGGCAAACCCATGCGCCTTTTGGTGCAGGCTGTCGGGGCCCGTGTGCGTCATCAGTACGACCGCCCGTGGGAGCCAGGTGAAGACCGCCGCTCGCGTCTGGTGGTCATCGCCGAACATGACGACATCAAAGAGGCCGAAATCCGCGATATCCTCGTGGGTGTAACCGAGGCTGCCGAGTAAGCCATGCACGTCGTCTTCCGCGAAAGCCACGGGTTAGAGGAAACGGAGACCCCAACCGATCTGGGCCAGAGCCCGGCGGATCTGGTGGTGCTGTCCTTTTCCGACAGTGACCTTGGCGCTTTCGCGGCAGGCTGGCATCGGGGGGGTGGACCCGAAGGTCGGATGCCGACCCTGCGGCTGGCCAATCTAACGGCGCTGAAGCACCCGCTTTCTGTCGACACCTATGTCGAGCAGACGCTGGAGGGCGCCAAAGGCATCCTGATCCGCCTGATCGGTGGCGTGCCCTACTGGTCCTATGGCTTGCAGCAGGTTCTGGCACTGGCCCACGGAAAGGGCATCGCCGTTGCTGTGCTGCCTGCGGATGGGCGTGAAGATACGCGGCTGGATGACTATTCTACCCTGCCCGTTTCAACCCTGCGGCGGCTGGCGCATCTTTGCGACACAGGCGGTGAGGTCGCAGCGCAGGCGGCACTGGCGCAAATGGCACTGGCCGCGGGGCTTTATTCTGGCCCGGTGATGGGGGCCAAGACGATCCCGGAATGTGGCGTATGGTGCCCGGATCGCGGTGTGATCCCGGCGGATACCGCATTCGCCGGTGATACCAAGCGCATCCTCGTGACCTTCTATCGCGCCTATCTGACCTCGGCAGACACTGCCCCGGTCGCGGCCCTGATCCACCGTCTGCGTGCGCGTGGGTTTCAGGCTGTTGGCCTATTTGCGCCGTCGCTCAAAGCCCCTACCGCCGCTGACTGGCTGCGCGAACAGGCCGTGGTGCTGGCCCCCTCGGCAATCATCAACGCCACCTCCTTTTCGGGCAAAGGCGCCTCGGGAACGTCCCCGCTGGACGCCGCCAATGTGCCGGTATTTCAGGTCGCCTTGTCCACCGCACGCCGCAAGGCTTGGGTCGATGCGGAACGCGGGCTGTCCCCCGCCGACCTCGCAATGCATGTGGTCCTGCCCGAGGTGGATGGCCGCATTTCGGCGGGCATCGCTTCGTTCAAGGAACCGGGCAAGCGCGACCCGTATCTGGAATATTCCCGTTTTGCCCACCGCCCCGAGCCGGAACGGGTTGAGGCGATCATTGATCGGGTGGACGGCTGGCTGCGCCTAAGCGACAAACCCAAGCCAGATCAGGTCCCAGCGTTGGTGCTGTCGACTTATCCCGGCAAGGACTGGCAGATGGCCCATGCGGTTGGCCTGGATGCGCTGGCCTCGGCCGAGGCGATGCTGTCTGATCTGCAGGCCGAAGGCTATGACACCGCACCTGGCGCGCCGATTGCCGAGACGCTTCTGGATGCGCGACTGTCTTGGCCGCTCGCGGCCTATCAGACCGCGCTGGCAGACTTGCCGGAAGAGTTGCAAACGGATCTGCAATCCATCTGGGGCAAGCCTGAGGACGACCCGGTTTTTGCCGATGGTGCGTTCCACTTTACCGCCTTGAACCGGGGCAAGACACTGATCGCGCTGCAACCGGAACGCGGCACGCCCGAGCTGCGCGATGACGACTATCACGATCTTTCGCGCACCCCGCGCCACAGCTATGTTGCCTTCTATCTCTGGCTGCGTAAGGGGCATGGCGCGGATGCGCTGATCCATATCGGCGCGCATGGCACGCTGGAGTGGTTGCCTGGTAAATCCGTTGCTCTGTCGGCAAATTGCTGGCCCGAGGCGTTGGTCAGCGATCTGCCGGTGATCTACCCCTTTATCGTGAATGACCCCGGCGAGGCCGCACAGGCCAAGCGCCGGATCGGCGCGGTTACACTGGGCCATATCCCGCCCCCGATGCGCACAAGCGACACACCGGACCGTATGGTGCGGCTGGAATCCCTGCTGGACGAATTCTCGAACGCCGACGGGCTGGACCCCAAACGCCGCGACCGACTACAAGAAGACATACGGGATGAGGCGCAGGCCATTGGTCTGGAAAGCGATCTGGGTCTGAATCAGGCAACCTGTACCGCCGAAGCGATCACCCGTATCGACCGATTTGTCTGCGACATCAAAGAAAGCCAGTTCGGCGACGGCTTGCACGTCTTTGGCCGCGTCCCCGAAGTGACCGGCAATTTTGATGCCACGCCTTCGGCGCATGCGGAACGTCAATCACTTTTGGACGCACTGGCCGGGAAACGGATCGAGGCTGGCCCGTCTGGCTCACCCTATCGCGGGCGCTCGGACGTGCTGCCGACAGGGCGAAATCTTTACACCACCGATCCGCGTTCGGTTCCAACACGCGCGGCCTATACCCAAGGTGTCAAACTGGCCGAGGAACTAGTGCGGCGGCATCTGCAGGAAGAAGGCGATTACCCCAAGGGGCTGATTGTCGACCTCTGGGGCTCGGCCACGATGCGCACTGCGGGTGAAGAATTCGCCATGGCGCTTCACCTGCTGGGTGTGAAACCGGTTTGGGACAAGGGGTCGGAGCGGGTTTCCGGTATCGAGGTGCTGCCAATCACTGATCTCAGCCGTCCACGGCTAGACGTGACCTTGCGTGTCTCGGGCCTGTTCCGCGATGTATTCCCGACGCTTTCTGCGCTGTATGGCCAGGCAGTGCGAGCATTGTGTGAACGGGACGAGGCAGCAGACTGGAACCCATATGCCGGGCAGGCACCGGCCGCCCGTGTCTATGGCCCCGCCCCCGGCAGCTATGGCCTGAACATGACGCAGCTATCCGAAATCTATACGGACGAAGCGCGGGCACAGGCCGGTCAGGCTTGGCTGGACGCCAGTTCCTTTGCGCTTGAGGGCGAGCAAATTGCACGGGATGTCGATGGTATAACCCAACGCGTTGCCCACGCCGATAGCTTTGTTCACCTTCAGGACCTGACCGAAACCGATCTGCTGTTGGCCAATGACTATGCCACGCATGAGGCCGGTTTTGCCGCCGCCAAGAAAGCCACTGGCGGTACTGCGCAGCTGTACCATCTAGACAATACCAACCCAGACACCCCCCGTGCCCGAACCCTGTCTGAGGAAATCAGCCGCGTTGTCCACGCGCGCGCGGCTAATCCTAACTGGATCGCAGGAATGCAACGGCACGGATTTCGCGGTGCCGCCGAGATCGCGGCAACGCTGGATCATATGGCAAGCTTTGCCCATCTGTCGGGAACCGTAGCACCGCATCTGTTTGACATCTACCACGATGCCACACTGGGTAACGCCGAGGTTGATGCCTTTCTGCAAGAGAACAACCCACAGGCGCATCAGGCCATGCAGGATCGGTTCCGTGCGCTGCTCGAGGCTGGCCTGTGGAACACGCGCCGAAACTCGATCCGAGCCGATCTGGAGGGGTTGGGATGAGTGCACCGATCGTTCAGGGCTGGTGCCCCGGCGCCCATCGCCCGATGATGTCGGGGGACGGGTTGGTCGTGCGGGTTCGGCCGCGGCTGGCGCGCCTTGAGGCTGCGCAGATGTTAGGCCTGTGCGAACTTGCCGACCGGTTTGGCAATGGCACAATTGACCTGACCAACCGCGCCAATCTGCAACTGCGCGGTGTGGCCGAGGCCGATCACCAACCTTTGCTAGAAGAACTCGCTGCGCTGAACCTTTTGGATGCGGAACCGGGTATCGAGGTGCGGCGCAATATTCTGGTGACGCCGCTCTACCAATCCGGCGATCTTACCGCACGACTGACGCAGGAACTGATCGACCGGTTGGGTGAATTGCCGTCGCTACCAGCCAAGTTTGGGTTTGCCATCGACACCGGACCAAATCGCCTGTTGGTCGGGGATTCGGCGGATATCCGGCTGGAGACAGGCCCCGACGGGCTGATCCTACGCGCTGATGGCGCCGAAACAGGGCGTCGCGTGACCGAAAAAATCGCCATCGACCACCTGATCGCGCTGGCCGAATGGTTCGCGGATCACCAAACTCCCGAGGCCCGGCGCATGGCCCGCTTGGTTGCGTCACAGGATTTGCCGTCAGAATGCCAAGGCAGCGCACCGGGTGATGTTGGCGCTCTGCCTGAACCGGGCATCGTGGAGCTGGGTGCGTTTTACGGAGCCGCGTTCGGTCAGTTGCCAGCGCGCGGGCTTGCGGGGCTGATTGAGACCTGCGGTGCCTCTGCGCTGCGGGTCACCCCTTGGCGGCTGTTCCTGATGGAAGGCGGGGCGGCGATACCCGCCCCAGCGTTCGTCACCGATGGCACCGACCCGCTGATGACCACTGACGCCTGCCCCGGCGCCCCGCTCTGCCCGCAGGCGCAGGTGGAGACCCGCGATATCGCCCGCGCGCTGACCTCGCGTATTCCCGGCCACTTGCATGTCTCGGGCTGTGCTAAAGGATGCGCGCGCATGGGACCAGCTGATGTCACCCTGGTCGGCCACGATGGTCGATTTGATCTTGTCAAACAAGGCCGCGCGGGAGATGAGCCAAACCTGCGCGGGTTAAGCCCCGAAACACTTATGACCATGGACTTCTCCTGATGCCCTATGAATACGAAACCGACGGCGCGGCGATCTACAAACAAAGCTTTGCCACCATCCGGTCCGAGGCCGATCTGGCACGGTTCGACGCCGATGAGGAACAGGTCGCCGTTCGGATGATCCACGCGGCAGGTATGGTGGGGTTGGAAGAGTTCGTGCATTTCTCAACCGGTTTTGTGACCTCGGCCCGTGCCGCGTTGGAAGACGGCGCACCGATCCTGTGCGACGCCCGCATGGTCAGCGAGGGTGTGACCCGGTTCCGCCTGCCCGCCGATAACGAGGTGGTCTGCACCCTGCACGACGAACGTGTGCGTCCGCTGGCTGCCGAGATGAGCAACACCCGGTCCGCCGCTGCGCTGGAGTTGTGGCGCCCGCATCTGCAAGGTGCCGTGGTGGCCATCGGTAATGCGCCCACCGCCCTGTTCCACCTGCTGAACATGCTGGAAGACCCCGACTGCCCGCGCCCTGCGGCCATCATCGGCTGCCCGGTGGGCTTTGTCGGTGCGGTCGAATCTAAAGACGCTCTGTGGGAGGCGCAGCCCGTGCCGTCCTGCATCGTCAAGGGCCGCCTCGGCGGCAGTGCCATCACAGTCGCAGCCATCAACGCCATCGCGAGCCGCGCCGAATGAACGCGGGCAAGATATACGGCGTGGGCATCGGCCCCGGCGATCCGGACCTTATGAGCGTCCGGGCCGACCGCCTACTGCGCACAGCACGTCACGTGGCCTTTTTCCGAAAACCGGGTCGCAGTGGTCAGGCCCGCAAGATCGTCAATGGCATGATCCCAGAAGGCGCGGTGGAATTCCCGATGGAATACCCCGTGACCACAGAAATTCCATTGAGTGATCCGCGGTACAATGAGCTGCTCTCGGCGTTTTATGAAGATTGTGCCGCGCATCTGAAGACACTGTCGGATCAGGGCGAAGACGTGGTGGTCCTGTGTGAGGGAGATCCGTTTTTCTATGGATCATTCATGCATCTTTACAATCGCCTACGCAGCGGAGCTGAAGTAGAAGTCGTGCCTGCGATCACCGGAATGTCCGGCGCATGGACCGCAACTGGCGATCCGATCACATGGGGCGATGATGTTCTGACCGTGCTGGTAGGCACATTGCCCGAGGATGATCTTGCACATCGGATGGCGCAAACCGACGCGCTGGTAGTGATGAAGATCGGGCGCAATATCGACAAAGTGAAGCGGGCCTTGAAGACGGCCGGTTTGTATGACCGTGCTTGGATCGTGGAATACGCTCAGATGCCCAATCAACGCGTGTGCAAATTGTCGGAAAATTGCGAGGGGATCACTCCGTATTTCTCGATCATCATCGTTCACGGACAAGGGCGGCGGCCATGAGCGGTTGGGTCAAGATCGCAGGACTCGGGCCAGGAAACGAGGCTTTGGTGACGCCCGAAGTGACCGCTGCGCTGGCTGAGGCGACGGATGTCGTCGGCTACATTCCTTACGTCGCGCGCATCGCCGAACGCCCCGGCCTGACGCTGCATGCCAGCGACAACCGGGTTGAGATCGACCGTTCGCAGCATGCGTTGCAAATGGCGGCCGAAGGGAAGCGCGTAGTGGTCGTATCCTCGGGCGATCCGGGTGTATTTGCCATGGCAGCAGCGGTGTTCGAAGCGCTGGAAAACGGCCCCCGTGAATGGCGTGACCTACCGGTTGAGGTGCTGCCCGGGATCACCGCGATGCTTGCGGCCTCAGCACGTGCAGGTGCCCCGCTGGGGCATGATTTCTGCACCATCAACCTGAGTGACAACCTCAAACCTTGGCCTCTGATTGAGAAGCGCCTGCGACTGGCGGCACAAGCGGATTTCGCGATGGCGTTTTACAACCCCCGCTCGAAATCTCGCCCCGAAGGCTTTGTCAAAACGCTGGAAATCCTGCGCGAAGAATGTGAACCCGAGCGGCTGATCCTGTTCGCCCGCGCTGTCAGCCGGGCGGATGAGGCAATCCGGATTTCGACATTGATCGAGGCCACGCCTGATATGGCCGATATGCAGACCGTGGTGATCGTCGGCTCATCCTTAACCCGCGTTATAGAACGCGACGGTGATCCCATCGTCTATACGCCGAGGTTCACACCCGAATGAGCCAGCCAGTCCAGAACCTGCGGAACGCTCGACAGTTCCAGCCGCTGCGGCAGGGCTGGACGGTCGATCATCAACACCGGTATGTCCAGAGCCCGCGCGGCGTCCAGCTTGGCGCGCGCGCCGGCGCCGCCCGCGTTCTTGGATACCACCAGCTGCGTGCCGTGGCGCTGCATCAACGCCCGGTCATCAGCCTCGGCAAAGGGTCCGCGCGCCACGACAACCTCGCAATTCGGCAAGGGCAGGACATCGGGTTCATCCACCAGCCGCAACAGATACTGGTGCTGGGGCTGGCTGACGAAATCTTCGAGATGCATGCGCCCGACCGCAAGAAACACGCGCTGCGGATTACCGGACAAAGCGGCCACCGCTGCGGCGATATCCGGGACGCGCAGCCAGGTGTCACCGGGCTGCGGTGCCCATTCGGGCCGTGTCAGCGCAACAAGTGGAATCTGCGCCGCATGGCAGGCCTCAATCGCGTTACAGCTCATCCCGGCGGCAAAAGGGTGGGTCGCGTCGATCACGTGGCTTATGCCGTGGTCATGGATATATTTCACCAGCCCTTCGGCCCCACCGAACCCGCCAACACGTACCGGCAGAAGTTGCGGGCGCGGATTGTCGACACGCCCGGCATAGGAATAGGTCGCGGGAATACCCAGATCCGCGATGGCTTTTGCCAGCGCGTTGGCCTCGGTCGTGCCGCCCAATATCAGGAGGTTGGACATGTCTGAAGCTCCGTGGCTGACCGTTTTGGGTTTGGGCGAAGATGGACTGGATGGCTTGCCCCCCGCAAGCCGTCAAGTGCTGGAACGCGCTGAAATCATCATGGGGCCACCGCGACACCTGTCCTTGGTTCCCGATTTCGGAGCCCAGCAGGTGGAATGGCCTGTGCCCTTTGCCGATGGTCTGCCGATCCTGACCGGTTTTCGCGGGCGATCAACCGTGGTTCTGGCCTCGGGCGATCCGTTCTGGTTCGGCGCCGGATCCGTGATCGCGCGGAATTTCGAGGCCGGGGAATGGACCGCCCTACCCGGCCAATCGACGTTTTCGCTGGCCGCTGCGCGGTTGGGCTGGCCGCTGGAAAGCACGCAGACATTTGGTCTGCACGCGGCCCCACTGACCCGGCTGCGCCCGCATCTGGCCCTCGGCCTGCGCGCGATTCTGCTGCTGCGCGATGGTAAGGCCGTGACGGAACTTGCCACCTATCTGACTGACACTGGCTTTGCCGACACACACCTACATGTGATGGAGGCCCTGGGTGGCCCGCGCGAACGGGCGCGCAGTGTCTCGCTGACTGAGGCGCTGTTGGGTGGGTTCGATCACCCGGTCTGCGTCGGGCTCGAGGTTGCTGGCGGCGGGCAGGCCTTTCCGCGCGCCTCTGGCAAACCGGATGAGATTTTTGAGACCGACGGCCAGATCACCAAACGCCCTATCCGTGCGCTGACCCTTTCGGCGCTGGCCCCGCAGCGGGACGAGCATCTGTGGGACATTGGCGGCGGCACCGGGTCAATCAGCATCGAATGGCTGATGTGTGATCCAACGCTCAGCGCCACAACGATCGAACCCCGCGAAGACCGCGCCGAGCGCATTCGCCGAAATGCCGACGCGCTGGGTCAAGACCGGCTGCAGGTGGTGCACGGCAGCGCCCCGGATGCGCTTGACGGCCTGCCCCTGCCCGATGTGGTGTTCATAGGTGGCGGGCTAAGCGGGGATCTGTTGCAATGGCTGCAAGCGGCTCTGCCATCTGGAACGCGGCTTGTGGCCAATGCTGTGACACTGGAGAGCGAAGCTTTGCTGGTGCAATGGCAGAATATGCTGGGCGGTGAGCTGCTACGGATCGAACTGGCACAGGCTTCAGCCCTGGGGCCGCGGCGCGGTTGGAAATCGGCCTATCCGGTGGTGCAATGGAGCGTCACGCTATGATCGTCGCAGGCATCGGATTTTCCTCGACCGCCACGGTGAACAGCCTGCGCGCCGCCTATGATCGGGCCAGTATCGGCCAATCTGTGGACGCGCTGGCCACGGTTGCCGACAAGGAAGGCCACGCCGCGCTGACAGATTTCGCCTCGGCCATTGCCCTGCCATTGCATTTCATTGCCCCCGCCGATCTGGCCGGGCAGCGCACCCTCACCTGCTCGACCCGCAGCCGCGCCACATATGGCACCGGCAGCGTGGCCGAAGCATCCGCCCTTGCCGCCGCCGGACCTGGTGCGCGGCTGATCTCACCCAGACAGATTTCAGGCGACCGGCTGGCCACCTGCGCCATCGCCATCGGAGGACAGACATGACCGTTCATTTCATTGGCGCCGGACCGGGTGCCGCCGACCTGCTGACCTTACGGGGGCGCGATATCATCGCCGCTTGCCCGGTCTGCCTATATGCGGGTTCGCTGGTGCCAGAGGAAATTCTGGACCATTGCCCCGACGACGCCAAGATCGTGAACACGGCGGCGATGGATCTGGATCAAATCATGGCCGAGATCGAGACCGCACATCAGGCCGGTCTGGATGTTGCGCGACTGCATTCCGGCGACCTGTCGGTCTGGTCGGCGATGGGCGAACAAATCCGCCGCCTCAAGGAATTGGGCATCCCGGTCAGCGTGACCCCCGGCGTGCCGTCTTTTGCCGCTGCGGCCGCATCACTGGGCACGGAACTGACCCTGCCCGGACTTGCGCAATCAGTGGTCCTGACCCGGACACCGGGACGCGCATCGTCGATGCCCGAGGGCGAGACGTTGGCGAATTTTGCCCGTACCGGGGCGACGCTGGCCATCCACCTGTCGATCGGCAATCTAGACACTGTGATCGCCGATCTGACCCCGGCCTATGGCGCCGAATGCCCGGTGGCCGTGGTCTATCGTGCCAGCTGGCCCGACGAACAGATCATCCGTGCGACGCTGGCGACGCTGAAAGACGCGCTGGACGAGAGCATCTCGCGCACAGCGCTGATCATGGTGGGTCCAGCACTGGCTGGTGAAGGGTTTGACGAAAGCTGCCTGTATTCTAAGGATTACGACCGCCGGTATCGCCCGCAAAGCGCGGACAGCCCTTGGTCAACCTGGAGCCATGGTGATGACTAACCCTCCGGGTATTCTGATTTCGGCACCGTCTTCGGGGACTGGCAAGACCACCGTGATGCTGGGCCTGCTGCGTGCGCTGGCCGAGGATGGCCTGACCGTCCAACCATTCAAAAGCGGCCCTGACTATATCGACCCGGCCTTTCACCGGGCGGCGGCTGGGCGCGCCTCGTTCAATCTGGACAGCTGGGCGATGGGCGATCCTCTGCTGAACGCAATATCGGCACAGGCTGACGGCGCGGATATCGTCGTAGCCGAAGGATCGATGGGTCTGTTCGACGGTGTCGCCAAACCCGGTGAGATTGGACATGGATCTAGCGCGGAAACTGCGCAGCGTATGGGCTGGCCTGTGGTGTTGGTTCTGGATGTCGGCGGTCAGGCGCAATCAGCTGCAGCCACGGCGCTGGGGTTTCGGATGTACAACCCCGACCTGCCCTTTGCCGGGGTAATTTTGAACCGCTGCGCCAGCCCGCGTCACGAGCGTCTGACCCGGTTGGGTATGGAACGTGCAGGCCTGCCGGTTCTGGGCGTTCTGCCACGACGCGGAGACCTGACACTTCCCGAGCGGCACTTAGGTTTGATCCAGGCGGTGGAACATCCCGATCTGGAAAGCGCCATTGTCGGCTATGCTGCGTTCCTGCGTGAACATGTCGATCTGGAGGCGATCAAGCGGGCGGCTTCCTCAAGCCCAAATAGGCCATCGTCAGCCGTGCTGCCGCGCCCTCCGGCGCAGCGGATCGCACTGGCCCGGGATGCTGCGTTTTCGTTCACCTATCCGCATTTGCTGGAAGGCTGGCGCGCGGCGGGTGCAGAAATCCTACCGTTTTCACCACTGGCGAATGAAGCCCCTGCCCCGGATGCCGATCTGGTCTGGCTGCCGGGTGGGTATCCCGAGTTGCACGCAGGCACATTGGCCGCCGCCAACACCTTCCAGACTGGGCTGCGCAAACATGCCGAGACAAGACCTGTGCACGGCGAATGCGGGGGCTACATGGCGCTGGGTCAGGCGTTGATCGACAAAGACGGAGTCCAGCACGAAATGGCGGGCCTTCTGGGCCTTGTGACCTCCTATGAAAAGCGCAAGTTCAACCTGGGTTATCGCAAGGCAGAATTACTGGCCTCGATGGCCGGATTTGCCGAAGGCACAGCGCTACGCGGGCATGAGTTCCACTATTCCTCGATCATCGAACAGCCTGACGCGCCGCTGGCACGCGTGTTCGACGCCGAAGGCGCGGAAGGCCCGCAAACCGGATCGGTGCGAGGCAATGTCACTGGGACATTCTTTCATCTGATCGCCGAGGCCTCGGCATGAGTGGTTTTGTGTCCTTCATCGGTTCAGGCCCCGGCGACCCGGAATTGCTGACGCTGAAGGCGGTAGACAGGTTGCAGAAAGCTGATGCGGTGCTGTTTGACGACCTCAGCAGCGGCCCGATCCTGAGCCATGCCCGCGAGGATGCTGACCTGGTTGGTGTCGGCAAACGCGCCGGGCGCCCCTCGCCCAAGCAGGATCACGTCAGCCGCTTGTTGGTCGAATATGCACAAACCGGTCAGCATGTTGTGCGGTTGAAATCCGGTGATGGCGGCATGTTCGGCCGGCTTGAAGAAGAACTGGTGGCCCTGCAAGAGGCCGGGATCGACTATGAAATCATCCCCGGCATCCCCTCGGCGGTAGCGGCGGCGGCAGCGGCAGGCATTCCGCTGACCCGGCGACTGACCGCGCGGCGCGTGCAATTCGTCACCGGCCACGATGTCAGTGGCAAACTGCCCGAAGATCTGAACCTGGCAGCACTGGCTGATCCACAGGCTACGACCGTCGTATTTATGGGCAAGCGCACCTTTCCCCTTTTGGTTGGCGCCCTGCATTCGCACGGCCTACCGCTGGACACGCCTGCATTGATGGCCGAATCCGTCTCGACCCCCGAACAAAAGCTGCAACGCTCGACCATCGGTGCCTTGTCGCAGCAGTTGGAAACCGAGATCGGCACCGCCCCGGCCCTGATCCTGTATGGACCTCTGGCAGAGTTCGAAAATGATTGACCTGACGCTGATCGGTATTGGCACCGGCAACCCGGATCATGTGACATTTCAAGGGGCGCAGGCGATCCGTTCGGCGGACCTGATCCTGATCCCCCGCAAGGGCGAAAACAAGGCCGATCTGGCAGGGCTGCGCGAGCAGATCATCGCTCAGGTCGCGGATACTCCTCCGCAAATCGCGTATTTCGACATTCCCAAACGCCGTGCCGATGATGGCTATTTACGCGGAGTGGACGAATGGCACGACGCGATTGCATTGCGCTGGCAGGAGGCCATCGCAGCCCACCCGAAGGCCCGTCATGTGGCGCTGCTGATCTGGGGGGATCCGTCGCTGTATGACAGTTCGCTGCGAATCGCGGCACGTTTGACCCCTCAGCCAGAAACACGCGTGATTCCCGGCATCACAGCGCTGCAAGCGCTGACGGCGGCCCATGCGATTCCGATCAACGAACTGGGCGCGCCCTATATCGTCACAACTGGTCGTCGCATCCGGGACGAAGGATGGCCGGAAACCGCAGAAAACGTGGCGGTGATGCTGGATGGTGAATGTTCATTCCAAAACCTGGACATGGAAGACTTGGACATTTGGTGGGGCGCATATGTCGGCATGAAAGAGGAAATCCTGATCAAAGGCCCTTTGGCCGAGGTTGCCCAGCAGATTCTGGACCGCCGCGCCCATGCCCGTGCCGACCATGGTTGGATCATGGATATTTATTTGCTGAAAAAGCGCATAATCTGACACAATACGTCGCAAATGATGATTGCACCGCCACAGCTATAGCGGCTAAATGGGGGTGTCTGGTCCTGCCGGAGAAATCCGGATGCTAAGAGGGAATTTGGTGCGACTGCCTCGGTGGTCAACTCCAAAGCCGCCCCCGCGACTGTAAGCGGAGAGCCCCTGTTCAACCAGCCACTCCCGGTTCTCCGGGGGGAAGGCGAACAGAGGCATCGACCCGCAAGCCAGGAGACCTGCCAGGCGCAAAAACGAAACACCGGCCGTCGGGTGCGGCGGCAGAGGAGAATACAAAATGGCAACACAAACGAAAACAGCATCCGCCGCGCGTACAGGCTTTGTTCCGGTCATGTTTGCAGTGGTTCTGGGTCTGGGCCTCATTACGCTGACCGGTCACGTTCAGGCAGCGGCCCTGCATGATGCAGCGCATGACGTGCGTCACGCGACCGGCTTCCCCTGCCACTAAGACCGTGTTCAGTCGTATATTGACCAGCGCGTTGTTCGCTGGTGCTGCAGCGGGGCTGATTGCCGCCTTGCTGCAGTTGGTATTTGTGCAACCAGTATTGTTGCATGCCGAGCTTTATGAATCCGGAGAGCTGGTGCATTTCGGGGCCGAGACCGTATCGGCTCATCCCGAGCTGCCGCGCATGTTCTCTGAACTGACGCGTGATGCGCTGAGTGTCATCTTTACCATGCTGACCTATACCGGCTATTCGCTGGTGATGGTTGCGCTGATGTCGGTAGCCGAAGGTCAAGGGCATCAGATTGATGGCCGGACCGGCGTCCTTTGGGGTTTGGCCGGATTTATCGCCTTCCACCTTGCACCAGGTTTCACCCTGGCGCCCGAAGTGCCGGGTGTCGCGGCAGCCGATGTCTATGCACGTCAGGTCTGGTGGTTCGCAACGGTTGCAGCAGCCCTTGTCGCCATGTGGTTGATCGCCTTTGGAGGTAACCTGATCAGCTATGTGATCGCCGCAGTACTTCTGTTGGTGCCACATCTTATAGGTGCACCCGAGCCCGATGTTTTCACCGGCCCTGTGCCGACTGAAATTGGCGCGTTGTTCGCGGCACGAGCTTTTGGAATCGGTCTGGTTGCATGGGTTCTGGTTGGCGCGTTCGCTGGCTATTTCTGGCAGAAAGAAGCGCAACCTTCCGAAGCAACGGCCTGATCGCACTTCGATTGAACGCGCCGGGTGTAAACTTGGCGCGTTTCCCTATGTTTTCAAGGAAATACAATGACCCGTTCACTTGCTCTATTCGTGATCGGTCTGGTCTTTGGCGGCGGTACAGGATTTGTAATTGCTGCTGCAAACGGCGTCACATTTGATGGCCACGACCATTCTGATCCGTCTCTTCACGGAGCCTCACCCACTGAGACCATGGCCCACGATCATTCCACGGCCTTGAACCTACCGGCAGGCACAGATGCACCTACACTGGACATCGCTCTGACACAGGATCCTATGTCTGGCTGGAACCTGCATGTTATGCCAAAAAACTTTACCTTCGCACCGCAGAACGCATCGACCGCAGACATGGCAGGCGAAGGGCACGCGCATGTTTACATCAACGGAGAAAAGCTCGCCCGGCTTTACGGCAGTTGGATGCACATTGATCAGTTGCCCAAAGGTGAGGTCGAGGTTTCGGTTTCGCTGAATTCCAACAGCCATAGCCCGCTTTCGGTCGATAACGTGCCGGTTCGTGCTGCGGTTACGGTTCAGGTTGACTAAAGCGCCGGAATACGCGCACGCAAACACATCCGAAGCCGCCCGCAGGGTCGGGCGTCTTCGATCCAGCCCTGCGGGCTGTTCAGGTAAGTACGGCAAGTTTCAGCGATATCCGCAGCATCCGCCACCACATCGACACCCGAAAACACATAAGATGCGCGCCCCAGCGCCTGTATAGCCAGCGCCGTGGGTTCCGCGCAGCTGCTGAAACAGGCGTGTTCGCTCAATTCGACCTGATCCGTCAATCCAGCCCTTTTCAGTGCGTCCTTCACAGCCTGCACCTCGGCCGCCCGATCGCGTGCGGTGCCACAGGTTTTGCAGATCATCAGGCGCATCCGATCCAGACCTTTCCCTTCGTCCTGCGCCCGTTTCTGCGGCTTTAAGCGGCGCGGCGCAATCCCGAATGCACACAAGATTGTGAGTGCGACGTTCTCACATTTCTGGCAGGATTCCTGCAGACACCTTAAAAGGAAGCCTCTGGATGAAACTGCTTTGGACCGTCTTCGCCCTGCTGGCCCTGCCCGCCTGGGCCGACGAACCGCTCTCGGGATGGGCCGTGTATCCAACGGGCAAAAGCTATGATGAATTAGTCTCGGACACCAAATCGGCGGTTAAGGCAAACGGTCTGATCGTGGTCACGCAGGCCGGCCCCACCAAAGCCGCCGCCGCGCGGGGAATTACAATCCCAGGCAATCTGGTGATCGGCGCCTTCAACAATGACTATGCGGTGCGCGTGCTGGAAACCTCGGTGCGCGCAATGATCGAAGCACCAATCCGGTTTTACGTGACCGAAAACGAGGACGGCACCGCCACCCTGTCCTATAAAACGCCCAGCTTTGTATTCGCGCCCTATATCTATGAGGGCGGAGACCCCCTGAGGGACATTGCCCAGGAATTGGATGACACCTTTCAGATCGTGGCCGAAGCCGCTGTCAAATAGTCACACTGGCGTGATGCGCCTTGCGTCCGGGTCTGTCCTCCGCAATCTGCGTTGAAACAGTTTTCGGAGCTATACTGATGCAGGACTCGTCGCCCCGCGCTGCGGACATTCTGGCCCAACGGCTTTATGAGGCTGGCTGCCGCCACGCTTTTGGCATGCCAGGTGGCGAGGTGCTGACCCTAGTGGATGCGTTGGAAAAGGCGGGGATAACCTTTCACCTGACCAAACACGAGAACGCGGCCGGCTTTATGGCCGAGGCGGTGCATCACCGCGACGGCGCCCCAGCCATTCTGGTGGCCACACTCGGCCCAGGCGCGATGAACGGGATCAATGTGGTCGCCAATGCGTTGCAGGACCGGGTGCCAATGATCGTGCTGACCGGCTGTGTCGACGCAGATGAGGCGCTGACATACACCCATCAGGTCATGGATCACGCACGGGTCTATCGCTCGATCACCAAAGGGACGTTCATGCTGACCGCCAAAGGCGCGGATATTATCGCAGACAAAGCGGTGTCGCTGGCCAATCAACCGCGTCCAGGGCCGGTGCATATCGACGTGCCGATTTCGGTTGCGGATGCGCCTGTGACCGATGTCAAACGCCGCCGTCTTGTCAAACCTGCCGCCGTCGCGCCCGAGGGGGATTGCGTTGAAAAAGCCCGCCGCTGGGTGGCACAGGCCGAACGGCCCATCGCGATTATCGGCCTGGATGTTCTATATGACGACTCGCGCAATGTGGTGCAGGCGTTCCTTGAACATTTTGGCATTCCTTTTGTGACAACCTACAAGGCCAAGGGCGTGGTTCCCGAGGATCATCCACTGTGCCTTGGCGGCGCGGGCCTGTCGCCGCTGGCTGACACCCATCTGGTGCCGCTGGTTGAACAGGCCGATCTGGTGTTGTGTCTGGGCTATGACCCGATCGAAATGCGCCCAGGCTGGCGCGAGATTTGGGACCCCGAAGAAAAGCGCGTCATCGACATTTCGGCGGTTCCGAACGATCACTACATGCATCAGGCCGGGTTGAACCTGGTGGCTGATACCGGCGCGACCCTCGAGGCCATTGCAAAGGGCAACCCTGCCCGCGCCACCTGGCCCGGCGGCGAACCCGAACAGGTTCGGGCCGCCCTGGCGCGAGCCTTCCCTACTGATGACGTATGGGGTCCCGCCGCGGTAATTGCGGAAACCCGCGCGGTTCTTCCTGCCGAGACATTGGCCACCGCTGACAGTGGCGCGCATCGCATCCTTCTCAGCCAGATGTGGGGATGTTCCGAAGAACGCGGGCTGATCCAATCTTCGGCGCTCTGCACCATGGGCTGCGCTCTGCCAATGGCCATCGGGCTGAAGCTGGCCGAACCCACGCGCCCGGTCATCAGCTTTTCCGGTGATGCCGGGTTCCTGATGGTCGCCGGAGAACTGTCGACCGTTGCCGAGATGGGGGGTAACCCGATTTTCCTGGTGTTCGTTGACGCCAGCCTTGCCCTGATAGAATTGAAACAGCGTCAGCGGCAAATGGGGAACGTAGGCGTCGATTTCGACCGCCACGACTTTGCAGCTTTGGGCCGGGCCTTCGGTGGGAATGGTCACACGGTGCGCACCCGCGCCGAACTGAGGGATGCTCTGGAAGCGGCAACCAAGTCTGATAGGTTCACCGTAATCGCTGCTGAGATTGACCGCGGAGGATATGATGGCCGGATCTGAAGGGCCGCTGAAGGGCGTCAAGGTTCTGGACCTGTCCCGCATTCTGGCCGGACCGACCTGCACACAGTTGCTGGGCGATTTGGGTGCCAGCGTTATCAAGATCGAAAACCCTGCCACTAAAGGGGACGACACGCGCCAGTGGGGCCCACCCTATGTCGCAGATGCCGACGGGGTTCCATCGGATCTTAGTGCCTATTTCATGTCAGCCAACCGCAACAAGAAATCGGTCGCCATCGACATCACCACACCCGAAGGTCAGGCGGAAATTCGGCGGCTGGCCTCGTTTGCGGACATCCTGATCGAGAATTTCAAACCCGGCGGGCTTGCGAAATACGGGCTGGATTACAAATCGCTCTCGCAGGAATTCCCTAGCCTCGTCTATTGTTCGATCTCAGGCTACGGGCAGGATGGGCCTAACGCATCAAAGCCCGGATATGATCTGATGGCGCAGGGCTATGGCGGTGTCATGTCTCTGACCGGCGATCCCCAAGGGGCGCCGATGAAAGTTGGAGTTGGTATCGCTGATGTCATGTGCGGTATGTATGCCTGCGTTGGCATTCTGGCAGCATTGCGCCACCGGGACCAGACCGGAGAGGGACAGCAAATTGATCTGGCTCTGGTCGATTCCCAGATTGCGTGGCTGATCAATGAAGGCGTGAATTATCTGACATCCGGCAATGTGCCACAACGCCGTGGGAATGGTCATCCAAATATTGTTCCATATGACGTTTATGAAACCGCCGATGGCCATGTGATCCTTGCTGTAGGTAATGACAGTCAGTTCCGCCGGTTCTGCGAATTCATCGACCAACCTGATCTGGCGGATGACGTCCGCTTTGCGACGAATCCGGCGCGGCTGGAAAACCGGGATGCGTTGAACGCCCTATTGCGCCCTGCGGTTCAGTCATATGACACAACAACCGTCATCGCAGAACTTGAGGCACGCAAAGTACCAGTTGGGCCGGTCCAGACCCTGGATCAGGTTTTTGACACCGAGCAGGTCGCGGCGCGGCAAATGCAGATCGCGATGCAGGCTGCCCCGGCCGAGGTAAAACTGATCGGAAACCCGCTGAAATTGTCGCGGACACCGGTTACCTACCGGACGGCTCCGCCACAGTTCGGAGCGGACACTGCAGCAGTCCTGAACGCTAAGAACCCATTTGAAGATTGAAACACAATGCCTTACTAGGCGGCATATTGCTGAAACATGCCGTTGAATCGGCGGATTTTTTCACGTTTTCCACACACAGCTTTTCACCAATTCGAGAGCAGGGCCGATACTGATACGACCCCGCCTGACTCTCTGCTAAATCGAATAAAGTAATAAATCGCAAATGGATTGGATCCCGCGCATGAAACAAGATGTTTTCGGACAGATGAACACTCTTTGCCATTCGGCCAGTGTCGAGGCGTGGAATGGTGTTCTGCTTGGTTTCATGGCGCATTCAGCTGTCACACCCCAGCATCTGGGCAAAGTGCTAGAGCTTGAGCCCGATTTCGCGCTTGGTCACGCCATCAAAGGTCTGTTCCTGGTCCTGCTGGGTCGGCGCGAGATGATGCCAGTTGCAGCGGAAGCGTTGAATGCTGCCAACACCGCTATGGATCGCCAACCGGTAACTGAGCGCGAGCGGCTTTATGTCGACGCGTTGGCCCTTTACCTGTCCGACCTGCCCTCACATGCAATCCAGAAGTTTGAAGAAATTCTGCGCCTCCACCCACAGGACTCGCTGGCGATGAAACTCAGCCATGCAACACGGTTTGTTTTGGGAGATGCCGCTGGTATGCGACGGTCGATCGAACGTGTCCTGCCTGCTTATGAACCCGACCACGCCGGCCGCGGATATCTTCTGGGGTGCCATTCCTTCGCGCTTGAGGAAACCGGGGCCTATGAAAAAGCCGAAATCGCCGGACGTCAGGCACTGTGGATGGTGTCGGATGATGCCTGGGGTCTGCACGCAGTGGCCCATGTGCACGAGATGACCGGCAATGCGCAGCAAGGTCTTGATTGGCTGGCCGGACGCGAGGATGCCTGGGCGCATTGCAACAACTTTCGCTATCATGTCTGGTGGCACAAGGCGCTGATGCATCTGGACCTGGGCCAGGTCGATCAGGTTATGGAACTGTATGACCAGTATGTCCGGCAGGACAAAACCGACGATTACCGAGACATATCGAATGCCACGTCGCTTTTGTCCCGGCTCGAGCTTGAGGGTGTCAAAGTTGGAAACCGCTGGGAGGAACTGGCCGACCTCAGCGCCGCCCGGACCGAAGATGGCTGCCTGATCTTCGCCGATCTTCACTATCTGCTGGCCCTGACCGGCGACAACCGGACCGAAGCGACCGGCAAAATGCTGCAGCGCATCCAGAAAGATGCCCAGCGCAATCAGGGCGACACTCCGATCCGGATGTCGGATCCCGGTATTGCCGCAGCCAAAGGGCTTGAAGCTTTTGGCGACGGCCTTTACGGCGAAGCATTTGATTTCCTGTCGAATGCACGGGACGGAATGCAACTGGCCGGTGGTAGCCACGCCCAACGTGATGTATTCGAGCGCATCACTATTGATTCCGGCCTGCGTGCCGGCCGTTTGGATGCTGTCGAGCGCATTCTAGACGACCGCCGTGCCAAGCGGGCCGGGGGTGAGGACAATTATGCTATGGCGCGCCGCGCATTGATCGATGCGGCCCGCGATAACCAAGACGCACAAAGCGTTCCGGCAGAATAACAAAACAAAAAGACTGAAGAAGGACAGAACTCGTATGGCGACTCTATCGCCCGCTTCTGATTTTGCACCTGTGGCAGCCACCTCGGCCGCCCCTGTTAGTACGCGCGACCCGCGTCTGGATTTCTATCGCGGAATTGCGATGTTCATCATCCTGATTGCGCATATTCCCAACGACCCCTGGGCCAAGTGGATCCCTGCCCGGTTTGGTTTTTCGGATGCAACCGAGATTTTTGTTTTTTGTTCGGGCATGGCCTCGGCCATCGCCTTTGGCGGCGCGTTCCTGCGCAAGGGCTGGTGGATGGGCACTGCGCGGGTATCATACCGGATCTGGCAGGTTTACTGGGCGCATATCGGCCTGTTCTTCTTTGTCGCGATGACGATGGCTGCGCTGAATCAAACAGGCCTGTTTGAGAAGAACTACATCTCGTCCCTGAACCTGCAGCATTTCTTCAATGATCCTGCGCCGCAGATCGTCGGCCTGTTCACCCTGACCTACGTGCCGAATTATTTCGACATTCTACCCATGTATCTGGTAGTTCTTGCAATGATGCCGCTGTTCATGGGCCTGTCCCGCATCGGATTCTGGGCAGTTGCAGCCACATCCGTTGCTATCTGGCTCGTGGCGCAGACCGACATTCTGGACCTGCCTGCCGAGCCCTGGTCGGATCGTCAGTGGTTCTTTAACCCTTTTGGCTGGCAGTTGCTGTTCTTTACTGGCTTTGCATTCATGCGCGGCTGGATCCCAGCCCCTCCGGTGTCAAAAACGCTGATCTGGGCAGCGGCGCTGTTCCTGATCTTTTCAATGCCCTTCGGGTCGTGGAAAGTGTTCACATGGGTGAATGCCGCAGCCCCGGACTTGGCCGATGAAATCCGCAAAGTCTGGCCCATCACGAAGGAATTCCGCGACAAGACCGATTTCGGTCTGTTTCGCTACATGCATTTCCTGTCGCTGGCCTATCTGGGCTGGGTCGCTGCTGGCGAGCATGGACACCGCCTGATCGCAACCGGTCAGAGCGCAGGTGCCAAAGCCTGGCAATTCGTACTGACCCTGGTCACCAAAGTGGGTCAGCAATCACTTGCCGTATTCGTATTTTCCATGGCAGCAGCACGACTTATCGGCGTTGGGCTCGATTTGTTTGGGCGGGATTTTGCCAGTGTCTTTGTCGCTAATATGATTGGCTTTGCCATGATCATCAGCGTGGCCTATTTGGCCGCGTGGTTTAAGTCACAACCCTGGAAATCAAAGAAATGAAATTCACACGTCGCGCATTTCTGGCCACGACTTCAGCGCTTGCCTTCGCCCCGGCCACTTTTGCCGTGGGCGGAGAGGTCCCGTTTGACCGCAGTGACGTGATCGCGCTGGCCCGTGCGTTGGCCGCAAAGCCCTTTGCCGAGCGCGAGATGGTCCCGCAGGAATGGCAGGACCTGACCTATGAGCAATACCGCTCGATCCGGTTCCGCCTGGATCGTGCGCTTTGGTACGAGACCGAGACGCCGTTCAACGTCGATTTCTTCACCCCTGGGCTTTATTTCCCCCGCACGGTTCAGGTGTTGACTGTGGAAGACGGCATGGCCAAACCCGTAGCCTTCGATCTGTCGATGTTTGACAAGTCAACCGAGGTTCCTCAGTTGCCCGTCGACGACACGCTGGGTTTTTCAGGCCTGCGCCTGCGGACTGAAATGCACCGCCCCGGAAAAACCGATGAGTTCTGTGTGTTTCAGGGCGCCAGTTATTTCCGCGCCATCGGCCTGCACGAGGTCTACGGCCTGTCGGCCCGGGGGCTGGCGCTGAAAACCGGCGATCCGGATGGTGAAGAATTTCCCGAATTCATTCGTTTCTGGCTGGAACGTCCCAAGCCCGGTCAGCGCAACATGGTCGTTCACGCCCTGATGGACAGCCCGAGCGTGACAGGGGCCTATCGGTTCAATGTCACGGCAGGCGCGGATTGCGTGATGGAGGTCGAGGCCACTCTGTTCCCGCGTATGGAATTGACCCATGTCGGCATTGCACCCGGCACGTCGATGTTCCTGTTCGATCAGACCAATCACAGCCGTTTCGACGATTTCCGCCCTGCGGTGCATGACAGCGACGGGCTGTTGATCCGCAACGGCGCTGGCGAGGTCCTGTGGCGGCCTTTGGCAAACCCGACCCGCCTGCAGTTCTCGTCCTTTGTTGACATGAACCCGCGCGGGTTTGGCCTGATGCAGCGGAAACGCGCGTTCTCGGATTATGCCGATCTTGAAGCGAGTTACCACAAACGCCCCGGCCTCTGGGTCGAACCAACTGGCGATTGGGGCAAAGGTGCGGTCACTCTGGTCGAGATCCCTGCCGATCAGGAAATCTACGACAATATCGTCGCCTATTGGCGCCCGATGGAGCCCTACGCGGCTGGTAGCCAGGTGGACCTGTCCTATCGCCTGATCTGGGGTGAGGAACCACAGAGCACCCCGATGCCGCGCGTGATCAGCACCGCGATGGGTGACAACACATTTGGTGAAGGCCGTCTGGCCGTGATCGACTTTGAGGCCAGCGAGCTGTTCGACGACCCAGAGGCTATGACGATCTTTGTCAACTCGCCCCATGCGGAAACTTCCGAAGGCGTTCTGCAGCGCAACCCCGATACGGGCGGTCTGCGGTTGGCCTTTTCCTTCGAGCCGGGCGACCGGAACCATGTGGAACTGCGGGCGCAACTGCTGAAGGACAAGCAGCCTGCCTCCGAAGTCTGGCTGTATCGTTGGACCTCATGAGCAGCGATCTGCATATCATGCCGCCTGAGGCACCTCTGGCGATGCCAGAGCAGAACTTTAGCGCCGGGTTCCGTGACGCGCAGGCGCCCGGGCGCAGGCGTGCATCTGCGGGGTTCTGGCGCGCACTGGCGTTCTCGCCCGCGATGGCGGCTACGCTGGGCCTGCTGTGGGTCATGGCCGACTGGTTCGGTGCCGAAGGGATCAACCTGATCGAAGCCATTCTGCTGACGCTGATCTCATTCAACTTTTTCTGGATCTCTTTCACGGTCTGCACCGTTTTGTTGGGTATGATTTCCCTGTCGCGGCAGGAACAGCCCAAACGTCAGGGCCGCCCACAGGCGCTGCGCGTCGCGCTTCTTATGCCGGTCTATAATGAAGTACCCTGGAACGTGCTGGGCAACGCCCGCACTATGCTGGAAGACTTGCGTGCGCGGGATGGCCAGCACCACTATGCGATGTTCATCCTCTCGGACACGCGCGACCCCGAGATCGCGGCGCAAGAGCAGGCAAGTGTCGAGGCGTTGCGCACCACCCTCGCCCCTGGGCTTGAGCTGTACTACCGCCGCCGCGAACAGAACACAGACCGCAAGGTCGGCAATATCGCCGATTGGGTCAGCCGCTGGGGCGCGGATTGGGATGCGATGCTGGTGCTGGATGCCGACAGCCTGATGACCGGCCGCGCCATCCTGCGCCTGACGGATTCCTTGGCACGTGACCCGGGCGCAGGCCTGATTCAGAGCTACCCTCAGTTAATTGGCGCTCAGTCGGTTTTTGCTCGGATGCAGCAATTTGCCAATGGTGTTTATGGTATCGCCTTCGCCGAAGGTCTAGCCCGCTGGTGTGGTCAGGAAGGCAACTATTGGGGCCATAACGCGATTATCCGCACCAAAGCGTTTGCCAACTGCGCCGGGCTGCCGAAACTGCGCGCGATGAATGGTCAGGAAAAGCTGATCATGAGCCATGATTTCGTCGAGGCCGGCCTCATGCGGCGCGCCGGATGGGGCGTGCGGTTCCTGCCGCGTATCCGGGGCTCTTACGAGGAAACCCCGCCCACGCTGATCGACCACGCGTTGCGTGACCGGCGCTGGTGTCAGGGCAATTTGCAACACCTGAAGTTGCTGGGCTCAACCGGATTCCGCGCTGTGTCGAGGTTCCACATGTTCCATGGAGCAGTCGGATATCTGATGTCGCCGCTGTGGTTTGCCTTGCTGGTGATGTGGGCGCTGATCGGTCAGGGCGAGGATGCCTCGGTCCTGCATTATTTCAGCCCCGACAATCCGCTGTTCCCGCAATGGCCCGAGATGTCGGAAACCCGCCACGTGCTAATCATTCTGGTCATGTATGCCATGTTGCTGGCCCCCAAGGTACTTGGCGTGCTTGCCCTGCCACTTAGCGGTGTGCGCTATGCGGATTTCGGTGGCGCAGGTAAATTCATGACCTCATTCATCTCAGAGGTTATCCTGTCGATCCTCTATGCGCCGATCCTTATGGTGCAACAGATGATCGCCGTCTTCCGGACAATTCTTGGTATTCAAAAAGGCTGGTCTCCTCAGGCGCGGGATGGTGGCAGCTATGGACTGCGGACGCTGATCTTATGTCACACGCTGGAAACCATCAGCGGTATAGCCTTGGGCGCCGGCATCCTATCGGGTCTGGTGTCAATCTGGCTGGCTCCGATTGCCATAAGCCTGGCCTTTGCCATCCCGCTTTCCGCACTCAGCGGCGTTTCAACCTCACCGGCGCGGCGCATGGTCGGAATGAAAGAAGATGTTCTGGAACCGGCAATCACCCGGTCCGCCCGTCTCCACAGGGATGAATTGAAGCGCCTGGTCGAAGGCAAAACCGTCATGACTCCTGCCGAGTGATCAACCACCCGGCAGGCCCTCGTACCACTCTACCATCATATCCGACCATCCCTGCGGCACGTTGTGACCACCTGGGAAAAGTGCGAATTCCAACATCGCGCCATCGGCGCATCCGGTCCATCTGCGGCGCATGAATTGCCCGGTCGTGGAAAATCCGCTGGGTTTGGTATCGGCGCATTCGTTTGCGACCCGCCAAATTTCCAGACCGGCAAAGATATCGCCCTGATGGAATCGACCACCGCCCAAAAGACGCCCTTCCAGCGGGACTACATTGTCGATCCAGCCATGGGTGTGAAACATGCGCACCGGGCCATCGCAGGCCTCGGGATGCGGTCGCCAAAACCCACCTGAAACCGGAGCATAGGCCGAAAACGTATCCGGCGCCGCGCAGGCGAGGTAGTAGACCATGAAGGCCCCCGCAGAAAACCCGCCCAACACGACGCGGTCATCATCGACCCCGAACCGGTCCGACGCATCCTGAACCACCTCGCGCAGAAAAGCCGTTTCGTCACGCCCTTCCCAACCCGGGAAGAAATTCCAGCTTTGGCGGCCGTTACGCTCGGACCCCTCCGGTGCCATAACCGCATATCCGCGCGCAAGCAGAGGATCAACCAAGCTGCGGTTCTTCAGCGTTCTGGTCGCAGTCCCGCCATAACCGTGCAGAAACACCACCAGCGGTGGGTTTTCGGTTTCGGGAAGTTCGATATGGTACCCACCCGACGGCGTTTCGCACATGTCTTCCTGATCGACACAGGCGGCCATTCCTGCCTTACAGATCACGGCCATCCCGACCGACAGAAACAAGCTTCGGATCATTCTGCTTTCCCATCATAGTGTTGAACCGGCAGGCCTGCCCGGACCCAGCCCGGCCCTGCTGCTGAGCCTAACATACCCTCGGGCACGTCGATGATATTTGCGAACCCCGCCTCGGACAGCCGGTTGCTCAGCCGGGCCGAGCGCACACCGCGCGCGCAGATCAGGGCGATTGGGGCATCGAGGTCTCCGCCGACAATCTGCAGCAGCGCCTCATCAAAATCATCGCGACGCATGTCTAGGGGATGCGCGCCTTCGCCCACGCCTGAGGCATCCCATTCGCGTGGGGTACGGATGTCCACCAAAAATATATCTCCCAGCCTAGCTTGCTGATGCGCATCCCCGACACTGATCCGACCGCCCGCATAGCTCTGCGGGATCAGGCGGTATTCACGGATTGCAAAACCGCCCAGAACAGCAGCCGCACCAAACAGCAGAACCTTTCGCCGTGTCCGGTTTGCCCCAGCAGCCACTGTAATCCCTCCTGATCCGATGCGGTCCTATGTATCACAGCAGCTTATCCAATTCCGTGTCGAAATTAACCTGCCTGTTCAAGTTCGTGTCATCGCCGCTTTACCTGTACCATCCTCTGCCTTGGGGCCCCTGAACAGGCAGAATGGCTTGCAATCGCTGGACACTCCGCGAATTATCCTTACAAAATCAATAGCACTTTTGACCGCCCAGACCGGAGTATCGCAGTTGTCCCTATTCCTCATCGCGGCCCTTCCCTTCCTCGGAGCTGTATTCCCAGCCCTTTTGATCCGGGCTGGACGAAACGCAGCAGCCTCGGCCGCTGGGTTGACCACTTTTCTGGCGCTGATGGGGCTGTTGATTCACATCCCAACCGTGATGCGCGGCGAGGTCGTTACCGCCCGGTTCGACTGGATTCCGGCACTGGGCCTAAACGCCAATTTCATGTTGGACGGCCTTGGGTTTCTGTTCGCGCTGCTGATCCTTGGCATCGGTTTGCTGATCATCCTCTACGCCCGGTTCTATCTATCGCGCGAAGACCCGATGGGGCAGTTTTACACCTATTTGCTGCTGTTTCAGGGAGCGATGGTGGGAATCGTTCTGTCGGACAATATCCTGCTTTTGCTGATATTCTGGGAACTTACCTCGCTTAGTTCATTCCTTTTGATCGGATATTGGAAACACCTCCCCGAGGGACGACAGGGCGCGCGTATGGCGCTGGCTGTGACCGGCTCTGGCGGCTTGGCGATGATTGCGGGGATGCTGATCCTGGGCAATATCGTTGGCTCTTATGACCTAAGCGTCATTCTCCAGAACAAAGAGCTGATCCAGTCTTCACCCTATTACATGCCAGCGCTGATCCTGATTTTGCTGGGGTGTTTCACCAAATCGGCACAGTTCCCCTTCCATTTCTGGCTGCCACACGCGATGGCCGCCCCTACGCCAGTATCAGCCTATCTGCACTCGGCCACGATGGTGAAGGCAGGGTTGTTTCTGATGGCCCGCATGTGGCCCGTTCTGGCGGGTACTGATGCGTGGTTCTACATTGTGGCCACAACCGGCCTGGTAACCATGCTGATCGGGGCCTGCATCGCCCTGTTCAAAGACGATCTCAAGGCGCTGCTGGCGTTTTCGACCGTGTCGCATCTGGGTCTGATAACCATGCTGCTGGGGTTTGGAACCAAGATAGCCGCCGTTGCTGCCATCTTCCACATCATCAACCATGCGACGTTCAAAGCAGCCCTGTTCATGACCGCCGGGATCGTGGATCACGAGGCCGGGACCCGCGACATCAAGCGACTGGGCGGATTGCGCCATTTGATGCCCATCACCTTCACCATCGGGACGATTGCCGCACTTTCCATGGCCGGTCTACCTCCGCTGAACGGGTTTCTGTCCAAGGAGATGATGCTGGAGGAAACGGTCCACACAACCTGGCTGCATTCGCATTATCTTGTGCCCGGACTGGCGCTGCTGGCGGCCTTGTTCTCTGCAGCCTATTCGTTCCGCTTTGTTGGTCACGTGTTCCTTGGTCCAGTACGCGACGATTACCCAACCCATCCACATGACCCACCGGCCGGGCTTTGGCTTGCACCCGCTTTCCTGGTCGTGCTTGTCGTCCTGATCGGTCTTTATTCCAACGCCATCGTAGGTCCGCTGGTGGCGGTTGTTTCAAGTGCGGTAATCGGGGGCGAGAAACTGCCCTATTATTCGCTGAAACTCTGGCACGGGTTTACGCCTGCCCTATATATGTCCGCGTTCGCGACACTGGGTGGCCTGGCCTTGCTGGCACTGCATCGGCGCGGTGAGTTTATCTGGAATGCGCTGCCCAGACCCGAGGCGAAGACCATTTTTGACGCAGTGATCGCTGCGCTTACGACAACCAGCCGCTGGGTCACAGATACTCTGCATAACGGGGTCCTCAGCCGGTATGCCGCCATCCTGATCGTCTTTACGGTTGGGCTGGGATATTATGCATTCGCCACCGGATCTATTGGCGTTGAAACACGCACGCCCCTACCCGTTCAGATCATTCCGTTCATTGGCTGGATCTGCCTGATCGCCGCGACGCTGGCCATCATGTGGTTTCACCGCAACCGGCTGTTGTCCTTGGTGCTGATCGGGGTCGTGGGCCTGATCGTCTCGATGGCCTTCAACTATCTGTCCGCACCCGACCTTGCCCTGACACAGATTTCTGTCGAGGTAGTGACGATGATCCTGCTGTTGTTGTCACTGAACTTCCTGCCCACGGACACGCCCTGGGACAGCAGCGCGGCGCGGCGTTGGCGGGATGCGGCAATTTCGGTCGTGGCAGGCATCGGATCAGGTGCGTTGATCTACGCGTTGATGCTGCGGGATTTCGGTTTCCCGAGCATTTCCGAATTCCATCTGGCCAACTCCTATAAGGGCGGCGGAGGCACCAATGTGGTCAACGTGATCCTGGTGGATTTCCGTGGCTTTGATACCTTCGGCGAAATCATCGTTCTGGGCATTGCCGCCCTGATCATCTTTGCCCTGACCGAGGCGGTTCTGGAAACCAATGTCCGGGGGTATTTGCTGAACCGTAAACCGCACTGGCCGCAATCGGGTGACTCTCATCCGTTGATGATGGTCGTGGCGACAAGAGTGATGATGCCGATCGCGCTGATGGTCGGGGCCTATATCTTTTTCCGCGGCCATAACCAACCAGGAGGAGGGTTCATCGCCGGTCTGGTCGTCGCCATCGCCTATCTGATGCAATATATGGCCAGCGGCTATACCTGGGCCATCGAACGGCAACGGTTCTATTACCACGGCACAATCGGCTGGGGCGTTCTGATCGCCGCAGCAACTGGAATTGGCGCATGGTTCAATGAACGTCCCTTCCTGACCAGCGATTTCGGATATCTGAATTGGCCGCCGCTGGAAGAGTTCGAATGGGCAACCGCCATGCTGTTCGATACCGGCGTGTTCCTTGCGGTTTTGGGCGCGGTGATGCTGGCACTGGATAGCCTGTCCCGCTTGGCCTGGCAGCCCGGCATGGCGCAGGAATTCCCAATGGATATCAACCCGCTGCGGGACGATCCGCCCGAAGAAGAACAAGAAGAAAAGGAGCGGGTCTGATGGAAGCGCTCGTAGCCTCTGCGGTTGGCGTGATGACCGCCGCCGGGATTTTCCTGATCCTGCGTCGCCGGACTTTTCCGGTCATTCTGGGCCTGTCTCTGCTGACCTATGCGGTGAACGTCTTTTTGTTTGCCACCGGGCGGCTGGCTTTGGACGCGCCGCCGGTTCTGAACAAATATGAAGAGGTCGCCTATACCGATCCCTTGCCGCAGGCCCTGGTGCTGACCGCCATCGTGATTTCATTCGGGATGACTGCGGTGATCGTGATGATCTCGCTTTCGGCTTACCTGTCGGCCAAGGATGACCACATCGACATGGCCGCGCATGACAATACGGACGCGCCGGGAGAAGACGCATGAACCATTGGATCGTTGCGCCAGTCGTCCTGCCCGCGATTCTGGCTCCGTTCATCATCATGGTCCTGCGATACCACCTTGATTTGCAGCGCATATTCTCGGTCGCCGGTGTCGTGGCACTGCTTGGCATCGCCCTGACAATCACCGCACAGGCCGCAGGTGGAGACATTCTGGTCTATGAGTTGGGCAACTGGCCAGCGCCCTTTGGAATCGTGCTGGTGCTGGATCGGTTATCTGCCATGATGGTCTTGCTGACCGCGCTTTTAGCCCTTCCGATAGTGCTTTATTCGATTGCCTCCGGATGGGATGCACGCGGCAAGCACTTTCATCCCTTATTCCACTTTCAGCTTATGGGCGTATGCGGTGCCTTTCTGACAGGTGACGCCTTTAACCTGTTCGTGTTCTTCGAGGTATTGCTGATCGCGTCCTACGGTTTGATGACGCACGGCGGTGGAGCCGTTCGGCTCAAGGCAGGCGTGCAATATGTCGCCTACAACCTTTTGGGCTCAACGCTGTTTTTGTTTGCCCTTGGCACGCTCTATTCAGTGACCGGCACGCTGAACATGGCGGATATGGCTGTACGGATTGCCGAGCTTCCGCTCGAAGACACCGCTCTGATAAGAGTGGGTGCTGCCCTGTTGCTGCTGGTATTCTGCATTAAGGCTGCAGTTCTGCCGCTGCATTTCTGGCTACCGGCCAGCTATGCGAATGCTCCTATGCCAGTTGCCGCGCTGTTTGCGATCATGACAAAGGTCGGGGCGTACTCGATCTTGCGCATGTACACGCTTGGCTTTGGCCCCGAGGTTTTGGTTGCGCATGATCTTGTGATCAACTGGCTGCAACCTGCCGCTTTGGTAACTTTGGCGGTTGGTACAATCGGCATATTGGGCTCACGACACATCGCGCGCCTTGTGGCTTTTTGCGCCATCGCGTCAATGGGTACCCTGCTGATCGCAATTTCCCTGTTCACCGAAACGGCCACTGCTGCCGCTTTGTTCTATATTTATCATTCGACACTGGCGACGGCACTGTTGTTCCTGATTGCTGATCTGGTGATCGAGCGGCGCGGAGGCGCAATTGCCCCAAAGCACCCAATGGCACAGACCGGACTGATTTCCGCACTGTTCTTTATTGGTGCGATTGCTTTGGCCGGGATGCCGCCCCTTTCCGGGTTCATTGGCAAACTGCTGGTCCTGGACGCCGCGCGAGATGCACCAGACGCAAATACGGTCTGGGCTGTGGTATTGATCGGCTCATTCGTAACCATAGTAGGGTTGGCCCGCGCCGGAACTTTGATCTTTTGGAAAAGCCATGACGCCAGCTTGACCACCGACCAAGCCGATACAACTGACGGCGAGACCGCCTTTCAGGCAGCCCCGGAACCTTCGCCCGGGTTGGCCTTTACGTCGGTATTTGCTTTGATCATCGGTCTGGTCATGCTGACATTGTTTGCCGGGCCTGCAATGAACTACGCTACCAGCACAGCGGAACAGTTGTTTGCACCCGAAAATTACATCTCGGCCGTGTTAGGGGTGGAAGAATGAAAAAACTGCTTCACCGGATATTCCCGCACCCGCATCTGACTTTCCTGCTGACGGTTGTGTGGATTTTGCTGGCAAACACACCATCGCTGAATTCACTGGTGTTTGGCCTTGTGCTGGGGATTATCATCCCCTTCGTCACACAGCCGTATTGGCCAGACCGGCCCGTTCTTCGGAATTGGCCGATGATCACCGAATACATATTGGTGGTTCTATGGGACATTGTTGTCGCCAATATGACAGTTGCCAGGATCATCCTGTTCAAACGGGATTCCGACCGTGAACCGAACTGGGTCTGCATTCCGCTGGAACTGCGCACACCCGAAGCGATTACGGTTCTGGCCGGGACAATCACCATGACCCCCGGCACCGTCAGTTGCGATCTGTCAGCGCAGGGTCACAACTTACTGGTACACTGCCTCGATGCGCCAAACCCGGACGAAGTACGCGATCAAATCAAGCAACGATACGAGCGCAGGCTAAAGGAGATTTTCGAATGATCGAGCTAGCAATCTACTTTGCCTTTGCCTGTTTCGGCGCAGCCATCATGATGTGCCTGTGGCGGATCATTACGGCCGATGGAGTGGGCACCCGGGTTCTGGCGCTGGACACGATGGTGATCAACACAATCGCCCTTATGGTGCTTTACGGGCTGTTTCTGGGGACCGAGATTTTCTTCGAGGCCGCCATGATCATCGCAATGCTCGGCTTTGTCTCAACCGTTGCCTACGCGCGCTTTATGCTGCGCGGCAATATCATCGAGTGAGGGCGACATGTCGGTAATTTTTGAGTTTCTGGTCGCCTTCTTCCTGGTTGTTTCAGGCATATTTGGTTTTGTCGGATCGTACGGAATGATCAAGCTAAAGGACCCGATGTCCAGGCTCCATGCCCCCACCAAAGCGACAACGCTTGGGGTGGGTGGCGTTCTGATCGCCTCAATCATCCATTCCGTATTGATCGAACATCACCTGTCTCTGCACGAGCTGCTGATCACGCTGTTTCTGTTCCTGACTGCTCCGATCACGGCCCTGTTTATTGCCAAATGGCATATTCACCGCCATGAAAAGCCCCAGGATCTGCCGGACGCGGGTGAGGACAAAATCTGGGCCACACATGCGGTCGAACAGGTCGAAGACGTTCCTGATCACAGAAACACCTGATACCTATGTATAGACCTCCGCTGCCCCTGACCCGCGATCTGGTTCTTATCGGCGGCGGTCATACGCACGCGCTGGTGTTGCGAAAATGGGGGATGAACCCTCTGCCTGGCGCGCGCCTGACGGTCATCAACCCCGCGCCTTCAGCCCCCTATTCAGGGATGCTGCCCGGTTTCGTTGCCGGTCATTATCGCCGGGGTGACCTGGATATTGATCTGGTGCGCCTGGCTCGCTTTGCGGGGGCACGGGTGATATTGGGTGCCGTCGAAGGGTTAGACCCTGACCGGCAAGAGGTACATGTGCCCGGCCGACCGCCCGTCGCCTATGATGTAACCTCGGTTAATGTTGGCATTACATCCGACATGCCGGCCCTACCTGGATTTTCCGACCATGCGGTCCCCGCAAAACCGTTAGGGTCTTTTGCCGCCAGGTGGGCCGAGTACCAATCTGGTGCAGGCGCCGCCTCGGTCGCCGTGATCGGCGGTGGTGTTGCCGGGGTCGAGTTGATCATGGCGATGGCGCACGCTTTGCGTTCCGCAAACCGCAGCGCCCGATTGACCCTGATCGACAATGCTCGGGCCCTGACCGCGATTGGCGCAAAGGCGGCCTCGATCATTCGCAATGCGATGGCTGACCTTGGCATCGACGTGATCGAACAGGCCGCCATCGTCGAAATTCATGCGGATCACATCCGGTTGGAGGACGGGCGCCAGATTGCAGCTGAATTCGTGACGGGGGCGGCGGGGGCCAAACCCTATGGTTGGATGGCGCAGTCCGGGCTGGATCTTCACGATGGATATATCACGGTGAATAGCAGGCTGCAGTCCAGCAATCCTTTTGTGTTCGCAGCCGGCGATTGTGCCCATCTGTCAGAAAACCCCAGACCAAAAGCAGGTGTTTATGCCGTCCGAGAAGCCCCGATTCTTTATGACAATCTTCGGGCCTCACTGGGTGTCGGAAAGATGCGCCCCTATCATCCGCAAAAAGATTACCTCAAGCTGATATCGCTGGGTGGGAAATCCGCATTGGCCGAGCGATTGGGAACCTCGCTCAGTGGTCCGTTGATGTGGAAATGGAAGAACCATATCGACCAGAATTTCATGAATAAGTTCCGGAATCTGCCGCAGATGAAAGCAGCAGAGTTGCCCCGCGACCACGCTTTGGGCGTGCCCGAAGTCCTGGGTGAAAAGCCCATGTGCGGTGGGTGCGGCGCAAAGATTGGGCGTCGCGCTTTGCGCAGTGTTCTGTCTGATTTACCGCCCCCCGATCGGCAAGACGTAATACCGCTTTCAGGTGACGATGCGGCTTTGCTTCTCACCGGCGGCGCGCGGCAGGTGATGACCTCGGACCATTTGCGCAGCTTTACCAATGATCCGGTTTTGATGACACGGGTCACGGCCATTCACGCATTAGGTGATATCTGGGCGATGGGTGCGGCACCGCAGGCCGCCACCGCGACGATTATTCTGCCTCGGATGTCACCCGCACTGCAACAACGTACCATGTCAGAAATCATGGCCACCGCTAGTGACGTCATCCGCGCAACCGGGGCCGAAATCGTCGGAGGCCACAGTTCGATGGGGGATGAGATGACCATCGGGTTCACTCTGACCGGCCTGTGCGAAAACGACCCGATCATCTTGTCCGGGGCCCGCAAGGGCGACGCTTTGATCCTGACCAAGCCGATTGGCAGCGGCGTGATCATGGCCGCCGAAATGGCCGGTTTGGCCAATGGCATCTGGGTCGCAGAGGCGTTCCGCCACATGGTTCAGCCGCAGGGCGAAGCCGCGCGCATTCTGTTCAGCGCCCATGCGATGACCGATGTGACCGGGTTTGGTCTGGCAGGGCATCTGCAAGGTATTTGCGGTGCCTCTGGCTGCGGTGCGGTAATTGCTCTGGATGCGGTTCCCGTGATGGCCGGGGCCGTAGAGCTCAGCGCAAGCGGTGTTCGGTCCACGATCTTCGAGGACAACCGCGCCATCGCGCCTGAACTCGCCAACGGACCCAAGGCTGATCTTCTTTTCGATCCTCAAACCGCCGGAGGGCTATTGGCCGCTGTCCAAGCCGATGACGCGCCAGGCCTGTGTGCAGACCTACGTGCGGCTGGATATCCAGCAGCAATCATCGGCATGATCGACGATACGCCGGGTTTAAAACTTCAGAGCTGATCCAGGACCTGTTCGACCCGCACAGCGACCTCTTTCAGACCGGTACTTGCCAGCGAGGGCACCTGGATCGAGGCTACAATTTCGGCGCTGTGTACGCGCGCCGACTTGGCATAAGCCGGGTCGTAATGCTGTTCCATAAGTGACCGTGTAAGGGCCAACTTGTTACCGCCGTCAATCAGCGCAAACCACCCATCCACCACCTCATGCCCACGGTGAGACCTCAGCGGCGACAGGAGATCTTTCAACCGCTCGGCATCGCTGAGGACATCGTCATATGCCGAGACCAGATATTCCGCGCGCGCTTCTATCGGGGCATCAATCTGAATGCGCACGGCCGCACACATGGCGGACCAAAGCCTCGGTGGCAGGATCAAAGAGCCGATTTTGGACGATTCCGCTTCGACTACGACGGGACGGGTGGGGTCAAAACCACAAAGTTCTTCGGCCAGCGCGGATTCGAATGCCTTTTGACTGGGTTGTCCGCCCGGTATTGCCCCCAGCAACGACCCCCGGTGATTGGCAAGCCCTTCGAGATCCAGAACCTGGACACCACGTTCCTGAAGGTGTGTAAGCAGCTCGGTCTTTGCTGTGCCCGTATACCCATCCAGGAGGACGAATTGAAACGGCAACGGATCGTCATACAGATACCGGCTCACCAAGCGGCGATAAGCCCGATAGCCGCCCTCGACAACCTCGGCCCGCCAGCCAATCTGTTGTAGCATCCAGGTAAACGAACCAGATCTCTGCCCACCGCGCCAGCAATATACAAGGGGTTTCCACCCCCCTTCGTGATGGGACAGGCTGTGTTCAATGTGGTTGGCCGCATTCCTGAAAACCAGAGCCGCCCCTAGCTTGCGGGCCAGAAACGGGCTTTCCTGGACATAGATCGTCCCGACGCGCGCCCGTTCGTCGTTATCCAGAACTGGCAGGTTGATAGACCCGGGCAAATGATCCTCGGCAAATTCAGCCGGGCTGCGCACGTCTATGGTTGTGTCGAACTCATACGCGTATAACTGCTGAAGGCTGGTGATTTTCAGAACCATGTCAACGATCTAACCCGCGTTGAACCGGATGGAAAGGCACGGTGTCAACCTGCGATGGGATCGACAAGCGTCGGTCCACTGGCCCGATTGGAATTGACGCCCGGATCGACACGATGAAAGCCAAGAGTACCTTCCTGCCCCGGAGACAGCAGCTGCGCAGCCCCCTTGCCCACTTCACCCAGCCATAAAGGCCAGTTTTCAGGTTCAACAATCAGGGGCATGCGGTGATGAATTCTGCCCAGATTGCGGTTCGCTTGTGTCGTAACGACTGCGCATGTTCCCTTCTGGTCGCCCTCGGGTCCCCAATCTTGCCATACCCCGCCAAAAGCAATCGGGGCCCCGTCTTTTCTGAAAATATACCAGGGCAGCCGGTCTCCGCTCTCGGTTTTGGTCCATTCATAAAACCCGCTGGCAACGATCAGACATCTGCGTTCTCTGCAGGCCGCCCTGAAAGCCGGTTTTTCAGCTAGCGTTTCGGCGCGGGCATTGATCAACAATGGCCCAGCGGTTTTAGACTTGTACCAGTGTGGTAAAAACCCCCAACGCAAGGCATCCAGCTGACGCCCGGTTTCGCCTGCCCTGACCACATGCACCTGACATGTCGGACAAACGTTGAAATTCGGGACAACAGGCAGAGCATTGGCCGGGCGCGCAGAAAACAACTGGGCCATGGCATCATTTGGAAGGGTTATTGCAAACCGTCCGCACATAGGTAATGAACTTTCAACAATCGTTTTCTACAGGCACAGGTTCTCACGGGGTCATATGCAAAATCAAACGGCGAAAACCTTAAAAGTCAAAGCTGTCGCAGCGCTGGAAGAAGGCAAATTCCAGGCTGCGCTGAAAAAGGCTCAACTTGGCGTAAAAAAGTTTCCGACCGACTCGGATTTTCATGCCATTTCCGGTTTTGTTCTGACCGAGATGAAACAGTATAAAAGGTCGATCCCGCATTTTGTCGAAGCCGCGCGGATGAAACCTGATGATCCGCAATTCGTCGAAAACCTCGCCAATGCTCTTATGCAAACCGGCCAGATGGCCAAAGCCTTGGAATATGCCGAACTCAAGGCCGAAAAATTCCCAGCCAGCAAGGAACTGAACCGGGTCATTGATGAGATTACGCTGAAAGGACAGAATTGGCGCCTGATCATTGATCACGTGACCAAAAAACTTCAAAGCGACCCTGAAAATGTCAGCCTGTTGTCGACTCGTGCCCGCGCCTATGGCCGCATCGGTTATATCGAGCACAACTCACGCGATATAACCAAGGCGTATGAATTGGCACCGGACAACGAAAAGATAGCCTTTCAAAAAGCCGTAAATCTGCACCAGAGTGGCGACAAAAAGGGATGCGCCAATATTCTGCAGGGCATCTACGCCAAAGAACCCTTCCATGTTGCCACCCTTCTTCAGCTTTCGACAATGTCCAGCAAAGAGGACGCCCCGAAACTGATGGAGGCGGTTGAAGCAGCGATATCCGAAAGCGTACACGAGCTGTCGGAACTGGAATTTGCCAAGGCCCACCTGATCCAAAAAACCGATAGCCTTGGCGCAGCACTGCCGCAATTTGCACGTGCCAATGCCATCCAACACAACGTCAAACCCTATGATTTAGAGGCGGAAGAACAGAAGTTCGAACGTATCACTGGCCTGTTCCCTGTAGGAGGAAGAGTTCCTTGGTCCGAACAAACCGATCAGCCGGTTCCGATCTTCGTTCTGGGCCAGCCGCGCTCTGGCACGACGCTCATGGAAATGATGCTGAGCTCCGCGCCAGACATTGCTGGCTGCGGCGAACTGACGGTTGGGGCCGATCTTTCGCGCGACTACGCACAACATCGCAAGACCTTCGATTCCACTGCCGCAGCGAAATATGCCAAAGAGTTCCGAGAGTTGATGCCGCCGATCCCCGATGGCTCGACCGCTTTTGTTGACAAGATGCCCCACAATTTTCAGCGGGTCGGCTTCCTGTTGTCGGCATTCCCAAACGCCAAGATAATAAACATGCTGCGTGATCCGCGCGATGTTGGTCTTTCGAAATGGATCCGCCGGTTCCCTGCGGGTGGCATGAACTATGCCTCGAATCTTGAGACCATTGCCCATTCTGCCAACCTATATCGTCACTATATGGCGCATTGGGATGCTGTTTTTGGCGACAAGATCCTGACCGTTCCATATGAAAAGCTTGTCGCGGACCCCGAAACCTATAGCAAGCAGGTCGCCGCTTTCTGCGACCTCGAATGGACCGAGACGATGATGCGTCCGGAAGAGAATACCAAACAGGTCCGGACTGCCAGTATCGACCAGGTTCGCAACAAAATCTCAACCAAATCCATTGGGGGATGGCGATCTGTGTCGGAACATATCCAGCCCATGCTTGCGGGTTTTGATACAGGGCTTTGGCCGGAATACGACATTGATCAAGGCTGAAGGTTAGCTGAATGAAATAGGGCCGCATCCGAAGGTGCGGCCCTTTTCGTTTCGCTCTGGTCGCCTTACTTTTGCTTGATGCGACCGTCCAGATAAGGCTGGTAAGGCGCGTTTTCGGCTAGGTATTCCGCCGTGACATCCGCCAGATCCGGGCCAAAGTCATAGGCATTTTTATCGTCGCCTTCGAACATACTGTACCCGTCACCGCCATTTCTGACGTAGTTATTGGTAACGACAAGGTAAGTCGCCGCCGGATCAATCGGGGTAAGCCCATCGCCGTTGGATACCATGACCTCTGATACGCGCCCTTCGTTTGGTGCCACCGATGCGTCCCAAACAAAGGTCAGACCGGCAACCTGCGGAAAGCGGCCCTTGACCTCTTCTACCTGGCTCACGCCGTTTTCAAGCGCGTCAACGATGCCTTGTCCGCTGATCTCAAAGGTTGAAAGCGTATTCTGGAACGGCAGCACGGTCAGAACTTCACCCATGGTCACATCGCCAGGGTCAATCGAAGCACGCAAGCCGCCAGAGTTCGCAATCGCGATATGAACGCCCTGATCAGCAACCCGCGCAAGCATGGCATCAGCGACCAAATTGCCCATCTGACATTCCTGAACACGACAGATCGAACGGTCACCCTCAATCGCCTCAGACGTGCTGGCCACGACCTTATTGCGGATTTCGTCCAAAGGAGCGGCCAGTTCCGCGATACGGTCCAGCGAGGCCTGATCTTCGGCCACGTTGTTGTCCATGATCAGCGGCTCACCAGCCGCCGCGATAACATTTCCGTCGTCATCAAAAGTGACATTCAGCTCGCCCAGGAATTTGCCATAGGCATAGGCCTGAATGATCTGCACGCCATCGACCACTGTCGGATAGGGGCCAACAGCCTTGTCAGAAACGTTGGACAAATATGTATTGGAATGCCCACCTACGATTACGTCAACGCCTGTCGTTTCCTGTGCAACACGCTGGTCGACAGCATATCCCGAATGGCTGAGAACGATGATCTTGTTCACGCCTTCCGCGGTTAGCTTGTCCACTTCGGCCTGAACCGCGGGAACCGGGTCCGAGAATGTGATGTTCGGGCCAGGAGAGGCCAGTTCATGCGTGTCTTCCGGCGTCAGGCCAACAAGGCCGACTTTTTCTCCGCCGACTTCGATCACTGTAGACTTTTTGATCTTGCCACTCAGCAATTCTTCGCCTGAAAAATCCGCGTTCGACATCAGCACCGGGAAATCAACCGTGTCGATAAAGCCGCGCAGGACTTCCGGGCCATCATCGAATTCGTGGTTGCCCACGGTCATAGCGTTATAGCCCAGTTTGTTCATGAACTCGGCCGCGACCTTGCCCTTGTAATAGGTATAGAACAACGAGCCCTGAAATTGATCGCCGCCATCTACCAGGATCGAGTTTTCGGCACGCCCGCGGGCTTCTTCCACTGCTGTTACGAGACGGGCAGATCCGCCAAAACACTTGCCTTCGGCGTTGTCATCTGAACTACAGCCGCTGTCATATTTGTTGATCGGCTCGATACGCGAATGAAAGTCGTTGGTGTGCAGAATGGTCAGTTTATATTCGGCGGCGGCCATTCCTGCAGTCAAACCCAGCACAGCAGCCGAGGCTAGGAAACGGGTGAACATATTTTAACTCCCTTTGTTAATTGCCAAGATGTTGCGCCGCCTTCAGCAAAGAGTCAAAGGGGGAAATCCGGCTTGAATCTAGCCGCAGCGCGGGGCATGACCGTTCTATGCTGATTTACAAGATTTTCCGCGCCAACGAATGGACGGCGCTGCAGACCGATGGCGCCACGGATGGTGCTCCGATTGATGTTTCGGACGGTTTTGTCCACTTTTCGACAGCTGAACAAGCTGCGGAAACCGCTGCCAAGCATTTTGCCGGCGCCGAAGGTTTGACGCTGTTGGCCTGCGATGCTGACGCGATGGGCGAGGAACTGAAGTGGGAGGTTTCGCGCGGGGGCGCTCTGTTTCCGCATCTCTACCGTCAGATCCGCATGACCGACATAGCTTGGTCCTGCCCCCTGCCCTTTGACGGCAACGCGCATCGCTTCCCGGACGACATGAAATGACGGAATATATCGACCCGGATCGCGCCCAGTTCGAAGCCTTCAAGGTGCTGGATCGTGACCACCCGATCGAGATGATGAACCTGGTGAGGTTCCGCAGCCGGGCCGAATATCCATCGGGGCACGAACTGGCCAAAAGCGGTCTGTCGGGCGCTCAGGCTTATCGAAATTATGGGATCGAAACCGGGCCGATCATTGCCCGCCTTGGGGCAAAGATCATTTGGCGCGGCGCGTTTCAGACTACGTTGATTGGCCCAAAGGATGAGCTATGGGACGCGGTATTTATCGCGCGTTACCCATCGGCCCATGCCTTTCTGGAAATGATATCCGACCCTGATTACAAACAGGCGGTCGTGCATCGTCAGGCTGCGGTGAAGACCTCTCGCCTGATCCGATGCGCGCCGACCGAAGGCGGAGAAATGTTTGGATGAAACTGACTGAAAAGCTGGGGCTGGCTGCCCTGCACCGGTTGGATCCGGAAACCGCACATACCCTGTCGATCAAAGCCCTGAAGGCAGGGCTTGCGCCTGAACCAGGACCGGTTACGTCACAGCGTTTGCGGACCAAAATCGCGGGGCTGGATCTGCCCAATCCGGTTGGTCTGGCCGCAGGGTTCGACAAGAACGGAGAGGTTCTTGGCCCCCTGTCTCGCGCCGGGTTTGGGTTCATCGAAGTCGGTGCCGTTACCCCACGCCCGCAGCCCGGCAATCCCAGGCCGCGCCTGTTCCGCCTGACCGAAGACAAGGCTGCCATCAACCGCTTTGGCTTTAACAACGAAGGGATGGAGGCCATGGCCCGTCGTCTGGCGGCGCGCCCCAGGGATGCGGTGATCGGACTGAACCTTGGTGCGAACAAAGACAGCGATGATCGCCCCGGCGACTTTGCCAAGGTACTGGCCCATTGTGGGGCGCATCTGGATTTCGCTACGGTCAACGTGTCATCTCCGAACACTGAAAAGCTGCGGGATTTGCAAGGCAAAGCGGCGCTGAGCGCTCTGTTGAGCGGCGTGATCGAAACCCGAAACACCCTAATGCGCCCTCTACCAGTATTCCTCAAGATCGCCCCCGATCTGACCGAGGATGAGCTGCGGGATATCGCCGAAGTGGCCCATGAATCGGGCGTTGATGCGGTCATCGCCTCGAACACCACTTTGTCGCGCGATGGGTTGCGCAGCGCACACAGAGACGAAGCAGGCGGCCTGTCCGGCGCGCCTTTGTTCGAAAAATCCACCCGCGTTCTTGCCCGGTTTAGCCATTTGACCGACGGTCAGATTCCGTTGATCGGCGTTGGTGGCATCAGCACAGCAGAACAGGCCTATGCCAAGATATGCGCCGGTGCTTCGGCCGTGCAATTCTACACCGCGATGGTTTTCGGTGGTATCTCACTTGCAGCGGAAATCGCGCGAGGCTTGGATGACTTGCTGGCGCGCGATGGGTTTGAAACAGTTGCGCAGGCCGTTGGAAGCAAAAGACAGGACTGGATATGATCGAATACTGGCACAATCCCAGATGCTCTAAGTCTCGCGCAGGGCTCGCTTTGCTTGAGGAAAACGGAGCGCAGGTCGAAATTCGCAAATACCTTGAGGATACGCCCTCGGCAGACGAAATCCGGGCCGTACTTACACGCCTTGATATCCCCGCCATCGACCTGATGCGGACTAGCGAAAAGCTGTTCAAGGAACTGGGCCTAACCAAGAATACCGCTCAGGATGACCTGATCACAGCAATGGCGGCCCATCCGATTTTGATCGAGCGTCCGCTTGCAATCAAAGGGGACAACGCAGCCATTGGTCGCCCTACGGAATCCCTTCTGGACCTTCTTTAGGCGACCAAAGCCTCAAGCTTGGGGTATCGCCATCCCAGCGTGCAGGCACGCGCGATGTTCAAGATCATCAGCGCGGCCCAAAGGCCGTGATTGCCGAGCGCAGGCACCAATATGAACAGGGCCAAAACATAAATCGCAACCGAATGGATCATCGCATTGCGCATTGCGCGCGTCCAGGTCGCGCCTATGTAGATGCCGTCAAACATCCAGCTTGCCACACCGATCACCGGCGCCAGCGCCGCCCAGACCAGATACTCGCGTGCGGCTAGTCGCACCTCAGGTGCAGTTGACATCAGGTCGATCAACGCTGGCCCGGCCAGATAGAAAACCGCACCAAGTACAAATGCACCCCCTACCCCCCATTGCGAAGCCATGGCCGCGGCTCGGCGCACCTGATGCCGATCCCGCGCGCCAATGGCGCCGCCGACCAGTGCTTCGGCGGAAAAGGCGAACCCATCCAGTGCAAAGGCGGTAATTTCGAGAAACTGCAGCAAGACCTGATTGGCTGCCAGATTAACATCCCCCAGATCCGACCCGACGAAGAGGAATGTGGTAAAGGCGCCGGTCAGCAATACCGAACGGACCATGATGTCGCCATTCACCTGCATCATCCGACGCAGACGCGTGGGATCAAAAATTCGCGGCCAGTCACGCCATTGATTCCCGGTAAAAGCACTGCGGCACAGCCAGAGACCCAGTGCCAGCCCGCTCCACTCGGCGATGAGCGTCGCGATGGCCACCCCCTCGACGCCCCAACCCAGACCAAGCACAAACCACAGATCCAGGAGAATATTCAGCCCGTTCATCCAGACCTGCAGGACAAAGACCCCACGCGTACGTTCAATCGCAATCAACCAGCCAGTGATGGCGAACAGCGCAATCGTTGCCGGCGCACCCCAGATGCGTATCCGCAAATAGTCGCGGGTCAGCGCCTCAACCTCGGGGCTGGCGGGGGAAAGGGCAAAAGCCCCTTTGAACAAAAGGACTTGGGCCAATATGAAAACCATACCTGCCGCACTGCCCAGCAATATGCCCCGCATCAGCAGCGCACCGGTTTCTGCAGTGTCACCTGCCCCGCGCGCCTGCGCCGCCAGGCCGGTGGTCCCCATCCTCAGAAAGCCGAATATCCAGTAGATCGAGGCCAGAATCACGGCCCCCATCCCAACAGCCCCAATCGGCGCAGCCAGACCCATCTGCCCGACTACGCCAGTATCCACGGCCCCAAGGATCGGAACCGTGGCATTCGACAGCACGATGGGCGCTGCAATTTTAAGCACGCGCCTGTGCGTGATTGGTGCCGAGGCGTCTTGCATGGAAATCTACTCAGCTTTCGATTTGGACTGCGGCATCAGAAAATGCCCGCTGGCCTGTGCGAAAGGTCGCTGATGATTGTCCTGCCACGCTTCGACACGAACCGACGCATACCGGCGCCCTAATCGGCGAACAAAGGCACGCGCATAGGCATCCCGAGGCAAGCCCGATCGCAGGTAATCAACAGTGAAATCGACTGTTTTTGGAAACATGATGGTTTCATCTTGAAAGACCGTGCTGGCATCCAATTCGCCGTTTTCGATCCGGGGAAAGAAATACTCCCAACTCAGGGTGATAACCGCGGTTACTTCCAGAAAGGCAGCCGTCACACCACCATGAAGCGCCGGAAGCATCGGGTTTCCGATCAGCTTTTGGTCAAAGTTCAGTACCCCGGTCAACTCATTTCCCCGCCGGTCAAATTCGATTCCGAGAAACTGAATATATGGAACACCATCCACGATTGCCTTCAGTGCTGCATCGCGACGCTGTTCGATAAGCTGCATGGCTTCGGGCCGAGGTCGTGACATCATCGGCTCTCCACTGTGAATGAACCGGTGGCGGTTGCCACGGGCAGGTCCTTGTCCTCATCCATCGCAGTTGCGCGGACAAAGGCCACGTTTCTGGTGATGTGATAACAGACAGCATGTGTCGTAATGCTCTGCCCTGGCGTCGCCGGGCGCATGTAGTCTATCCGCAGATCTATTGTCGCGGTGGCGCCGGGCGAAGAAGGATGGCACATGACCGCGGAACCGCAGCAGGTGTCAAGCAGGGCAAAAACCGCCCCGCCATGGATCACACCCGTGCGTGGATCACCGATCAGTTCGGCCTTGTAGGGCATCGAAATCTCGGCCTCGCCATTACCCATTTTGGTGAGTGTCAAACCCAAAGCTTTGGCATGCGGAATGGCCTCAATAAACTGTCGTGCTATAGCAGCTTTGTCGACCATCTACTTGTGTCCTCTCTGTTTCTCCCTTTATGAGCGTCAGGCTAGCAAAAGAGCAAGCCCGCCTGTTGCGCTTGAACTCGCCACGTCCTACGCTGTTTCGAAGGAGACCAGGAATGCCCGACAACCGTTTGTCATTCAAAGAGATGTGCGCCGAGTTTGACGTGACTCCACGTACCCTGCGCTACTATGAATATATCGAACTTCTGCAGCCTGACCGCGAAGGCCGAACTCGCTTTTACGGGCCTAGGGAATGCGCTCGGATGACGCTGATCATGCGGGGACGGAAATACGGATTTCCACTGGAAGATATCCGCCAGTGGCTGCTGATCTACGAAGATCAGGGGAATCAGGCACAGATGAAGGCCTTCATCGAAATGGCCGAACATCAGCTTGTCGAACTGAACAATCAGAAAAAACAGTTGGATGAAGCCATAGATGCCTTGGAACAAATGCGTGACCAGACCGCGAAATTGTTAGACTAGGCATTGCTGCCCAGTTGATCGCGTTTACTATCGGATTTGCCAAAGCCAAAAACAGACCCTTCCTGGGCTCTTTTACCCTTTCAGCATGCTTTCCCGTGTTTGGAAAATTGCATCTGGAAGGTGATCTGACGTGACGTCCTGAAATTCCCTGCAGTAGAAACCTTGACGCGAACGGAAGTTACGTCAACTTATTTGTGACGCAGCGTTCGCGTTACGTGAACGGCATCTACGTGCTGTAAGACGCGCATCGACTGCGCAAATCAGCTTAACGAAGGCCAGTTACAAGAGTGCAGAAACCATGACCGAAGATCTGATGACCATTCGTGAAATGTGCGAGACCTATGATGTCACGCCGCGCACATTACGTTTTTACGAGGCAAAGGAACTTTTGTTTCCGATCCGCGAAGGGCAGAAACGACTGTTCACCAAAAGCGACCGGGCGCGTCTCAAGCTGATCCTGCGAGGCAAACGCTTTGGCTTCAGCCTGGAAGAAATTCGCCAGCTTCTTGATTTGTATCACGTAGGTGATCAGCAGGTTACACAGATGACCCGCACCTATGAGATCGCGTGCGAGCGGCTTGCCGATATGGAATCCCGGCGTGAAGAGCTGACCCAGGCCATTGACGATCTAAAAGAACAGTTGAGATGGGGCGAGAAAGTGATCGCCTCGATCAAGAGCGACAAAAAGGCCGCAGAATAACCCCGGCGGCACCCACCCACCGGACAAGCGAAACTAAGGAAGTTCCCAATGCCCGTATACAATGCACCAACCAAAGACATGCAGTTCGTATTGCACGAAGTGCTCAATGTATCGGGATCGGACATCCCGGGTTATAGCGAGCTTGAACCTGATTTTACCGGCGCTGTTCTAGAAGAAGCCGGTAAGGTGGCGACAAATGTTCTGCACCCGCTGAATACAATCGGTGATACCGAAGGATGTCGTTTGGAAAACGGTGTGGTATATACCCCTACTGGCTTTAAAGACGCATTCGGTCAGATGAAGGAAGGCGGCTGGACCGGCCTGGACATGCCCGAAGAATTCGGCGGCCAGAACATGCCTTATGTCATCGGCTCTGCCGTGGCCGAGATGTTTTCCGCCTCGAACCAGGCGTTCACCATGTATCAAGGTCTGACCCACGGCGCAGCCTCGGCCATTCTGGCGCACGGCACCCAAGAGCAGAAAGAAACCTATCTGCCGAACATGGTTAGCTGCGATTGGACCGGCACCATGAACCTGACCGAACCGCATTGCGGCACCGACCTGGGTCTGATGCGCACCAAGGCTGAACCGCAGGCGGATGGCTCCTACAAGATTTCCGGTCAGAAGATCTTTATCTCGGCTGGTGAACACGACATGGCCGACAACATCATTCACCTGGTGCTGGCCAAGATCGTGGGCGGCCCCGAAGGCATCAAGGGTGTATCCCTGTTCATCGTTCCTAAATTCATGGTGAACGAAGATGGCAGCCTGGGTGAACGCAACGGCGTATCGGTCGGCAACATCGAAGAAAAGATGGGCATCCACGGCAACTCGACCTGCGTCATGAACTATGACGAGGCAACCGGCTATCTTTTGGGCGAAGAGCATAAAGGCATGCGCGCGATGTTCACCATGATGAACGAAGCCCGTATGGGTGTAGCCATGCAGGGTCTGTCCCAGGCCGACGCGGCCTATCAGAACGCGGTGGAATACGCCAAAGACCGCCTGCAGGGCCGCGATGTGACCGGTGCGAAAAACCCGGACGGTCCAGCCGATCCGCTGATCGTGCATCCCGACATCCGCCGCAGCCTGATGGATCAGAAAAGCTTTACCGAGGGTGCCCGTGCCTTTGTTCTGTGGGGAGCGACCATGATCGACAAGGCCCACCGCTCTGGTGACGATGCCGCCGATGGCCTGATCTCACTGCTGACGCCGGTCCTCAAAGGGTTCCTGACCGACGAAGGCTATGACATGACGGTCAAGGCCCAGCAAGTCTATGGCGGCCACGGCTACATCGAAGAATGGGGCATGTCGCAATATACCCGCGACGCCCGGATCGCGATGATCTACGAAGGCGCAAACGGCGTTCAGGCGCTTGACCTTGTGGGCCGTAAACTTGCCCAAGATGGCGGCAAACACGTCATGGCGTTTTTCGAAATGGTCAAAAACTTTTGCAAGGAAAACGCAGGTCAGAACGAAGCCTATGATACGGCGTTTATCGAACCGCTGAAAGCGGCCTCCAAGGATCTGCAGGCCGCTGCCATGTACTTTATGCAAAGCGGCACCAAGAACCCCAACCATGCGCTGGCTGGGTCGAATGACTTCATGCACATGTTCGGTCATGTCTGCCTGGGCCTGATGTGGGCACAGATGGCAAAAGCCTCTTATGCCGCACTTGAAGCCGGGACTTCGGACACCGAGTTCTACGAGACAAAGATTACCACCGGCCAGTTCTACATGGCGCGTCGCTTGCCAGCCACCGGTCTTCATCTGACACGCATCCAGAGCGGTGCGGATACTGTCATGGGCCTGGACGCGGCAAGCTTCTGATCTCTGACCGGCCCCAGACCATCTTGGGGCCGGCCATTCGAAAGGCTCGATATGCCAAAACGATTTCGCCTAACACGCCGTTTCCCGGTCGCCATGACCGAAGACGGCTATCGCAAACTCAGAGGGTTCGCGCGCGAGGCTGGTCTGGACGAAGGTGAGGCACTGTCATTCCTGTTCGAGAACTTCAACAGTGTCATCGACGAAGAGAGCCTGACGCACCGTTTGCGTATCTTCAATTCCGAACTTGAAGAACGCAAACGATAAGAAAACAGACCCGCCCAAAAAAGGGCGGGCTACATGATACAGCACATCGCACTGACTCATGTGCCAAGGGAGGCAAATGATGACCATCAAACTGCATTGTTTCGGCGTCAGCGGAAACTCGTACAAGGCGGCGCTGGCTCTGGAGTTATCAGGGTTAGAATGGGAAGCCGTCGAAGTCGACTTCTTCAAAGGAGTGACACGCACTCCCGAATTTCGTGCCACTGTCAACGAAATGGGTGAAGCGCCCGTCATGATTGATGGCGACTTTCGCACCAGTCAGTCCGGGGCCATTCAGACTTATATAACTGAAAAGACAGGTATGTTCGGAGGAAAGACGCAGGAAGAGAAATACGAGGTACTGCGCTGGGTGCTGTGGGACAATCACAAACTCAGCTCGATGGCAGGCCTGACCCGTTTTTTGATCAACTTTCTGCCGGAAGAACATCGCAACCCAGATGTGATCGCATTCAACCAGGGTCGTCTGAAGGCTGCGTATCAAGTCCTGGATGCACATCTGAACGGTCGCGACTGGATCGTTGGGGACGGCGTAACCAATGCTGATCTCAGCTGCTGTGGCTATCTCTACTATCCTGAACCCTTCGGCTTTGACCGCACCGAATGGCCAAATATCGACGCCTGGCTGACACGCTTGTCCCAGCAGCCTGGCTGGAAACACCCCTACGACCTGATGCCCGGCTCTGTGCCGGATCGAGCTTAAGGAGAAAACTATGACCGACGCATATATCTATGACGCCCTGCGTACCCCGCGCGGCAAAGGCCGCAAGGATGGCAGCCTGCACGAGCTGACTTCGGCGCGCCTGTCCTCGCTGACATTGAACGCCGTAAAAGAGCGGAACAATCTAGAGGGCCACGCCGTAGAGGACGTCATCTGGGGCAACGTAACCCAGGTTATGGAACAGGGCGGCTGTCTGGCACGAACCGCAGTGCTGGGTTCTGATCTGGATGAATCGATCCCCGGGCTGGCGATCAACCGGTTCTGCGCGTCCGGGATGGAAGCCGTGAACCTGGCTGCTAACCAGGTCAAGGGCGGCGCAGGCGACGCATACATTGCAGGCGGTGTCGAGATGATGGGCCGCGTGCCTATGGGCAGCGATGGTGCCGCGATTGCGGTTGATCCCTCGCTGGCGATGAACACCTACTTTGTGCCGCAGGGTATTTCGGCTGACATCATTGCCACTGAATACGGTTTCTCTCGGGATCAGGCCGACCAATTGGCGATGGAATCGCAGCGCCGTGCAAAAGCTGCGTGGGACGACAACCGGTTCTCGAAATCGGTCATCACCGTTAAGGATCAGAACGGCCTGACCATTCTGGACCATGATGAATACATGCGCCCCGGCACGGACATGCAAAGCCTGGGTGGCTTGAACCCCGCATTCCAGATGATGGGCGAGCAAATGCCCGGCTTCGACAACGTCGCAAAGCTGAAATACCCGCATCTGGAAAAGATCAATCATATCCACCACGCGGGTAACAGCTCGGGCATCGTGGATGGTGCGGCGGCAGTTCTGATCGGCAACAAGGAATTCGGCGAGAAGTACGGCCTGAAGCCGCGCGCACGCATCAAGGCCACGGCCAAGATCGGCACCGACCCCACCATTATGCTGACCGGTCCGGTTCCGGTGACTGAGAAAATCCTCGCCGACAACGGCATGAAAATCAGCGATCTCGACCTGTTCGAAGTGAACGAAGCCTTTGCCTCGGTTGTTCTGCGCTTCCAGCAGGCATTCGATGTCGATCCGGCTTTGGTCAACGTCAATGGCGGCTCGATCGCAATGGGCCACCCGCTGGGCGCGACCGGCGCGATGATCATCGGCACCCTGCTGGATGAGCTTGAACGTCAGGACAAGGAAACCGGGCTGGCCACGCTTTGCATCGCATCTGGCATGGGTGCAGCAACGATCATCGAGCGCGTCTGATGCCCAAGCTGGATCTCTCTCAGATTCCGTTTCAGGGCGGCTCGGCCTATCCCGGCAAGCTGGCCGAGGCGACCGCAGGCCGTTTTGTTCAGCGCCTCGGTGATGCGGGCGGGCTAACCCAGTACGGGGTCAACATCGTACGGCTTGAACCGCAAGGCATGTCCTCGCTGCGCCACTACCATATGGAGCAGGACGAGTTTGCAATCATGCTAAGCGGCACCTGTACGCTGATCGACGACGATGGCGAGCATGAAATGCAGCCCGGCGATTGCGCCGCATGGCCCGCAGGTGAAGCCAACGGCCATCACCTTGTGAACAACACCGATGCGCCTGCGACCTTTCTGGTGGTGGGCACACGGACCCCGAACGAGACCGGCTATTACAGCGACTTAGACATGATGGTGAAGGATGATGAGAACGGATTCTCTTTCACCCGGAAAGATGGCAGCCCGCTAACGGCTGACCAGATTGGAGATGACAATGACTGATTTCACTCTGAGCAAAGACGCGGACGGCGTCGCCATTATCACCTGGGACGTCCTGGGAAAGTCCATGAACGTGATGTCTTTTGACGGCTTCGCACAGTTGAGCGATTGCATCGATCAGGCACTTGCCGATGACGAGATCAAAGGCATCGTTATCACCAGCGGGAAAGAAGGTTCGTTCGCCGGTGGCATGGACCTGAACCTGCTTGCGGTGATGAAAGAACAGGCGGGTGACAACCCCGCCAAGGGCCTGTTCGAAGGCACCATGAATATGCACGGCGTGCTGCGCAAGATCGAGCTGGCGGGCATGGACCCCAAGACCAAGAAAGGCGGCAAGCCGATTGCAACCGCCCTGCCCGGTACAGCCGCAGGCATTGGCATGGAACTACCGCTGTCGACGCATCGCATCTTTGCAGCCGAGAATCCAAAGGCGAAATACGGCCTGCCTGAAATCATGGTTGGCATCTTCCCCGGCGCTGGTGGCACCACCCGTATGGTCCGCAAGGTCGGTGCGATTGCAGCCGCTCCGCTGTTGCTGGAAGGCAAGATGCTGGACGTCAAAAAGGCGAAAAGTGCAGGCTACATCGATGAGATCGCAGAGGATCCAGTTGCCGCGGCAAAAGATTGGGTGCTGAACGCCAAAGATGCGGACATTGTGAAGCCTTGGGATGCCAAGGGTTACAAAATGCCCGGTGGTGCGCCTTACCACCCTGCCGGTTTCATGAATTTCGTCGGCGCCTCGGCTATGGTGAATAGCAAAACCCAGGGTGCGTTCCCTGCCGCCAAGGCGTTGCTAAGCGCTGTTTACGAAGGTGCGCTGGTTGATTTCGACACCGCGCTGAAGATCGAAGCCCGTTGGTTCACCTCCGTTTTGATGAACCCGTCTTCGGGTGCCATGATCCGATCACTGTTCCTGAACAAGGAAGCCTTGGAAAAAGGCGCCGTGCGTCCTGCGGGCGTACCGGATCAGTCAGTCAAGAAGATCGGTGTTCTGGGCGCTGGCATGATGGGTGCGGGTATCGCACTTGTATCGGCGCAGGCCGGTATGGAAGTTGTTCTGGTCGACCGCGATCAGGAAGCAGCAGACAAAGGCAAAGCCTATACCGAGACGTACCTGGACAAAGGTATGAAGCGCGGCAAGGTTACGGCTGAAAAGAAAGAGGCCATGCTGGGCCGCATCACCGCGACCCCTGACCTTGATCATCTGAAGGGCTGTGACCTGATCATCGAAGCCGTCTTCGAAGACATGGGCGTCAAGGCCGAGATGACCAAAAAGGTCGAGGCGATCATTCCCGAGGACTGCATCTTTGCCTCGAACACCTCGACCCTGCCGATCAGCGACCTGGCCAAAGCTTCGGTGCGTGCGGATCAGTTCATCGGCATCCACTTCTTCTCGCCCGTCGAGAAGATGTTCTTGGTCGAGATCATCAAAGGCAAGGAAACCGGTGATCGCGCAGTGGCCAAGGCGCTGGACTATGTGCGCCAGATTCGCAAGACGCCTATCGTGGTCAACGATGCCCGCTTCTTCTACGCCAACCGCTGCATCATTCCCTACATCAATGAAGGTGCCCGGATGGTGACCGAAGGCGTCAGCCCGGTTCTGATCGACAACGCGGCACGCCAGTTGGGCTTCCCTGTCGGGCCTATCCAGCTGACTGATGAGACCTCGATTGATCTGGGTGCCAAGATCGCACGCGCGACCAAGGCCGCGATGGGTAACGAATATCCTGAAAGCCCGTCCGATAATCTGATCTTCTGGATGGAAGAACAGGGCCGTCTGGGCCGCAAGGCAAACGCGGGCTTCTTCGACTATGACGAAAAAGGCAAGCGCGTCGAATATTGGAAGGGTCTGCAGGACAAGTATCCGCTCGCAGAGGATCAGCCCGACCTAATCGAAGTGCAGGAACGCCTGATGTTCGCTCAGGTTCTGGAGGCCGTCCGCGCATTGGAAGAAGGCGTTCTGGAAGACATCCGCGAGGGTGACGTCGGCGCAATCTTGGGCTGGGGCTTTGCACCTTGGTCAGGTGGCCCACTGAGCTGGCTGGACATCATCGGCACCCCTTATGCGGCCGAGCGTTGCGATCAGTTGACCGCACAATATGGGGAACGGTTTACCTGCCCGCCGCTGCTGCGTGAGATGGCAGATAAAGGCCAAAGCTTCTACGGGCGGTTCAACCCCGAAGCCAAGGCTGCCTAAACAGTTGGTGCTGGCGTAAGAGACCTTACGCCAGCACCCTGCTTGTCGTGTTTGGTTGGTCTGCCGTTCAGATCACTGGGAGAGGTCGGCCCGGACGACCCGGGCGACGCGCACCCCTGCTGGGTCTCAAAGGGACAACTTGTTCCAGCGAGATGGGTGCAGGCAGCGCACCCAACGGGTTGGCAAGGGCTGCCACGCGGCCCTCGGTTCGTATTTCTTCGACCAAATCCGCCGCTGTTTCGCTTTCGGCAATTTGATAGCCCGCACTTGTGCCGCTGTGGCCGCCGAAACGCCCTGACGGGCAGAAGGCGCGCATGCCGCCTTCCATATAGACCACTTCATCCTCGTCAAAGAACAGTGCGCTGACATCGAATGATGATGCCGGGACGTCCGACTTGATGCGGAACAAACCGCTCAACTTTCGTGCTGCCACAACAGTCAGATCTGCGGTGCCATGCTCCAATGCTATACCCTGTTCAGGCATGATCCAAATCGTACCTGGGCTGTCGACGGCACTTGGGGGTACGCGGACTGGCAAATACTCGATCCGACTTTCTTCAGTAGGAACCGAAATCGTATCGACAGAAATGCGCCTTACTACCTTAAAGCCGTTCTCGACTGTCCGGATCAGATCACCAGGCTGAATGTCTTCAATCGGCGTCCAGCCGTCGACAGTTGCAACCCTGGTCCCGTGGATCAAGCCGCCACGGCGCGCGTTCAGTTCTACTCTGGTTTCGAATTGTGTCCGGCTTTCCGGAACATCTGAAATACCCATGTCACTCACTACTTCAAACACGTGCCTCCCCCCCTGCTGGCACCAAAAACAATAGATATTCATTAGCATCCAAACCGATCACACGTCCAAATTTTGACACATTTGAGCCTGATTTGGGTCCCAAACCCCGTTGGATAACGCTAAAAACGGAACAACGATCTGTAATCGCCCGGTATTAAGTCCGGCAGGGAAACTATATTTCTGTCATCTAATCAAAAGAGTATCCGAATCTGTCTATATCTTCAGCGCAAGCCTCGGCGACGGCCTCTTGTGATGCGGCTGAATAATAGCTGCGGTAATCTTTCGCCCGCTCTGATCGATTCAGATGCGGCAGCGTGATCCGGAACCCCAAATGGTCGAACAGAGGCTCTGCGTCCTGATCAAACGCTTCGAGTCTGATGAAATACTGGCACTGCTCGATACCATCGGCTCGCGTCACGTAGTGCCGCGCCGGATGCTGACGGAGCGATTGTTGCGTCGCAGGGTGGCAGACAAATCCTTCAAACGAATGGGCGCGGGCCAGCGCGATTACGGGGTGATCAAAGCCTTGCACCTTGAGCCAGTGATAATAGCTGACAAGCCGATCCCAGGGATTTCGGACCAGAGTAAAGACTGTCATCCCCGAAAAGTCATCCGGTGAAAGAACACCTTCGATATCGGCGAGGGTTGAATGTTTCCAAAGGCGGCCACGCGCCGATAGCTGTTTGATCCGCCTATTGCGTTTCTTTGCCTTGGGCGTATCTCCCAGCAAAATATCATCCTTCATCGCGCGCTGTTCCAAAGCCAGCGACAAAGATGTCCCTCCAGTTTTGGGAATGTGGACGAAGATATAAGAGCGACCGCGCGAAATGATCACGATGCGGCCTCTGTAGCGGCGGGACGCGTGGACCGCCAGGCCAGCAGAACTCCGGCCGTTGCGATCAGGCATATGCCGAGGATCTGCAGAACACCGATATTCTGCCCAAAGACCCTCCAGGCGAACAAGGGTCCAAATATCATCACCGAATATTCAAACACCGCCACATAAGAGGTCTCACCGATCTGATAGGATTTGATCAGCATGAATACCGCAATCGTCGACCCTATTGCCTGAACTATAATCCAAGGAATTGCCGGTCCCATTTGCCAGACCCAGCCACGGGTAACGAAGCCCTCCGGCCCAGCGACCGGAACCCCCGGAAACAAGGATAACACGATCAGCCCTACCGCTCCGGCCACTCCCAAGGTTGTCACCATAGCCGCCAGCAATGCCGTTGTGCTTTCCTGCGCGCAGTGGCTTCGGGTGATGACTGAACTGAACGCGTAGAACAGCCCTCCGGCGACCGGCAACAGCGTTTTTGCATCAAACTCGCCGGGATTCGGCTGCAACACGCACAAAATCCCGGCAAACCCTACTGCAACGGCCAGAATACGCCATGGGCCTATCCGTTGCTTCATGGCGACGGTTGTAATCAACAGCACAAAGATCGGCGACGTGAACAAACCCGCCAACGCCTGAGCAATCGGCATCAGCGCAAGCGAGGCAAAATAGAACAACATGGCCAATGTGATGAGAACACTACGCAGGATCACGGGGCCAAGCCTAATCGGGCGCAAGCGGCCCAGCCCAAGCAGTGACAGGCCCATTATCAGCGGTAGCATGAGCAGAGCCCGGCTGAAATGGAACTGCCACAGACCGATCGTTTCGGCCACCAAGATGACCACATTATCAATCACGCCGATGATTGCCATAGCACTGACCATCAGCACCGAGGCCAAAACCGGTGAAGTCTGGGTGTCCGCCTGCATCATTTTCCCCGCGGCATGATGGAGAGCGGTAACAGAATATTCCGCTCGTCTAGGTATCCAGCACATTTCCTGAACATCGCGCAACAGGTTTGCGCCGGTTGAATTTAGCGTGTTAAGCTGGCTCCAATTAAGAACGAGCAGACATCACCCCGATGACGGCACTGAAACAGTTCCAGCGGATCGAAGCCACCGGTCTGTGGCGCCCCTCGCCCGATGTTCAGCGGCGCGAGGTTGTTGTGTCGATTGGCGAAGCGACTCTGACGATATCAGATTTCAACGACCGGGCCCTGACGCATTGGTCGCTGGCTGCGTTAGAGCGCCAGAACCCCGGTGTTTTCCCTGCGATTTACCACCCGGATGGCGACCCGCAAGAGACGTTGGAACTGGCCCAATCCGAAACCACGATGATCGAAGCCATTGACCGTCTGCAGCGTGCCATCGACTGGTCACGCCCCCACCCCGGGCGTTTGCGGTGGTTCAGCGTGGCCGGGGTTGTGGCTGCTGTGGCCGCGCTCATGCTGTTGTGGTTACCGTCAGCGTTACAAAACCATGTCGTATCCGTCGTTCCCGAAATCAAACGTATCGACATCGGCGACACGATCCTGAGGCGCATAGAAAGAGTGTCAGGCCGCGCCTGCGTGTCCGAGGGCACTCAGGAAGCACTGGATCATCTGGCGGCAAGAACGGGCGTGCGCGCAATCGTTATCCTACCCGCCGGAGTACAGACCAGCCTGACCCTGCCGGGTGGAATTGTCCTGTTGAACCGATCTCTGGTCGAAGATCACGAGGACCCCTCGGTCGTGGCCGGGTACATCCTTGCGGAACGTGCACGTGTGCAGGCACAGGACCCACTGGATGATCTGCTGGACCGGACCGGCATCAGATCTGCGTTCCGCCTGCTGACAACCGGTGAGCTGACACCTCAGATTGTCGACAGTTATACCGAAGAAGTTCTATCAGAACCCCGTCCTGCTGTACCCGACGAGAACCTGCTGGAAATTTTTGCCGAGGCAGCTTTGCCCTCGGTCCCCTTTGCCTATGCGACGGACGTGACAGGTGAAACCGTGCTGGGCTTGATCGAGGCCGACCCGATGGCGGGCCAGCCCCAGCAACAGATACTGCCAGATCGCGAATGGGTCCGGCTGCAGAATATATGCGGCGGATAAGCCCGCTTATTTGGTCCCGAACATCCGGTCGCCCGCATCGCCCAGACCCGGCATGATATAGCCTTTTGAGTTCAGCTCACGGTCCAGTGCGGCGGTGACGATGTGAACATCCGGATGTGCCTCTTTCATGCGGGCAACACCTTCGGGGGCGGCCAGCAAGCACAGGAACCGGATATCCGTCGCGCCAGCCTCTTTCAGCAAATCAATCGCAGCGGCCGAACTGTTGCCGGTTGCCAGCATCGGGTCGACAGCAATGACCAAACGGTCCTTCAGCCCCTCGGGCGCTTTGAAGTAATATTGGACGGGCTTCAAAGTCTCTTCATCGCGGTACAGGCCAACAAAGCCAACACGGGCCGAGGGGATCAGTTCCAAAACGCCGTCCAGCATTCCGTTACCGGCGCGCAGGATAGAAACCAGCGCCAGTTTCTTACCTGCCAGGATGGGGGCGTCCATCTCTTCCATCGGGGTTTCAATATGCCGGGTGGTCAATGGCATTTCCCGCGTGATCTCATAGGCCAGCAGCAAGGTGATCTCACGCAGCAACTGCCGGAATTCGGCGGTCGAAGTGCCCTTGTCCCGCATGAGCGTCAATTTGTGCTGCACCAACGGGTGGTCGACGACGGTCAAGTGTTCGCTCATGATATCTCCAGTCTTTTCTTGACCCGCGCACGGGTCGCTTCATCGCAAAAAGCCGCATTCAGGGCGGTTTCATTCAGGGCGGCAAAATCCTCGGCCTCCCAACCGAAAGCTTTGGCCAACATCTCATATTCACGCCGCATTGTGGTATGGAAAAACGGCGGATCGTCGGTGGACACGGTGACCTTGACACCTGCCTCGCGCAACTTGGAAATCGGGTGGCTGGCAAAGTCAGGAAACAGGCCCAGAACCACGTTCGAGCCCGGGCAAACCTCGAGCGTCACACCACGATCAACGATCTCATGCACAAGGTCGGGATCTTCGATCGCACGCACGCCATGGCCGATGCGTTCAACTCCCAGATCACGGATCGCATCGCGGACACTATCCGGCCCGCCGAACTCTCCGGCATGGGTGGTCAGGCGCAGTCCGGCCTCGCGCGCGCAGTCAAACGCCCACTTATAGTCGCCCTGAACCCCCACGGATTCATTGCCCCCCATACCGAACCCAGTAATCCAGTCGCCAGCTGTTTCAGCGGCACAATATGCACTGAGCTTGGCCTGTTGGGGTCCGAAATGCCGGACACAGGTCACCACGCCGCGCAGAGTGATATCGTATTTCCGCTCGGCTTCATCAGCGGCATCCTGAATGGCACTTAGATAGTCGCGCCAGGCCACCAAATCGCCACCGCCACAGAAATCGGGGCTCAGAAAGCTTTCCGAATACACCACCCCGTTCGCCGCGCTTTCTTCAAGAAAAGCCAACGTCAGACGGCGGAAATCCTCAGGCGATTTCAGCACCTCACAGGCGGCCTCATATACGCTGAGGAAATGGGCGAAATCCCGGAAATCATAAGACCCGTCATGTTTGAAAATCCCGCTCAGGTCGATGCGCTTTTCATGCGCCAGCTGACGGATGAAGGCAGGCGGCGCGGCACCTTCGTGATGCAAGTGCAGTTCGATCTTGGGTAGGTCAGCGACAGTCATAGAAAGCTCCGCCCCGGCCCTTGTGCCGGGATATTCAGGTGATTTGCGATACTGGCGGCAATGTCGGCGAATTTGACCTTACCGATCTGCCCCGCACCCTGCCCTGCAATCAGGACAGGTACTTGCTCACGCGTGTGGTCGGTGCCGATCCAGCTTGGGTCGTTGCCGTGATCAGCGGTCAACAACATCAGGTCATCGGGGCGCAACCGGGTCAGAATTGCACCTATCTCTTGGTCAAACCATTCTAGCGCGCGGGCATAGCCGCTGATGTCGCGCCGATGGCCATAGAGACTGTCGAACTCGACAAAATTAGCGAATGTCAGGCTGCCCTCTTCGGCCTCATCGACCAGATCGGACAGATGACCCATCAAGTCAGCATCCGACCCTTTGCGCAGTGTGTCGATTCCCTGCATGGAAAAGATATCGCCGATCTTGCCCACTGCATGAACACGGCGGCCCGCATCCTGACACCAGTTCGTCAGCACCGGAGCGGGCGGCACGATGGCAAAATCCTTGCGGTTGGTCGTGCGGGTGAACCCTTGTTCAGGCGAGCCGACAAAGGGCCGTGCGATCACACGCCCCACTTTCATCTGGTGCAAACGTGGGGCCAGCGCGCGGCAGAGGTCAAGCAGACGGTCTAGGCCGAAACTTTCTTCATGCGCGGCGATCTGAAAGACACTGTCGGCCGAGGTATAGCAGATCGGCCAACCGGTTCGCATATGCTCGGCCCCCAATTCGGCGATGATCGTGGTGCCCGAGGCGTGGCAATCCCCCAAAACCCCTTCGGTTCCGGCGGCCTCGGCTGCGGCCTTGCTCAGATCAGCCGGAAATGATGGTGTTGTATTTGGAAAGTAATGCCAGTCCCACGGCACAGGCAGCCCTGCTAGCTCCCAATGCCCCGATGGCGTGTCCTTGCCCGGTGAATCCTCACAGGCGCAGCCCCACAGACCTGTCGGCTGGGCCAGCAAACCCGGCGTTTCCGCACCCGAGGCCAGTCGTGCCGCAGCACCCAACCCCAGCGCATCCAAATGCGGTAGATGCAAAGGCCCGGATCGCCCCTCTTCCGCCTGACCTTGTGCACAAGCCTGCGCGATATGGGCCAGAGTGTTTGCCCCAGTATCCGGCATGTCGCCATTAAAGAACTGATCAGCATCGGGCGCACCGCCGATACCCACAGAATCCATCACCACAAGGAAGGCGCGGCTCATGGCGTGATCCTCTCGTGGACAAGGGATGGCACCACTGGTTTACCCGTTCCAAGCGTGATCGCCTTTTGAACAGCATCAGCCGCACGTCGCGCGGCATCCTCGCGGGCGGCATGGACGACAGCCAATGGCGCGCCTTTTTCGACCCGGTCGCCCAGTCGCACCAGATCTGACAGCCCGACCGCAGGGTCGATCACATCGCTTTCAACCTGACGTCCGCCACCCAATTCGACAACCGCAAGGCCCAGAGCCTCTCCGTCTATCGTGGTTACATAGCCCGCAGCGGGAGCAGACACTTCGAGGATCACGCTGGCTTCGGGCAAATAGCGCGACCAATCGTCGACAAAGTGAATGGGTGCCCCAACTGCGGCCATCATGCGGCCAAACCGTTCTGCGGCACGGCCATCGCGGATGACCTTGGCGATTTTGTCCCGGCCTTCTTCCGAAGTGGCAAACATACCGGCGTCAGCCAACAGAACCCCGCCCAGCTCGGCAGAGATCACAGCCAACGGCGCGTTAGGCGCTTGGGTCAATACCTTCATGACCTCATCCACCTCAAGTGCATTGCCCAGCGCAGAGGCAAGCGGCTGGTTCATATCGGTTATGACTGCCGAGGTCCGACACCCTGCAGCGTTGGCGGTTTCCGTCAGCGCCCGTGCCAGATTGCGCCCGTCATCAAGGGTTTTCATAAAGGCCCCACTGCCAACCTTAACGTCCAGCACCAGTGCATCCGGGCTGGCTGCAAGCTTTTTCGACAGGATCGACGCGGTGATCAGGTCAAGGCTTTCAACTGTCGCCGTGACATCCCGAATGGCGTAAAGCCGTTTGTCCGCCGGCGCGATTTGCCCGGTGGCCCCGACGATGGCTGCCCCCGTTTCGTTCAGCACCTGCACCAGCCGGTCCTGGCTGATCTGGGTGGTCACACCGGGGATGGATTCAAGTTTGTCCAACGTGCCGCCCGTATGTCCCAGTCCCCGGCCAGAAATCATTGGCACATAGGCCCCAAGCTCGGCCAGTGCGGGGGCCAGTACCAGGCTGACGCTGTCGCCCACACCCCCGGTCGAGTGTTTATCGATTACCGGACCTTCCACATCCCAGTTCAGGACATCGCCGCTGTCGCGCATCGCAATGGTCAGATCGGCGCGGCCCTGCGCGCCCAACCCGCCCATGCAAACCGCCATGGCAAAGGCCCCTGCCTGCGCGTCACTGACCCCACCATCGGCAAGCCCCTGCGCAAACCAGTGCAGTTCCTCGGCGGAGGGTATATCCTTGCGGCGCAACTTTGCGATGATCGAGCGGGCGTCCATGGGGTCAGACATCCTCCATATGCGAGGCGTCAAATGCGCCTGGCAGCAGATCCCCGATAGTGGTTTTCAACTCCGCCCCGTCCAAGCTGGCCAATACCACCTTGACGTCACGCTTGCCGAACTCGGCCAGTTTCTGGCGGCACCCCCCGCACGGCGGTACTGGCTGAGGAGACGACGCGACCACGTAAACCTCGGTCAGTTCCTGCTCGCCAGCAGCGACCATGGCGGCAATGGCTCCGGCCTCGGCGCAAGTGCCTTCGGGATAGGCCACGTTTTCCACATTGCAACCGGAGTAGATCTGCCCCGACAGGGACCGGATCGCCGCGCCGACCTTGAAATTGGAATAAGGCGCATAGGCGTTTTCCCGCACGGACAAGGCTGCGTCTTTCAAGCTCATGGCGATTCCCTATTTTTTGATCATCTGGTCAGAAAGTCATACCCTAAATGAAAGCCCCCGGGGAATTGAAGCCCCGAGCGCAGAATTCCTGAGCCAAAATGCTTAATCCAGAACCGTATTGAACACGCCAGGCAGCGTGACCTCAAGCAGTTCAACATCATCGGTCGGATCAGACAGGCGTGTCCGCATGCCCGGTGGAATGACAAAGGCATCACCTTGTTCCAGCCGATACGGGTCGCGCCCCTCGCCTTCAAGCGTAAGCTCACCGTTCATAACGAAGGTGAAATGAATATCGGTATCATGTGTAGCCCAGGCGGTGTCACCCTGCCCCCGACGCACCACCTGAACGCCTGCGACACCCATCGTGTTCTGGGCAATCGTGGTGTCGCGACAGATGTAGCCCGGCAAACGGAACGGCCCCCATTCTGCCCCCTCGGCCCGGTTGTAGACAAAGCGCTGACCCTGCCATTCGCGATCCGGGCGGTATTGCGGGGTCGGCAACTGCATTTCGTGGTCGATTTCGGTGACATGTTCGGCAGGAACACCAATTTCGATCACCTGCACATTGTCCGATGCTTCCAACACACGATGGCGGATTTCGGGCGGCTGGATAAAGCAATCGCCGGCGGTCAGGCGCATCTTGTCGCCCTGATCCTCGTAAACCACATCGACCCAGCCATGGATGCAGAAAATCAACTGAAACCCGACCTTGTGGAAATGCACCATGTCTGGAACCGGACCGCCATCAGGAATGCGGATATGGCTGGCAATGATCGACCCGCCCAAGCGATCGGGTACCAAATCGCGATAATGCATTCCGGCGCGCCCGATGACCCACGGGGCCTGATCCTTGAGTCTGCGCACGACAAAGGAATGCACGGTATCCGGCATCACCATCGGCGGGTTCAGCTCATCAATTTCGACACGCGTCCCGTTCGGCGCGACCAAACTGCGCTGGCCAGCCGCAAACTCATCCGGATTTTCGGTCAGAATGCGCAACATTCCGGGCGCCTCGGGTGCATCCTGTTCGATCCGTAATCGCAATCCATGCCCCGAGAACACGGCGACCCGAGGGTCATCAGCCGGATAGATCATATCCATCCGCATCCCCAGTACCTTGGTAAAAAACGGGATGTCGTCACGTAATTCCTGCGTCGGCAGACGAATCTCAGCTTTGGTCTGATTGCTGGTCATTCAAGTTCTCTTCGGTCGTGGCTTTGGGCCATCCGATCAGAACAGAAGCCAAAATGCCAATCGAAAAGAACATCTCAAGCGTTTCTTCCAACACAAACAAACGCATGATCATCTGGTCCGACAGGTCGTCTTTCAGTGCGCCACTGACTTCTTCCAACCCCTGCGCAACCACCGCACACATACCGGCCAGAAAGAACACCATTAGAAACGGGACCCGTTGCTTGAACGCACGCCACCCGTTTGGCACCCCGTGCCAGAGCAAGCCTCCCAGAACCAAAACAGCCAGGATGACGCGAACCGCGTTCATATCAAGCAGCGTGTCCAGCCCATTCAGAATCCCATATGGCAGGCTATCTACGGCATAGATATCCGCAGCAAGTTCGCGCTCTGCCAGCAGCAAACAGACGAGACCGATATAGAGACGGGAAATCCCGCGATACCGGAAAAGCGCAATGCCCCCGGCCAGAACAAGTGCCGCGGCCGAAATGGATTCGAACGGGCCGCCCTCATGGCTGAGGGACATCGCCTGCACCGGCCAGATACAGAGGACCACCAAGATCAGCAACGCAACACCAATCGCTGCACCAAACAGCGGCTGGTCCAGCCCAAAGGACCGCTTGGTATCGGTTGTGACGGGTATCGACTGAGATTGTTTTTCCGGGGTCATCTTGGGCCTTCGATCTCCTGTGGAAGCGGTGCCGAATATGAAGATGCGAGACCGTAACCATATTGGAACAAAATTCAACCTACGGCCGTGTTTGGCAAAAATCCATTTATGAAGTGACGTCACGTAGCCAAGGCGCCAGAAATAGTTTAACCCTTCAACCAAATTCGGAACGGAGATGAATTGCCTATGTCTGACACTCCCAACCTGCGACAGGCCGCGCTTGATTATCACGCTCACCCAAAGCCTGGAAAGCTCGAAATCAGGGCTACGAAACCCATGGCCAACGGTCGGGATCTGGCGCGCGCCTACTCGCCTGGCGTCGCCGAGGCCAGCCTGGAAATCAAGGCCGACCCATCCAACGCCGAGCTTTACACTGCGCGGGGCAATCTTGTTGGCGTGGTCTCGAACGGAACAGCAGTGCTGGGCCTGGGCAATATAGGCGCTCTGGCTTCAAAGCCGGTGATGGAAGGCAAAGCGGTTCTGTTCAAGAAATTCGCAGGGATCGACTGTTTCGACATCGAGGTTGACCAATCCGACCCCGAAAAGCTGGCCGATATCGTTTGCGCGCTGGAACCCACGTTCGGGGCGATCAATCTTGAGGACATCAAAGCCCCCGATTGTTTTATTGTCGAAAAACTGTGCCGCGAGCGGATGAACATCCCCGTTTTTCACGATGACCAGCACGGCACCGCAATCGTCGTGGGCGCCGCTGCCAAGAACGCGCTGTACGTTGCCGGGAAAAAGTTCGAGGATATCAAAATCGTCTCGACCGGCGGAGGCGCGGCTGGGATCGCCTGCCTGAACATGCTGGTGAAGCTGGGTGTGAAACGTGAAAACATCTGGCTGTGTGACATTCACGGGCTTGTCTATGAAGGGCGAGCCGAGGACATGAACCCGCACAAGAGCCAGTTCGCGCAAAAGACTGATCTGCGCACGCTGGATGACGTGATCGGGGATGCCGATCTGTTTCTGGGGCTTAGCGGACCGAATGTCCTGAAACCCGAAATGGTCGCGAAAATGGCCAACAGACCAATCATCTTCGCGCTGGCCAACCCGACGCCCGAGATTCTGCCGGACGCAGCTCGCGAAGTGGCCCCCGATGCGATCATCGCAACCGGTCGCAGTGATTTTCCCAATCAGGTGAACAACGTTCTGTGCTTTCCTTTCATCTTCCGGGGCGCCCTGGATGTTGGTGCGACCGAAATTAACGACGCTATGCAGATCGCCTGCGTAGACGGTATCGCTGATATGGCCCGGGCAACGACCAGTGCAGAAGCCGCCGCCGCCTATAAGGGCGAGCAACTGACATTCGGGCCTGACTATCTGATCCCAAAACCTTTTGACCCGCGCCTCGTCGCTGTTGTGTCCTCGTCAGTGGCCCGGGCGGCTATGGACAGTGGCGTTGCCAGGCGTCCGATTCCAGATATGGAGGCCTATAAAGAGCGCCTGAACCAGACGGTTTTCAAATCCGCCCTGATCATGCGCCCGGTTTTCGAGGCCGCAGCAGCTGCGTCGCGCCGAATAGTATTTGCCGAGGGCGAGGACGAACGTGTGCTGCGCGCCGCTCAGGCCATTCTGGAAGAAACCACGGAAACACCGATCCTGATCGGACGTCCCGAAGTCATTGAAGCGCGATGCGAGCGCCTGGGCCTGACCGTGCGTCCCGGCGAGGATTTTCAGATCGTGAACCCGGAACATGACAATCGCTACTATGATTACTGGACCTCATATCACCAGATCATGCAGCGCCGCGGTGTCACCCCTGATCTGGCCAAGGCCATCATGCGCACCAACAGCACAGCCATTGGGGCGATCATGGTCCAGCGTGGCGAGGCCGACAGCCTGATCTGCGGAACCTTTGGCGAATACCGCTGGCACCTAAGCTATGTCGAACAGGTGTTGGCCAATGGCGACCTGCGCGCACATGGCGCTTTGTCTCTGATGGTTCTTGAGGACGGCCCCTTGTTCATTGCCGATACACATGTGCGGCAATTACCAACGCCTGCAGAGCTTGCCGAAACCACCCTGGGCGCGGCCCGTCATGTCCGGCGTTTCGGGTTGGAGCCAAAAATCGCGTTCTGTTCGCAATCTCAATTCGGCAATCAGGCCGAAGGCTCGGGCAAGCGCCTGCGGGCCGCTTTGGAGATTCTGGACTCGGAGCCGCGCGATTTCACATATGAGGGTGAGATGAATCTGGACGTAGCGCTTGACCCGGAACTGCGGTCGCGCATTTTCCCGCATTCACGTCTAGAAGGTGTTGCCAACGTCCTGATATTTGCCCACGCAGATGCCGCCAGCGGTGTGCGAAACATCCTGAAGATGAAGGCCAACGCGCTGGAAGTTGGCCCGATCCTGATGGGTATGGGCAACAAGGCACATATCGTGACCCCCTCGATCACCGCACGCGGGTTACTGAACATGGCGGCGATCGCAGGAACGCCTGTCGCTCATTACGGGTAAAGGGTCACGGATCCCCTCCGGGCACCGAAACAGGTGCCCGGACTGATTCCTTCATATTTGCACCAATACATTTGCAGTTTTGCAAAACTGTGAATTCGGCGCGCAAAATCCATAAATTGCCGACAGGTTTGCAAAAATTTGCAGGGAAATTCTTATACATCTGCAAATATTTTGCGATAAAGTGACGCCCCGTCACTTCGACCGCTTGTCTGCCCCCTATACCCCGCCCTAGACACGGTGCAGGGATTTTTCGGAGGAGACCAAAGTGGCATATCAGGACGTTTACCAGAGCTGGAAATCCGATCCGGAGTCATTCTGGATGGAAGCTGCAAAAGGAATTGATTGGGTTCAGCCACCCAGCAAGGCTTTGTTTGACGACAATGCTCCTCTTTATGAATGGTTCTGTGATGCCAGGGTCAACACCTGCTGGAATGCGGTTGATCGCCATGTCGAGAATGGTCGCGGTGAACAGACGGCCATCATCTATGACAGCCCAATCACCCACACCAAGCGCGAGATCTCATATGTCGAACTGCGCAATCGGGTCGCTACTTTGGCCGGGGCATTGCGGGCAAAAGGTGTCGAAAAGGGCGACAGGGTTATCATCTATATGCCGATGATCCCCGAAGCGCTTGAGGCGATGTTGGCCTGTGCCCGGCTGGGTGCGGTGCACTCGGTTGTGTTTGGTGGCTTTGCAAGCAACGAATTGGCGGTCCGTATTGATGACGCCAAACCAAAAGCAATCATCGCCGCTTCTTGCGGGATGGAGCCGGGCCGTGTGGTGCATTATAAACCGCTGCTTGACGGTGCCATCGAACTTGCCAGCCACAAGCCCGATTTCTGCGTGATATTCCAGCGCGAACAAGAGGTTGCGCATTTGATCGAGGGGCGTGATTTCAACTGGCACGGGTTCCAGTACGGTGTTGAGCCTGCGGAATGTGTTCCTGTCGATGGCAATGATCCAGCTTATATCCTGTATACATCGGGCACGACCGGAGCGCCCAAAGGGGTCGTACGGCCGACGGCCGGCCATCTGGTCGCCCTGAACTGGACGATGAAGAACATCTATAACGTGGATCCCGGCGACGTGTTCTGGGCGGCTTCTGATGTCGGCTGGGTCGTTGGCCACTCATATATCTGCTACGCGCCGCTGATCCACGGCAACACCACGATAGTGTTCGAGGGCAAGCCGGTTGGAACCCCAGACGCGGGCACCTTCTGGCGGGTGATATCCGAGCATAATGTTCGTAGTTTCTTCACTGCTCCCACCGCAATCCGCGCGGTCAAACGTGAAGATCCCAAGGGGGAATTAATCCCTGAATACGACCTCTCCTGCCTGCGAGCCCTGTTTCTGGCTGGAGAGCGGGCAGATCCCGACACGATCGAATGGGCCAAAGACGCGCTGAACGTTCCGGTCATCGACCATTGGTGGCAAACCGAAACCGGTTGGACCATCGCGGGCAATCCGCTGGGGATTGAAGAGCTGCCAACCAAGCTGGGCTCACCTGCCAAGCCGATGCCCGGCTACGACGTGCAGATTCTGGACGAAGGCGGCCACCCGATGAAACCCGGAGAGCTGGGCGCGATTGCGGTAAAGCTGCCCCTGCCCCCCGGCACTCTGCCAACGCTGTGGAACGCCGAAGACCGGTTCAAAAGCTCGTACCTGAATCACTTTCCCGGATATTATGAAACCGGCGATGCGGGCATGGTTGATGAGGACGGGTACCTCTACATCATGGCGCGCACCGATGACGTGATCAACGTCGCGGGCCATCGTCTGTCCACCGGCGGCATGGAAGAGGTTCTGGCCGCGCACCCTGACGTTGCCGAATGCGCCGTGATCGGTGTGTCGGATCAGCTGAAGGGCCAGATGCCGGTTGGCTTCTTATGCCTAAATGCGGGCTGTGACCGCGACCATGGGGACGTCGTTCAGGATGTCGTCAAGTTGGTTCGCGAAAAGATCGGACCGGTCGCCGCCTTCAAGCTGGCCGTGGTTGTCGATCGCCTACCCAAAACGCGGTCGGGCAAGATATTGCGCGGGACCATGGTCTCGATTGCGGATGGCAAGGAATACAAGATGCCCGCCACCATCGACGATCCGGCGATTCTGGACGAAATCACCGAAGCCCTGAAATCCATAGGCTACGCCCAGTAGAATATCGGCACAGTTGCCGCCTCTTGCAACCTGACACTGGGCCTCTACTGTCTGACCAAGACAGTGAGGCCCCATGACAGTGACCGACATCTGGCGTCTGAGCGCCACCGATCTGACCGCGTTGACCCGCAACCGTAAACTCAGCGCGGAAGAGGCCGTAAAAGCCGCAATCGAGCGGATGCATCAGGTCAACCCTTCGTTGAATGCGGTTGTTGAAGATCTGAGCCTGCAGGCGCTGGACCGTGCGCGATATCTGGACAAGGCGGTCGGTGGCGGAGAGCAGCCCGGCCCCCTGCATGGTGTGCCGGTCACCATCAAGATCAACGTCGATCAAAAAGGACATGCGACCTCGAATGGGGTCGTTGCCCTGAAAGACGTGATCGCCCCGGATGATGCGCCAGTTGTTTCCAACCTGCAAAAGGCGGGCGCCATCGTCATCGGTCGCACCAACACGCCCGAATTTTCATTCCGTGCTGACACAGATAACGAACTGCATGGCCGCACGTATAACCCCTGGGGGCGTCATATCTCGCCCGGGGGATCTTCTGGTGGCGCGGGCGCGGCTGTGATGGCTGGGATCGGTGCGCTGGCCCATGGCAACGATATAGGGGGCAGTCTGCGATTTCCAGCCGCCGCCAATGGGGCGGTCACCGTCAAACCGGGTCTGGGTCGTGTTCCGGCGTGGAATCCCAGCCAATCGGCAGAACGGGGCATATTGGCACAATCGATGTCGGTGCAGGGTCTGATCACGCGCTCCGCAGCGGACCTGCACCTGTCCATGCCCAGCTTGATCGCGCCCGATCCGCGCGATCCGTTTCACGTGCCGATGCCGTGGCGGGGTGAGGACCAAACCGGCCCGATCAAGGTCGCCTTCACCAAGCAGACCTTTGGATACGATTTGCATCCCGAAGTCGACAAGGCTCTGGATACTGCATGCGATGCATTGATCGAAGCAGGCTATGTAGTGGAAGAGGTCGCACCACCCGATATCTTTGAAGCTGGTCGTGGCGGGTACCGCGCCCTGATGGGCGAAGTTTTGACCTTGTTGAAAGCCGATATCGAGGCTGCGGGATCAAAAACAATCCGCGACATATTCGAGGTCTACTTTCAGGAATTCCCACCCATAGTTGGCACAGACCTTATCGAAATGCTGGCCAAGCGCAGCCACTATGCGCGCGAGTGGTCTCTGTTCATGCAAAACTATCCTCTGGTCCTGTCACCATTCCTGCCACAGCCGTTCTTCAAACCGGACCGAGATACCGAGGGCGCCGAGGGCGTGCATGAAGTTCTGGGCTGTGCGGTCTATTCCTATGCGATGAACTTCATCGGCCTGCCCGCGGCATGCGTTCCGGCGCGGTTGGCCGAGCTGCCGCGTGGGCCGCAGCCGATCAACATCCAGATCGCAGCCCGCAGATGGCGCGAGGATATGGCCGTAGACGCCGCCGCGGCGATCGAAGACCGGGTGGGGCAAATGTGCCTGCCATTGTGGAAGAAAATGGGGACGTCCTTCTAAATAGACGTTGTCCAAAAAAATAGACCCCGGGGTTTTGTACCCGGGGTCCGCTTTCTAAAATATGCCTAGAAATCCGATAACGAGCGTAGCACCACCTACCCTCGCCCGCACATAAACTGCACGTTCATTTCGAAACCGCCGTTGATGGCCACTCACTTCCACCATGGCGTGTTCTCCAGGCAAGTTCACAGTACCTTAATGTTAATCGGATTCGTGTGAACTGGTTCACACAAGCGCGATTAATTCATACCTGGCCTTTCAATTAGGTGAACTGCTCCGAAATCAGACGCTCTTCCAGGCCGTGGCCCGGGTCGAACAGGATACGGTGCCGGATCGCCGGTTCAGATCGAATTTCGACCCAATCAATATCCGGAAATGAATTTGAATCCGCATCAGCCATGACCGGCCGCTTGTCCGCATCCAACACATCGAACCGCACTTGGGCGATTTTGGGCAGCAGCGCCCCCCGCCAGCGTCGCGGACGAAAGGCTGCAATCGCTGTCAGAGCTAGAACATCCGATCCAATCGGCAGGATTGGCCCATGCGCGGAATAGTTATAAGCCGTCGATCCTGCTGGCGTTGACAGCAAAGCGCCATCGCAAACCAATTCATCCATGCGCACGCGACCGTCCACACTGATCCTCAGCCGCGCCGCCTGAGGGCCTGCCCTTAGCAAAGAGACCTCATTGATGGCTAGCGCCTCATGGATCTTTCCGGACTGATCCATCGCGCGCATCGCCAGCGGGTTGATGACCTCTTCTTCAGCGGCGGAAAGACGGTCCATCAGATCTTCTTCGTGGAACTCGTTCATCAGGAACCCGATTGTTCCACGATTCATGCCATATACGGGCGTATCGAGGTGCTGCATGTTGTGCAAAGTGTGCAGCATAAAGCCGTCCCCACCCAGCGCGACAATTACACCGGCATCACGCGGCGCCGCATTGCCATAGCGCCTGACCAGTTTGTCGCGTGCGGTTTGAGCCACCTTGGCGTCGCTGGCAAGAAAAGCGATTCTTTGAATCATCTATTGTGGTTTCCAGTGCTGCACATTTGGTTCCGAAACAATCATACCTTTCCCCTATAGACCAGACTTGACGCCACCGCTGGCCAAATCGTCGCTTTAAGCCTTTTGCCGATGTCCCGTTTCCGATAGGAAATCCGCAAGAAATCCCAGCATTGTGGAGCCCCCATGAACGCCAATCTACGTGATACCGGTTTTTTCACCCAGTCTCTCTCAGCGCGCGACCCAGAGCTGTTCGGCTCGATCACGTCCGAGCTGGGCCGTCAGCG